>JAZQCK010000087.1:0-53856 GCA_045546255.1 Lachnospiraceae bacterium | reverse complement strand
ACAGGGGATCAAAAAGGGCGAGCCATTCTTCATGAACTGCTATCCGCGTGTCGTGCGCCCGGAAGGAAACCCGGTTGCGATGAAAACGATCGATGAGGTCATGGAGCTTTGCGACTCCGAGTGGCGCGGACTCGGCATCATCCCAAACTCCGGACTCAAGCTCCGCAAGGAATATGCAGATTTTGATGCCCGTATTAAGCTGGATCTTCCGAAGATTGAAGGCAAGCCGAATCCGGCATGCCGCTGCGGGGATGTCCTTCAGGGCAAGTGCAAACCGAAGGACTGCAAAGTGTTCGGAAAGGTCTGCACGCCGGAACATCCGATCGGAGCATGTATGGTTTCCAACGAAGGTGCATGCTCGGCATATTATCAATATAGTATTTAGCATTTTCATTAGCGTCCGCCTGTAAGCCGGAGATGTCCTGATTGCTCCGTTCCGTGTCGCCTGTTCTTCTAGTGTTTCACTTAGGATTTTCTGCGTGAAACTTAAGAAGAACTACGGCTCACTGCAAGTCACAATCAGGACGCCCCCGGCTCACAGGCCGACACTAAGAAAACTAACAATTAAATCAATAATCAGGAGGCAGTTATGTCAGACAGAAAAGTAACTTTGGCACATGGTGCCGGCGGAAAACAGACAGCAGAATTGATCGAAGCGGTTTTTAAAAATCACTTTGCGAATCCTTTCTTCACTTCCGATGATGCGGCCGTTCTCAATATCGGCGATGGAAAGATCGCGATGTCCACAGATGGATTTATCGTATCGCCATATGAATTTAACGGCGGAAACATCGGAAAGCTCAGCATCTGCGGAACAGTGAACGACCTTGCATGCATGGGCGCGAAGCCTTTATACCTGACCTGCTCCTTTGTTATTGAAGAAGGTTTTTCCATGGACAAATTAGAAGAAATCGTAACGGCCATGGAAAAGACTGCGAACGAAGTCGGTGTAAAGATCGTTGCCGGCGATACCAAAGTCGCAGGAAAAGGACAGGTCGACTGCGTATTCATCACAACGACCGGCATTGGAAAGCTGACGGACGGATTTGAAACTTCCGGAGCTTTTGCAAAACCGGGCGATGTTGTGATCGTGACCGGAGATGTCGGCCGGCACGGAGCAACGATCCTGCTTGCAAGAGAAGACCTCGGAATTGACGCAGATATCAAGAGCGACTGTGCGCCTCTTTGGGGTGCGGTGGAATCCATGATCGAAACGACGGGCAATATCCACGTGATCCGCGATGCGACAAGAGGCGGCGTCGGAACTGTGCTCTATGAGATTGCTGCCGAAAGCAATGTCGGTGTCCGCATTCAGAGTGCAGACGTCCCGGTCGATCCGGCGGTTAAAGGCATGTGCGGCATGCTCGGCTTAGATCCGCTCTATCTGGCAAACGAAGGAACGATGGTCGTAATTGCTCCGAAAGAAGAAGCGGACAAACTGCTCGAAACTCTGCGCGCCGGAAAATATACGGCAAATGCTGCTGTGATCGGAGAAATCACGGAAGCTAATCCGGGAAAAGTTGTTCTCACAACCGAGATCGGTTCCGAGACACTGCTGCCGCAGCCGGGCGGAGAGCTGCTGCCTCGTATTTGCTAAATCGATTTTCGAGTTTTTCTTGTTTCGCAGCTCACAGAAGCAGATAGATACAAGAAAAAGCCGTTTTTAGGCAACAATTTAACTATTATTCTACCTTAAAAGTGCCGTTTTCTTGCACACAGAACAACGAAGCCGCTTACTTACAAGAAAAAGTAGAATCTTTCTTGTAAGCAAGCGGCTCTATTTATTACGAAACAAGAAAATCAGGAATCAGGAAACGACGGCCCCGTCTTTTGGCTGCGGCCAGCTGATGGAATCATAGATTTCCTTCATCACTTGGATGCTGTCCTCTTTCAGTTCCTCACGATAGTAGCCGTAGATATAATAGGAGGTCTTCTCTCGTTTGATCGTCAGTACTTCTCCCATCATTTTGATGCCCTGTGCGGTGTAGGAATAGCGGAAGCCATCTGCATCCAGGCGGTCAATCTTCCGGGTAAAATCTTCCAGATGGTCATAGCCGTATGGCTTCATCATTTTTTTGATCTTGCCCTCGATCACTTCTTCTACGTCTTTGGAATCTGCAAGCTTTCCGAAGAGGCCCTTTGGCTTTTCCCATGCGACCGAAACGATCATATGCCGTTCCGGATCCTGAATACAAAGCTTCGGCGGCTCTTTGTAATAATTCATCTTTTCGAGTTCTTCACCCTCTAAAACATGAAATCCCAAGGGATAAGTGAAACTCATGACATCATCTAAAACTACTGTCGTCATTTTATACTCCTCCTTTAGCGGATAAAATGTGTCGATTGGACCGGCTCTTTTTCCGGAAGTCCATATTTTTCTTTACCGAGCGCAATACTCTTCATCAGGAAGGTCATGTTTCTGGCAAGTGTACGCATCGTCTGAAGACCTTCTGCATCCTGCTCTGCATCACCCTTCATAAGGCCATGCACGCTGTTCCAGTACTGGCTGGAAGCCACCGGCATTCCGCTGATCGTAAAATACTTGTTCAGTTCATCAAACGTGGCGGAACAGCCGCCTCTTCTTGCCACAGCAATGCTCGCTCCGACTTTCATCGTTTTACTGAAATTGGTGCTGTAGAAAAGTCTGTCCAGGCAGGCGATGAGCGTCGCATTCGCTGACGCATAGTAAACTGGGGATGCGACAACAAGCCCATCCGCCTCTTCAAATTTTGGTGCCAGTTCGTTTACGATATCATCAAAGGCACACTTTCCGGTTTTCGCACAACTGCCACAGGCAACACAGCCACGAATATCCTTATTCCCAATCTGAACCTGTTCGACTTCGATGCCTTCCTGCTCGAAGATTTTTACCATCTCATTTACCGCAAGAGATGTGTTTCCATTCGGTCTCGGGCTTCCGTTAATGATCAATACTTTCATTTCCGCTCCTCCATTCCGATGATCTTTTTATTCATCCAGTTCATCCGGTCCGTTGCTTCCGCCGCGTTTCTTCTTTAGCGTTGTAAGGACAACGATCAGAACAACGACGATCACAACAACTGCAAGGATCACCCAGAAGATCCAGCTTGAAAGGATCGATCCGGATTTCTTGTTTCCTCCGCCATTATCCGGTGTCACTGTTGTCGGCTCTTCCGGAGCCTTCTTATCATTGTAGGTCAGCGCAAATACAGAGAAACCTGAGCTCTTGAAGGTCAGCGTGTGTTTACTTGCATCGTATACCGTATCCACCCGCTGAGCCAGTCCATTATGCAGATGAACGATACCAAAGTATCTTTCCTCTTTTCCGCTTGGCCAGAGGTTCTCCGGAACGGTCAGGGAAATCGTAACGTTTCCTTTCGGGTTTGTGATCTCCTTCGCCTGATCTGCGCCAACCGTTTTATACAGGTTCATGTCAAGATAGACCGCGATCGTATCTCCATCATTGACAGCCTGTGCGATCAGATTCTTGTTGGCATCAGTTACCGTTGTGGAAACATCGGATGCTTTCAGATTAATGGAAATGCTCTCACCATTGTTGACGCGCTGCATATCTTCGGAATTCAGCACGATTCCGCCCAGGTCTTTGATCGTATCGGTGATCATCGCGTGGCAGGCATTGTTTTTATAATCCGTGCTGTTCTTGATCTCACCCGGAAGTCCCCAGGTTGCAGTGTACTCACGGTCTCCCGTGGAACCTTTCGGAATCTTCACGGTCTTGGTCGCTTCCGTAAGGCCGGTACCTGTCCAACCCTTGAAATAGAATCCGTCTTTTGTCGGGTTCGTCAGCGTGAACTCTTCCGAATCTGCTGTATACGTCTCCGGATTCTTCTGGGCGACTTTTCCGCCGTCTAAGTTATATTTGATCTTAAACTGGGCGATATCCCAGTGTGCATAAAGTGTCGTATCTTTTGCAAGCGTCACTGCGCCGCCGGCCTTCACTTCATTGCCGCCGCTTGCCGCATCAAACCATCCGCTAAAATTACAATTCTGGCGAGTCGGTGTCGGGAAGGCTTTCATGATTCCGCCATGCGCCTTGTCTCCGAGCGGCGGACAGTAAACATCTTTCACCTCGTTACCGCCATTTGCATCAAATGCCAGTTTATAGCCGACAGAGAATGGTGCTCCTTCCTGTGCTCCTTCTTCTGCCGTACATGCATCGGTCGCACTTAATTCATATGCCAGGATATCCTGCGTATAAACATCTCCGGCATTTGCGACCTTGGTGCTGAACCAGCCGCCGGATACGAAATGATTAATTCTCTTTGCAGTATCATCTGCCCACTGCGGTCCGTCAGATGCCTGATAGCTTGCAATCGGTTTGCCGTACTCGCTCTTGAAGGTTCCGCCCTGGATCTCAACCTGTGTCAGGCCGGTCTCATTTTCGCAGGCTTCCACCACAATCGCATCACCGGTTGCGGTACAGCCGGATAAATCTCCGGTGTCAGCAAATTCCACCGCTTCTCCTTTTGCAATAAAGGTTCCGCCTGTGATCGTTGTTTTTCCGGACTGCAGATAAACCGCGGTATGTCCTGTGATCGTTCCTCCGCTGATCGTCATCGTTCCTTTTTCCGGAAGGAAGATTGCGGAGTCATGCTCAGACGTCAGACTGCCGCCTTTAATATTAATGGTTACATTCGTGTTATGTCCCGGTGCCGGCGGTGTCGGCTGAGGCTCTGTCGGCTCTTCCGTCGGCTCCTCGGTTGGTGCTTCCGTAGGCTGTTCTTCCGATGTCTCCTCTGAGGTCTCTTCCGATGTTTCCTCTGATGTGTCTTC
Source organism: Lachnospiraceae bacterium (assembly GCA_045546255.1). Lineage (GTDB taxonomy): Bacteria > Bacillota > Clostridia > Lachnospirales > Lachnospiraceae > RGIG5612. The sequence goes on along the minus strand of JAZQCK010000087.1, from coordinate 49,083 downwards.
CGTGATTTCTTCAGAAGTCTCTTCGGATGCATCTTCCGATTCCGGAACATCAGACTGCGGCTCTAAAGTCAGCGCATTGCTTGCCGTCGTTTTTAACAATTCATCTTCAATGGAAAGTGCCAGTGTGCTGGCGTTGATCTCACCGCCATCCATGTCGAACGTTACGGCTCCGGAAATCTCAACTGCCGTCTCGTCACTGGAGATCACACCACCGTGGATTTCCACTCCAATCTCCATACCTGCCACCCAGATGCCGTTTTTAATTTCACCATTGTTCACCATGAGTTTGTTCTTTTCACCCATGACAGAGATCGTCTGGCGGTGATTGGTCATGAGAATGCCGCCGTTTAAAATCACAGCGTTCTCACTGCCTGCGAGATGGATGGTATTGCTGTCTCCAAGGAGCATTCCCCCACCCACACTGTCTTGAATCGTAAGTGTATTTTTCGTTCCATCCACTACGATTGCCGCATAATCCTGAGCTGATGCCAATGTCTGTCCATTCAGATCAAGAGTGATCGTTTTATCCAGATCAATATTATGAAGCGTCATCATCGTGATGGAATTTTTGAGCAGGATCATGTCGTTGTCTGCAATCTTACCCAGTGCATCGGTCAGCTCTTCCTCGGTCGATACTTCATAAACATCTCCGGCCGCATAGATCCGGCTTTCCGGTTTTACGAAGACAAACACGGATACGACCGCCAGAACTGCCGCTCCCAGGATTGCTGCCGCACTTTTCCACAAAAATGCTTTTTTCATTTTCTCCTCCTTCAGATATCTTCTGTTTGATACCTCTAGAATCCCAATGTGTCATCCACCAGGATCACATGAATTCTATCTTTAATTCGTGAAAGCCGTGTGATCAAAAACTGGCAGCAAATGGAGTCCGGCGACTTGCAGTCCGCACAGGAACCCGTCTGCTTACACGGCGTCGTTATATCAAATCTCTGCGCATTGATCGGAGCTGCCACATTTCTTGCTCTTTTCATTGCGCCGTCCACATCATCACAGACTTTATTCATCCCAACGATCATGACGACTTTTTTCGGGCCATATGCCAGCGCAGAAATACGATTGCTTGTTCCGTCAATATTAACGAGAATCCCGTCCTCCGTGATCGCATTAGTGCTGGAAAGAAAAACATCTGCATCATAGGCCTGAAGATATGCTTCTCTCGGATCTTCATATTCTGCACGGTCTATGAAATTGTAATTTCCTTCTTTCAGCGCATCTACCAGACCAATTTCGATCACGCTCATGCCGCCGCCCATGGTCACAGAGCTTCCTTCCGGAATCAGTTCCAGTGCGATCTTTAACGCTTCTTCTTTTGATGCGGCATAATGGCCGGCCATCTTTCTGGACTCCAAGCCCTTGATCACTTTCTGAGCCAGTTTTTCGTTTCGTTCTGTAATGAATTTATCCATTTTCTTTCCTTTCACAGTTTACTATTATCTCTGATATTGTCCTACTTTCTTTTCTAAACTTTCTTCTGTTTCATCATACTATTTCAGCTCCACTCTTTCCAGTCTTTTAAATAAAGAAGGATCAGCAAAATACTGATCCTTCCAAATCCTTTTTATTCACTTAACGACTAACTCTTTTCATTCATTATCCGGGCGATACGGATATTCATTGATCGGTATATCCTGCGTGGACAATTTCATTTCTCCATGATCATTTTCTATAATGATCCATTTCAGCCAGTTCTCATTATCCATTTCCGGATAATCCTGTCGGATATGCGTACCGCGGGATTCTTTTCGAAGGATTGCCGCACGGAGCACCATCTCTGCGACTTCCGCCATCGCGCCCACTTCATGCGCGACCTTCAAATCGTGGAAGGAATCCACTTTCATCTGCGGGATATCCTCTTTCCTTATTTTGACCAGCTTATCCAGTGCCTCCATCATTCGGCTTTCTTCTCGAAGACAGCTTACTTTGACCGGAGTGATGCAGTCCTGAATTTTTTCAATCAACTCATGAGGGTCAATCCCTTCTGCCAACTCCAACGGGCCAAAGGCCAGTGCTTCTAATTCCTCCACCTGGGCATCATCGACTTTTGGAAGCCCTGCCGCTTTTGCAAAGTCAACCGCTTTTGGAGCGCAGATATAAGCGGAGAAGGCGGCATGCCCAATTCCATTTCCCTTCTGCATACCCGGATGTCCCACGGCTCCTCCGACTGCACTTCCATTCCAGCTGTCGATGCCGATCACAAAGAGCCCCGGGATCGTGCTCTGGAAATCCTCATCTACCATGACCGGTCCTGCATTTCCATGGAATGCGATCTTCACTTCCGGTTTGTCCGTAAGCTTAATAGATTCTGCTTCTCTTTCATCAAAGAGTTTGGAATACTTCAGTTTATCCGGGAAGAAGCGCACGCCGACAGTGCCTTTCTGCGCCTCAAAGCCGATGCTGGTTCCCATATATTTCCAATCGGTATCATTTTCCAATGCATGCATGAACTCTTTCATATCCACATACATCGGTCCGTTTCCTGCCAGATATTCTTCCGAAAAGCCTCTCCAAAAAGCAGCATCCGGGCCCGGTGCATCCCACTTCACATATTTATCCCAGAGGTTTTCGCCTTTTGCATTATGGATAAACGGATAGGTTCCATAGATTGTGTTCCCCTTATCAACAGAATAGACCTCATAGGAATTTCCGAATTCGGCATTCCGCATCTTTGCCCCTGCATCAAATGCCAACTTTGTTCCTTCTCCGCATCCGATAAACATGGAGACATTTCTAAACTGGCAGCCGCCTCCGGAAACCACAACTGCTTTTGCATTGATCACATGATAACTGCCGTCATAAATACTGTATCCGACAGCACCCGCGATATGGTCTCCGTCTTTTAAAAGGCCTGTGATCTGAACAAATTCCAAAAGCTCGACGCCAAGTTTTTTCGCCTTGTTTCTCATGGAAAGATTGCAGTTCATTTCAATGCCTGTCATATCCCAGGGAACATCTCCCGGAGTCGGAAATGCTGCAACATTCCCTGCTTCATCCGTCGTGAGTTTCACGCCCCAGTCTTTCATAGCGGTCAATGTATCATAGATAACAGACGCCACTTTTTCTGCAGACTTCTGATCCTCAATATATTTTCCGATCTTGCGCACATGGTATTCCACATAGCGGTCGACCGCTTCTTTCTCTTTTCTGAGGCACAGCACGCCGTTTCCGGCACGGCTTGCACCGCCGCCTCCTCCTGCCGTGGCCTTATCTACGATCAGCACTTTCGCTCCACGTTCTGCTGCCATGATCCCGGTGATCAATCCACCGATACCGCCTCCGATTGCAAGGATATCGGTTGTATGTCTGATGACTTCATGCTTCATATCGATTCTCCTTTCTAATTGCTTATCGGAACGGATCCGCCACGTGGATTGGAAACATCGGATCAACATGAATTGCACCGACCGGGCAGTTTGACTCACAGACCAAACAGCCTTCGCAATCTTTCAAGTAGGCAACATATGGTTTTTTCGTTTCCTCATTCATGCGCAACGTATCTACGAAGCAAAGCAGTACGCACTTACCGCAGCCGACGCACTTTTCAGTATCAATTGCAATGTCTTTACATCTCGGATAGTACATTTCGCTCCTCCTTTTTCGTCCTGCAAGTCAGGACCTATTGTAAAATTGCATTGCACATTGCCGCATAATTTTCCGGTCTGCAGTTCAAAGGGACCTCACAACCGGTTCCAAACATAAAGCCCGGTGTTTTCAGACCGATCTCTGTAATCAGTTTTTCGCTGTATTCTGCTACTTCATCCGGAGTACCATAAGCCAGCATTGTTGCCGGAACATCTCCACGGAAAGACTGCCAGCCATTCAGGATCTGGGCTGCCTCGAAGATATCGGTTTTTCCGTCAAACTCAAAATGAACACTTGCTCTCGGAAGTGTCAGGAAACGATCCAGCATCGGAACCCAGTTTCCGTCTGCGTGAATAACAGTCTTAAATCCAGCCTCATGATACGCTAAGATCTCCTGCTTCAGATATGGGAAGGAGAACTCATCAAATAACTCCGGTGATAATACAGCAGCATCCGAACGCATCGCATACGCATGCATGACTTTGCTCGGATTTCCTTCCATCATGCCGATATTCTGTCCGATCTGCTCCGGCGTTGTTTTATCCAAGACCGCTTTGATCAGATCCGGCTCATCATATAAATCCATAATAAACTCTTCAAAGGAACGAATCAATGAAAGCTGATCGAACATCGGGAAAAAGGTATTGCCGCTGATCGGGACAACGCCCCAGCTCGCAAGTGTTCCACAGACCTTTGCGCAGGACTGTCCCATCCATTGGAATTTCGCACCAAGCTCTTCCGGAGTGATCGGCGGTTTCTGAATCCGGCACATATACCCGAAGTACCATGGGCCCCAGCCATTCTCCAGAATAAACTTATAATCGTCGATTCCCATATTACAGGTCTCTACGAACTGGAATAAGTCGTCGTCCGGAAGCTGATAACCCGGCTTATTGCACGGAAGCGCCTCGCCAAACAGGATAACCCCCGGATATGCCGGAATGGCTGCGTCCGGATAGCCAAAATGGTCAAAGGTTTTTTTCATGGCATCCAGCCATTTGTCATCATCATCAATAATCTCTTTTTGTGTATAGCCTGCAAATCTACCGGCCCATGTGATCAGCTGCGGATAGAACGGAATATCTTTCCGGTCCTGAACAGGAACACACTCCATCATTTTTCCAACTTTTTCAAATGAATTTACTCCCATAATTCCTCCATATAAATCATTCTATTTTTCCAACTACTAAAAAAATTGTAACAATAATAAAACCCTTCGAAAAATGAAGGGTTTTTATATGGGTATAACGTTTTGGAATACTCTTTTTATTGCTTTGTTTCCGGAAGTTTTTCGTCCAGATAGCTTAGAAGTTTTTTCAGAGCCGGGCTGGGGTTTGTTTCCTTCCACACCAGGATATGATCGTTTCTGAGACCTTCCAGATTAAACTGCTTTGCGATCTCTTCATTCACGTTAACATGACTGTCGATCATTGCGATGCCATTGTTCAGCATCAGGTTCACCTCGAAAGACTGCTCATTTGGAATATAGCAGGCAATCTTCGGAATAAACCCGGCGTCTGCCGCCAGCGCATTCAGCAGCTCGAGATACTGTGGATCCGTCTCGACGGAGAACGCGATAAAAGATTCGCTCTTCAAATCTGAAAAAGTGATGCTTTCCCTGTCGCTCAGCGGATTTGCCCAGGGAACAAAAATGGCTAGATACGTATCCTGAACTTTTCTCCATTTCAGCCCTCTGCTTTGGATACCATTCAAAAGATGTTTTGAAATAAAAACGCCGTCGAACTCATCATTTTGCAGTCCTTCCACAAGCCGGTTAAGCGGATGGCAGTCCATAAACAGGCTGATTCCGGACTTCTCCTTAAAATCCTGCAGGTACTGAAAGAGCTTCGTCGCATTCGTTCCCAGGCTTCCGCTTCCTAAATGCAGACGATGTGCACTCCCCTCTTGAATCGCATGTGCAGATTCCAGCGATGCTTCCAGATATTTTAATACATTTGACCACTGGTTATAACAATCTTTCCCGGCAGGCGTCAGCTTCAGCTTCCCTTTACTACGGATAAAAAGGATCACGCCCAGCTCTTTCTCCAACGCCTGAATCGTTTTACTGATCATCGGCTGCGTCACATGAAGAGATTCCGCAGCCCTGGAAAAACTGCCGCAATTGACAGCTTCCAAAAAAATCTGTATCTGATTGACCTTAAGATTCATTAAATTGATGTGCTGCATGGCGTTACTCTATCTTTGTCTATGATTACTGCACAAACTCCTGTGCCGCGGCCCTCTCCTGAATCTGCTTATCCAGGCGCTTAAACTCCAGCGCCGCGCAAATAAAGGAAGCAATAATAACGATAAAATCAGATACCGGACCCGCTACCAATATACCGCCAATCCCCATTACCATAGGGACAAGAAGCACAAGCGGCGTAAAAGTAATGATCTGCTTCAGCGCCGGAAGCCCGACAGCATAAAACATTTTGCCGATTGCGGTAAAGAATCCGGATGTGAAAATCGGATAAGTATTAAAAATCGTAAACATCAGGAAGATCCTGAAAAAGCGCTCTGCGAAGAGGAAATACTCTTCGGATCCCCCACCGAAAATACTGATGATCGGTCTCGGAATGATCTCAAATGCCAGGAAAAAGACCAGGCCGACAACAATGCAAAGAAATGCGCCTTTTTTGTACGTTTCCTTCACTCGTTCATAATTGCCGGCGCCGTAATTGAAGCCGAAGATCGGCTGACAGCCCTGATGGATGCCCAGGCCGATGGACGTAAAGACCATATTGACCTTTGTGATGATGCCGACAACCGCAAGCGGGATCTCGGCGCCATAGATGGAAACAGCGCCGTATTTTCGGACAACATTATTCATGATGATCTGCGTCAGCGCGATAAAAAACTCTGTCGCAAGTCCTGCCAGCCCGAGAAAGATGATCCGTCCCATACGCTGCGGAGAAGGTTTTAAATCCTTAAGTTTCAATCGTACATGAGATTTTTTCACAAAGTAGAAAATGACCATCAAGCCGGATATGATCTGGCCGATGACCGTTGCCCAGGCAGCTCCTGCAATTCCCCAGTGGAATACAAAAATGAAGAGAGGGTCCAGGATCAGATTGATGATCGCACCTGCGATGCCACATGCCATAGAAAACGTCGGCGATCCGTCCGCACGGACCAGATGCGTCCCAGCCTGGCCAAGTACAAAAAACGGAAGGCCGATCGCCGTGATCCAGGTGTAAGTTACGGCATAAGGCAAAACGCTGTCCGTTGCTCCGAACAGATATAGAATCGGCTTTAATAGAAGCAGGACCAGGATCAGCAAAAGAACGCCGATGCCGACCTGCATCGTCAGGGAGCAGCCCATAAAGCTCTGCGCTTCCTTTTCTTTTTTCTGACCGAGAAGCAGATTATAGTTGGCTGCACTTCCGACTCCCAGCATGATAGAAAGGGCAAGCGAGATCGTCGTCACCGGAAACGCAACATTGGTTGCTGCGTTTCCAAGAAGTCCGACTCCCTGGCCGATAAAGATCTGATCCACCATATTGTACAGAGAACCAACGATCATCGTGATCACTGTCGGAATACAGAACTTGGCCATGAGCTTATTAATTTTTTCAAAACCTAAGGGATTTCCCTGCATCATATTTTGAAATTACTTTTATTTCTTCGGTTCAAAGGCAAAGCCTTCCCACACCGGTCTGCCTGTATAGGTTTTTGCTTCTTCCTGTCCAGAGAGAACGCGGATCACGCCAAAGCCCATCGCTTCTGTTTCAAAGCTTCCGGCATAGACGTAGTTCGGGGCAATCCATTCCGTGCCTTCTTTGATCCTTGCAACAAGTTCCTCGTCATGTGCAAGGCCGCCGGTCAGAAGAATGCCGTCAACTTTTCCCATCATGGCGCCTGCCATCATCGCCGTCCATTTGATGATCGTATAGATCATGGCGTCATAGCAAAGTTTTGCCCATTCATCGCCAGCTGCGATCATCTCTTTTACTTTACGGACATCGTCCGTTCCTAAAAGATCGACCAGGCCGCCTCTGTTTGCAGAAAGCGCAACTGCATCCTCAAACGTCATGCCCTTTTTGAACATGTTGTTGATGTCATCTGTACAGATATCGCCGGAACGGTTCGGACAGATCGGTCCCTGGGCATCGCCTGCACGGTTGGTATCGACCATGCGGCCTTTCTCATGTGCCGTGATGCTGATGCCTCCGCCTAAATGCAGAACGACATAATTCTGCTCTTCATATTTCACGCCCATCACTTCACTGTGGTGAATCGCAACCTGTTTCTGGTTCAGTGGATGGGAACGGGCAGTTCTGTAGATTCCCTTAACACCGGTCATTCTCGCAACGTCTTTCAGCTCATCGGTCGGCATCGGGTTGACGTAGAACGCCGGAACGCCAAGCTCTTTTCCGATGTTATATGCAAGCACGATTCCAAGTGTTGCCGGATGATGGATCTCTGCCACATCATGGGAAGCATGATCATAAACCAAATCGTCGATCTTATAGGTGCCGCCTTCGCAGGCATAAAGACCTACGCCTCTTCCGCAGATGCCGTCGATCTCGTTTTTATCAATGCCGGCTGCCTCTAAAGCTTCATAGATCTTTGCTAAGCGGAGCGGATACTGATCTGCAAAAGTCGCGCAGTCTGCAAACTCACTCCTGTCGTGATCGACCGTTCCGTCATAGATCACTTTATCCCCTTTTACGATACCAACCTTGGTGCTTGTGGAACCCGGGTTGATCGTTAATACTGTAAATTCTTTCATGATATTCTCCCGATTTACCAATTCTCTTTTGCCTGAGCTGCATCCAGATGATCGCCCAAAGTGAGTGCTACTTTCATCTCCATCGTAAATGTTTTCTCAAGCGGATCCGTCAGACGAAACTTTTCAATATCGTGCTCATCCTGTGCCTCGAAGATTAAAACGGAACTTCCATCGCCGGGCATAAAGTAGCCCTCGATGAATTTTCCTTCCTCCTTTAACTTTGCAAGCCACTGCATGTGAGCGTCTGTCTTTTCCATCAGCTCTTTCACTCCTTCCGGAGTCTTCTGCAGCTCATAAAACATCTGATTGTGTCTGTGAATTCTTACTACTTTCATATTTGTCCCTCCAAGATGTCAATTTTTAAATCCAGCCTGCACGCAGAGCATTGCGATGTTGTCGTATGCAATAATCTCATCCATGCCTCTGGAGCAGTCGAGGATCGGAAGACGGAAGCCCTGATAGAGCGGTCCATAAGATCTGCATTTTGCGGAGAACTGGATCGCTTTTCCGCAGATATTGCAGCAGGATGCGTCCGGAGTGATCAGGACATTTGCTTCACCTGCAACTTCGCTCGGGCGTTTCACCTTCTTCTTTCCAACTGCCGGAAGAAGAGCTGCGTCAAACTGGAATTCTCCGTCGATCTTAAGATCCGGACGAAGTGACTGTGCAAGTGCAACTGCATCACGCACTTTCTTGACCGGAGCGCTCATACCGCCGGAACCGTCTGTGGAATAAGAAAGGAACGCACACTTCGGTTCGATTCCCGTGATCGCTTTGAAGGTGTCGCAGGATGCAACTGCGATACCTGCATGCTGCTCAACGGTCGGCTCCACATTGATCGCGCCATCAGAGATTCCGATAAATTTATCTTTTTCACCCTGAAACTCTTCGAGCTCTAAGATCTGAAGCCCTGATGCAGTTACGCATCCCGGCTGCATGCCGATGATACTGTTTGCTGCAAGTACGAACTCGTATGTTGTAGTATCAATACCTGCGATCGTTGCATCGACTTCACCAACCGCTTCCATCAAAGTCGCCAGATAAACCGGATCGCCAATTCTCTTTTCTACGAATTTTCTTCCCATAACCTTATCCGGAGAAGCCTCATATCTGTCCAAAAGCGCTGTCTTATAAGCTTCATCATTCACATCGACAATCTTGATGCCGCTGATATCTGCGCCAACCTCTGCTGCCTTGGTTTTGATCGCTTCCGGATCGCCAACCAGAACGATCTCCGCAATGCCGTCCGCCTGCACTTTTGCAGAGGCCTTCAGCATGACTTCGTTGGTACTTTCCGGAACTGCAACGCTCTTTTTATTTGCTTTTGCTTTTTCATAGATGGTATCGATAAACGCCATTGTTATTTCCTTTCCTGTTTTTTTACATCTTTTCTCTGACTTTTGCTGCGAAGTCACCAAGTGTATTAAGCTCTCCGGCTTCTGTGATATCGATCGTAACGTCCAGTGCTTCTTCGATATTAGAAAGCATGACGATCATCTTCATCGACTGAGGAGAAAGGTCTTCCCTGATATCGGTTGCCAGTGATAATTCAGCTGCATCTACATCATATGCGTCTGCTGCCGAATCGATAACGACCTTTGCAACATCATCTAACTCATCTGCTCCGCCTGCTGCCTGTGCCTCTGCTGCCGGAGCCATCTCAGCTGTTGCATCAACTGAAACTGCACCTTCGATTCCGAGTTTTTCTCTTACGGAATTTACAAAGTCCGCGATCGTGTTCAACTCGCCTGCCTCCGTGATATCGATCGTGATATCAAGCGCTTCTTCAATGCTCGAAAGCATGACGATCATCTTCATGGACTGCGGAGAAAGGTCTTCACGAATGTCTGTTCCCAGTGTGATCGCAGATGGATCCACATCATATCCCTCTGCTGCCGCAGCGATGACTGCTTTTGTAACTTCATCGTTTTCAGCCGGAGCAGCGGCTGGTGCTGCCTTCGGAGCTTCTGCTTTCGGAGCTTCAGCCTTCGGCTCTTCTTTTTTCTTCGGAGCCTCTTTAAAGTTCTCATCTACCCAGGAGCAGATCTTGGTGTCGGCACCCTGGATGATGTATGGTTTTAATGTATAGCTATCCATGTTTTCATGGATTTTTTCATAAGCATCTTTTCCGACATGAACCATGGATGTGACATATGGATCAGCGTTATCAATCTGAATTGCGACTGCAACGAATCCTCCGTTTTCCTCTGCAAAGTCTGCCTCCGGGAAAACATTCAGCGGAGGAAGGACCTGAACGATCTTTGCTCTTGTGTTCGTAAGGTCGACCCATTCGGTATCCAGATTTCCGCAGGCGTTGCACGCCAGATAAGGAGGAAACTCCACGTGTCCGCACGCTGTGCACTTACGGCCTAATACTTTTCCATCTTCCAGATTGTCATAATATGTTTTTACGATTCTCTCTAATTTTGCGTATCTCATGATCATTGCCCCCTTCCTTACAGATATTTCAGAATCATGCAGAGCAGGTTCTGACCACCGCCAAATCCGCGGACCATCGCGTGTTTGATCGGCTTCTTGATCTGATGTGCATCAGCTTCTCCGCGCATCTGCATTGCTACTTCAAAAATATCGTGGGTTCCGGATGCTGCTGCCGCATGACCATAGTGGCATCTACCGCCGTTTGTCTGGATCGGTCTGTCGCCTTCAAAGGTGCAGCGGTCATCCATCATGTATTTCCATCCTTCGCCTTCCGGAAGATATCCGCAAGCTTCTGCGGAAAGCATCTGCTGTGCAAGGAAGAAGTCATTCGTCATAAAGAGGTCCATGTCTTCACCGGTAAGACCTGTAAGTTCACGAACCTGCTTGTAGGCATTGATCGTTCCGGTACGTTCATTCTGCGGATTTCCATACTCTACGACGGAATGGCCGATTCCTAAGATCTCGATCGGATGGTCTGTATACTCATATGCCATCTCTGTCGGCATGATGACCATCGCGCCGGCGCCATCGCATCTCTGCTCAAAGTTGCTGACACGGTAGAAATGTCCGAGTTTCGGATTCCATTTCGATGTCAGGAATTCTTCCGCTGTTTCAAATCCGTTTTCTTTTGCAACCGTGTCATAATCTTTCCCGAAGGACATGCCGATTGGATTGATTGATGCCATCTTTCTTGCATTAATGGACATATGGACAAGCAGTGCATCTGCCTGCTCTTCGCTCAGATTGTTTTCATCACAATATGCCTGGAACCAGCTCTCCCAGTGGAATGGAAGGATTCCGTTTGTGAAAAGGTTGTAGTCCCTGGTAATTGTGGAGCAAAGGGTCTCATGGAAGATTGCCTCTGTTCCGAGTCTTCTTTTTGTCAGTACTCTGTCCGGATAAGCGATGGAATGCGGCATCTCAACGCAGCCGCTTAAAACAACGTCGTATGTACCGGAAGCAACCATTGCCGCAGCCGTTTCTACGGCAACATATCCGGTTGCACATGCTTCGCTCTGATGATAAGAGCCTTTGCCTTTCATGCCCAGCCAGTTGGCAACGTGAACGTTCGGTGTTGCAAAGTTGCTCTCCCAACCAGGGCCTGCCTGGCCGTGGACAAAGAAATCAATATCTTTTCCCGTCATGCCGGCATCACGCATCGCTTCGATTGCTGCATAGCCAAAAAGCTCGCCCTCTGTGATACCGTCAAGTTCCGGGATCTCTCTGGTCTGTCTAAACGGGGTTACGCCAACACCGACAATGGAAACACTGCGGTTAAACGGTTTTAATTTCGGAAGATTATCGCTAAAACTCATGTATGGATCTCCTTTCCATTCTCTGTCATTACTTATTTGTGCAGGAGTTTCTGACGGATATTGAAACGACCGCAAGGACCTCCTGCCCTATCTTTGAGCCTATTATAATGAAATGGAATATGTCATCCGTTGACCAAATTCAACTAAATACAGGGAAGCTTTTGTGCACGAGTGCCATAAAGCCCTGTTAACACAAAACAGCCCGAGTATTTCACTCAGGCTGTTTTTCTTATATCTTATTTGTATCTGTCTTTTATTCCCGGCTGATCAATCCAGAAACCTCGCTGCTTCTTTATGGATCAAACTGAAATCAACTGTACACTTTCCTTCTGATATCAGCAGCGGAATCTGATCATCAAAGCTGTATTTTTCAAAAGCCATCAGATCTTCCGCCAGATCATATACGATCACACAGCGGTATTTAGGGTCAATGATCCAGTATTCTTTCACTCCGGCCTCATAGTATTTTTTCAGTTTCAGAAGCATGTCTTTGCTTCTGGTGGAAGGCGACAACACTTCTGCCACGAAGTCCGGCGCTCCATAATAGTGAGTATTCAAAAGTTCTTCCATATTACAGAAGATCATGACATCCGGCTCTACCATCGTTTTGTCGTCTTTGTCGAGCTGTACACCAAATGGTGCGACAAGAGCCAGGCAATCCTGCTGGTGTTCCTTGATGCAGCTGTCAATCTTCGCCCAAATCCGGGTTACAATGATCTGGTGAGCTGTACTTGGAGCTGTCAACTCATAAAAATAACCATCGATCAGCTCTGCCCTGAAGTCTTCCGGCAGGGCGAAGTATTCCTCCACTGTGTGCGGACCTTTCTCTTCTGTCCAATACTTTGGTGCCGGTTCTGCCAGGAATGTTCCTTCAGACTCTGTTCTGTAATAAATCCGATCAGTTTTCTTTAGAACCCTCTCCAGTGCCAAAAGCGTATTCCTACGAGGAGCCTTTGTGATCCTTCCAAATATTTTCTGCACAGTTCCAAGCGGAACCCCGGAAAGTTCTGCAAGCTGCTCGTTCGAATAGCCGAGTTCTTTTTTTCTTGCGATCAGTTCATCAATTGTCATATTATCCCCTCCTTCCTACTTTAATTATAATATATCAATGAGCAATCCGTTTGTCAACCGTTTAAACCATTTATAGTTCTTTATTTATCCGTTTTTAATCCACTTCGCGTTTTCTTAATGTCGATTGTCTGTTTACAAGTTCAACGATACTAAGTGAAAGAACAAATATCCTTTCCCACCCTGTCTGTGTTATAATCATTTGTGCAACAGTTCACAAATACCGAAAGAGGTCTGACTATGTTTATAGGTTTAGATGCAATTCAAAAACTGTTCGACGGAAAAGAAAGCCGCGTTTCGATTGAGGCCCCGGACTTTTGCCTCACGAGTTTTGAGTTACTCCAAAAATCTCCGATCCCTATGACGGAGCATGTTTTATATGTTGTAAAAAAGCCGGAAGATCTGAAAGGGCTGGCCTTGATCGAGTCCATGAATCTTTTGATTTTTAATCCGGAGAAAAAGGACCTTTTTAAATTACTTGCAAAGTATCCGGTGACTGTGAACTATCTGGAAGTCATTGCCGCATATGACGAGCAGGTCTATACGAATCTCCGTACCTATTTCAATACAAATCTGGGCTCGGGTCTGATGGCCGAGACGATCTTGAACATCCTCTTTTATGAAAACGGGATCCAGTCTTTGGTAGACGCTTTTACACGCGCTTTCAATAATCCGGTCTTTGTCTTTGATGCCGGCTATCACCTGATTGCATGCAATTGGGAAATGGCAAAGGCCGATCCAATCAGCAGGCGCATCTGCGACAACATGGGATTTACAGAAGAGGAATTCAATATTATTAATAAAGAGAACCATATTCACGAAAAAGTAAAAAAGAGCGACAGGCCGATCAAAGTCTTCCACAAAGACCAAGGCTTTGAGCAGCTGATCTGTGCGATCGATACGCGAAAGGACCTGGGACACATCGTAATCAATGCGGTGAATCGTCCGTTCAACGATACCGATTACAAACTCCTGACCATGCTGAAAGAAGGCATCTATCAGCAGATGCGGAAAGAAGAGTTCATCAACGATAACAGCGGCTATCCATATGAGTATTTCCTGAAAGATCTTTTAGATGGTAAGATCGCTACTCCAAAGCGTTATCAGAAACATTTAAGCTACGTTAACACGACCTTCTCCGACAATATGTACTGTCTGGTCGTGGAAACCGCGAGAAGTTCCAGTACGCTGAATACTTTTCTGATCCGAAACCGCCTTGAGTCACTCTTTCCGGATACAAAAACATTGATGTATAACGGCGAGATCATTGTGCTTTTCTGCCTGAAAAAAAATTACGAGCTATCCGAAAAGGATTTTGCCAAAATCCGAAAGCTCTGCAGTGAACTGGACATTTTTGCCGGAATCAGCAACAACTTCTCGGAGCTGATGGAGCTTTCTGAATATTATAAACAGGCACTGCGTGCAATTGAGATCGGTATCATAGATAATCAGGAGCCGGGTCTGTTCGTCTACAGTGACTATTTCATGCACCACCTTGCAAATATCTTTCTTCAGAAGGAATCCGAAAAGACCTATTGCCATCCGATCATGGAAAAACTGCTGAAAACAGATGCTGCAAACGAAACGGAGTTGGCAGAAACTTTATATGCATATCTTGTATGTGAGAGAAATATTTCGGCAGCGGCGGAATACCTCTATATTCACCGCAACACCATGACATATCGTTTAAAGAAAATCGATACTATGGTGCATATCAATTATGAAGATCCAAAGGAACGCCAGTATCTGATCATCTCCTATGAGATGCACCGCATCAACCATGGGTGACAGAGGGAGACAGGTGGGACGGCAAGGTGAGCCCGTTAGGGCGAGAAGGCAGCCTGGGCTGTTCTCTGTCACCTAAAGCAATCGATACGACAGCTGCAGCTCCAGCATCAGATCCGGTTTATCCAGATCAATGCCGGTCAGCTCTTTGATCTGATTCATTCTTCTAAACAGGGTCGTCCGGTGAATGAAAAGTGCCTCTGCAGCCTGGGTCACATTGCCATGTTTTTTCAGCAGCATCTTTAAGGTATCCGACAGTTCGCTGTCATGTTCCTTATCGTGTTCTATAAGAATCGGGATGGCCGGATGGACAAGAAGTGCCGGCTCGATGTCTTTTTCCCTGATCGCATCGATCATATAATTCAAGCGGTAATCGTCAAACCGGTAGTACCAATAACTCGGATCGTTTTTTCCACCAGTCTCAAGTGCCGCCTCTGCTTCTTTTAATGCAGAAGCAAGAAGTGAAATATTCTGAAACTCGCTGCTGGCTCCCGCCTTAAAAACATTTTCGCGAAGAAGCACCGGAAGCTGTCCTGAAAGGTCGCTTGCTCCGGCGACATCTTTTGATAGTGTACAATTTAACACCCACATTATTTTCTTGCCGGCAAAAACGGCGCAGGACTGTCTCCACATCTGCTCCAGTTTTCTCGTCATCGTCGGCATCGTATTTTCGACCTGCGTATCCCAGCCCGCAGCATTATAAGGCTCTAAGCAAAAGACTTGATAAGAGTGGGATGCTTCCCATCCATATGCTTTCACGGCCTCCACAAGTTCCACCGCTTTCGTTCTCGCACCCGCAATCAGATTATGACAGACCAGATGGAGCTGATCATCCTGGCTGCGGTACATCTGAAGTGATCCACTCCGGATCATCTGTACAACAACACTCGCCAGATATTCTGCAAGCTGCTCCGCGCCAGAAGACAGTTTGTCTTTCTCCTGATCAACGTTCACGACTAATCGCGCATAGTAATAATCATCGACAACAATATTGATGCAATAAGATCTCTGTCCGATATTATTCATGAAGTAATAAAACGGTTCTCTCTTTTTTGCCACATCATGGAACTCTTTTGCCATCAAAAGTTCTTCAATGATTTCCTCGGAATAGTTTTCTCCGACCAGTTCCGTCATTTTCCCGGGAAGCTCCGGATGCTCATAAAGAAGCAGCATGTCGCGGTCAACGATTGTAAAGGTTTCGCGGATCAGCCCCCGCGCTTTCTCCATGACCTCCTCTGTCGGCTCCTGTGTAAGGATCGCTTCCAGAATCTCATTCTGGACCAGCGTAAAGTAATTCCAGATTTCTCCGATATATTCTGAAACCTCATCCGCAAGATGTGCATTCTTCTCCTGGTCCTCATCCAGATTGTCATATGGGATCCAGAGAGAGCTGAAATTCTCATCTGCTTCTTTCAGCGCTTTCATCAGGATGCGGGAAGGTTTCTGTTTCTTCTCTGTGCAGAATAGAAGGACGCCTTTTTTGTCCGCATAGATATAAAGGACCCCGGATTCTGTCTCCTCCTGGCTCCTGAAATGCTCGGAACGCTTTAAGACCATGCGGTCCGCACCGTGACAAATATGTTGCATGTTATTGTATCTATCCAGTAGATAAAATAGGATTCCTGCGGTTATTTTCAACGTTTTTCACCTCTGCAACATAGTGTAGCATCAGCGCCTCTTTTTTTCAATACTTTGCGGATTTTATTCAAATCTCCTGTTTTTTATAATGAACATACAAAAAGTAGACAAGATGATAATCATTTCATTTTACAAGGAGGATTTTTATTATGGGTGAAGAACAACAAATGGGTGGAGGAAACTTCGCAGCACTCGGCGAGCGTGTAGGACGTATTAAAACCGCAATCGCATGTGGTCAGCCGGACCGTGTTCCGGTTTGCCCGTTTTTTGACGGCGTTATGACCCGTTTCATGGGCGGAAGCTATGCGGATCATTTTTATGATCATCAAAAAGCATTTGAATGCGCTCTTGCTTTCTTACATAAATATCCAAATGTGGATTCTGCAAGCGTTCCGCAGCTTTTCAGCGGACTTGCAAATGAATGGGCAGGAACACGCATGATCGACTGGCCGGGAAAACCGGGCACATCTGTTGATAAATACAGCACGCATCAGATTCATGAGCTCGTTCTCTTAGAGCAGGAAGAATATCCGGAGCTTCTTTCTGACTACACCGGATTTATGCTCCGCAAATATATCCCGCGCGCATTCCCGAACATTCAGGGAACACAGAACATTGTATTTGCAGATGCAACCTTTATGGATGCCAGCGCACTAAACGGACTTTATAATCCGCAGACCTTAGAAGCAATCGATCTGATCCGCAAGATCGGCGAGGAGCAGAACAAAACCTTCGGCATGACGATGCAGATGTCTGGCGCAGTAGCCGGCATGGGATATCCGACATTGATCACCGGTGCGTCCGAAGCTCCGTACGATATCTTAGGCGACTACTTCCGTGGAACGCTTGGTATCTTCGAAGATATTATTGATGAGGATGTCTATCCGATGGTAGTGGAGACAGTAAATCGTTTTGCCGACATGCAGATTGGAAGACTTCAGTATCTGCGCTTCCTCGACATTCCGTTCAAGATGGTATTCTTCCCGCTGCATAAGGGTATGGACGGCTTCATGAACGACAAACAGTATGAAGAACTTTACTGGCTGCCACTTAAGAAGATCATTATGGCGCTGATCGACATGGATGTTATCCCGTGGATCTACGGCGAGGGACCATATGACACACGCATCGATTTCCTGACCGACGTTCCGAAGGGCAAAGTTCTCTATCACTTTGAGAAAGTTGATATGAAACGTGCGAAAGAAAAACTTCAAGGCATCGCCTGCATCTCCGGTAACCTTTCCATTTCCAGAATGGAATTCGGTACCAAAGAGCAAATCATCGACGATACCAAATATCTTCTTGATAACTGCGCACCGGGCGGCGGATACATCTTCGACTTTGATGGCTGCTTAGAGAACGCAAAAGAAGAAAACATCGACGCAATGTTTGAGACGTTGGACAAGTACGGAAAGTATTGATAATCATTATCTCCTAACAATATAATTTAGCTTAGATGAAAAGAAGGCGGATCGGAAATACCCGATCCGCTTTTTCTGCTATTCATTTGTCGGAATAAAAGAGATATACTCCGCAATCTCATTAAAGTCGATCACCAGATCCCCGTCGTAGAGAGCCATCGGAACCTTATCCTTAAATGTGTACGTCTCTATCTGTGCATCATCCTTAACGCGGAAATCGTAGGTTGTTACCGTCTCTTTTACCGGATCCACAATCCAATACTCTTTTACACCCGCTCTCAAATATTTTGCGCCTTTAATAAAGATATCTTTATTTTTGGTTGAAGGAGAGAGAACCTCCAGGACAAAGTCCGGCGCGCCAAAAACACGTTTTCGGTTGATTTTGGAACGGTCGCAGACGATCAACACATCCGGCTGTATCATCGTGCGGTTGTCACAATCCAGCTGTACATCCGTCGGTGCAATAAACGGAATACAAGTACCTTTCTGTGCATGAATGTAGTTCGATACCTGCCTATAGACTTCCCCTCCGATGAGTTGGTGCGGAGACGTCGGCGCCCCCATGTCATAGATCACGCCATCGATCAGCTCTACTCGCTGTTCATCCGGAAGAGCCAGATAGTCATCCAGCGTGTAGGTACCCTGTCTATCATAGTGATTCCAATTCATCGCAACGATAGGGTTTGAAACATCATAAGCCGCCTGTGCCTCACCTAACATGCTAAGATTTTTTTGCCGCTCCAGCATTTCCTCTTTATAAGATCTGTGCCGCTCCTGGTTATTTTCAAAGACTGAAGAGAGCGCCTGCAGCGTTTCATAGCGCGGGGACTTTGTAACATTTCCAAGCACTTTTTGCAAAGTCCCAAGCGGCACTCCCGACAGCACGGAAAGCTGCTTGTTTGTATATCTGTATTGCTCTTTTTTTCTGCGAATTTCATCTAGCGTCAGCATCCGTCAATCCTCCTTTTTCTAAATTATAACCAAAGTCGGATGCACCGTCAACCGTTTTAAATCCATGATTCCATATTTGGAACCGATGGGTTTGAATGCGCAAAAGCAAGCAGGGGCAGGATCATCCTGCCCCCGTTTCTTCCGTTTCGTTTTTTAATTGTAAATCATTATCTCACAAAATGCTCTGCAATGAAGTCCAGACACTCCTGCGACCGTTTCGCCAGAGAACCGTCCTCTACAATCTGCCTGCCCTTCTCGCCTAAGAGATTTTCCATTTCAAATTCCGTCGGCACCTTAAAACCACTTTCAAAGAATCCATGCGGCATGCCGGCAGAAAGGTTTTCGGAAACTGAAACTCCTGCAGCTTTTAATTTTTCAGCATACTTCATGCCTTCAAATCTTAAGTTATCATCCTCGCTATAATCAAAGATCGTATTCGGAAGGCCTTTAACCATCTCCTCAGTAGCATAAACCGGCGAGACCAAAGGATTCAGTGTGTCCTCGTAGTCGCAATGCAATTCATTCATGGCATAGGTCATAGGGCCGGTAAGGCTTCCGCCTCCCTTGGAATCCGGATCTGTATAGACATCCAGAAACGGATAGACCAAAACCGTATTGTCCAATTTAATGGACTGTTTCAAATTTGCCCAAAGGCTGACAGATGCCGCAAGATTTGCGCCTGCAGACTGTCCCATCACAGAGATGTGCTCTCCGTCAAATCCAAATTCATCCGAGTGCTCTTTCAGATAAAGTGCCGCTTCATATGCGTCCAAAAACGTATCTTTCCATTTATGATCCGGGCTCATGCGGTAATCAACAGAAGCAACATTGACATGCAGGATTTTGGTAACAGCTACCCACATGGCATCATCCAGCGCACACCCACCAAAAATGAATCCGCCACCGTGATAGCCGACGATCAATGGCTGCTTTCCTTCCATCTTGCTTCCGTCATCATTCAGCGCTGGATAGAGAACGATCTCTACTTCTCTTCCTTCAAGCAGGAGTTTATGTCTTTCTCCCGACACCGGTACCATTTTATTTGCCGCACGCATGCCATGAGCATTCTTTGCCATATCCTCTTTGACTGCGTCGATCAGCTTTCTTTTTTCGCGTTCGTTCATTTGGTATCTCCCTAAAAAGTGATTTGCTTGATCCTATCCATGATCTGAGCCACTTCTTCCCGTGTTACAGGGACAAAAGGATTATCCGTAAATGCGGCCAGAGTATCGGACGCCGCTTCTTTATCTGCTCCTTTCATCATAAACATCAGTGGCTGACTGACCTCAGCAACGATTTCCATTGCTTCTTCATCCGCTGCAAGATCTTTCACTATACTATCATCTTCGAACTTATGTGCAAAGTCTTTTGTCGGGAAATAGTTATAATCATAACTTCCGCCGGACAAAACGTATTTACCGCTCTCCCCCTCTGCTTCCGGGAAATACGGCAATGTCAGGTATGCCTTTACTCCGTCGGGGATTTCGAAATGGAACTTCAGCTGTCCATCCTCTAACAACTTCCATTCAGATACGATAGTTCCACGAACAGATTTATAGCTGCACTTCAATTCGCGAAGATGCTTATCCGGAAGCGGCGCAAGTTTAATTTCTTCAAAGCCCGGTTTTGCAGGCTTGATTCCTGCTGCAACCGCATACAGGAATTCCACAACCGACCCGTAGGAATAATGATTGCAGGAATTCATATTGGACGGATTGATCGTTCCATCCGAAAGGACCGTGTTCCAGCGTTCCCAAATCGTAGTGGCTCCAAGATTCACTTCATTGATCCAGCTCGGATATTCTTCATTCAGAAGGAAGCGGTATGCCAGGTCTTCCATTCCATTTTCGCCGAGCGCCTTACAAAGATAGGTGCCCCCGACAAATCCGCATTTGATCTGGTAGCAGTCTTTTTTCAGGCGCAGGCGGAATGCATCCGTAACTCTCTTTTTGTCCATGTACAGACCAAATCGCAGCGCCACGACATACGCAGCCTGCGTATCAACCGCAAGCCTTCCATTTTTTGTATAATACTCAGCCAGGAAAGCTTCTTTAATTTTCTCTGCACGATCTGCGTAGATTTCAGCATCATCTGTTTTCCCCAAAACTTTCGCCGCCTCAGAAACCATTCTGGTCGACTCATAATAATATGCCGAAGCAATAAAGAAGTCCTCGGTTCCGCCCTTCATACTGTTTTCCGTGGAGCCGTCCATTGCCAGCCAGTCTCCGAAATGGAAACCAAAGTTATAGAGATACTGCCGGTCTCCTCTTAATGAATCCTGACGGTCGATATAGTCGACCCAGTCTTTCATAAGCAGATAGTTGTCCGCGAGGATCTGCTCATCCCCATACATCTGATAAAGCGTCCACGGCATGAAAGTTGCAACGTCGCCCCAGACACTGCTTACCATTTTAGGGCCGATTGCAGGAATGAAGCCCGGCACTGCACCACCATCGCGGATCTGCTGTGCCCTCAGATCTTTCATAAACTTCATCAGGAAGTCTTTTGTGTACATGTTATAGCAAGCGGTTCCTGTAAATACATTGATATCCCCTGTCCACGCAAGGCGCTCATCCCGCTGCGGGCAATCGGTCGGAATATCAATAAAGTTACACTTCTGGCTCCAAAGCGCATTTTCATAAACGCGGTTTACTTTCGGATTAGAAGTTTCGATGAAGCCGGTCCGTTCCATGTCAGAATAGATCACGCAGCCTTTAAAACTCTTTGGATCCACTCCGTCTAAATCACCACTCAGCTTCACGTAGCGGCCGCCGAAATAGGTAAAGTGCGGCCGCACGTTTTCTTCTCTTCCGTCAGAAATATATTTAAATCCTGCTCTTGCACTTTTATAGTTTTCATTGTAGAAGTTCCCCTGTTGAAGGACTTCTCCAAACTCCAAGTGGATCTGTTTCCCTTTTTTCATTTTCGAATCAAAGGAAACGAAACCTGCGAAATTCTGTCCAAAATCAAGGACCGTCTCGCCCGCCGGAGTATGAATGACTTCTTTTACCGAAAGCGTTTCCTTGATCACGACCGGAAGCGAATACTGCTTTAACAGATTGATCTTTTCATCTACTACGATCGCCTGTTTTTTCGGATTCTCTTTGGCTTCCCAGAGCATGCGGTTAAAGATTTCTCCATCATAAATACCACTCTCTTCTACATCTGATCCCTGATAGTTCCAGCTTTCGTCTGAAGTGATCAAGATCTTTCCGCCCTCTTCTGTTTCCAGTTCCAGTTCCGCGATCATCGCA
Source organism: Lachnospiraceae bacterium (assembly GCA_045546255.1). Taxonomy (GTDB): domain Bacteria; phylum Bacillota; class Clostridia; order Lachnospirales; family Lachnospiraceae; genus RGIG5612. The sequence continues at coordinate 26,876 of JAZQCK010000087.1, read as the reverse complement.
AAATGATCCCCATAGATGTTTCCGCCCGGAAGCAGGGCAAAGCGGCCTTTGTACCATCCGTTTCCAAGAAATACCTCAATCGTATTCTGAGGCTTGTCTGTTTTGTTCAATAACTCCGTCACATCATATTCAAAATACTGCACGCCGCTTAAGTAATCATTCAGGTACGGTGTCAGAAATTCGTTTGAGATTTTCTGCCCATTAAGATATGCCTCAAACAGACCGACTCCTGTAAGGTACATGGTCGCCTTTTTTATGTTTTCTTTTATCTCAAATTCTTTGCAAAAGACCGGATGGAACTTATCTTCTGTATTAGTTCCGATCCATTTTGCTTTCCATTCTCTGCTCATAAGTCCTCGTTTCTAAAAACATACTAATCAGTTACTCTAAAGAAATCTCTATAGATTTCGCGCTCACTTATTCTCAAGCAGTCATACAAAAAGAAACGCACGGGATTTCCTGTGCGTTTCCAGACTTCATTGTTATGCGAGAAAATCCGTACGATAGTTCAGATCAAAATTCTTCGCCAGCGCTCGCAGATTGTCATCTGTGATGATATTGATCCTTTCGTTCTGCGCCGTCAGCATATAGACCTGTGCCGTTTTTTCCACAGTCTCGATCAGGCCAAAGGCTTCATCTAAGCTTTTTCCTGCGCCGTAGATTCCATGCATTGCCCAAACGACAAGGCGGTACTCCTCCATCTTAGCCGCCGTCGCTTCACCGATCTCATTTGTTCCGCAGACCATCCACGGAAGGACACCGATTCCGTCCGGGAAAACAACGATGCACTCCGTATTCATCTGCCAGAGCGTATGTGTAAATTCCTTATCCGTAAGCGGATGAATAAAGGTCATTGCAAGCGTATTAGTCGGATGGGAATGTACAACAACACGGTTTTCCGGATCATGACGAAGCCGCGCCATGTGGCTCATTAAATGTGCCGGAAGTTCAGAAGTGAATTTTCCGCCGTCTGCATAGCCCCAAAGAAGTTTTGCTGTGCACCCATCTTCTGAGATACGGATCAGTCCCAGATTATTTTCCGGATCTCCCTGTACATTTTTAAAATATTTTCCCGTACCTGTGACAAGGAAGAGTTTTCCAACCAGATCTTTTGCATCAAATCCGATCGGGATTTCTCTGATCACATTATTGATGTCCAAGTATTCGGACACTTCTGCTTCATCCAGAAGCAGCGAAATATTTCCGCCATTTCGCTCATCCCAACCGAGACGGTACATATTCGCACAGGTGTTTTCCATTTCCAGAATAAATGGTGCTTGTAAAATATCTTTCATATTTTCTCCTAATAGTTAAAATCTATTTCTGCTTTATTGCCGCTTATGAGGCGACAGAGGATGGCTCTCTGTCTCTCTTTTTATAATGCCCTTGTCAGTTTCTCAAACTCAGGACTTTCTCCTCATACTCTTTAACATCACCATAAAAGTCTTCGCTCAATCCACATCTGTTCAAGTATTCTGTCCAGATATCCCCAAACGGAAGTGTTTTATAACTTTCCTGAAGCAGCATCAGCTTTGTAAAATCCGCCTGATCTTGTGCTTCTTTCATTTCAGCATTTGGCTCTAAGAGCGCCCAAAGAAGTGCTTTGTGAACATTACGAACGCCTGTCGTCCATGCTGCGATACGGTTGATGGAAGCATCGAAATAATCCGTTGCAATAAAGACTCTGCTTAACGCATCATTTCTTACGATCTCTTTCATCATTTCCTTGGTCTCATCATCAAAGAGTACAACATGATCGGAGTCCCATCTGACAGGACGCGTTACATGCAATGCAATTTTATCATGGAATAAGAGCAGAGATGAAATTTTATCGGATACAACCTCTGTCGGATGATAGTGACCATTATCCATTAACGGTGTGATCCCTTTGCTGTCTGCATAGCTTAAGCAAAATTCTGCGTTTCCGACAGTATAACTTTCCACGCCGATTCCAAATACTTTTGATTCCAGAGTCGGATAGACTTTTGTCTTATCATAGCCTTCGCTGAAGATCTGATCCAACGAGTCTTTATAGCGTGCTCTTGGTCCCTTGCGGTCTGCCGGAACATCCTTATATCCATCCGGGATCCAGTAGTTGATCACGCAGGGCTCACCGGTCTCTTTCGCAAAATACTCTGCGATCTTAAGGCAGGCTTTTCCATGACGGATCCAGTAGTTTCTCACTTCATCGTCAGGAGAAGAAAGGGTCAGGCCGTTTTTTACCATCGGATGTGCAAAGAAAGTCGGGTTAAAATCGAGTCCCATGCCGCGCTCTTTTGCAAAAGCGACCCACGGTGCAAAGTGTTTCGGCTCAAGCAGGTCGCGTCCTACGATGTTTCCATCTTCAAAGATTGCATAGCTTGCGTGCAGGTTTAATTTTTTCTTGCCCGGCATTAAGGAAAACGCCTTATCAATATCTGCCATCAGTTCTTCCGGCGTCCTTGCTCTGCCCGGATAATTTCCGGTTGTCTGGATACCGCCGGAAAGGGCTTCCTTACTGTCGAAACCGATAACGTCATCTCCTTGCCAGCAATGAATGGAAACCGTGATGTCCTTCAAAGCATTCAGAGCTGCCTCTGTATCAACGCCGTTTTCTTTATAAATCATTGCCGCATCATCGTATCTGCTCATGAGTTCCTCCAAATATCTTTAAACTTATTTTCTCACTACTATCTATTTTCAGCATCGGGATATATTGAATGAATCCCGTATGATTTTTCTCGCTTTCCATAAATCGATCGACGGATGGTTGTACATCAGCTGTGAGATCAGGTTTCCACACGCCGTTGCTTCCACGGGTCCTGCATATACAGGTTTTCCGGTTGCTCTTGCTGTAAGTTCGTTCAAATATTGATTCTGACAACCTCCGCCCACAATATAAAGGGCTTCAAATTGACGTTCTGTCAACGCTTCGATTTCTTCCACGGTTCTTTTATATTCTTCTGCAAGAGAAAGATAAACGCAGTTAATGACATCGCCGATTGGAAGCTCTTCTCTTCCAAGCATCTCCCGTATCGTCTTCACCATATTTTCCGGAGCAACAAGCCGCTCATCATTGACGTTGATCAGTTCTTTAAAAGAAGATGCCTTTGCAAGTTGAACGATCTCATCAAAGGATACCTTGCATCCTTCCGGGTATGCGGGATCTGCGATACCGGCTTCCATGTTTGCCTGGATATTCTGGATCAGCCACATCCCCATAATGTTTTTCAGCACGCGGAAACGATGCTCGATCCCGCCTTCATTTGTAAAATTCGCTTTTTGGAAGGCTTCTCCTAAAAGGGGTTCGGGGCTTTCAATTCCCATAAGGCTCCAGGTGCCGGAAGATAGATAAAGATCATCTGGACCCACCGGGCTTCCGCAGACTGCACTCGCAGTGTCATGTGTCGGGCAAAAGATCACCGCGCTGTTAAAGCCAACTTCCTCCTGTATCTTCGGAAGAAGCTCTCCTACTTTTGAAGAAGGCATCCGAAGCTCCTTAAATATCTGCTCCGGAAATCCAAGCCTTTGGGTCAGTTCCTTATCCCAGCTGCCACTTTCTGCGTGAACCAGGTTCGTTGTTGTCGCGTTGGTATATTCGTTTTTAATTTCCCCTGTCAGCCGATATGCAAGATATTCAGGGATCATCAGAAAATGCTCTGCCTTGTCCAGTTTGCCGTTCAGCTTATCACAGTAAAGCTGGTAGATTGTATTAAAAGGTTGGAACTGTATGCCTGTCCGGCTGTAGAGGTCTTCCGGAGAAATGATTTCTCTTACAGCATCGATTGCGGTCTTTCCAGCTCCGTTCTTCTGCTGCGTTCTGTCATCTCGATATGCATAAACCGGGAGAAGTTCGTTCAAGTCCCGGTCCAGGAGAACATAGTCTACACCCCAGGTATCAATTGCAATGACATCCGGAGTAATTCCTTTTTGACCGGCCGCCTTTAAACCATTCACCACCTCAGTTGTTAGATGATGAATATCCCAGAACAGACCTGCTTCGGTTCTTTCGATCCCGTTTTTAAAACGGTAGATTTCTTCCGTAGAAAGACGCTCTCCATCAAAATGCCCCACAAGGTGCCTTCCGCTGGATGCTCCGATATCGATTGCCAGATATGTCGACATAGACTGCTCCACCTTTTTTATTATTATTCTTTATATAAGGTCAAATAAAGAACAATTCAATTGGTATATTTATCTTTTTAGGGTTGTTTTTTTATCTTCTTTTCCCCTGTCCCTCCGGCAGCTCCGAAAAGCGGAGCTGCCGCGTAAATATTTTCAATTTCAGGAGAAAGTTAATAATTACTTTTCTTTAACTCAGGCACTTTGTGCCGGTTTTTTCCGGAAGGAATTCTTTATCGTCTCCCAGATATATCCGATCTTTCCTCCCTGAGCTGCGATCACGTTAATGATCAGCATGAAGATACCAGTGAGCGCAACGGAAATGGCACTTCCAAGCTCCGCAGAAAGAGCTGCGCTCAGGCCGAAGTTCATCAGGCATAGGGTCAAGGATCCGATAATGATACCGATCGTATCGCCGCAGAATCCGGCAAGCAATAAGCCGATGAAAACCGGAAGAATGTTTACAAATAATTCTCCGACAGTGCCCAATGAGGTAAACGATGCTTTATGAATCGCTGTCGTGCAGTAGATGCAGGTAGCAAGACCAAAAATGATACCGCTGTAAATGTAGGAAATGATGATTGCACGGTTTTCATTGATACCGATATTGACTGCCGCCTGCTGATTGTTTGCGAGCTGCTGGGACCTTTTTCCTGTCGTAGTCTTATAGCTGTAGATTGCATACACAAAGATGGCTCCAAGAAGCGGAAGCAACACCCAAGGGTACGAAGAGAAAATATTCAGCTTCGTATTTGCGATCAGGTTGATGCCGGATCCGTTGTAGATAAGACAAGTGATCGCCTCATAGATCAGGGCCATACCAATGGTTGTAATGATGATCGGTACTCTGGAATAAATGTAGACCAGCGCTACAACAAGGCTTAAGATCACACAAATTACGATACACAGCAGGACGAAAGTGACCACATTTCCCTGGTTCTTAGAGAAGTTTCCTGCGATGATGGCTGCAAGAAGCATGATCGCTCCACCGGAGAAATCAAATCTTCCGTTTTTAAACTGCAATCCGATACCCATTGCACAGGTGACGGACACGCCAAGGTTTGCAATGATGGTCCTCCACATCGACCAGGTTCCGTAATACATTTTTCCATGGGAATAGCAAAGCCACATCATGATCAAAAACATGATCACGGGAAGGATCAGCGTTCCTACGATTCTTTTTACTGCTTTCATGTTTAATCCTCCGTCTTTTTTGTAAGACGATTATTTTGTCAAAATATATGCTGCTGTCAGTCTGTCACTGCCGATCAGTTCCATCAGATCTGCATAAGTTGCATCCGGGTTAAAACGGGTGAAGTACTGCTGTGCATCTTCAAAAGGAAGTGCCAGATCTGCCATGTTACGTGTATAAACGGCTGATTTTGTTGTTACCGCTTCAAATGTTGCGGAATCTCCGATTGCATAAGTTGCAGCGGATACGCACTCAGCGCCCGGATAATCTGCATACTGTGTTCCCTGAAGAGCGTTGTCTAAAAGGGCGATGGACCAAACCATGCTCTCAAGTCCGGAATACCAGTTAAAAGTAATGGTTCCTTCATCACCGCAATCTGCAAGGATGGCCGGATCATCAGTTGCTCCGCCTGTCATCAGCTTGGTTTTTGCTGCACAGTTTTTAGAAGCGATCGCAGATGCCAGTGTCGGATAAACGAAGGAGATACCGTCGCACATAGCAACAACTGCATCTAAATCCTGGTGTTCCGGTTCCATAAAGTAAGAGTCATCAAGCAGGGAGAACATTAAAACTTCCGGACCATCATCAACGACCTCAATACCCTCTGCTTTGCAAAGCTCTCTGAACTTCACTTCTGCTGCCGCATAGTTCGGGAATGCAAATTCCGGGAAGATTGCCGTTGCAACTTTCTTATATCCTTTTGCTTTTACAGCATCAAAGAATTCCTGCGCGATTTCATCTCCGGTTGCTTTTCCGTTTGCGATCGTTCCAAGATAATGATCATTTTCAAGGCAAGCTGCACTTTCTCCGCCAGGAGAGAAGACACCTGTCATATCTGTCTGGCATCCGACTACATAAAGGTCCGGATACTCTTCCATAATGGTGGAAAGTCCGCCGTCCTGCTCAGCGATCAGGGCAACAACATTTCCAGTCATTGCATTCTTAACAGCTTCGAGGTTTTCATCAGCAAGGTTGAACTGGCTGCCGTAAACGATGGATACGTTATATCCAAGCTGTCCAAGGAACTCATTGGCATAAGCTTCCATGAAGTCATACTCAAGTCCCGCTGACTGAGATGAAAGGATCATAACAGTCGGTGTGCCGCCTTTCGAGCCGCCGCCGGCATTTCCGGAGCCGCTCGGTGCTGCGCCGCCGCATCCTGCCAAAAGTCCGATTGCCAGGATCAGCGTTACGAGAATGGCTGCAATCTTTGTCATTCTTTTCTTGTTTTTCATTTCTTTTCCTCCTGTTTGTTTCTCAAACGATTTTCTATTTCATTCCTTTAATCTTCGATTTCGGAATTTTATAACGGATTATCTCGGCAGCACTCCGCCTCTCTTGCGGCAGGTAATGCAGACGACGATCATGAAGATGATCGCTTTCACAATAAAGGTCACGCGGTTATTGATTCCAAGGAGCGGAAGTCCAACGTCCAAAATGGAGAAGGTGAATGCTCCGACCACCGAGCAGGAAACCTTGGATCTCATTCCGCCTGAAAGAGGCATGCCACCTAAGATCAACGCGATGATAACGTTCATCTCGATACCGCTTCCCGTGGAATCTCCGGCTGCTGCCGTATAGCCCATTTTAAACATCGTTCCTAAAATGATGCAGCAGGCAAGGATCACATAAGCGATGACCTTATATTTGATCAGGTTGATACCGCTCTGTTTTGCACATTCCGGATTTGCACCGATCGCTTTCGCGTACTTGCCGTATTTCGTATAGTTAAAAAGATATGTGACGATCAAAATTTCGATGATCAACACGATTGCCATGAAGACCGGTGATTTAAAGATCGTGCAGTCCACGCCTTTGAGGGATACGTTTCTGCTGCCCATTCCAACGTAGATCATAGTGTTGACACCGGTCAGCACGAACATGATCACAACCGATGCGATGATTGAATGGATATGCAGAAGCTCTCCTGTCGCTCCGTTTACAAAAGCAAGAACGATCGCAATCGCCAGGCTGATCAGCACGCCCCAAAGAAGTGATCCGGTCGCATTTCCCATCAAAACCATGATCGTTGCGTAAAGACCGACCTGTTTTCCGATACTGATATCCATATTGCCGAGGGCATAAACAAAAGTTGCTCCGACAGAGATCAGCGCTGTTACGATAACATCAGAAAGGAGGGTTGAGATCTTGTTCGGCGACCAGATGCTCTCTCCAAAGATCGGTGTCAGGATCGTAAACAGAATGATACAAAGCAGAAGACCCGCATATGCCGCGATACTGGATGAGTTATCTTTGATCCATCTTCTAAAATTTCCTGTGTTTGTTTTTACTCCGGCTTCCATAATGTCCCCTTAAATCATATATTCAATAATATCTGTCTGCTGCAGGTTCGGATCGCGCATAAATTCCGCGCTCACCTCAAAGTCTTTCATGATGATGATCTTGTCGCACATTCCGATCAGCTCGGAAAGCTCTTCGGAGATCATCAGGATCGCTTTTCCTTCTTTTTTCATTTCCTCGATCAGACCATACATTGCCTGCTTTACGCCGATATCAACACCACGCGTCGGACAATCCATGATCAGAACTTCAGAACCCTTCGCCGTCCATTTCGCAAAGGAAACCTTCTGTTTATTACCTCCGGAAAGTGTATTAACATACTGTTTCGGGGTATTGCATTTAATGCGGAAGGTATCGATCTCTTTTCCGGCCACGGCCTTTTCCTTCTTCGGGCTTACAAAGGTGCCCTTTGAAAGACCATTGACGGAAGGAAGGACGATATTATCCTGAATGGAGCCGTCCAGGATCAGTGCCTCTGTATCTCTGTTTTTGCTGATATATCCGATTCCCGCTTCAATTGCTTTTAAGGAAGTATTGATCTCTTTGCCATTTCGCAGCACTTTGCCGGATGTGACTTTATCAATTCCATAGGCAACTCTGCCGATATCATGCATGCCACAGCCGGAAAGTCCGCCAAGTCCGATGATCTCACCTTTATGGAGCTTCAAGCTGAAATCTTTAATCCCCTTGATGCTGATATGATCCAGTTCTAAAGCCACTTCCTCGGAATGGGAGGTATCATAATCTTCTCTATAGTATTTTTCACCGATCTCACGACCAACCATCATGTAACGGATCTTCTGGACAGCATCGTCCTTATCCATATCTTCGCGGGTCAGATGTCCGATGATATCTCCATCCCGAAGGACCGTCAGCGCATTGCACTGCTCTAAGATCTCATCCATATCATGAGAGATAAAGACGACAGCCTTATCTCTTTTTTCTGTCATTTCGTGGATCAGTTTATAGAGAATTTCGCGGCCTTCTAAGGAAAGCGCCGTTGTGGTCTCATCGACCACCAGGATCTCTGTATCGTCGTTTACACAGCGGGCAAGTTCGATCAGTTTCCGATCTTCAAAAGTATAGCGGTCGATCATATCCTTTCCCTTGATATGGCCAAGTCCGAATTTGTTCAGGATCTCGTCTGCGGCCTTGTTCATCTTTCTCATGCTGATGATTCCAAGTTTGCTGAATTCATCCTCTCTTCCGGAAAAGAGGTTCTGTGCAACTGTCGCACCCGGGATCGTATTTGCTTCCTGTAAGATCATGCTGATTCCGGCGTGCTGTGCCTCTACCATGCTCTTAGGCTTCCAGGATTCTCCTTTATAGAACATTTCACCGCTGGTTGCCGGCTGCATGCCTGATGCGATCGACATAATGGTAGACTTTCCGGAGCCGTTTTCCCCGATCAATCCCCGGATTTCTCCTCTGCGCAGCTCAAAATCCACATCTTTTAAAGCGATCGTAGGACCAAATTCTTTTCGCATATTTCTGGCTTCAAAAATCAATTCTTTTTCCATAGTTTTTTCCTCTGCGGGTTTACTGTTTTACTGACGTAAACCTAACACAGGCCAAAAACAATATCTACAGGCAGGATTTTACTTTGGAAAAAGAGCAAAAAAGGGACAGGTGATGTCCCCGAAAACCCCTAAAAATAAAGGATTTGTCATTTTTTTACCAAAAAAAGGAGAAAAATTCCTGCATAATTGAAATCCTTGCTTTTTCTTGCTTTTCCCCTTCTCTGTAAATTATAATTTTAAACATGGAACGACTGAATAAGATGCTCAAAGGAAAATATTTTCTGACCTGGATCCTTGCTTTTTTAGTAATTTTATTACTTCCGGTCATTTTTGGTGTGATCATCTACCTTGCCGGATTGGATAATCTGAAAAAAGAGATGGATCTGAACCAGAATCAATATATGCATCAGAAAAGCAGCCAGATCACAGCCCTGACCCAGGAATCGTTCTATCGCTGCTATACCGCACTCAGCAATAATGCTGCAGATCAATATGCAAAAAGCGGGGATGAAGCTTATCTTCCAACCGTTTCTTTATCTTTATCCCGTACTATGAACGCAAGTTCGAACTATTCGGACGCTTTTTTATATTTTCCAAAGCAGAAAAAGCTTGTTGGAACAAATTCCGTAACCAATACGGACGCTTCTGCTTCTATAGAAGCGGTTTCATCCATTCCCTATGCCGATTTTGTCACGATCTGCGAGAATCCGCCATCAGCCACATGGAATTCTTTCTATTTTTCTGAAGAAAGAGGGCTGGCGGTCTATATCACCTGCTTTGGCTCCGGGAATAAAGAAGACCCTTTAATGCTCCTATATTTGGATTACAATCAGTTCAAAGCACTTTTGCATAGCGATGTCGGCATCGTCTACATTATTCAGGAAGCCGGGGGATATCTTTCTTCCGATGGAAAAGGCATGCCGGAAGAGGTTGCCGGCGCATATCAAGCAGCACATTCTACAAAATCCGAGAAAACAGAAACCGATCTGTATTATATTTATTCCCGTTATGCAGAAAAGACCGGTCTCTATCTAACTTATGCAGTGAAAAAGAGCTATTTCAGCCAGCGTCTTGCGCAGCTCAGGCTATATCTCTACTTATATATAGGGGTATGCCTCATCGGCGGTGCTTTGATTGCTTTCTTTGTAACCCCCCGCCAGTACCGCCCGGTAAAAGAGATCTACAACCTGATCGATTCTGATTCTCCGATCGACTCCGAGTTTGGAGCGTTAAAGACGCATATCCAGACCTTACTTAAGGAGAAAGAAAAAAGCGAATACCAGGAAAAACAGCTTGAGGAAGTGTCCAAGAACGTCACACTGCATGCACTTTTAAAAGGACGGATCCGCGCAATTGACCCGGATGCAGAAATGGACCTCTCACCCTACGGCATTTCTGACCGCTTCGAGCACTATATCGTCACAGCTTTTGAGGTCGAAGATTTAGGTTCTTTCACAGAGCTGGAAAAGGCTTCCGACGTTTCCAGTGCGATCGACTATCTTTTCCAGTTGATACGTCAAGTGATTGAAAATAGTTACGGAAAAGAATATGACCATATGATCGGTGAAGTAGACGGAAACCTGATCTGTTTATTGAACCCAGAAGAAGATACCCCTTCTGAACTGGCACATATCGCCGAGACCGCCCGCAGGATCTGTGCATACTTCCATGATTCCTCCGGAACGATCCTCAGTGCAAATATCAGTGGGTTCTGTGATACAAAGAGTGAGCTGACCGAAGCGTATGCCCAGCTCCGCATCCTTTCTGAATTCCGAAATAATATCGGAACAGACAAAAAGGTGATCAGCTGGGAAGAATTCAACACGAAAAATGCTCTGACAAATGCAGATGTCTATAAAAATGAAGCCTATATTAAGAGTCTTTTAGATGAACATAATTATCAGACTGCGCAGGAGGAGTTGAAGAAGATCCTAAAACAGCAAAAAACTGCTGAAGGCGATGATTCCGAGCGTGGAAGTGATTATGCGAAACAGCTGATTGAAAAAGTAACGTCCTATATTGATCTGAATTATGCAGATTCCCAGCTTTCCGTAAACGGTATTGCTGAGCATCTGAATGTAAATATGTCCTACCTTTCCCGCGTCTTTAAAAATGGAACAGGCAAAGGCATTCTGGAATATATCAACGAGGCCCGTGTTCATGCGGCCTGCAAATATCTGGAGCAGGGCTATTCCGTGAAAGAATCCTCTGAGCTTGTCGGTTATTATACCCAGCGTTCCTTCCAGCGCGCCTTTGAAAAAGTCATGGGGGTAAAACCAGGACAGTATAAATAGGTGACAGAGGGACGGTTCTTTTGTCACCTTTTTTTGCAACCAACAGTCAACGCTCTCAGCTCGTAAAAACGTGACAAAAGAACCGTCCCTCTGTCACCTGCAAATGAAACCTGAACAATCTGAAAAGAGGTAGGAAAATGGTAAAAGAAGTAATTAAGATCGGAAACATGAAACTGGACAGTCGGATCATCATGCCGCCAATGGCTACGTCAAAAAGTAACGAGAATGACCTGGTTACGGACGAGCTGATTGCATATTACGGAGAGTATGCAGCTAACCCACATATCGGAATGATCGTAACCGAACACAGTTATATCACAAAACAGGGAAAAGCCAGCGCAAACCAGGTGTCTATCGCGTCGGACGAAGCGATTCCCGGCCTTTCAAAATTAGTAGCAGAGATCCATAAGCATGAAACCAAAACGATGGCACAGTTAAACCATGCCGGTGGCGCAGCTTCTCCAAACGTAACCGGATGCGAGCCGGTTTCTGCAAGTGCGGTCATGACACCGGTCAGGGTCATGCGCGGAGAACGGGTTGTTCCGAAAGCGCTTTCTGTTGAGGAAATCGGGCAGCTTGTGGAAGATTTTGCTGCTGCCGCAAGAAGAGCAAAAGAGGCCGGCTACGATGGAGTGGAGATTCATTCCGCCCACGCATATCTTTTGAACCAGTTTTACTCACCGCTGTCAAATCATAGAACAGATGAATATGGTGGAAGCCTGGAAAACCGCCTCCGGATCCACAGAGAAGTGATCGCCGCAGTAAGGAAAGCAGTCGGAGATAACTATCCGCTTGCAATCCGTCTCGGAGGCTGTGACTACAGGGAAGGCGGAAGCACGATTGAAGACAGCGTTTATGCTGCAAAAGTATTTGAGGAAGCCGGCATTGACCTGCTGGATATTTCCGGTGGCTTTTGCTTCTTTATGAGAGAAGGACATGACGAGCCAGGATATTTTAGTGACATGACAAGCGAGATCAAAAAAGCGGTCTCGATCCCGGTCCTTTTAACAGGCGGCGTCAAGACCCTGAAAGAAGCAGAAGAGCTGCTTGCACAAGGCGCCGCAGACCTGATCGGTGTCGGCCGCGAACTGTTGAAAAACCCGAAGTGGGAAATGTGACTAAGAGCAATAGGGGTGACAAAAGAACCGTCCCTTTGTCACTCCGGGGAGACAGGGGACAGCCCAGGCTGCCTTCTCGCCTTGACGGGCTCACCTTGCGGTTCTCTGTCTCCTTTTTTGAACGATCAATTATACCATTCAAAAATCGAACTTCACTTTGAAATAGTCCGCACCGTCAATGCAGCCTTTGAGATATGCCGAGCCTTCTGAAGTCGCATACTTCATTTCGATCTTCTGACCCAGTACGACTTCCTTGTCGTACTGCACCCAAAAGCCTTTCATTTCACGGTTTCGGATAAATGTTTCATCGAATACGCTGTCTGCCCAGTCCAGGTAGACGGCGTTATTTACATGATCGTTGTAATCGATTTCAGACTCTTCCACGACATGCGTTTTTCCGAACATCAGCGTCGGATATTTCTGCATCATTTTCGGAAGCTTCGGCTCACCATCAACGACAACGATTGGAAGGGCGAGCGTCTCTTTTGTCGGTTCACTTAAAGAACGGGACTCTTTATCGACCAGAAGGAACAGGGAAGCTGCGTTTAACAGTTCTTCTCCGTCTTTTGAAAAGAAAGCAAAGCGTCTCGAGTGCATGCCGAACTTTTCCGCGCCCGCCCAGGAGTACTGCTCTACGGTCTCACCGGCTTTCGGCATGCGGCTGATATTGATCTGCGTGCAGACAATGACCCAGAGAAGCCCCTGTGCCATCAGGCTCTCCACGCTGATCCCTGCCTGGTTCATATGCACGGTCGTCATATCCTGCATAAAGCGGGCCAAGGTCGAGCAGGTCACGTTGCCTGCTTTATCCACCAGGCTCTCTTCGATCACATAATCTTTTTCACATACATCAGCGGTATTTTGCAAAACTGTTCTGTCCATAGTTCCTCCGTTTTATCTTTTATTCAGTGGAATCATACACAGAAATCCTTCCCGGCACAATAGGCACGAATAACAAAATCGCAATATCAAATTGTGCACGAAACTGTTATACTTTATTTATAGTTATTCCTGATTTCTATAGGAGGAACGGACCATGATCAATTACAAATATGTTCGGATACAAGGTCAGGAACTTGCAGCCAATACCTTATATGCCAAAGGAATCTTCAGCATGTGCTGGCAGCTGATCCAAAACGAAGAGATGGAAGAAGAAGATGCCGATCTTTTTAAGGAGATCGACAGCTGGTTTTCCGAAGAGCTGCCGTGGCCGGAGCCGTGCATGCGGCAGGAAAAAGTTGTCTGCTTTTTTAAGACCGAAAATACCGAAGAGATGATGAAGATGATCCGTCCGGCTCTCTGGCTGCTGGAAAAATATAATCATCCTTACTTCTTGGTTTATACCAATACGCCCGGCGAGATCGTCTACGAAGACCAATACCAGGTTGCTGTGAAAGTCCCCGGCTATATTAAGATTGAAAAAAACCAGGACGGCTGGGGCCCGGAAAAAAATCCGGACTAAAAGGAGACAGTGAACCGCAAGGTGAGCCCTTTAGGGCGAAAAGGCAGCCTGGGCTGTCCCCTGTCTCCTATACAAAACCGCCGGGCAATTCAGCCCGGCGGTTTTTTGGAGAGGTTTTATTTATGCATTTACTTATCAACGTAATTTCGTTTTTATTCTGCTGACATTTCGATTTCCTGCCAGCCTTCCGGTTTGAACGGATAACGCTCGAACGGAATTCTCTCAAAGAAGATGTGCGGTTTTCCGTCTTCGCTCTTGTTATCAACCAGAACCCATTTCAGCCAATGCTTGTCATCGCGCTCCGGATAATCCAGACGGCTGAAGCATCCACGGCTTTCTTTTCTGGTCTTGAATACCATGAACATCATTTCCAGCATATCGATCATCGTACGAAGTTCGATCGCTTTTGCAAGATAATGTCCGTTCACCTTCGGAAGATGGATCAGGCCTTTGTACTGCTCTCTGATCTCTCTCAGTTCTGCAAGCAGCTCATCCATGGTCTCTTCTGTCTTATTGAAGCTGTATTCCGGCTTCTTCACCAGTCTGGAGATGTAACGGATGATATGACCCGGTGTGAACTCTCCGGAGTAGTCTGCAGACTCATAGATTCTCTTGCGGAAGAATTCTACCTGTTCCTCATCGATCTCGCCAAGCTCTGTATCATCAATGTATTTTGCCATTGCTTTTGCTGTCATAAGACCAGTCTTCGCTGCAACTCCAAGGCCATCGCCGTGTACCCAGCTGCCGTGTGCGGAACCAGCTGTGGTCATCTGGCCAAGTCCCCAAAGATGCGGAACGGTGGTCTTTCCTTCTACATCGATTCTTAAAGAACGGATGCTGACACGATAGGAAACGGAGACTTCCGGTTTCGGATTGCTCATATCAATATTCTGGAAACCGCGGATGAAGTCATCGAGTTCCACTCTCTGTTTCATCTCGATGCCGTGGAAGAATCCGTCGGCACCTTCGTTTACTTTCGGAAGCTGTGTAAAGTCTGCAACCAGCGGGCCATTACCCATTTCCAGCTCTTTAGCCATACCGCGGATCAGATGAACATCGAGTTCCTCAACAGACTGTGAGTTGTATTTCTTAAACAGGTTTTCGCCTTTGCTGTTGCAAACAACCCAGTGAACACCATAGAGGAAGTTACCGGTATTTCTGTAAACAAGGTCCCACTCGGTAAGATGCTCCACGTTACGGAGCTGTGCGCCTGCCTCATATGCTGCTGCATAACCGGTTGCCGGGCAGTAGAACATATCTCTGCAGGACGGGTTGAACTCGTTCATTGCAAGAACAACTTCCTTTGCACGGACGACAACGAATTCTGTTGTATCCAGGTTGAAGCCAACGGCACCAACGACTTTTCCGTCTTTTGTCAGAAGATCTGTAAAGTATGTACGCTCTAAGATCAGCGCGCCGCCTGCCATAACGTTTTTGCAGAACGGTGTCATAAAGTCAACGTCGATCTGTACAGCAGAGATCTTCTTACCTTCAAATTCATGGTGATGGTGAAGGCTTCCATCCGGCTCATGGGAGAATTTTCCGCCCATGCGCTCAAGCTCCTGAATATAGCTATACTGCTCTTTCTGATACTCTAACAGATAATCCTGATCATTCAGGTAGGTTCCATACGGGTTGTGCTCAACCTGCTCCTGGCACATAGCATAGAGTTCATCGCCTGCTTCCGGAGACATCATACACATTCCGTGACCCGCCTTTGTGGTCTGTCCGGTATATCCGAAATAGCCTTTTTCCATGATCGCGATTTTAACGTCCGGCTTCAGCATATGGAGTTTCTGTGCCATGACGGCTCCACCAAGACCGCCGCCTACGACCAGGACATCAGTTGTATATGTTTTTCTATTATTTTCCATAATTATTCCCCTTTCCTAGTCGTTCATTCCCAGCGGATCATATAACTGATCATAGAATGATAACGGTGCTTCATCTACTTTGATCGCGCCTGCCGGGCAGAAATACATGCACTGATAGCAGGAAACGCACTCTTCCGGATAGGCTGCTGTGGAAAGCTTCTTTTCAGGATCCCACTCATATACGCCGTAGCAGCAGGTGCGGATACATTTCATGCATCCCATGCACAGGTCCGGATCAACGGTTACATTATTCATTCGACGAGGATCGTCTCTTAAATCTTCAATTCTCATTTTGTACCCCCTTGTGCCTGATATGTCGTATGCAGGTATGCATGTGCCTTTTCACTACCCGGTTTTCCAAGGAAGCTGTCATACAGCTCGATGATCTCCGGATTCTCGTGAGATTTACGAAGCAGGTCGCTCTTGTCCAGACGATATAAGGTCATTCCACGTTCCGCTCTGATATCCTGAGTATTCCGTACGCAAGCCTTCTGCTGCGGCTGTCCGCCACCGTTCACACATCCGCCCGGGCAAGCCATAAACTCTACGAAGTCGTACTGCACTTCTCCGGCACGCATTTTTTCAAGGAGTTCACTTGCATTCTTGAGGCCGCTGACTGCTGCCACACGAAGTGTAAGATCTCCGACTTTATAAGTTGCTTCTTTCACACCGGATACACCACGGACTTCTACGAAATCAAGCGCATCCTGTGCTTCGCCGTTCAGCCAGTCATTTGCTGTTCTGAGGGCTGCTTCCATAACACCGCCGGTTGCTCCGAAGATGGTTCCTGCACCGGATCCGATTCCGAGCGGTGCATCAAAGTCTTCATCTTCCAGTCCCGGGAAGGAGATGCCTGCTCTTTCAACCATGCGGGCAACTTCACGGCTTGTAAGGGAGAAGTCTACATCCGGAACGCCTGCTGCATTCTGGTCGTCTCTTCCAAGCTCTCTCTTCTTAGCAGTACATGGCATTGCACTGACAACGACGATTTTTTCAGGCGCAATGCCTTCTTTTTCTGCAAGGAAGGTTTTCACCATTGCACCAAACATCTGCTGTGGGGATTTGCAGGAAGATACATGATCCAGCATATCGCTGTAGTATGTTTCAATATAATTGATCCATCCCGGGCAGCAGGAGGTGAACATCGGAAGAGTTCCTCCATTTTTGATTCTTTCTACTAACTCGTTTGCTTCTTCCATAATGGTAAGGTCAGCGGAGAAAACCGTATCAAAGACGCGGTCAAAACCGATCTTGCGAAGCGCTGCAGCAAGTTTTCCCTTGGTTCCGGATCCCACCGGATATCCAAATGCTTCCGCGATACTTGCTCTTACGGAAGGAGCTGCCTGAATGATCACGAATTTTTCCGGATCATTTACTGCTTCTAAAACTGCGTCAACGTCATCGCGCTCACGAAGTGCTCCAACCGGGCAGACGGTGATGCACTGTCCGCAGCCTACACATCCGCTTTCAACCAGGGTTCCCTTTGTCGGTACGATCTGAGCGTCAAGGCCTTCACCTTCCATCTTAATAGCGCCGATGCCCTGAATCTTTTCGCAGGCTGCAACGCAGCGTCCGCAGCGGATACATTTATTATCATCACGAACGATGATGCTGTCTGTTCTTACCGGTACAGAATTGAATGCTTCTTTTGCCGGATTCTTTGTCATTCTGAGAGAACGCTGAACATCCTGCAGCTCACAGTTTCCTGTTCTGGTGCAGTTTCTGCAATCTCTGTCATGGTGTGCCAGGATGTCCTTTAATACTTCTTTCTGTTTTTCTCTGACACTTTCTGATTTTGTTACAACGATCATTCCAGGCTCAACAACTGTATCTGTCGCGTTCACGATTCCTTTTCCCGCAACTTCCACGATGCAGAGTCCGCTGTCATCTTTTTCCTGTACTCCCTTAAGATACTGCAGGGATAAGATTTCCGTGTCGAACTGCGTTCTTGCATACTTATCTTCATATGCAGCCTCGAAGATCGTAGCACCATCCCTTGCATTAACAGGATTCCCGTTAATAGTAATCTGCAACATACTTCCTCCTTTTGCTTCGGTTCCTTTCGCTCTCAGTCATTTCGCTTACTTGTTTGTTTTCACTTCTGCAATCTGACTGACACCCTTCAACAATTCCTATTTTGATAATTGCATTTTAGGAGAGTTCTCAGCAAATAGGTTTATATAATGTTTCAAGAAAAAGTCTTTATAACTATGCACGGCTGCACAAAAAAAGCCCGGCAGGTAATCCTGCCGGGCGTCCCTCTGTCACCTATTCAATACTTCCTCCGTTAGAGAGGTCTTTCCCTTCAAGAAACAGAAGCTTTTCACCCAAAAGGCCTGAAAACACGCTGATCATCATTGATTCCATGATCAGCTCCTGTGTATCTTCTGCTGCAATCGGAGCTTTTTCATCATGGCCTAAGATCTTGCCAGCCGCAACACGCACCTGCTCCACAAAATATTTTGCAGTTCGGCTGCCACTTTCACTAAAGCTTTGATAAATCTTTTGAAACTCTTCCTCCGGAAGATCCGCCGGAATCATGGCCTGAATCGTACTGATCGTAAGCCTTTGCTTCAACGTGCAGATCAAAAGCAGATATGCGATCTGCAGCCGGTAATATTTTTTCTTTTCCGGCTTTGGCATAACGCCTTTCCGGACATAATTATTGATAGCCGCAGGGGTTACAAACTGCTCGTCCCTAATTTCCGGCGGCAGATATTCGAGATAATGTCCCATCAATTGGATGACCTGCTCCATATAGAGGCCAATATTCGGCAGCTCCTCCCATGTTGGGACTTTGAAGTCTGCCATGTATTTTTCCCAGCGTCTGAGTTTTGCATTCACTAATGCTTCATCAAACTTCATCTGATCCTCCGATTTTGTCCTTAGCTGACTTGATGATTTCAGCTGAAGTATATCACATTTCAAAGACGATGTAAGAGCATTTTGCTTCTCTTGACGTAATATTTTATATTTGATAATCTAATACCATAAATTAGATGGCTCAGTAGAGCGTATAAAGGTAGGACAATATATATGAATAAATTAGCAATTCTTGCAGACTCCGGCTGCGATATGTCAGATGAATATTTTCAGCAGGAAGGCGTCTTTGTGATCCCGATCACATTTCGCTTCGAAGACTCCGAAAAGGAGATGAAAAATCAGGATATGCCTTCAGCCGTTTTTTATCAGCGTATGAGAGACGGACATAAATCAACAACGTCAGCGCCTAATTTCATAACAATTAGAGAGGCCTTTATCCCCTTACTGGACCAGGGTTATGATCTTTTGTATCTGACCCTGTCCTCTGGCCTCAGCAACACGTTCAGCATTGCTTCTGTTGCCGGCGACGAGCTAAAAGAGGATTATCCGGACCGCAAGATCCGTGTCGTAGACTCCCTCGGCGCATCCAGTGGATATGGTCTTCTTTTGTATCTGCTGCTCGAAGAGAAAAAGCGCCTTCAGGATGCTGCAGACGTGGACCTTCTCGCAGACTATGCGGAGAAAATGAAATGGAATATCGATTATTGGTTTACCGTTGATGATCTGGTCTATTTAAAACGTGGCGGACGTGTCAGCGCGGCGGCGGCTTTGGCGGGAACCGTGCTCAACATTAAACCGGTCCTTCACATGGATGAAGAAGGCCATCTGATCAATATGGAAAAAATCCGAGGAAGAAAGGGCGCGATCAAGCGCCTTTACGAAAAATATACCGAACTGATCCATCCGGAATATGAAGGGCTGTATTTCATTTCTCACGGTGACTGCCTCGAAGATGCTCAGAAACTGGAAGCTTTGATCGAGAAAGACTGTGGGAAAAAATGTCTGCACACCGAAAATATCGGTCCCGTCATCGGCTCTCATTCAGGTCCCGGAACACTGGCACTCTATTTTGTCGGAACTGCGAAATAATATGGCAGAAAAACATCCATCGGATAAATTAATGACAATAGCGAAAATCATCCGGGTGGTTTCTATACCACCCGTTATGGTTTCTGTGCTGATCGTGCTCTTGTCAGCCTTGCGCACTGACATTTTTACAAAAGCCGGTCAGATCGTTCTTGCCTTTCTTTTTCTGGCAATCTTTCCGGTTTTATCTTATCCCTTCTGCTACTTTGTCCCCAAACTTCGTCAAAAAGGGCGCGATGCGCAGCGAAAGATCTCTTTTATTTTTACCGGTGTCGCTTATACTGCAGGATGGATCTGGGCCATGTTTTTTAACAGCAGCATCCACCAGAAATTCATCTACTCAGTATACTTCTTCAGTTTTCTGCTGCTTGCAATTGCAAATATTTTTCATATCAAATCCAGTGCTCACGCATGCAGCTGCGCAGGTCCTATCATCTTATGTGCACTCTATCTCGGCATCGCCGCGATCATTATCGGCGTCTTTCTCTATGCCCTGATTTTCTGGGCGTCCGTTAAAACCGGCCGGCACACTGTTACACAGTTCATTCTAGGCACCATCACCTGTTTTGTAGCTACAGCCGCTGCCTTTCTTATTTTTCACCCGTTTTAAGCATTGTGAATTCATGTACAATCCCCCCTCTTTTTTTGTGGCAAATCAGCCAAGAATGCACAAAGCCTCCTATTTTATAATCTTGCTGTAATTGATAATTCTAGCTACGTGTTTTGAATCCTGTCCAAGTAATACCACAGTGTTTCAACGCACATAGAGAAAAAGAGGAGGTTATTACATGGAAACAACGAAACAAAAAGCAAAATGGTACGGACCGAAGCAGATCGGTATGATCATCTTCACCGGCGTCCTGATGCTTCTTTCATCCTGCTTCGTCGGCGGACAGACAAACACCGTCCTTCCTTATATTGCAGGTATGAGAGGATGGGACATGAACACACTGCAGTTATTCAGTGGTATTTCCTGTATCTTAGATGGTGCCGGAATTCTGATCTGGGCAAGACTTTCCCGTAAAAACGCAAAACTGATGGCTGGCATCGCGCTGATCGTTATGGCAATCTGCCTCGTGATCTTCGGTTACACAACAAGCCTTCCGGTTCTTTGCATTGTAATGTTCATCATGGGTCTTTCCAGTGCATGCTTCAGCTCTACTTGCGCAATGACACTGACAGCAAACTGGTGGCCGACAAAGAAAGGTATTGTACTTGGATGGTCTACAATGGGTATCGTTCTGATGTCTGTTGTTTATGCTCCGTACATCCCGCTGGCATATGATGCAATCGGCGTCAGCATGACTCAGGTTTGGCTTGCAGTTCTGACTGTTGTTGTTGCTATCATCTGCTTCATCTTCATTAAGAATACTCCGGAAGAAGCCGGAACAACTCCGGACGGTCTGACAGGCGTTGACCTTGCACAGGCAAAAGAGATCACACGTCAGCTCTCTGAATACAAGAGCCCGTTCACTCCAAAGAAGATCTTCTCCAGCTGGAATAACTGGGCAGTTGCACTTTCTGTTGGTCTTCCGCTGATGGTTGCTATGACTTACATCTCCACGACGATCCCTGCACTTCTTTCTTATGGATATGCTTATCCGCAGGCAGTTGCAGTCTTCTCCGTTGGTGGTATTGTTGCACTTATCGGTTCCTGGGGACTTGGATTTATCGACTCTAAGATCGGAACAAAGAAAGCGGTTATCATCTACGTTATCTTAATTATCGTTGCGATCGTTGCCGCACTCTTTATGCAGAAATCCTTTGCCTTTGCATGGATCTCCGGTATCATCCTCTTCTGTGCAAACGGAGCAGGAAGAAACCTTCTTCCTTCCTACGTTGGAACAATCTACGGACGTTGGGATTATCCGGCAGCTTACCAGCTGATGGGAACCCTGTTCATGATGCTCTGCGGCGCAGGTGTTATGATCCCGGCATTCTTCCCGACATATACATCACTTTACATCTTTGACCTTATCATCCTGGTAATCGCTCTTATCCTGGCAATCACTTCTAAAGATAAATTCATTGGTAAGCCGGATACAGCAGAAACAGGAATGGCTCAGTAATTTTGAACAGAGAGTATTTACAAAACACGGAAATGTTCAAATAAACCCTTACCTTAAAAAGAGGGCCGGTACGCGAAAAGCGTATCGGTCCTTTTTACTGTCTCCCGAATGTGTTATTATAACAATATGTTTAAAAACTATACTCCACTTCCTCCTGATACCGAGCCAAAATTCTTCGGAATTTTTACCAAAAACAAAAGCTTTTACAAAAGCTTTTTTAGTCTGCTGGTATTAATCGCGCTTCAGATGCTGGCAGCATTTACCGTTAACCTGGTAGACAATATTATGCTTGGTACGTATTCCGAAACTGCCCTCTCCGGAGCAACGCTTGTCAATCAGCTGCAATTTATCCTGCAGATGATAGCTTCCGGTATTGGAATGGGTATCGTGGTCCTCTCATCGCAGTATTGGGGACAACGCCGTCTGGACCCGATCAAAAAAATCATCTCCATCGGACTGAAATGCGGCTTTCTTTTGGGCTTGCTGTTTACTGTGGCAACGGCTCTGTTTCCACAGCAAATCTTAGGAATCTTTACGAACGATGCATCCGTTATAACAGAGGGTGTGAACTATCTTCGCATCATGTGCTGGACCTATGTAATCTTTGCGGTCTCCAATTCTCTGATGCATGCAATGCAGAGTGTGGAAACAGCAGGCATCGGAACGATCATGTCTGTCTCCACGATCGTCATCAACCTGTGTTTAAACTACACTTTGATCTACGGACATTTTGGTGCTTCGGAAATGGGCATTCGCGGTGCCGCAATCGCAACCCTGGTAAGTCGGAGTGTGGAACTGATCATTATCCTGTTCTACATTTTGGTGATTGACAAAAAACTACGCACCAAAGTAAAAGAACTGCTTCAATTTGATGCCACTTATCTCAGGGACTACCTCCGCGTTTCCATGCCGGTCGTGATCACGGGTGCATTGTGGGGCGTTGGCCAGGCGGCACAGACCGTCATCTTAGGACATATCAGTGCAACAACCATCGCGGCAAACAGCATCGCAACTGTCATCTACCAAATCTTCACGGTCGTTGGCTTTGCCTGCGCGAATGTAGCATCCGTTACGACCGGAAAAACGATTGGGCAAGGCAATCTCCATTTGATCCGCTCACAGGCAAAAACAATGCAGGGGATTTTTCTCTGTATTGGAGTGTTAACAGGTCTTCTGATTTTTCTCCTGCGCAGTGCCATCATCAGTATCTATTCCATTTCAGATGAGACACGGGATCTCGCGCTGCAGTTCCTGATTGTTTTAAGTATCACCGTTATCGGGTCCTGTTATGAATATCCCGTTGAAAGCGGGATCATTGCCGGCGGCGGCACAACAAAATATCCGGCGCTCGTTGATAACTGCTTTATCTGGCTGTTTACACTGCCATCTGCTTTTTTAAGCGCCTTTGTTTTTCACTGGCCGCCGATCGTCACTTTCTGTTTTCTTAAGGCAGACCAGCTGTTAAAATGTATTCCGAACAGCATCGTCGTAAACCGATATCGCTGGGTAAAGGTTCTTACGAAATAAAACATGAATCTGCAGCTTCCGAAATACGGAATGCAGTTTGAACAGTGAGAAGCGATTAGATGAAAGGGGAACGCTTGGATACCAATTACAAATTATTAATACAACAGGCGGATGCTTTGACCAAAGAATGCCCGCATTTCATTGCAAACCTGGCAAATATTTCTGCCCTTCTTTATACGACTTTGGAAGATATCAACTGGGCTGGATTCTATTTGATGGAAAACAATGTTCCAACAGGAAACGAAAAGCTAGTCCTTGGTCCATTCCAGGGAAACCCTGCATGCATTGAAATTGCAATAGGAAAAGGGGTGTGCGGAACTGCCGTTGCGGAAGATAAAACGCAGCTTGTTCCGGACGTGCATCAATTCCCGGGGCATATCGCATGCGACAGTGCCTCCAGGTCTGAGATCGTGGTTCCGATCCATAAAGATGGGAGCGTCTTCGGTGTCCTGGATATCGACAGCCCTTCTCTTTCCCGTTTTACGGAGGACGATAAAACAGGCCTTGAGCATTTGGTTCAATTGCTGGAGAAAAATTTATTCATATAGAAAGGATATTTGATCCTCATGATGAAAAAGAAGCTTTTACCATTACTGTCAGTCTTGATATTGACCTGCATCCTGGTTTTGGGATGCGGAAAAAATGCTGCTCCTGCAGACACTCCGGACGGTGGAGACAGCGCTGGTATTCATACAGAAACCACCGCGCCCCAGGATAGCCCCGTCCCAACAGACAACGCTTCCGGCATTCTGCCGAATGTTACGGTCGGAGCCTTTACGACAGAAGATCTGAACGGAAACACGGTTACAGAAAGTATTTTGAAAGAAAAAGAATATACCATGATCAATGTCTGGGGAACGTACTGCGGTCCATGTATCAATGAAATGCCGGAACTGGAAAAACTCCATCAGAACATGCCGGAGAACATGCAGATCATCGGTATGGTCTGCGACCTTCCTGTTGAGGTCAAACCAGCGCAGACCTTAGAGCTTGCCAATGAAATTGTTAAAACCACCGGTGTCACTTATCCAAGCTTAATGGTATATCAGGATGCTTATTGGTTTCTCGACACGACAAACGTTGTCCCGACGACATACTTCGTAGATTCAGAAGGAAATCTGGCGAGCGATATTATTTATGGAGCGGATATCGAAGCGTACCGCGCAGCGATTGAGAAGTTAGGCAAATAAGAGCCATACACATATCAGTAATTAAGAAGTTTTTAAATCGGCAGATGAAAGAAAACAAAATAACAAAAGTGAAAAGACGAATCATCCTTTTTGCAGTTGCGGCAGTTGCTGCAGCTGCACTTATCTTTTTCGGTATTTGCAGAGGCGAGGCTTCTGTGATCTTTCAAAATGCCATAAACGTCTGTCTGGAATGCATCGGGCTCGGAAGATAATTTCTGAACTTTGGGAGTGAACAACCTGCTTATCTGAAAGCTGTTAAATAAAACGAATGGGTATCATATCAGCTATCAAAAAAATACCGGTCGGAATCAGGCGCAAGATCATCCAGATCGCGGCCTTTGGTTTTACGAACCTTCATATGGGCAATCTGGCAACGGGAAAACTCTATACCGGTAAATGGAAAAATTTCTGCACCCCCGGCTTGAACTGTTATTCCTGTCCTGCCGCTATGGTTTCCTGCCCGATCGGGGCCATGCAATCGATTGCAAAATCGCCTAAGATGCATTTTTCCCTTTACGCCGTCGGCATCATCCTCGCTTTCGGGGTGGTTTTAGGCCGCGCCGTCTGCGGTTTTCTCTGCCCCTTCGGACTGCTTCAGGATCTGATCGGATTGATCCCTCTTCCAAAATTCCGGCTCAAAAAAATCTTCCGCTATTTGAAATATGTGATCCTGGTACTCTTTGTGCTGGTTCTTCCGAACGTTCCAATGAATGTAATTGGCGGAGGCAATCCCTGGTTCTGCGAGTATATCTGTCCGCAGGGAACCCTGGAGGGCGGACTCTTTTTAGTTCTGGGCAATCCTCAACTGAGGTCGTCCATCGGCTGGGTCTTTTGGTTAAAGATGGGCATCCTGATCGCAGTCGTGATCATGTGCCTGTTCAGTACCCGCTTTTTCTGCAAAACGCTCTGCCCCTTGGGCGCAATCTACGGATTATTAAACAAGGTCAGTCTGTATCATCTTCAGTTCGATGAAGCGAAATGCGTCAGCTGCGGCAAATGCGCGTCCGCATGTAAGATGGATATCAATCCCTCTAAAGAACTCCGAAGCACAGAATGCATCCTCTGCGGGAAGTGTGCTTCCGTCTGCCCGCAAAACGCGCTGAAGATGAGCTGGAAACTGAAGGATTTCACTTGAGGTAATAATCCACGATCTGCTGAAACCAGTTGATATCAAACGGCATCTTCTCCGTCTCCGTCGTTATCAGCAATTGCTTCCAGGGATAGATCCCGGCTTTGAGATATTGATCTTCCCTCCAGCGGACATCCGCCACATACTTCGGATCGTCCCACCGCCCCTGATGTTCGATAAAAAAAATCTCCCTCGTTCTGGCATTGAGGCAGGTAAAATCCGGATGCAGCGCGATTCC
Source organism: Lachnospiraceae bacterium (assembly GCA_045546255.1). Classification (GTDB taxonomy): domain Bacteria; phylum Bacillota; class Clostridia; order Lachnospirales; family Lachnospiraceae; genus RGIG5612. Next base: position 952 of record JAZQCK010000087.1, on the reverse strand, counting down.
GTTGACGATGTTTAATTCTTCATAACGGAAAGCCACTTCATTATGTACGAGGCAACCGGCAATATCTGCCTCCGACTTACTCCGCACTTTCAGCTCCGGAAGTATGGTCGGATAAATCAAAGCCTCCGGGTATTTATTGCTTCGTATATAATCCGCCTCCATCCATTTTCTGGCATATTCATCTTTGGGCTTGAGCCGATCTATGATCAGCTGTGCCTGCCGCGGATGTTTTAGCAGATACTGATCTGTCTCTTTTGGACGGGAGAGATATCTGATCTGATGCTCGATAAAAGCTTTCTCATTTTTTACATCTTTCAGCCTTGCCTTTGCATAATCTCTTGCCGCCAGCTTCTCCGCAAGAGCAATATCCTTCCGGTTAATATAAGTCTCCTTCTTTTTACCGCCTGGCAGAGGTTTCCGGCAGGAATAAGATATGTTACCGGATGGTTCTGTTCGTGAGATTAAGCTGCCTCCCGGAGATGTTTTAATATACTCTTCCAGTCTAACGATTTCCCTGTCAAGCCGCGCTTTTTGCTCCTTCAATTGATTTAATTTGAAAGACATCTGAACTCCCTTTAAAATTACCTTCTGTATGCTTATTCTTCCATCAACGTTTAGCGTTCAATCCCCCTTCTAACAGTACTTTTCATATAGTGGGGATTTCTTATCTCACTTTTTCTTTCGTTTTTCATATAGTGAGGATTTCAAGCTGCTTTTTCCTTATTTTTCCGCCTAAACTCTCCACTAAAATGTAACTCTTCAAAATAGTGATGATTTTTAATGCCCCCTTTTCTGATCTTTTTCATATATCGGGCATTATGATCTTCTGCTTTTTTAGTCACGCTTTTTCCAAGCGATATCGAAGCAAAAAGAACGTAACATGTATACATTTATACGTCAAACGTATACGTTGTATGACTTGATGAAAGTTTTGTGAAACACAAAAGAGCAG
>JAZQCK010000086.1:0-7098 GCA_045546255.1 Lachnospiraceae bacterium | reverse complement strand
GCTTTCCAGCACTCGTAAACGTCTTCAGCGATTTCTTCCGGAGTCATCGGAACGTTCGGGTTGTCTTTCTTTTTCGGCCATGCGCCTGTAGTTGCAACTGTGATAATTGTCTTGTTCTTTAATGCTTTTGCATCTGCCATTATAAAATCCTCCATAACTACAAAAAATTTAGCTAAACTTAGAAATCCACCATTGAATTTCCACTACTCTTTATAACACTTTGCATGCTCTTTTTCAAGGGTCAGAGGGGCGACAATTACACTCCATTTGTCGCTAAATACCTGCGTATCAGCCGCACAGCTTGCTAAGTACTTTCGCAAGTCAGAATTTACAGTATTATTTTCTGAGATTATTAATTCTTACGGGTTAAATTCTATGGATGAATAATCCGCTCTGAAGTTTCGGTTCGAACCAGGTGGACTTTGGTGGCATGACCTTGCCTTCATTCGTCACATTGATCAGCTCGTCCATGGAGGTCGGATAAAGTGCGAATGCAACTTTCATGTCTTCTCTACAGCGTTTTTCGAGCTCATTCATGCCACGGATACCGCCAACAAAGTCAATGCGGCTGTCCGTTCTCGGGTCTTTGATCCCGAGGATTGGCTCCAGGATATTATCCTGCAATAAGGATACATCCAGACAGCCGACCGCATCCGTCTTTAAAATGCCTTGTGTCGCCCGCAAGCGGTACCATCTTCCGCCTAAGTGCATTGCAATCTCGCCTTTGTAACGCGGCTGATAGACACCGTGTCTGCGCTCTCTTGCGGTAAAGAAGCGGGTCAGTTTCTTAACTTGGAATCCAGCCTTTTCGAGCGCCTGTAAAAATTCTTTCGGACGAAGCCCGTTCAGATCTTTCACCACTCTGTAATATGGCATAACGAGCAGCTGATCATGAGGAAACGCAACAGCCAGGAAATAATTAAACTCTTCTTTTCCGGTATAATCCGGCTTCAGCTCTCTGCGCTTCTGGCAGACTCTTGCAGAGCTTGCGCTTCTGTGATGTCCATCAGCAATATACATGCTCTCAAGCTGGCCAAAGGTCTCCGTGATCTTCTTGACCTTGGCCGGATCATCTACTTTCCAGACGATCTGACGGACATTATCAATTGAGAAGAAATCATAGATCGGCTCTCTGTGGGTCGCCTGCTCAATGATGCGTTTCGTCTCCTCTCCATCTTTATATGCCAGGAACACAAGACCTGTCTGTGCAGAACAGATATCAATATGCCGCGTTCTGTCATCCTCTTTTTCCGGACGGGTAAATTCATGCTTTTTGATCCTGTTTTCCAGATAATCATCAACAGCAAAACATGCCACAAGACCTGTCTGGGTCCTGCCGTTCATAACCTGCCGATAAATATAGTAGCAGTCCTGATCCTCAACCGTGAAGATTCCCTTTTTAATGTTCTCTTCGATCAGCGCCCTGGCCTTTTCATAGACCTTGTTGCTGTACATATCCACATTCTTAGGGAAGGTGGTCTCCGGACGCACGATCTTAAGGAAGGACATCGGGTTTCTTAAAACAAGCTCCCTTGCTTCCTTCTGGGAATAGACGTCATATGGAAGTGACGATACTTTTTCTACATATTTCTGCTGCGGTCTGATTGCCTTAAATGGTTTTAATGTCAGCATAAACACTCCTCAAAGCAGTTCCTAAATCTAGATTTCTTCCACAAAACCGGTGTTTATTTTAAAACCGATTATTGTGTTTTGATTATAAAATTACAGGTGTACCCCTGACATGGATACACCTGCATGATTTTTTTCTTTATTTACAGATAACTCTGACTTTCAGCACGCCGTCGAGAGCTGCGATCTTCTCCTCAGCTCCGCTGCAGTTTGCAACGTCAAACATGGAGTATGCATAGTCGCCTCTTGCCTTGCTGATCATGTTGCCTGCCTCCAGCTCTGCTGCCTTTAAAATATCAGCTGCTGCCAGAGATGCTTTATGTGCAACACAGATTCTGCATCCTTCTACCGGACCAAGGTCCGCTGCCGGATAATTAACAGAATTCTTGATATTACCATTCTCGATGAAATCGGTAACTTCTTTCACTGCCATGATTGCGCAGTTATCTTCGCTCTCTTCCGTGGAAGCTCCAAGGTGCGGGATCAGGATGACATTCTTCATCTGGCTTGCACCCGCTGTCGGGAAGTCGCAGACATATTTAGCGACTTTGCCGGACTCTAATGCAGCTGCCATATCAGCTTCATTGACCAGAGTGTCTCTAGCCAGGTTGATCACAACGATTCCGTCTTTGCATTTTGCAAGGAGGTCTTTGTTGATCATGCCCTTTGTGGACTCTAAAGCCGGAACATGAACCGTGATCATATCCGCATCTTTAACCAGTTCCTCTAAAGAATCGACAACCTTTACGTCGTCGTTCAGCTGTGCCTTCATCGCATCGCTTAAGAACGCGTCATAACCGCTGACATCCATTCCCAGGTCAACTGCAACATTGGCAACTTTGACGCCGATTGCGCCAAGTCCGATGACTGCCAGTTTCTTTCCGAACACTTCGTGACCTACGAAGCGTTTCTTTTCTTTCTCTGTAAGTGCTGCGATATCCGGATCCTCTGCTCTCGCTTTTGTCCAGCTGATTCCACCGACAATATCACGGATACTTGCGATGGCTGCAAAGACGAAGAGCTCTTTCACGCCGTTTGCATTTGCGCCCGGGGTATTGAAAACAACGATACCCTGGTCTGCGCAGCGGTCTAACGGAATGTTGTTGACGCCGGCACCTGCTCTTGCGACTGCAAGGAGTTCCGGTTCAAATTCCATCTCATGCATTTTTGCACTTCTGACTAAGATGATCTCGGCCGCATCGCCTTCTTCCACCTTGGTATACTGGTCAGAGAAGTTATTCAGGCCGACTGCAGCGATTGGATTTAAGCATTTATATTTGTACATTTTCTTTACCTCTTATTTGTTATCTGCTTCAAACTGGGTCATGAATTTCACAAGTGCTTCCACGCCTTCATACGGCATTGCATTGTAGATAGAAGCTCTCATTCCGCCAACGGTTCTGTGGCCTTTGAGCTGTACCAGACCATTTGCTGTTGCTTCTGCGATGAATTTTGCATTCAGATCATCATCGCCAGTAACGAACGGAACATTCATTAAAGATCTGCTGCCCGGCTCAACAGTGCCCTTAAACATCTCGCTCTGATCAAGGAAGTCATAAAGCAGTTTTGCTTTCTTTTCATTTCTTTCCTTCATCACTTCAAGTCCGCCCATCTTCTTGAGCCATTTGAAGACTTTTCCGCACATGTAGATGCCATATGCCGGAGGTGTATTATAAAGAGAATTATTATCTGCCTGAGTTTTATATTTCAGCATGGTCGGAGTGCCTTCAAGCACGTCTTCTCTGATCAGGTCTTTTCTGACGATGACAACAACGACACCTGCAGGTCCGATGTTCTTCTGTGCGCCTGCAAAGATCAGGCCATACTTTGTAACATCAACCGGCTCAGAAAGGAAGCAGGAACTCTGGTCAGCAACCAGGATCTTTCCTTTTGTATTCGGAAGCTGGTGGAACTTAGTTCCGTAAATGGTATTGTTTTCGCAGATATAAACATAGTCTGCATTCTCGCTGACCGGAAGATCAGAGCAATCCGGAATATAAGAGAAGGTCTTATCTTCACTGGATGCGATCTTGTTTGCCTGGCCAAAAATCTTAGCCTCTGCAAATGCTTTCTTTGCCCACTGTCCGGTTACGATATAATCTGCAACACGGTTCTGCATCAGGTTCATCGGAATCGCTGCAAACTGCTGGGAAGCACCACCCTGTACGAACAGAACTTCATAGTCTTCCGGAATTCCCATAAGGTCGATCAGATCCTGCTTTGCATCATTGATGATCTTTTCGAATTCTTTGCTTCTGTGAGACATCTCCATTACGCCGAGACCTGCTCCGCGGTAATCCAGCATCTCATCTGCTGCTTCCTGTAATACTTCTTCCGGTAAGACTGCCGGACCAGCTGCGAAATTATAAACTCTAGCCATATTTAATCCTCTTTCCTTATATAAAACTCTTTTTATGATTTCTCTGTCGTTGTTTCAGCGATGTGGTGCTTTACCACTCTGCCGAAATAAAATATTTTAAAAAATACAACGTATAGTTTACTCTAAATGCCATATTCGTGCAAGGACTTATTCATGTTTTAACTTGCTGATTTTTCAAGAAAAAACCTCCTGTTTTTCATTGATTTTCCCAAAAAAAATCCATCGCAGATCGTATGATATAAAAAGGGACCGTCACTTCTGTGGCGATCCCTCAACGTTTGCTTTTCGTTTCGGCAGAAATTATTCGGTAACGTCTTCCACTGCTTCCTCTGCTGCTTCCGTTGCTTCAGCAATATCAGCTTTTACTTCCTCTGCTGCGACTGCAATGTCTTCTTTTGCAGCTTCGGTTTTTGCTTCTTCAATTGCTTCTTCTGCAGTTTCGGTTACTTCTTCTACAGTTTCTGCAGCTGCTGCTTCTGCTTCAGCAGCTTTCTTTCTTCCGAAGAATTTCTTTTCGCCAGATCCTGTCTGTGTCTGAGCTACGGCAGCGCCGTTTGCTTTCTCAATCTGTGAGATTGCCTGTCTTGCCATCGGGATACGACAGTTCTTGTTGTTACCAAACTCTACGATAACCGTATCTCCATTGATTGCAACAACGGTTCCATAGAATCCGCTTGTCGTAAGAACGCTATCGCCCGGCTCGATGGAGCTCATACGCTCTTCCTGCTGTTTTTTCTGTTTTCTCTGCGGTCTGATCATTAAGAAATAAATGAAAGCTGCAAAGATAACAATATAGATAACAATTACCCACCACTGTGAGCCGGATTTTGTGGCTCCATCAGCTGCTTCTGTTGCCTGCTGCTGTCCGAAACAGGCTCCAAATAATAAATAATTAAAAAAGTTCATTATTTTCCCTCCAGTAATCTTCGTTGATCACGAATTAACGTTCAGATTTAAATCCTTCCAGCTTTTGTTTCTTAAACTCAGCGAAGTGATCTGTAAGAATCGCTTCTCGCGCATCAGCCATCATTTTATTATAAAAGTACAGATTATGCAAGACACAAAGTCGAAGTCCAAGCATTTCTTTTGCCTTTAAAAGATGCCTGATATAGCTGCGGGAATATCTCCTGCATGCCGGACACTGGCATCCTTCTTCGATCGGGCTCTCATCTGTCTCAAAACGGGCATTCAAAAGGTTCAGTTTTCCATGATCTGTATAGACATGCCCATGACGGCCATTTCTGCTCGGATAGACACAGTCAAAGAAGTCCACACCCCGTTCAATACCTTCTAAGATATTTTCCGGTGTACCGACTCCCATCAGGTAGACGGGTTTATTCTGCGGCAGATGGGGAACCGTGACATCTAATATATGGTACATTTCTTCATGAGTCTCGCCGACTGCAAGTCCTCCGATCGAATACCCCGGAAGATCAAGTTCTGCGATTTTCTGCGCATTAGCGATCCGGATATCATCAAAGCAGGCACCCTGGTTGATTCCAAAGAGCATTTGATGTTTATTGATCGTCTCCGGAAGGCTGTTCAGCCGTTCCATCTCTTTCTTGCAGCGTTCCAGCCATCTTTCAGTTCTTGCAACACTCTCTTCTACATAAGGGCGTTCCGCCTTACTGCTCGGGCATTCATCAAATGCCATCGCTATGGTACTCGCCAGATGCGACTGGATCCGCATGCTCTCTTCCGGTCCCATAAAGATCTTTCTTCCATCGATATGAGAGTTGAAGAAAACACCTTCTTCTCTGATCTTTCGAAGGTCCGCTAAGGAGAACACCTGAAATCCGCCGCTGTCCGTAAGGATTGGCTTGTTCCAGACGGTAAATTTATGAAGGCCTCCCATCTTTGCCACGAGTTCGTCACCCGGACGGACATGAAGGTGATAGGTATTACAAAGCATCACCTTGGTCCCGATGGATTCGAGGTCTTCTGTAGAGACGGCGCCTTTGATGGCTGCGACCGTTGCAACATTCATGAAGACTGGTGTGGTTACCGTCCCATGCACCGTCTCAAAGGTTGCCGCTTTCGCCTTGCCATCGAGGTGATCGATTGTATATTTGTTCTTATTTTCTGTCATAAAAATAATTCTATATGCCGTCGTCTTCATCTTTACCTTTCGAACTGTGCGCAACGGACCCACGAAACCTCGCTAACAGATTCTAATGCGCTCAGATCGGCCAGCTTCGCGCATAAGAATCTGTAACACGAGTTTATGTGGGATCCTAAAAACGCGCACGCGTATGTTCGAAAGATAAAATGAAGACTTACGGCATTTATAATTCAGTTTTATTGATAGTAAGATACAACTCCTCGAGCTGCTTCTCGTCAACGACTCCCGGTGCGCCAGTCATCAGATCAGATGCATCTTTCACCTTCGGGAACGCGATGACATCACGGATGGATTCACATCCGAGCATCAGCATAACCAGGCGGTCGAGGCCATATGCAAGACCTGCATGAGGCGGAACTCCATATTTGAAGGCATCGATCAGGAAACCGAAGCGGTCATTTGCTTCTTCTTTAGTAAAGCCAAGTGCCTCAAACATCTTCTCCTGGATTTCCGGATCATAGATTCTCTCACTGCCGCCGCCAAGCTCAACGCCATTCAAAACGATATCATAAGCTTTCGCTCTTGCTTTCCACGGCTCGCTGTCTAAATATTTGATATCCTCGTCCATCGGCATTGTGAACGGATGGTGCATGGATACCCAGCGTTCCTGCTCATCAGAGTACTCAAACAGCGGGAACTCAACGACCCAGAGGAAGTTGAACTTGCTGTGGTCGATCAGACCCATCTGCTCTCCAAGCGCTAAGCGAAGTGCTCCAAGGACAGACCATACGATCTTATTGGTATCTGCAGCAAAGAACATCAGGTCTCCCGGTTCTGCATGCATTTCTTCAATGATGGCCTGAATCTCTTCTTCCTTCAGGAACTTTGCGAAGGAAGATTTATAGCTTCCATCCTGGTTGATTCCAAGGTAAGCAAGGCCCTTTGCCCCATAGCCTTTCGCAAACTCAACCCAGGCATCGATTTTCTTTCTCGGCATATCGATCATGCCTTTTGCGTTGATACCGCG
>JAZQCK010000085.1:0-19434 GCA_045546255.1 Lachnospiraceae bacterium | reverse complement strand
TCCACAACATAGGAAGATGCTGCTGACGCGGCCTCCTCTGTGCTCTGTCCGCCACAGCCTGTCGCCATCATCGCAACCGCCACCGCGAGCGCCGCCATCGATATCATCCCGCCTTTTAATGTCTTTCTCATCTTTGTGTCCTTTCTAATGCCTTATTCTTTGATATTGTTTCCTTAGATGGACACATCATATCCTGCTTTCCTTAAATCAACTTTAATTAGGTGACAGGGGAGACAGAGAACCGTCCCCTGTCTCCCGTATCCTTATATAATGTGATGCACTGTATAAGGTTATCTCTTTTATCCTCATATAGCGCAGAGCTTCATACAAGGATATTTTCACGCTTTAAAAGCATTAAAAAAATCCTCATATAGCGCCATCGGCTGTATGAGGATACCTATACTGTCCTTATATGGTGCAAGTCGTCATATAAGGATATAGTTTAAAAAAGGTGACAAAAGAACAGCCCAGGCTGCCTTCTCGCCCTAACGGGCTTACCTTGCCGTCCCCTTGTCACCAAAAAAATGACTATCTTCTCGACTCGAAGGACATGTTCTGAACGAGGAAGTTCAGTTTTCGAATGTAATCCGGGGTGGTGCCGCAGCAGCCTCCGACAAGGCAGGCGCCGGCTTCGATCAGGCGGGCCATGGAAACGGCAAATTCATCTGCGGACATATCATAATAGACGGAGCCGTTCGGTCCCGGCTTCGGCGTTCCGGCATTTGGCTTGGCAATGATCGGAAGCGTCACTGCATCCGCCATCTTTTCGATCACGGTAACCATTTTATCCGGACCCGTAGAACAGTTCGCTCCGACCGCATCTGCTCCGGCTTCTTCTAAGACTTTGGCCGCTTTTTCCGGGGTATCCCCATAAAGCGTATAGCCGTTGTTCTCAAAGGTCAGCGTCGTCATGACCGGAAGGTCACAGACTTCGCGGGCCGCGATCACTGCCGCACGGGCTTCTGCCAGATTGATCATCGTTTCTACAACAAGGACTTCACTTCCGGCATCGACCAGATACTGAATCTGTTCCTTATATATATCAACGACCTGACGGAAATCATCCGGATCGTCAAAATCAACATCCATGCCTGTCATGGAGATATCGCCTGCAACAATATCCTGGCCGACAGTTGCGATCTGTCTGGCAAGTTGGACAGGGACGGTATTAAAACGCTCGATCTCATCTTCCAGACCATGGGAAGCTAAGCGCACGCGATTTGCGCCAAAGGTTGCCGCATAGAGCACCTGGCTTCCGGCCTCGAGATAGTTCTGCTGCAATTTCACAAGCACTTCAGGGTGCTCACAGACCCACTGCTCTGTGCATCCTCTCGCAGGCATGCCCGCAGCAATCAGGCTGGAACCGGTCGCGCCGTCCAGGATCATAATGCGGTCTTGTGTTATCGCTTTAAAAATGTCGCGTCTCATGCGCCGTATTTTATAGTATATTTGTATCTGCGTCAATGCGAAAAACCCTATTTTTTAAGGAAAAACCGCGATTTTTTAAACAGTTTTCGCATTTTTGTTGATTGTCTGGCTCTATAGCAGATGATATAATTTTGTATGAACGTTTATACAATGTATATAAATAGAAGAATTATTAAAAAGGAGAAACAGTATGAAGGTTTTAGGTATCAGTGCCGGAAGGCATAATGGCAACAGCGACATCGCAGTAAAAGAGGCTCTGCTTGCTTGCCAGGAAAAGGGTGCAGAAGTTATTTTCATCAACCTGTTTGATTACAACATTCTTCCTTGTACAGGATGCGAGTCCTGCACAATGATGATGGGCGATGTTGCATTGGGTAAGAGAGATGATTATCCGGGCTGCGTTCTTAAGAACAAAGACGATATGGATAAGATCATGGACGTATTCCAGACATGCAACGGCTTGATCGTTGGCTGCCCGACATACGACCTTACACCGAGTTCCTTATATCTGAAATTTGCTCAGAGATTCTTAGCATATGAGCTTGCATTCAGATTAAAGATCGGTGCTGTAAAAGAAAACCCGAACATGGTAGCAGGCCTGATCTCTGTTGGCGGATCTTGCCATGACTGGCAGGGATTCGGACTTGAAGTCCTCGCTGCAACAATGTTCACAAACTCCGTAAGAGTTGTTGACCAGTATCTGGTAACCAGAGTTGGACGTCCTGGTAACATTTGTGCACGTCCGGATCATCTGGAAAGATGCCACAAGATGGGCGAGAATATTGTTCAGGCAATCCAGACCCCGGTAGAAGAGCGCACATGGCTTGGCGATCCGGATCTTGGTCTTTGCCCGAACTGCCACGGCGGTCTTGTATTCAAAGGCGATGTGCATTGGGATGGACTTCAGTTCCCATACGAGTGCGCAGTCTGCGGTGCTGGTTTAGAGTTAGTTGATGGAAAATTCCAGATCGTTGAAAACGGACTCTGCAGAGACCGTAACGTTGACGAAGCTCGTGGCTATCACTTAGACGAGATCGTTTCCACAAGAATCGATTTCTTCAAACAGTTAGATTCCGATCCGTCTCTGAAAGAGAAGATGGCTTACTACAAAGACGTCAAATTCCCGGCAATCTAATCTCATTTTTAAACGATTACAAACCAAGCAGGAGGACCGCACAAGCGGTCCTCTTTTTCAATCGAATGTACGGATTTTATACAATGCTTCACGGAGGTAACGTGGTAAAATAATCGTGTATAAATAAATGACTGAAAGAAGCGCCGAAAGGATTCGGCGCTAAGCAAACGCAACTTATCAATATAGTAAAAAAGGAGACAGGTATGGATTTTGGATCAATCATTAACACAATTACAAGTTCTGACAGTGTTTCACAGTTAAGTTCTCTCACGGGAACTTCCGAAAAGGATGTATCAAGCGTTCTTTCTTCTGTTCTTCCACAGCTGTTAAACGGCGCGCAGGGACAGGCAACCAACGCTGATACCGCAGAATCTTTTGCAAATGCGCTGACCGCTCACGGCCAGAAAGATTCTTCGGATCTTACCTCTTTCTTAAGCGGCATTGATATGGAAGACGGCCAGAAGATCGTGAACCACTTATTAGGAAAAGATGAGGCGGTTGCAACCGCTGAGACGCTTTCCGCACAAAGCGGCGTTGCTTCCGGAAATATCTCCGGTATCCTTTCCGCAGTTGCTCCGCTGATGATGAACCTCTTAGGTCAGCAGGCAACCAGCAGCGCAAAAGATGACGGCGGCGGACTGAATCTTACAAGCATTGTCGGCTCTCTTTTCGGAGGCGGCGATGGCAAAGAGTCAGGCGGTGGATTAGGAAGTATCATTTCCGGATTATTCAAGTAAAATTTCTCAAGGAAGGGCCGCTTAGCGGCCCTTTTTTTATGCATTTTTTTCACAAGTTCATATTGCGCAGAGGGCGATGTTATGCAATAATAATGCAGACCTTTAAGATGATACAGAGATATCAGCAAGATTGAAGTGAATATATGCAGAGTTTGCGGAACAACCCCCGCCATTCTTTTTTGTGTATCAGAGTCTTGCTGAAAACAGCAGGACTTGTTTTTTTATGAAGGAGAATACCATGGCTCGAATTCAAAACAACTATACGGAATACACCCCCGCGGTGCTCCTTAATCATATGGAGCATATTCTCCCGGAATCAGTCAGCTGTTCCATTTTTCCCGGCTTTTGCGATGTGCACGTTCATTTTCGCCAGCCGGGTTATTTGTATAAAGAAACCATTAAGACCGGCTCCATGGCAGCTGCCCACGGCGGCTATACCGCTGTCTGCACTATGCCAAACTTAAATCCGGTCCCGGACAGCATCCCGCATCTAAAAGAACAGTTGGATGTAATCGAGACGGATGCGGTGATCCATGTTTATCCATACGCTGCGATCACAGTCGGCGAACTCGGAAAAGAGCTTTCCGATATGGAAGACATGGCAGCTTCTGTCATCGCATTTTCCGATGATGGAAAAGGAGTGCAGGAAGAAGAGATGATGCGAGGGGCGATGCTTAAGGCAAAGGCTTTGGGCAAGATCATCGCCGCACACTGCGAAGTGAACGAACTCCTTCACGGTGGCTATATTCATGATGGTTCTTATGCAAAAGCACACGGACACAAAGGCATCTGCTCCGAAAGTGAGTGGAGACAGATCGAACGCGATGTCCGCCTTGCAAAAGAGACAGGCTGCGCTTATCACGTCTGCCATATCTCCTGCAAGGAGAGCGTAGAGATCATCCGAAAGGCAAAAGCAGAAGGCGTCGATGTGACCTGTGAGACTGGCCCGCATTATCTGATCTATACAGAAGATAATCTGCAGGAAGACGGCAAGTTCAAGATGAACCCGCCGTTAAGGAGCAAGGAAGACCGCGCGGCCCTGATCGAAGGCATCCAGGACGGAACGATCGATATGATCGCCACCGACCACGCTCCGCACAGCGAAGAAGAAAAAGCGAGGGGTCTGGAAGGAAGTGCCTTTGGCATTGTCGGTTTAGAGACCGCCTTTCCGCTTTTATATACGCATCTGGTAAAAACCAATGTGATCACTATGGAACGCCTGATCGAACTCCTCTCTACGGCTCCGCGGAAACGTTTCGGTATTCCGGACGAGGCAGGCTTTTCGGTCTGGGATCTGAACGCAGAAGAGACGATCGATCCAAAGACCTTCCTATCCATGGGAAAAGCGACGCCGTTTGAAGGAATGAAGGTGTTTGGAAAATGCCTGATGACCTTCTGCGATGACAAGGTCATCTATCCGTTCGCGGAACAATAAAGCAATAGATGCGCAGGAGATAAAACAGTACATAATAACAGTAGAAATATACGGAGGAAACACAAATGGCAAAACGTACGGATGTAAAGAAAGTATTAATCATCGGCTCCGGCCCGATCGTCATCGGCCAGGCTGCCGAATTCGACTACGCAGGAACCCAGGCATGCCTTGCTTTGAAGGAAGAAGGCTACCAGGTTATCTTATGCAACTCCAACCCTGCAACGATCATGACAGATACGACCATTGCAGACAAAGTCTACATGGAGCCTCTGACCTTGGAATATATCGCAAAGATCCTCCGTTATGAAAGACCGGACGCGATCGTTCCGGGCATCGGCGGACAGACCGGCTTAAACCTTGCAATGCAGCTTGAGCGCAAAGGAATCCTCAAAGAATGCGGAACCCAGCTGCTCGGAACATCAAGCGAAAGCATCGAGCGCGCAGAAGACAGAGAGTTGTTCAAGGAAATGTGCGAGTCCATCGGCGAGCCGGTCATTCCTTCCCAGATTACTTACAACTTAGAAGAAGCAAAAAAAGCTGCAAAAGAGATCGGCTACCCGGTCGTTCTCCGTCCGGCCTTCACCTTAGGCGGAACCGGCGGCGGCTTTGCATATAACGAAGAAGAACTCGTTAACATCGGTGTAAATGCCTTTAAGCTCTCCCCGGTTCATCAGGTATTGATTGAGAAGAGCGTAAAAGGCTACAAAGAGATCGAGTTCGAAGTAATGCGTGACTCCAATGACCACGCCATCACCATCTGCGGCATGGAGAACGTGGATCCGGTCGGCGTACATACAGGCGACTCCATCGTCGTTGCTCCAATCCTTTCCTTAAATGATCATGATCTTAAGATGCTGAACGACAGCGCGATCAAGATCATCAAAGAACTTAAGATCGAAGGCGGCTGCAACGTACAGTTTGCACTTCATCCGCACACCAGCGAGTACTACCTGATCGAAGTTAACCCGCGTGTATCCAGATCCTCTGCCTTAGCTTCCAAAGCAAGCGGATATCCGATCGCACGTGTGACTGCAAAGATCGCTCTCGGCATGGCCTTAGAAGAGATCCCGGTTGCAGGCGGCACAGCAGCAATCGAACCGCAGCTTGACTACATTGTAGCGAAATTCCCGCGCTTCCCGTTCGACAAATTCCCGAACGCAGCAAACACCCTCGGCACACAGATGAAAGCAACCGGCGAGGTTATGGGAATTGGTGCAACACTGGAAGAATGTTTCCTGAAATCCGTAAGATCTTTGGAGACTGGCGTCTGCCACTTCCATCTTGCAAAATTTGACGACTGCTCGACAGAAGAATTAGAGACCTTCATCTCCGATTTTCATGCAGACAATGTCTATGCAATCTTTGAACTGCTCCGCAGAGGAACCTCGATTGAAAGACTCTTTGAACTCACGGAGATTACTCCGATCTTCTTAGAATCCTACAAGAAGATCGTTGACATGGAAACAAAGCTGCGTGAAAACGCCGGCGATGTTGCCGTATTAAAAGAAGCGAAGATCCTAGGCTTTTCCGACAAGGCCATTGCGGGACTTTGGAATCAAGACGAAGTCAGCATCTATAAAACAAGAAAAGAAAATGGAATCACTCCGATCTTCCGCATGGTTGATACCTTAAAGACCGGAACCTATATCGCATATCTGTACTCCTCCTACACCGGAGAAAACGAGTCCAGATTAACGGACAAGAAAAAAGTCATCGTACTTGGTGCCGGCCCGATCCGTATCGGCCAGGGCGTAGAGTTCGACTACTCTTCCGTCCATGCAGCACAGACGATCAAGAGAAGCGGCTACGAAGCTATCATTATCAACAACAACCCGGAGACCGTTTCCACAGACTATACCACAGCAGACAAACTCTACTTTGAGCCGCTGACAACCGAAGACGTTATGGCGATCATCGATTTCGAGCAGCCAGAAGGCGTCATCGCAACCTTAGGCGGACAGACAGCGATCAACCTTGCACAGCCTCTGATGGACCGCGGTGTTGAGCTCATCGGAACCAGCTGCGAAGCGATCGAGCGTGCAGAAAACAGAGACAGCTTCGAAAAAGTCCTCTTAGAACTTGATATCCCGCAACCGAAAGGACAGGCGATCACCCGCATCGAAGACGGCGTCAAAGTTGCAGAAGAGATTGGCTATCCGGTTCTCGTCCGTCCGTCCTTCGTACTTGGCGGACGCGCAATGCAGATCGTATCCAACGAAGAACAGCTTCGCCACTACTTAAAGACAGCGGTTGAGATCGATGCAGACAAACCGGTATTGGTTGACAAATATATCCGTGGAAAAGAGCTCGAGGTCGATGGTATCTGCGATGGAACAGACGTTTTCATCCCGGGTATCATGGAACTGGTTGAGCGTACCGGTATCCACTCCGGCGACTCCATCAGCGTATATCCGACCTTCTCTGTTTCCGATAAAGTCAAAGGCATCATCCTTCAGTATGCGAAGAAATTGGGCCTTGGCATCGGCATCGTAGGCCTCTTTAATATCCAGTTCATCGTAGATAAAGACGATAACGTCTTCATCATCGAGGTCAACCCGAGATCTTCCAGAACCGTACCGTTCCTTTCCAAGGCAACCGGCTACTCGCTTGCAGATATCGCAACAGAAGTCATCCTTGGAAAGTCCCTCAAAGAGCTCGGCATCTTCCAGCTCTATCCGGATGAGAAGAAACGTTACTATGTAAAAGTTCCGGTATTCTCCTTCAATAAGCTGAAAGGCCTTGATGTTTATCTTTCACCGGAAATGAAATCCACCGGTGAGGCAATCGGATATGACGATAAACTGAACCGCGCATTATACAAAGCACTGCAGGCTGCTGGTATGAAACTTCAAAATTACGGAACTGTTTTCGCAACGATTGCAGATGAAGATAAGGATGAAGCACTTCCGCTGATCCGCAGATTCTACAACTTAGGATTCAACATCCAGGCAACATCAGGTACTGCTGAGTTCCTGAAAGAAAACGGAATCCGCACCCATGTACTTGGAAAGATCAGTGCCGGAAGCAGCGACATCCCGGATGCGATCCGCCAGGGACACATCGCCTACGTCATCAACACACGTGCAGCAGGCGATATGTCGGATGACAGTGATGGAGCTAAGATCCGCCAGTTAACTGCAGAAAACAACTGCATGATCTTAACCTCTTTAGATACGACACGCGTACTGCTTGATGTTTTAGAAGAGACAACACTTACGATCTCTACGATCGATGCATAAAAAGAGAAAACAAATATGCAGGACTTAAGATTAACAATCAAAGAAAATACACAGCTGACAGATAAAATGTGGAAGATGGTACTCTGCCATCCGGATCTCGCTGTCCAGAAGCCGGGACAGTTCATCAATCTCAAAATTGATGGACTCTTCCTGCGCCGTCCGGTCTCGGTCTGCGACTATAAAGACGGTGAAGTCACGATCATCTATGCCGTGGTCGGCAAAGGAACCGAAGCTCTTTCCTTGTTGAAAGCAGGAGAGATGGTCCAGGCGCTTTGCGGGCTCGGAAATGGCTACGATCTTTCTGATGCTGGAGAGGCACCGCTTCTTTTAGGAGGCGGCGCCGGCGTTCCGCCAATGTATCTGCTTGCAAAGAAACTGCGCGAAGAAGGAAAGCGCGTCAGTGTGATCTTAGGATTCAATACTGCTTCGGAAGTTTATTACGACGAAGAGTTTTACAGAATCGGCTGCCGCGTGATCTTAGCAACCGCAGACGGAAGTCTCGGTGCAAAAGGCTTTGTGACCGATGTCATGCCGGACGACTACTCCTATGTCTATACCTGCGGACCAGAGCCGATGCTGAAAGCGGTTTATAAAAAAGCAGCAACCTCCGGTCAGTTCAGTTTCGAGGAACGCATGGGATGCGGCTTCGGTGCCTGCATGGGATGCAGCTGCAAAACGATCACCGGCTATAAGCGGATCTGCAAAGATGGTCCGGTCTTAAGGAAGGAGGAGATCTTATGGGAAGACTGAGCGTAAACTTATGCGGAATCGAAATCGATAACCCCGTGATCCCTGCCTCCGGAACCTTTGGCTTCGGCTACGAATTTGCAGAGATCTATGATATTAACTGCCTCGGAACCTTTTCCTTTAAAGGAACAACAAAAGATCCGCGCTTCGGAAATGCCACTCCACGCATCGCGGAATGCAGCAGCGGAATGCTGAATGCAGTCGGGCTTCAAAACCCGGGCGTAGAAAAAGTAATCACCGAGGAGCTTCCGAAGTTAAAAGAATGTTTCCACAAACCTGTGATGGCAAACATCAGCGGATTCTCCGTGGAAGACTATGTTTATACAAGTGAAAAATTAGACAAAGAAGAACAGGTCGGCTGGCTGGAGATCAATATCAGCTGCCCGAACGTGCATGGCGGCGGCATGAGTTTCGGAACCGACCCGGAAGCTGCCGCAAGCGTTATGAAAGCGGTCAAGGAAGTGACGACAAAACCGGTCATCGCAAAGCTGACCCCGAACGTCACTGATATTGTTTCCATGGCAAAAGCCTGCGTGGATGCAGGTGCAGATGCCATTAGTTTGATCAACACGATGCTCGGCATGCGCATTGACCTTAAGACCAGAAAGCCTCTGCTTGCAAATACGACAGGCGGACTTTCCGGCCCTGCGATCTTCCCGGTTGCATTGCGCATGGTCTATCAGGTAGCGCAGGCAGTCAATGTTCCGATCATCGGTATGGGAGGCATCTCTTCTGCAGAAGATGTGCTCGAGATGATGATGGCAGGAGCTACGGCTGTTCAGGTCGGCGCAGCAAACCTCGTTGATCCGATGGCTTGCCCGAAGATCATTGAAGCACTCCCTGAGGCAATGAACAAATATAAGATTGAGACATTAAAAGAGCTATCATTCAATAAAAAAGATGCTGAGTAACGCAGCATCTTTTTTATAGCGATATAGGCGTATATCTTATATAATGACTAGGCAGGAATCAATATAGCAACAAGTGTTAGGAGAAACTATGGGAAAAGATGTAATCGTTGCCTGCGACTTTCCGAGCGCAGAAGCAACCCTTGAATTCTTAGATAAATTCACCGGCAAAAAGCCGTTTGTAAAGATCGGCATGGAGCTGTTTTATGGAGCAGGTCCGGACATCGTCCGCCAGATCAAAGCCCGCGGACATAAGATCTTCCTGGATCTGAAACTCCATGACATTCCGAATACGGTCAAAAAAGCAATGGCCGTTCTTTCTGCATTAGATGTAGATATCTGCAATCTTCATGCAGGCGGAACCGTTGCGATGATGGAAGCTGCTTTGGAAGGGCTCACCCGTCCGGATGGAACGAGACCGCTTCTGATCGCAGTGACACAGCTTACTTCGACAGATCAGGCTGCTCTTGAAAATGATCTGCTGATCAAGGAGCCGATCGATGAAGTCGTAATCCACTATGCAAAGAATGCAAAGAAAGCCGGGCTCGACGGCGTTGTCTGCTCTCCGCAGGAAGCCGGAAAAGTTCACGATGCCTGTGGTGCAGAGTTTCTGACCGTAACACCGGGCGTCCGCTTTGCAGACAGCGCTGCAGATGATCAAAAGCGCATCATGACACCGGAGCAGGCAAAGATCAATGGCTCTGACTACATCGTTGTCGGCCGACCGATCACTGCTGCCGAAGACCCAGTCGCAGCATATGAAAGATGCTGCAGAGAATTTATTGGATAAAAACAGTAAGGAGACTGATATGGAATTAAACAAACTGATTGCAAGTGACTTATTGAAAATACAGGCTGTTTTCCTTCGTCCGGAAGAGCCGTTCACCTGGGCAAGCGGGATCAAAAGCCCGATCTACTGTGACAACCGTCTGACGCTGACTGCGCCGGAAGTCCGCACACATGTAGAAAAGGGACTGATGCAGCTGATCCAGGAGCACTATCCAGAAGCAGAGGTTCTGATGGGAACAGCAACCGCCGGAATCGCACATGCAGCCATCACGGCGCATATCTTAGGACTTCCGATGGGCTACGTCCGCAGCGGCTCCAAAGATCACGGCCGACAGAACCAGATTGAAGGTAAGCTGGAAAAAGGACAGAAAGTCGTTGTGGTCGAAGACCTGATCTCAACCGGCGGCAGCGCGATCGATGCAGTAACGGCACTTCGCGAGGCAGGGGCTAACGTCTTGGGCATCGTTTCCATTTTCACCTACGGAATGCAGAAAGGTTTAGACCGCATGGCAGAAGCAAATGTCACCAACTACTCTCTGACCGATTTCGACTGCATCGTGGAAACCGCAGCAGAAAGCGGCTACATCAAGCCGGAAGATAAAGAACGCCTGATCGCGTTCCGCAATAATCCATCTGACGAAAGCTGGATTAAGTAAAACAGCAAAGCTGTACTTATAGTAAACCCATACTTGTAGGAGTTTTTTATGAGAAGTGTAATTGATATTTTGGATCTTTCCACCAGTGAGATCGATGAATTGATCGCGACCGCACAGGACATCATCGCCTCTCCGGAGCGCTATGCGCATATCTGCGAGGGCAAGAAACTGGCAACTTTGTTTTTTGAGCCATCTACCAGAACACGCCTCAGCTTCGAGGCCGCAATGTATGAACTGGGAGGACATGTCATTTCCATGTCGGATGCCGGCTCTTCTTCCGCATCAAAGGGAGAAAGCGTTGCAGATACGATCAAAGTTGTAAGCTGCTATGCAGATATCATTGCGATGCGCCATCCGAAAGAAGGCGCGGCACTGGTCGCCTCCAACAACACCGGAGTTCCGATCATCAATGCCGGTGACGGCGGACACTGCCACCCGACCCAGACCACAGCAGACCTACTTACGATCTACCGCGAAAAAGGCGGCTTCGACGGGCTTACGATTGGGCTTTGCGGCGACCTGAAATTCGGCCGCACCGTCCACTCTCTGATCAATGCGATGAGCCGCTATGAGGATATCCGCTTCGTCCTGATCTCACCAAATGAATTAAAGCTTCCAAGCTATGTGAAGAACGATGTTTTAAAGAAAAATAACATCCCATACAAACAGACGAATGATTTAGAAGCGGCTATTCCGGAACTCGACGTGCTCTATATGACGCGCGTCCAGAGAGAACGTTTCTTCAACGAAGAAGATTATCTCCGCTTAAAAGACAGCTACATCTTAACCCCGGCAAAACTCAAAGATGCAAAACGCGATATGATCATCATGCATCCGCTGCCGAGAGTCAACGAGATCAGCGTTGCCGTCGATGATGACCCGAGAGCATGCTACTTCAAGCAGGTCTTGAACGGCAAATATATGCGCATGGCACTGATCCTGAAATTATTAAAGGAGGCAGGTACACTATGAATGTAGATTCAATCCAGAACGGAATCGTAATTGACCATATTTCCGCGGGAAACGGAATGCGGCTCTATGATCTTTTAGGGCTGGACCAGCTTGATGCCTCCATCGCCATCATCAAAAACGTCAACAGCAAGAAGATGGGAAAGAAAGACATCATTAAGATCGATGCCGATATTCCGGTCGATCTTGAGCTGATCGGCTATGTGGATCCGGATGCAACCGTGAACATTATTAAAAACGGCGTCTTAGTCGAAAAAAGAAAACCGGAACTTCCGGAGGTTCTGACGGATGTCATTAAATGCAAAAACCCACGCTGCATCACCTGTGTGGAGCAGGAATTGAAACATGTCTTCCGCCTGACCGATAAAGAGCGGCGCATCTACCGCTGCATCTACTGTGAGACAAAGGCAAATTAAAGATAGAATTACAGAAAACTCAAACGGCCGCGCGATGCGGCCGTTTTTATATACACTTTATGCTGAATCCTCGTTAAATATGTCTGCGGTTCAGAAACACTCTTACACTTCCAGACTATCACAAGCTTCCTGCAGTTGTTTAAAGAACTTTCCGACATGGGTTCCATCCATCAGACCATGATGCGTCTGGTTGGAGACCGGCATCAAGGTGCGGTCCGGATTCATCGGATCCTTAAAGAATTTTCCAAAGGACATCTTCGGTGCATTATCGACACCGTTATGCGCGATCGTGCGGATAAAGCCGGTGTACTGAATCCACGGGATGCTGGTGTAGTTGATGATATCGAGTTTATGGTGCAGCAGCTCTTCCCTTTCTTCTTCTGTCGCATTTTCCATGCTTTCATGTGCTGCCTTGCAGAACTCTACGATATCGTCGCAAGGCCACGGTCCTTCTCCGATCACGAAAATATCGCTGTCTTTTTTCAGATGATTGATCGTCGGTCTTGTGTGATCGATGATAAATGGCTTGCCGTCGATAAAGCGATAGCGATAATTGACGATCGAGTCGACTGTTTTATTGACAAGATAAACCATCACCAGGTTAAAAGAAACGCCGTGTTTCTTTGCAAATGCAAGCGGCTTCGTTACATCCACATTGGCCGTAACGATGATATACGGAAAGTCTGTTCCCAGATAATTTTCAAACAGTTTCTTTCTCTCCCAATTCTCAAGATCGATCCACTCGATGGAATTCTTTTTTGCATCATAAAAATCTGTGCCTAAACCATAGTTGTCTTCTGTATGCATGTTCTTCATTGATATCTCCTTGTTTTTTAGATTGCTCTTTATTCTATCATCGATTAGTTTCGACAACAACTGAAATGGGATTTGCTCATGTAAGACAGTATACATGCCCATCCAATTAATGCACTTGCTGTATACTGTTTACTTTGTTATGATGCCATATCATTATTTTACTAATTGATTTTACAAGGGAAGTTATTTATAATATTCCCAGAAAGGAATAATCCTTGTTCTCTGTAGATTATTATACTTTTGAAGATGGTTCAAATCCCATTGACCCGTATTTGGAAAAGTTGGACATAAAGATGCGTGCAAAAGTCCTACGGACCTTTGAGTTACTTGAAGCATTCGGACCTCAATTGCGCATGCCTTATTCTGAACATTTAGAGGACGGGATCTTTGAACATAGAATAAAACAAGGGTCAAACATAGAAAGAGTACTATACTTTTTCTGTATTAATAACATAGCGATATTGACGAATGGTTTTTCGAAAAAGACATCAAAGACCCCCAAAAAAGAATTGCTATTGGCGAAAAAGCGCCGCACTGACTACTTAAACAGGAGAAAGCAACATGAGTGATTTTAGAAAAACTTTGGAAAAACAACTAAATAATCCGGAATTCAAAAAAGAATGGGACGCCCTTGAGTTGGAGTATCAAATCCAGGCTGAACTAATCCGTGCCAGATTAGAAAGTAACATGACACAGGCCGAACTCGCCGAAAAAAGTGGCATCCGGCAATCAAATATCAGCCGCATTGAAAATGGAAATGCACTCCCTCGCCTCGACACGCTCGAAGCTTTAGCTCGTGCCATGGGAAAAAAACTGATCATTACAATGTTATAAGCAATAAATAGCAATCATGCTCAATAAAGATCAAGGAGAAATTATGATAGCAAAATACGATGTTCCAACAATTGTTTACCCAAGTAGAACAGATGCAAGCGCGCGGCTCAGTATTCCAGACTGCTTTTCCCTTTTTATGGATATTGCGGCTCCGCACGCGGCCCTCTTAGGCTGTGGTACAACGGACCTTGCAAAGCAGGACCTCTTCTGGATCACGGCAAAATCCAAGATCAAGATTTTACGCAGACCCTATATGATGGAGGAGATGGTTGTCTCTACCTGGCCTCGCGAGCCGGAAGAGACTCGCTGCATCAGGGACTACTCCATCACCCAAGGCGATAAAACTCTGGTGCTTGGAAAAACTCTTTGGGCTGTGACAAATATAAAGACTGGAAAACTTTCCCGTGTCGATGTGCTCTATCCGGAAGGTTTTAAGGCAATCCCGGACATTGCGATCGAAGAGCCGTTTACAAAATTTGATCGCGATTTCGAGGGAGAAGCGTTTGCAACTTATCAGGTTCGACCGACCGACATCGACTTCGGCGGACACATGAATAACATCGCTTATATCCGCGCATTCTCCAGCCTCTTCCCTGTGGAAGAATGGAATAAAATGAACATCACCGAGATGGAAGTCTATTACAAAGCGCCTTGCTTCGAAGGCAACATCCTAAGCTTCGAAAGAAAAGAAGTGGATGGATACACCCACGTCTGTGCGAAGCTTCCTGACGGCAAACCGGTGCTGTATATCTCATATAAATAGTCTCTATGCAAAATCGTTAAAAAAGAGCCGCACAAGCGACTCTTTTTTTCGTTAGAAACTGTGGCCACCGCCGCCACCGGAGAAACCGCCTCCGCCACCACCGGAGAAGCCGCCTCCGCCGCCGGAAGATTCAACGTGTCTGCGTTTCTTCTGGCTTGTCATGACGCTGTTTACCTTCTGTACGACAGTCGATTTATAAACTTTCGTATCTGCACTCAGGGCATTGGTGAGAACTGTTGATGCTTTCTTTTTCCGCTGAACCGTGATGATAA
Organism: Lachnospiraceae bacterium; assembly: GCA_045546255.1. Lineage (GTDB taxonomy): Bacteria > Bacillota > Clostridia > Lachnospirales > Lachnospiraceae > RGIG5612. The sequence continues at coordinate 4,290 of JAZQCK010000085.1, read as the reverse complement.
TGAAGTTTATGATCAGCGTGATTCCAATCGCAAAGGCTGCGTTCGTAGCAAACCTCATCGGCGCTACGATATGACCGCCGTCAAGCACGATCTTCACCTGCTCAAAGGCTTTTGATGTGGCCGTGTAGTAATCACCTGCTGTCGCATAGGTGTAGATATTATCTGTGATCTCGTTTGTTTTTGCAGTCGAAAGTGTGCGGTACATCGAGCCACCGGAGAAAAACTGGATCCTGCGGTTATACATATCAATCAGGAAAAGCGTTCCGCTTGTTTCCCCAAACATTTCAATATACTTGCTCCGCGCAAGCGCGGCCGCATCGCTGTTATATTCCTCATTGGTTGCAATACCCATGTTGCCGTATTCCAGCAATCCGCTTATCTGCTCTAAGAGTTTCTTCTCTTCTTCGTCCGAGAATAGGCCCGCATCATCAATGACCTTCGCATAGTTTCCATTTACGGAATCCGAAGTGAGCTCGTGATGCTCATAGGGGTATGGATCATAGATCTGCGTGTCGTCCGGAATTGAAACTGGCTCGACGTCTTCTGTCTGCTGTTCGGTTTCGCTTGTGGCATTCTCATCCTGAACCTGAGTTTCAATCTGAGCCGGAGTGCCTGCGCCTTCAGCAATCGTCTCCGCTTCGGTCTGGGCCGGAGTGATCACTGCCGGCTGACCTTCGTCTGCAAATACAGACACAGGAAGAAGCATGATCATGCATAACATTGCTGCCAGTATGGCAAATAATTTACTGCGCATTGTTTGCTCCCTCCCTTCTGAAGAAGTTCGGCACCGGACGCGTCGTCAGGTAGTTGAAATAGTTGATCGCAGAAATCGCATTTAAGATAACCGCAACCAGACAAGCAAGTGCCGTCCCGTAGTACCAATAGTCATATGGGGAGTTGATCATCAGAACGACGATCCCGCCTAAAAGCACCAGCGGAGCAATGATCGCCGGGATGATCGCCATTTTCCTCTGAATCCTTGCCGCATTGATGATCGTGAAAATCGAAAAGATCAATTGAATCGGAAAGGCAACGATAAAGATAAACGTCTGTGCGCTTGAAAGGAGCTGTCCGATCAGGGAAAGGCCCCTTCCTGCAGAAAGGATGAACCAGATCACGATCCATCCAATCGGAATCAACCAGCCAATCCATTTGCCGGAGGCTTTCTTTGTTGTAGCATTTGACTGTGATGGAACGACTCCACTCGACTGCTTTGCCTTCATCTTTTTCTTTTTCGCAGCGTGAGTTGTATCGCCATAGTCATAAATATGGCTTTCTCTCTGGTAGATCTTTTTGATCTCACTGTGAAGCAGGATGCCGGAGATCACCAGAATGACAGCTGCGATCGAGCAGAGCGTCTTCGGAAGAATGAACATCGGAAGAATGCTGAGCAGCGCAAAAATGACAACCGCTGCTGCCAGCGAGATTAAAAGGAAGATTTTTTTATTGACCGGAATATCCATCGTGATCTTTCCGGTCTGTCCATTCATTACGGAATAAGCGACTCTATTTTTATGTCTCCAGGTTAGAAACCAAACCGGGAAGTAAGAGACTTCACAGTCGATGGCACTGATTCCGAGCTGCGCTTTCTGTTCAGCAACAGTGGCCGGTTTATCAACTTTGACCTTCGGAACTTTCCGTTCGATTTCTTTATAGATCGATTCCGTTGCCAACTGCTCTGCTGCCTCGATATAAGTTGCGCCGTTCGCCGTGGCTTTATCCGCATATAATCCGGCAAGATATCCCTCGTGAAACTCGACTAAGTCTTTTTCCTGGAACGGTGCGATCTCATTCGCTAAGGTATCATCAAACGCGCTCGACGCATCAAAGTGAACATCCTTCGAATGCCCACCGAGCGTTGCGAAGATGTTGTATTCCTCATCATAATCATATTTATCTTTGGTATAATGCGCCTCGCCGGTGAGCGCCACATCTTTTTGCGGCACAACCGCATTATACGCATAGTACGGAAGATAGATTCCTCGGAAGCCTTCAAGAAACTGCGGGTCCTTGAATTCCTTCGGCACATAAAGCTTTCCCTTCAGTGCCTTGGCATATTCATTCATTGCCTGCTTTTTTGATTTCTTGAAAGGAATGATCCGCTTCGGCTTCAGGAGTTCTTCGTGCTTTGCCGTGAGCATCTGCTCGCTTCCGCAGTAAGAACAGTAAGCGACGGCCTGCTCATCCGGAGCCGTCAGCTCCGCGCCGCAGTTTCTGCAGGTGAAGACAACGCTGTCATACGTCATCTTCTGCTCTTCTGCTTCATTTACGGCTTTATATTCCTCAACCGTTTTTTCTGTATCACAGTAGCTGCATTTGAGCAGCTGCTTCGAAATATTAAAATACATTTTTCCGCCACATGACGGACAATTGATTGCCATAGATGAACCTCTCCCTATCTCCGATTCATGATACTGATAAACCGAAGAAGCTGAACAATTGCTGTCACTGTTGCAACGACATAAGTCATTGCGGCTGCCGCCAGAATGCTCTTGGCGCCTTTCAGTTCTTCCGTCGTCAAAATATTACAGGAAGAAATGTTGGCCAATGCTCTTCTGCTGGCATCAAACTCTACCGGAAGTGTGACCAGCTGAACAAACACCGCTACTGCATAAAGAGCGATTCCGACCAGCGCCACATATTTCAACACCGATGCAAACGCACTTAAGACCAGCCCGATAATGATCAGCGGAATCGCGATCTTTGAGCTTACGCTTGCAAACGGGATGATCGCACGACGCAGTTTATACGGTGCATACCCGGCCGCCGCCTGTATCGCATGTCCTGCCTCATGGCAGGCAACCCCCACAGCAGCAACCGAGGCGCTCCGATAGGTGTTGGCCGAAAGATAAATGCTATTCGTCTTCGGATCATAATAATCCGAAAGGTCTTTTCCATTATTCTGGTAGATTTCGACACCGGTCACACCTTGTGCCTCCATCGTGATCCGGGCAGCATCGGCACCTGTAATGCCGGACTGCGTCAGCACCTGCGCATACTTTTTATAGCGGTTGCTGACAGCTGCCTGAACGATCAATGAAATCACCAGAAGGATCAGGATAATAATGACATAGGTCCAGTCATATCTGCCGGACGCATATCTTGAAGAATGATAAATCATAATCTTATACTTCCCGCAAATGATAGTTTCTTCTTGTTACTTAGCGCGTATATTCTGGTTCACGCTTCATGCTTCTCTTTAGCACTTCCAAAGTCCGTGCAGGTTGCAGTATGCAAATGCAGAAACAACCACGTCATCTGCTCCGATATAGAAGGTTGCCTTCGGAGCATCGCCCGGGTTCAGGATTGCTCTCTGGTTGCCGGCTTTGGTAACGAGCATGATCCACTCAATATAATGCTCTTCTGCCATCGGATGCTCAACGGAGCCAACCGTAACATTGACAACACCATCTTTGGCTTCAACAACAGGAACATGTTTTTCCTGTGCTGCATCCGTTGTGTTTGCAACGATCTCTGCCATCGGCTCGCCGCAGCAGATAACCGGTACGCCTTTATCTTTTACTTTTGCAATGATCTGTCCGCAATGTGCACACTTAAAAAATTTCATCTCCATAAACACTACCTCCTTAAATAATTTTATGCGTTAGCATATCAGTTCTTGAGAAAACGCATTACTACAACTTTATCTTTGAACGATTAATCAATATATGCTTCTTTTTCCACAACACAGTGATTCTTGATCTCTCCGACCAGTGCCTGCAGCGCATCGATCACGCGCGGCCGAATGTCGCCGCCGACTAAAACGAGCATGATATCGTCTCCGATATTTAATATGCCTTCGTTCAGCCAGACGCGCACATAAAAGATGCCGGGCATCTCAAGCGCCATCTTCTTTGCCGCTTCCACCTTGTCCGCATCATAGGAAAACTCCAGGGTCGAAACTGTTTTTTCTGTGGCCTCAAGATCCCCGGTTTCACGAACCTTTGCCTTCGGAGTTAAGCGGACCACGCCGTTATGAAACAGGTACATTCCGCACTGCTCAGCAGAAGGATCCTTTTTCGCTTCTTTCAGCCATTCATCCAATGATGGTGCTGTCATCTTTTGCTCTCCTTACAGTTCTTTTCCTGTCAGCAGCTTATATGCCTGCAGATATTTTTCGATCGTCTTATCAGCGATCTCCTGCGGAAGGGTCCAGTCATGTCCTTCATTTGCTTTGAGCCAGTCTCTTGCAAACTGCTTGTCAAAGGACGGCTGGCCGTGACCCGGCTCATAGGTATCTGCCGGCCAGAAACGGGAGCTGTCCGGAGTCAGCATCTCATCGCCTAAGAT
>JAZQCK010000084.1:0-41147 GCA_045546255.1 Lachnospiraceae bacterium | reverse complement strand
TGCGTGTAAAAATAGAGGGCGCCGAGAGCATTTCGCCTGCTCATATGGAGCAGATGGAGCAGGAAATCCGCAAGCAGGTGCTTGGCGGTGCCATGCCGGTGCAGCTGATGATGGTGGCCGGTAAGGTGGCGGCTCCGAATGGAGTTGCTCAGGCTGCGGGAAATGGAAGTCAAGCCGTAGAGCAGAATAGAAGTGGAGCAGCGCAGACGGGCAAGGTGGCTGCGCAGGCAGCGGCTCCGAATGTGGCTGCACAGGCTGAGAAGGTAGCAGTGCAGGCTGAGCAGAAGGCTCAGACTGTGAATATTGCTGCGAAGGCCGCGGAGGCGGTTACTAACGGAGCAGTGAGTGCTGCGAATCAGATGGCGGATGACATGTATCATCCGATAGCCGATCATGCAGGTTCTGAGGCATATGACGCGGATGCTGCAGCATATGATGCTTATCTCGCTGGACTAGCGAGCGAAAGCATGGGAGATTCTCTCCCCTCCAAACCCGCCAAAAAGAAATCCATGTATGCGGATCCGTCCTTCTATATTGATGAGGACGATTATGAGTATGTCTCCATGGATGAGGCGCTGAGCTGGGGCAGTGATGAGCGCGCGGGCAGTGCAAACGGCAGCAATGGCGCAAACGGCAAATCCAATGGTAAGTCCAAAGGTGGCTACGCCCCGGGCGGCGGTGGTGGCTACGCTCCTGGCGGTGGTGGCAAGAAACGCTATACCGCAAAGAAAAAAGGACCGGACCCGGGCATGCTGTATGGCCGCGACTTTAAAGGCGCCACAACGGATATTTCCGATATCATCGGCGAGATCCGAAACTGCATCGTCCGCGGCGAGATCTTTGAGACCGAGCTTACGACGACCAAGACCGGATTCAAGATTTTCAAAATCTCTATCACTGATAATAAAGACAGTATTTCCATGAAAATGTTCCTGAAAGATGGCGAGGAGGAGCTTCCGGACGTCTTCAAGAAGGGCATGGTCATCGAGGCGCATGGAAATATCGAATACGATAACTTCGAAGGCGAGGTTATGATGACGCGCGTCGGCGGTATCCGCGAGATCCACGAGCCGCTTTCAAACCGCATGGACAATGCGCCGAAGAAGCGTGTCGAGCTTCATCTCCATACGCGTTATTCCGACATGGACGCGACCACTAACGTTGAAAAGCTGATTGACAGAGCGTCAAAATGGGGACACTCTGCAATCGCAATCACGGACCACGGCGTCGTTCAGGGCTTTGTCGATGCCTTCCATAAGGTGCAGGGCAATGAAAATGCGCCGAAGATCATCTATGGTGTAGAGGGTTATATTGTTGACGACATGGATTTCCCGGTGGACAGCGACCCGAGTAATCCCGAAGATATTGTCTTAAGACGCGAGAGCGCGATCCCGGATGAGCACCCGGTTCTGCCGGATCCGGAAGAGGAAGAGGCGATCCAGCGCGTCAAGAAAAAGAAATACCACCACATCATTATTTTAGCGAAAAACGAGATCGGGCGGCGCAATCTCTACCGTCTGGTGTCTTATTCTCATATTAATTATTTCAGCCGCAGGCCGCGCATTCCGAAGAGCGTCTTAAACCGCTACCGCGAGGGCCTGATCTTAGGCAGCGCCTGCGTTGCGGGTGAGCTTTATGATGCGCTGCTTGCCGGCGCAAGCGAAGAGCGGATCGAAGAGCTGGTCAACTACTATGATTACCTCGAGATCCAGCCGACCGGCAACAACTACTTCCTGGTCCGCAACTTTGAAAAGGGCATCACGAAAGGCCATTACCTGAAATCCGTAGAAGAGATCCAGGCGATCAACCGCCGCGTTTATGATCTTGGTCAGAAATACGGCAAGAAGGTCGTGGCGACGGGCGACGTCCATTTCTTAGATCCGGAGGATGAGGTCTATCGCCGCATCATCATGGACAGTCAGAAGTTCCCGGATGCGGACGAGCAGGCACCGTTATATTTCCGCACGACCGAGGAGATGCTTTCCGAGTTCGACTATTTAGGACCTGAGATCGCGCAGGAGATCGTTGTCGAAAACACGAACTATATTGCGGATCAGATCGAATACATCGAGCCGGTGCGCCCGGACAAGTGCCCGCCGGTCATCGAAAATTCGGATGAAAACTTAAGAAACATCTGCTATGAGACGGCGCACAGCCTGTACGGCCCGGATCTTCCGCAGATCGTGGTCGAACGTTTGGAAAAAGAGCTGAATTCCATTATTTCCAATGGATATTCGGTTATGTATATCATTGCGAGAGAGCTGGTGCAAAAGAGCGTGAGCGACGGCTACTTAGTCGGATCGCGAGGCAGCGTCGGCTCCTCCCTGGCAGCAACTTTTTCCGGCATCACGGAGGTCAATCCGCTGAAGCCGCATTACCGCTGCCCGAACTGCTTCTATTCTGAATTCGATTCGGAGGAAGTCAACGCCTTCGCCGGCGGCGCCGGATGCGATATGCCGGATAAGAACTGTCCGGTCTGCGGCCAGCCGCTCGCAAAAGACGGCTTTGACATTCCGTTCGAAACCTTCCTTGGATTCAAGGGCGATAAGGAGCCGGATATCGACCTTAACTTCTCTGGCGAATACCAGTCCCACGCGCATGACTACACGGAAGTCATCTTCGGCAAAGGGCACACCTTCCGTGCGGGCACAATTTCGACTTTGCAGGATAAGACTGTGTTCGGCTATGTGAAGGGCTATTACGAGCGTCATAATAAAGCGATTCGCAAATGCGAGATGAACCGTATCATCGCAGGCTGCACAGGCGTGAAGCGAAGCACCGGCCAGCACCCGGGCGGAATTGTCGTTCTGCCGCATGGCGAGGAAATCTATTCCTTCACCCCGGTCCAGTTCCCTGCAAATGATCCGGATAAACATACGGTCACGACCCATTTCGAGTACCACAGCATCGACCACAACTTGCTGAAACTCGATATCTTAGGGCACGACGATCCGACCATGATCCGTATGCTCGAAGACCTCACGGGCTTTGACGCAAAGCAGATCCGCCTCGACGATCCGTCGGTCATGCAGCTCTATGAAGGAACGGACGTCTTAGGCATCACGCCGGAAGATATCCAGCATCCGCTCGGAACCCTTGGCGTTCCGGAGTTTGGAACGGACTTCGTTATGGGCATGCTCATGGATACGAAACCGAAGAACTTCTCGGATCTGGTCCGCATCGCAGGCCTCTCCCACGGAACCGACGTGTGGCTCGGAAATGCGGAGAAACTGGTCAAAGAAGGAACGGCGACGCTGTCCACCTGTATCTGTACACGTGACGATATCATGACCTATCTGATCCTGCAGGGCGTTGAGCCTTCGATGGCGTTTGATATCATGGAGAACGTCCGAAAAGGAAAAGTCGCTGCGGGCAAGGCAAAGAAGTGGCCGGAGTGGGAGAAGTCCATGAAGGAATGCAACGTTCCGGACTGGTACTTATGGTCCTGTACAAAGATCCAGTACATGTTCCCGAAGGCACACGCGGTGGCGTATGTCATGATGGCGTACCGTATCGCGTATTATAAGATCCATTTCCCGCTGGAGTACTACGCAGCGTTCTTCAGCATCCGCGCGTCGTCGTTTGATTACGAGAAGATGTGCCAGGGCAAAGAGCACCTGTTAGAGGAGATGGAGATCATCAAGGGCCGCATCGAGCGGAACGAGCAGACCCCGAAGGATGAGGACCTCTTGAAATATATGTACAACGTGCTTGAAATGTATGCACGCGGCTTTGAGTTTATGCCGATCGATATCTACAAAGCCGGCGCGTCACGCTTTAAAATCTTTGATGGCAAGCTGATGCCGTCCTTGGAGTCCATCGATGGCATGGGCGGAAAGGCGGCCGCATCCTTGGCAGAGGAGGCTGCGAAAGAGCACTTCACCTCCCGCGAAGACCTCAAAGTCCGCGCAAAGATTTCTTCGACTTTGACGGATAAGCTCTATAACCTCGGCCTCTTAGGAAACCTCCCGGCGTCCAGCCAGATGTCGATTATGGATTTCTTTAAAATCTAGATAAAGGTCATGCTCGCGGGCATGGCCTTTTTATGTCAAGGAAATATCTGAATGTCAAACAGTTCTAGGAGAGGACGCAGAAGATGCTCCAAATGATTTCCAAAAACATTTGCGTATCCATCAAAAACATCTTTCCGAAAATGCAAATACCCTTTATAATAATTAAGTATTTTATTCAATCACAGAAAGGAACAAACTATGTTTATTCTTGATCAGGAATTATGTATTCAGTGTGGCACCTGCGTGGACGAATGTCCGAATGGCTGCCTGAAAATCGAAGACGATGGATTAAAGCATGACCCGGCCCGCTGCATGTGGTGCGGACACTGCCTTTCCGTATGCCCGCGCGATGCGATCATGATCGACGGCGACGGCTATAACGTGGAAGAAGTGGAGGAGTTCCAGTTCTTTAAGAAGTCTACTCCGGACATGGTCCGCAGAGATATTATGATGCGCCGCAGCGTGCGTCATTTCAACGACACTCCGGTCACCGATGAGGAAATCGAGCGCATTCTTGAGGCCGGCAAATACGCGCCGACAGCAAAGAACTGCCAGCATAACGCCGTGATGGTCAAAAATGATCCGGAAGAAATTGCGGAACTCCGCAAAGATTTGTTTGAGCAACTCGGTGTGATCGGCAAAGGCATGATGCGCGAGGCGCCGGACGTTGCCGCATTCTTCCTGATGAAGTGCAGCCAGTTTGAAAACGAAGGAATCGACGGCCTGTTCTATGATGCACCGCTGGTCATCGGCATCTTCTCCGACAGCGATGTGGACGGCTCTTTGTGTGCCGCTTACATGGGCCAGATGATCGAGTCCTTAGGATTGGGCTTCACCTATCTGCTGCTTCCGACCGCTGCAATGAACACCCCGCAGCTGCGCGAGAAATACAACATTCCGGAAGACCGCAAGTGCGTACTGTTCCTTACGATCGGCAATTACGACGCAGAGTATTTCTGCTCCGTACCACGTAAGGACCTTCCGCTGCTGTAATAAATGTGGCTTGCAGAAGAGAAAAAGGGGAAGCAAATGATTTTTGCGACTGGCGATACCCATCGGCTGATGGATGTACAGAAAATTGATATCGATAATTTCCCGGAGCAGAAGCTCCTTACTCGTGATGACTATCTGATCATCTGCGGAGACTTCGGCGGCGTCTGGGCCGGCGAGGAAAAGGACGCGGACGTTCTGGACATGCATGAGGCGCGGAACTATACGACGCTCTTTGTGGCCGGCAATCATGAGAATTATGATGCGCTGAATTCCTATCCGGTCGAGATGTGGAACGGCGGCAAGATCCACCGCATCCGTGAGCATGTGATCCACCTGATGAACGGGCAGGTTTATACGATTGATGGGCTCCGTTTCTTTGTGATGGGCGGTGCGACGAGCGTGGATAAGATCTGGCGCGAAGAGGGCGTCAGCTGGTGGCCGCAGGAAGAGCCTTCCGAGGACGAATTCCAGGAAGCCTTCGATAATCTGGCGGCAGTGCAGAACAACATCAACTTCGTCATTACCCACACCATGCCGGAGAAGGTCCGCGACATCGTTTTCTCTGTCTACAGCGACTATCTGAACTACGACAGCGGAGTGGAGAAGTTCCTGAATCTGATCATGGAGAACATCTATTACGACAAGTGGTACTGCGGACACATCCACATCGACAGGGAGTATCCGGAATACAAACTCCGTGTGCTGTATAACGGGGTCGTGAAGATCAGCTGATAGAGATGGCTCTTTGAGGCGAATCCACTTAATTGATTCGCTGATATGCTAGTTTGCTAATATGCTAATTCGATATATGCGAATGCACTCTGTATTAAACATACAGCACAAAATAAGAAGTTCTTACTGAACAAGATTTGACAACGGCGGGCAAAATGCCCGCCGTTTTTGTTTTACTTGAAAACCGATATGCGTTGATGATTATAAACTGACAGGTTTTATTGTATTTCGTTTGAGATATAATACCTGAATTGGATTTAATACTTTATTTAATGTTCTAAATTGACTCTGTGCATTTTTTGTTAGATGGAAGCATGTCCGAAATCGACTCTGTGCATTTTTTGTTAGATGGAAGCATGCTCGAAATCGACTCTGTGCATTGATTAAAAGGCTGGACTCGCTGAAAATTGCTGGAACTTAGATGCACAAACTCAATTTTGAACATAAACAGACAGGATAAAAATGCACAAACTCGATTTTGGACATTAGCATGCGCTAACTCGGGACAATAATCTATCATAATAAGTCCCAAAAGGACATGTATCGATAACTTTATGATAAATGATGTTCAACAAAAAAGAGACAAGCGGAGTTGTCTCTTTTCAGCAGCTCGTACGAGAATTGAACTCGTGATTCCGCCTTGAGAGGGCGGCGTCTTAACCACTTGACCAACGAGCCATGCGCTTACGTGCTTTGCTAGTATAATGGAAACCTAAACAAATTTCAAGAACTATTTTCTTTAATTCAACAGTTCTGTGATTATTGTTTATAGACACTAAAAAAATGATATGTTAAAATCCAAAAGTTGAATTAAGCGAATTATATAATAGAGGAAGAGAATTATGAAAAAACCATTAAATCGTTGGGTCTTAGCCATCGTCGGCGTTATCGTTCTGGTCTTTGCCGGCATGGTCTATGCGTGGACAGTTCTGTCCGCACCAATCGCAGCACAGTATCCGGAATGGACGAAGGCACAGCTTTCCCTGACCTTCACCCTGGTTATGTTCTGCTTCTGTATCGGCGGCTTTCTTGGAGGCGTGCTGTCTAAGAGAGTGAAACCGTGGATCATCCTGATCCTCGCTGCCGTATTGTTTATCCTTGGCTTCTTTATCGCAAGCCGCGCAACCAGCCTGATTGTTCTGTATCTTGGATTTGGTGTGCTTGCTGGCTTCGGATCGGGCTTTGCCTATAACGCCGTCATGACGTTCGTCGGCAAATGGTTCCCGGATAAACAGGGCCTGATCTCCGGTATCCTTCTGATGGGATTCGGTATCGGCGCATTTATTATTGGTAAAATCTACACTGCAGTGACACCTTCTGACGGAGGCGGTGCATGGAGAACCTCCTTCCTGATCTTAGGTATCATCACCGCGGCGATTGTTGCACTTTCTGCATTCTTTATTTTTGCTCCTCCGGCTGGCTGGGTTGCTCCGGCACCGAAGAAGGCAACTGCAAAGAAAGTGGTGCAGTCCTTTGAAGAAATCAACACGGTTACGATGTTTAAGAGACCTTCGTTCTGGCTGTTCTTCATCTGGGCGACCTTCCTTTCCGCAGCAGGTCTGATGGTTGTTTCTCAGGGAACTCCGATGGCGATGGAATCTATGCAGATCACTGCAACAAGCGCAACCGCTGCACAGATGGGATCCATTGCAACGATCGTTGGTCTGATCTCTATCTTCAACGGAATTGGCCGTATCATTTTCGGCGCATTGTTTGACAAGATCGGACGTTTCTGGACCATGCTGCTCGGTGGAATCGTTTTCATCGTGGCAATGCTGCTGGTCATTTGGGCACTCAAGAGCCACAGCTCCATCATCCTTGTGATTTCCTACATTGCGTCCGGGCTTGGCTACGGCTGCGTTACCCCGACGAACTCCGCATTTGCAAGCAAGTTCTATGGAATGAAGAACTATCCGGTCAACCTGCCGATCATCAACATGAACCTGCTGATCGCATCCTTCGGATCCACGCTTGCTGGTGCTGTTTATGATTCAACCGGATCTTATATCACAGTGATCATCCTTGTTATCGGTCTGCTTGTCGTCGGAACGATCCTTTCCTTCTTTATCCGTCCGCCGAAGAACCCGCAGGGCTTAGAGCCGGAAGTGACAGAAGAAGCGAAAGTGGAAATTGCTGAAGAAGCTGCACAGGCTGAATAATATGTAGGGCTTAGAGCCAAGTTATTTGAAAGTGGCTTAGAGTCGAATTATTTGAAATAGAAGAATTGCATGTGCTAGTCTGATTGAAGACAGATCAGCGACTGCAAAAAGAATTATTACATCAACCGCCAGCTGCTGTACTTGGTTAAGAGTTTAGCAGCTGCGGTATTTGACTTTTAGAGAGTAGTAGTTTTTTAGAGAGTAGCAATTTAAGAGAGTTCTGGTTTTTAGAACATTTCATTTTTGAGAGAAAAATTATGAAGAAAACCTTGCCACGTTCCCTATATGCCGTCTTTGGTGTGCTGGTCCTGTTGTTTGCAGGCCTTGTTTACGCATGGACCACATTTTCAAAACCGCTGACCAATCTCTGGTCTCCGGGCGCACTGACATGGACCTCTACGATCGTCATGTCTTTCTTTTGTATTGGCGGTCTGGTGAGCGGCATCCTGCAGAAAAAGGGCGTGAATATTAAAATCATTCTGATTCTTGGTGCGATCCTCATGGTGGCAGGTTTTGCAATCGCCGGTTTTCTTGGAAATGCGACAGGCTCTATCCTCTTTATTTATATTGGCTTCGGACTCCTGGGAGGACTGGGAGCAGGCTTTGCCTACAACGTTATTCTAAGCGCGGTTGGCGGATGGTTCCCGGATAAACAGGGACTTATTTCCGGAATCCTGCTGATGGGCTTTGGAATCAGTTCCTTCCTGATCGGATTCCTCTATGCGGCTGTGGTTGACCAGATGGACGGAAAGGGCGGCATCCCGTGGTACATCTGCTTCTTCGGAGTCGGCATCGGCTGTTTTATCTTTATCCTGCTGGGCGCCATTATTGTAAAGAAGCCGGGCCCGGACTTTGTAGCTCCGGCTCCAAAAGCAGGGAAGAAAGTAAAGAACACAACAGTTCCGTTCGAGGATGTTCCGACTTCCCAGATGGTAAAAAGGGCGAACTTCTGGCTGATGTTCACCTGGGCACTCATCACCTCACTTGCCGGTTTCGCCGTGGTTTTCCTCGGAACACCGATTGCGACGGCAGCGGTTCCTTCCTTAAATGATAATGCAAGCCTTCTGGCGATCATCGTTGGCCTGATCTCCATTTTTAATGGTCTCGGCCGAATCATCTTCGGAAGCATGTTTGACAAGATCGGTTACAAAGCAACGCTGCTGACGATCAGTGCCTTTTTCATCGTCGCCATGGGAATTATCATTTTGGCTATGGTGACCGGAAGCATGATCATCCTGATCATCGGTTATATCTGCACCGGGCTTCCGTTCGGTGGGGTAACGACAAGCCAGTCGGCGTTCTGCAACAAGTTTTTCGGCTCGGTTCATTATGCACAGAACCTGCCGATCATGGTGCTGGTTCTTTTGCCGGCATCCTTTGGAACGAAACTGGTGCAGGCAGTGCAGAGCAGTCTGGAAGGCGGCGGCATGACAAACACCGGAGCGTATATTATTGTATTAGCCGGCGTTGCAGTCGTCTGTTTGATCTCTGGAATTGTGGCGCTGTTTATCCGCAAGCCGAAGGTGGCTACGGAAGAGAAGTAGTATTGTTTGGGATTTCAGTTTGCTGTTTATCCGCAAGCCGAAGGTGCTGCGGGAGCTGAGCAATAGCGGCGACGGAAGCAGTTCAAATTTAGTTTACAATCGATTCCACTTTGCTGACCAACAAATCATGAATCGACAGAATATACATACTAGTTAAAGGAGCATTCATACACATGAGTAAGACTTTACCTCGTTCAGTCTATGCGGTAATGGGCGTCATCGTCATGCTGTTTGCAGGCCTTGTTTACGCATGGACCACATTTTCAAAACCACTGACTAAGATCTGGTCGCCGGGCCTTTTGACCTGGACATCGACCATCGTTATGGCATTTTACTGCATCGGAGCGCTCGTGGGCGGTATCCTCCAGAAGAGAGGTATCAAACTCCGCTTCAACCTGATCCTTTCTGCAGTGCTGATGCTGGCAGGATTCTTAATTGCCGGATTTGTCGGTAACGCGACGGAGTCCATCCTCGTTATCTACATCGGCTTTGGTGCGCTTGGCGGCTTTGGCGCCGGCATGGCATACAACGCGATCTTAAGTGCGGTCGGCGGCTGGTATCCGGACAAACAGGGTCTGATCTCCGGTATCCTCCTAATGGGATTCGGTATCAGTGCTTTCCTGATGGGTCTTTTATATGCCTCCATGGTCGACCAGATGGACGGAAACGGAGGAACTCCGTGGTACATTCTCTTCCTTGCGATCGGAATCGGCTGCTTCGTTTTCATTATGATCGGTGCTTTCATTATCAAGAAACCGGGCCCGGGCTTCGTTGCTCCGGCACCGAAAAACGATAAGAAGCGCAAGAACTCCACCGCACCTTATGAAGACGTAGAAACTTCCAAGATGCTGAAGAGATCCACATTCTGGCTGATGTTTATCTGGGCGATCCTGACATCTGTCGCAGGCCTTGCAGTCGTCTTCCTTGGAACCCCGATTGCAACGGCAGCGGTTCCGGCTCTGGACAGCAATCCGGGTGTCCTGGCAATCATCGTTGGACTGATCTCCATCTTCAATGGAATCGGCCGTATCATCTTCGGTGGTCTGTTTGATAAGGTGGGATATAAGCTGACTCTGATCATCGTCTGCATCATGTTCATGATCTCCATGGGTATCATTATCCTGGCGATGGTGACAGGCAGCCAGGTCGTTTTGATCATCGCTTACATCGTGACCGGTCTTTCCTACGGCGGTGTTACACCGAGCCAGTCCGCATTCGTCAACAAGTTCTACGGCGCGAAATATTATGCGGTCAACATGCCGCTGATGACGATGAACCTGCTGATCGCTTCCTTCGGAACGAAGCTCGTGCAGGCAGTGCAGAGCGGACTGATGGCAAGCGGAATGACGAACGCCGGTGCATATATGATCGTGCTTGCGGGCGTTGCGGCCATCTGCCTGATCGCAGGCATTGTTGCTTTGTTTATTAAGAAGCCGAAAGCGGCTGAGCTTCAGGAGCAATAATCAAGTTGCAAGAAGAGTTTCAAAAGCTATAATATAAAGATAAAGAAGCCGAAACTAGCAGAGCTTCAGGAGCAGTAATAAAGGAGTATAAAAATGAGATACACACATAAGAATAAGGGAGTATGTGCAGTTGCAGTTTCGTTTGATCTGAATGGCGATGTTGTATCCAACGTGGAATTCATGGGTGGATGCAACGGAAATCTGAAGGCCATTGCAAAGCTGGTTGACGGCATGACCGTTGATCAGATCGAGTCTAAATTAAAAGGCAATATTTGTGGAATGAAAAACACAAGCTGCGCTGATCAGTTTGCAATCGGAATCCGTGAGGCTTATGAAAAAGAGCAGGCGGCTGTGAACTAATATGCAGGCGGGTATATGCTACTAGGGACTTCGCTTGACATGTGAACTGTTCGTGGTAGAATACATCTAGCTACAGAAAGATGTTAATGAAGATAATAATCACAAATAGAACCCCACGAGATGCCGCTCGTGGGGTTCTGCTGTGCTGATTGCTACTTACCATTTCGTTCCAGCCACTTGCACACACAGTATGCTACTATGCCCGCTATGAACGAAACCATTAAAGATGTCAATGAATCGATAATAATCACCCCCTTTCTGTTGCCAGATTGGGAGTAGCAACAAAGTGATTATATGATACGGAAAAAACTGCGAATAGTTTACATAAAATGATTGACAAATAAGGGGTGCATCAGTATAATTTCAAGGTACGGCTTAAGAGAGCCGTTGATGCTATGAATTGACAGGGAGGTGTACGAGAATGTCTATATGCCCAAAAAATAAAACATCTAAGGCCAGAAGAGACAAGAGAAGAGCGAATTGGAAAATGACAGCTCCGAATCTTGCAACTTGCCCGACATGTGGCGCATTAGTAATGCCGCACAGGGTCTGCAAGAGCTGTGGTTCATACAATAAGCGCACGATCATTGCTCAGGAAGAGGCTTAAGATCGTCTTATTAAAGAAGATTTGACTCAATTGCTGAGTCGCAAACGTAACAAACCTGCAGGGAACCTTTTGGTTCCCTGTTTTGCTGTGGTTTAAAAATGTGGTATGATAATTTCAGAAAGGGAAAGATAGAGACCCGATAACTAGTGTTTTATTAGATATGAACGATAAAGGGATATAGGAGGATAAATATGAAAAAACGAATGATATTCGGAATCATAGCAACCGTCCTTTGCGCGGCACTTTTGGCAGCATGCGGGAACAGTGCACCGGCAAATAATGCACCGGCGCAAGGCGGCGCAGAACAGGTGGCACCTCAAGAACCAGCTGCTGCGCAGGATACGCCTGATGCACTTCCTGCAGATCCGGCCGTTCCTGATCAGCAGGCAGTTCCGCAGCAGCCGGCTGGCGGAGCTACAGCAACAATCAGCGAGCAGGAGGCATTGAACATTGCGCTTCAGCATGCCGGAGTTTCCGAAACCGAACTTACATATAAGAACATTCATCAGGAATATGAGGACGATTACGGCAAACAGATCTACGACATCAATTTCCGCGTTGGAATGATGGAGTATGATTATGATGTCGATGCCGCAAACGGCAGCATCCTCTCATACGAGAGTGAGTATGATAACGACTGATCGAGTGATATAGAAGACCAAGAGGTTATCAACTCATATGAAAGTGAGTATGATAACGACTGATCGAGAGTAAATGAAAGTCAAACAGTCACAACCTTCAAAAACGTGTATCTGGAAGTGGCCGATGCAGTAAAACGGGGGTTGTGACTCCTGAAAGGCCTGTATACAGGCGAATATAGAAGTATTATGTAAGAAATAGCAGTCACAACCCTTGAAAACGTGCATTTAGAGGTGCTTGATGCAGGAAAATGGGGGTTGTGACTCCTTGAAAGCCAAGACATAAAGAAAGGGCAGGGTGAAAACCCTGCCCAAGTTCTTTGTATTTATGGTGTCGGCATCCAGCCAATTGCTGCGATATCCTTACATCGGCATCCAGCCAATTGCTGCGATATCCTGCCAGCCTCTTAATAGTTGATGCCCTGCCATACCATTGCGTCTGCGACTTTGAGGAAGCCTGCAACGTTTGCGCCGACCTGGAGGTTGCCAGGTTTTCCGGCTTCTTCTGCTGCGTCTACGCAAGACTGGAAGATGTTCTTCATGATGAAGTGAAGCTTCTCATCAACTTCTTCTCTGGCCCAGTAGATTCTCTCGCTGTTCTGAGTCATCTCAAGTCCGCTGGTTGCAACGCCGCCGGCATTTGCAGCCTTAGCTGGTCCGAAGAGGATGCCTGCGTTCTGGAATGCTGCGATTGCTTCCGGAGTACATGGCATGTTTGCACCTTCTACTACGCACATAACGCCGTTTGCAAGAAGGGCTTTTGCGCCTTCCTCGTCGATATCGTTCTGGGTTGCGCACGGAAGAGCGATGTCGCACTTGATCGTCCAGATGCCGGAGCAGCCTTCTGTATAAGTAGCGTTCGGATGATTCTCAACATATTCTTTGATACGTGCACGGCGAACTTCTTTGATATCTTTGATCGCTGCCAGATCGATTCCATCCGGGTCATAAACATATCCGGAGGAGTCGCACATTGCAACGACTTTGCCGCCGAGCTCGGTTGCTTTCTCGCATGCATAGATTGCAACGTTACCGGAACCAGAAATAACAACAGTCTTGCCTTCAAAGGAAGTGCCGTTTGCTTTCAGGACTTCATCTGTGAAGTAGCAAACGCCATAACCGGTAGCTTCTGTACGGATCAGGGATCCGCCGGCTCCGACTTTCTTTCCTGTGATCACGCCGGTGAACTCATTTGCAAGACGTTTGTACTGACCGAAGAGGTATCCAACCTCGCGGCCGCCAACACCGATATCACCAGCCGGTACGTCAGTGTCTGCGCCGATATGACGATAAAGCTCTGTCATGAAGCTTGTGCAGAATGCCATAACTTCTCTGTCAGATTTGCCTTTCGGATCGAAGTCGGATCCACCTTTGCCGCCGCCCATCGGAAGGGTAGTGAGGCTGTTTTTGAAGATCTGCTCGAATCCGAGGAATTTTAATACGGAAAGGTTTACGCTCGGGTGGAAACGAAGGCCGCCCTTGTAAGGTCCAATCGCGGAGTTGAACTGAACGCGGAAACCTCTGTTAACCTGGACTTTGCCGTTGTCATCAACCCAAGGAACGCGGAACATGATCACACGCTCCGGCTCAACGATACGCTCGATAACAGCGTTCTCTTCGTATTCCGGATGCTTCTCAACGATCGTCTCGAGAGACTCTAAAACTTCCTCAACTGCCTGAAGAAATTCCTTCTCGTTTGCACATCTGGTCTCAAGACCTTCATAAACTCTTTTCAGGTATGCATTAGTAAGTGCCATTTTATAATCCTCCTTTACTGTCCCGTGTACATTCTACGTCTTTCCTGAAGTGTTGCGGCCGAATCAACCGGCATTTTTTTGATTCCAGAAAACACGTAGAATGCACCGCGGTAATGCTTTAACGCACTAAACAACATTGTCAAATTATAAATCATACAGATGCTATTTTCAATAAGAAATTATTGCTCATTTTTCATTTTGATACAGTATTTTTTTAGGAATACTCACAAAAACTCCTGCCGACGCATTGTGGGCAGGAGTTTTGATAATCGTTCTAGAAAAGTGATCATCCGACAGGACCGTACTCCAGGAACGACTCCAGCACATCATAATCATCCGGCAGCACGAATTCTGTGGACTCTTCGGTCTTGTCATTCACTTTATAAATAAATTCCACTGTGCTGGACCAGGTCGGATCCTCCGGATTGTCGAGGAGCTGGTTCATGATGGAAAGTGCGATCATTTCTTTGATCTCAGCCTGGTGCGCTGTGACATCCAGCCCGCCGCGCCTTGCCATACGGAAGCGGATGCCCTCATAGGTCTTGCTCATATGATTGATGGAGTAATAAAAGTCCGGGTCCTCCATTTTCAGGTTCTGGGAGATCGCACTGATCCGGTCTTCGTTTCGCCGTTCGATCGAATTAAACTGGTTGGCCTTGCCTTTAAAATGGAAACCTTGTTCATCCAGTGAAAAATCACGGAGTTCAATGGATGACGATGCCTGAATCTCAAAGGAGAGCATCTCTTTATCCACACCAAGCTCATCAAAAATCTCAGCCGGAACTAAGACATCATATGTCGGATAGCCATTGTCCAGATTGAGGCCAGTCATATCTGAGACCACGTCCACAGGGATAGCATAGTTCATATACGTCGGCATGTTTTCCGATGTATACGGCTGGTCGTAGCCGATCTCACAAAACTGTCCGTCCTTTCCCGTGAAAGAGAAGTGGCTGAAGTCGCCGCTTACGGCGATATTCTGCGCCACAAGAAGATCATAAACATGCCCGATCGGGATATAGTTGCGGTCGCTTCTGGCATAATATGCCGTTGGAACAGGGATATTTTCCTCCATGTCCCGCACCTGCATAACATCGGAATTATAGGAGGTCACTTTCGAAATCTCTTCGTCCGTGAATTCGGCGATCCGGTCTTTCAGACCATAGTTAATGCAGTCGGCCAGATAGGCGTAGACGCAGCCGTTCTGATAGCTGTGCTCGCCGATACCATAAAGCGCATTATAGAGATCCACCTGACTGGTCTGTGAATTGAATTCCAGATAATAGTAGTCATATTCAAACAAAGCATCTGCTGCTTCCTCTGCGGACAAGTCCTGCTTCAACACATCAATGGAATCGGAAATCACGGATGAGATCGAGCCGGATGGATCAGAAATTGAGTTTCCGACATGATAAGAAACGCGGAAGTTCATTTCATCCAGCGCCGGATATTGTTTTAGAAACTCCTGAAAACGTTCGATCTCCGGGAAGATGGCCTCGAAATCAGCTTTTCCCTCCACAGAACAGTAAAATTCCCCGGGTTCTAAGAAATAATCTTCTTCCTGCGTCATTTTCATCTTTTCGCTGTCGTTATATTCAAGAGAGAGCTGGCGGAAGATCTGCTCATCAAGGTCACTTATGAGTGAGTTGGTCGGCCAGAGTATGGAAGAACTCATGTGATTGATGACATGGAAAGTGAGCGGCTCATCAAAGCCGTAATCTGTCGTCGTGACCGTCCACCATTCATCCCGGTAATCTTCCGGGTTTGTCCGGTCGGTCGGCCCGTCAATGATCCGGTAATTCGAAAGCTCCAGGTCTTCATGGAGAAATCTGCGGATGTCGCGCACATTGAATTCCTTCCGGCAGCCGGTTAGGAGGCTTGCAAGGAGGACCGCAACCAGCAGTATCGTAACGATCTGAAAGAATGAACGGCCTTTCAGAACCTGCTTCTTAGAAAAAGAGGGACGCATGTCCGGCAATTGCTTCTTAGAACCCACTGATCGTCCGTCGTCAGCATTACACTTCGATTTCACTTCATTTCTCATGTCACACCTCGATTCTTAAGAATCATTATAGCTGTTTATCTGGCAAACGTAGTCCTAAAATGTGAAAAAAAGATGTCGAAAAGGTGTATTTTTTCAGCAGGAACTTTTAGTTGATTATTAGCCCTGATTTTAGTAAAATTTACGGGTAATTGCAGGGAAAGGGATAGGCGTTTTGGAAGAGAATAAGATCATTACAATCGCAGTCGATGCCATGGGCGGAGATTTTGCTCCGGCGGAGACCGTAAAAGGCGCGGTCGAGGCAACTCAGGCGGATAAAAACTTATGCGTTAAGCTTTTTGGTGTGGAAGATCAGGTAAAAGCTGAGCTTTCCAAACATGTTTATGATGCGGAGCGTATTCAGGTCGTTGACGCACCGGAAGTGATCGAGACCTGTGAGCCGCCGGTCAAAGCAATCAAGACCAAAAAAGAATCTTCCATGGTTAAAGCCCTTTATGCCGTTCGAAACGGCGAGGCGGATGCAGTCGTATCCTGTGGCAACACCGGAGCGCTCTTAGTCGGCGGACAGTTAGTTGTCGGAAGGATCCGCGGAATCGAAAGAGCCGCATTAGGCTTCCTTGTTCCGACCATGAAAGAGCCGGCACTTTTGATCGATGCCGGTGCGAACGTGGACTGCAGACCGGAAATGCTGGTGCAGTTCGCGCAGATGGGCTCCATTTATATGGAAGACGTCGTTAAGCGAGAGAACCCGAAGGTCGGCCTCTTAAACATCGGCGAGGAAGAAGAGAAGGGGAACTCTCAGGTCAAAGGCACTTTCCCGCTCATGAAAGCGTGCGAGACGATCAATTTTGCAGGAAGCGTGGAAAGCCGCGGCCTTGCAGAAGGCGAAGCGGACATCCTGGTCTGTGACGGCTTTATCGGCAACACCATCTTAAAGACCTATGAAGGCGTCGCTGCAATGCTGCTTAGCAAGCTGAAAGCAACCCTCGGCGGAGGCGGCCTTAAGACCAAGATTGGTGCGGGCCTCATCAAAACAGACCTTAAGAACATGCTGAAGGAGTTTTCGGTCGAAGAATACGGCGGAGCTCCGATGCTGGGACTGAAAAACCTTGTCGTTAAGACGCATGGCAACTCCATGTCACCGGAAATTCGGAACGCTATCATGCAGTGCAGAGATTTCGTAGCAGCGGATATCGCGGCGAAGATCGCGAAGAATCTGGGGCTGGAAGCATAAAACGGAAACGAAAAATTTTGTTATCCCGGCCATAAGGCCATTAATAGAAACAGTTTTAGAAAGAGGATTTTATGGAGTTTGAGAAAATTCAAAACATTATCGCAGACGTGCTGAACGTAGACGCCGGCTCGATCACTATGGATACCAAGTTCATCGATGATCTCGGCGCAGATTCTCTCGACCTTTTCCAGATCGTGATGCAGATCGAAGAGGCTTTTAGCATCGTGATCGATGACAGTGCCGCAGAGAAGATCTCAACCGTAGGCGATGCAGTGGAGGAAATTAAAAAGATCAACTAAATATGGACTACTTAAATGAGTTTGAAGATATAATCGGTTATAGCTTCACCAATCGTGAACTGCTTATCACCGCACTGACTCACAGTTCATTCGTCAACGAAAACAGAACGAAGGATCCCTCATTGGAAGATAATGAGCGATTCGAGTTTTTTGGCGACGCTATAATCGAGTTTTATATCAGCGAATATCTGTTTAATAAGTATGGAACGTTCCCTGAAGGTGACATGACGAAGCTCAGGGCTTCCATGGTGTGCGAACAAAGCCTGGCGGAGTGTGCAAAACAGATCCGTTTAGGCGAGTATATGCGCATGGGAAAAGGAGAGGCTCTGTCCGGCGGACGTGAGCGCGCTTCGATTACTTCTGATGCGTTTGAAGCTTTGGTCGCGGCTATCTATCTGGATTCGAAAGATGGTGATACGATCCGGAAATTTATCGCTGAGCACCTGATCAAGGGTCTGGAGAACAAGACCCTCTTCTTCGATGCGAAAACAAGGCTTCAGGAGATCGCACAGCAGAAAGGAAACAACAGTCTGCGCTATGAACTGATCGCAGAAAGCGGGCCATCCCATAATAAGACGTTTGAGATCGCGGCGATCTTAAATGATGTGGAGGTCGGACGCGGCAAAGGCCATTCGAAGAAGGCGGCGCAGCAGGCAGCGGCAGAAGAAGCGATCCGAAGAATTGGAGAATAAAGAATGTACTTAAAACGAGTTGAAATACAAGGCTTTAAAAGTTTTGCAAAGAAAATTGTATTTGATTTTCCGGACGGCATCACGGGCATCGTAGGTCCGAACGGTTCCGGAAAGAGTAACGTGGCGGATGCGGTCCGCTGGGTTCTTGGTGAGCAGAAGATCAAACAGCTCCGTGGATCCCGTATGGAGGATGTCATCTTCGCAGGTACTGCAAACAGAAAACCCTTGGGCTTTGCTTATGTTGCAATCACGCTGGATAACTCCGACCACAAGCTGAAACTGGACTTTGAAGAAGTGACGGTCTCGAGACGTGTTTACCGTTCCGGAGAGAGTGAGTTCATGATCAACGGCTCCGTCTGCCGTCTGCGTGATATCCACGAGCTCTTTTATGATACCGGTATTGGTAAAGAGGGCTATTCCATCATCGGCCAGGGACAGATCGATAAAATCCTGCAAGGTAAGCCGGAAGAGCGTCGCGAGCTCTTCGACGAGGCAGCAGGTATCGTAAAATACAAAAAGAGAAAGACAATCGCACTCAGAAAACTTGAGAACGAGCGTTTAAATATCGCGCGTGTCAAAGATATCTTAGGCGAGCTGAACCGCCAGATTGGGCCGCTCCGCAGGCAGAGCGAGGCAGCCGATAAATATGTCAAACTCCGCGAAGACTTAAAACGCTATGATATCAACCTGTTCTTATATGAAAACGGAGACGTGAAGACGAAGATCCGTGATTATAAGGAAAAAGAGCGGATCGCGTCGGAGGATTTAGAGGCAAGCCGCATCGAGTTTGAAAATGCGAAGGTCGAGTATGAAAAACTGAGTGAGAACATCCTTCAGTTAGATACGCAGATCGACAGCTTAAAGAACCAGATCTCCCAGGGCGACATCATCAAGACGAACCTGGAAGGCCAGATCAAACTCTTAGAAGAGCAGATCAACTCTGCCAATGATGCGGAAAGCCGTTTCCAGGAGCGCCTCGCAGAGCTCACGGAGTCCATCGAAAAGGCGGGGGTTGAGAAAGAGCGCATCGAAGGAGAAAAGGCGGAAAACCAGAAAGCCTTGACGGAGGCCGTTTCCAAGGCATCGGATCAGGATAGCCGCGTGATCGAGATCCAGAATGAGAACGAAGAGATCCGTCAGGAGATCGAGAGAGCGAAAGAACGCATCATCGAGCTGGTCAATGCCAGAGGTGAGATTAACGCCCGCATGGAGCGTCTTGATGCGGTCTTAGAGCAGATCGCACGCCGTAAGACGGAGCTCAGCGAAACCATCGAAAAATTCGCATCGGATAAGGATGCGCAGGAAGAAAAAGTTGCGAAGCTGAAAGAAGAATATTCTGAGGCAGAAGGCGACGTCCGTCAGATGGAAGAGGAGATCAAATCCAAGGAGACGGAGCTGCGCGATGCGGATGCGGAGGTTGCCAAGCTGAACTTAGAGCTTGGAAAATCCAAACAGCAGTATGTGGAAAACCAGGCAAAACTGGACACCTTAAAGAATATTACGGAACGCTATGAAGGCTACGGAAACAGTATCCGCGAGGTCATGAAACTCAAGGAGAAAAAACCGGGCATTCATGGTGTTGTTGCCGATATTATCAAAGTCGAGAAGCAGTATGAGATCGCGATCGAGACGGCGCTTGGCGGAAGCATCCAGAACATCGTAACGGATACGGAAGGCACCGCAAAGGAAGCGATTGAATATCTGAAGGCAAATAAGCTCGGACGTGCGACCTTCCTGCCGCTTAAGGCCGTGACCGGAAGAGGCGAGTTCAAGAACGAAGCCGTTCTGGAGGAAGAAGGCGTCTTAGGTCTTGCAAGCTCGCTGGTCAAAGTTGAGCCGAAATATGAGGGCGTTGCGAAATATCTGCTTGGTAAGATCGTTGTTTGCGACAAGATCGATCATGCGATCTTGATTGCGCGTAAATACAACTATTCCTTGATCATTGTTACGCTGGAAGGCGAGCTTTTAAACAGAGGCGGCTCCCTTACCGGTGGTGCGTTTAAGAATAAGTCCAACCTGCTTGGCCGCCGCCGTGAGATTGAAGAGATCGAGACCTTGCTTAAGAAATTAAAAGAGTCTCAGGAAGCTGCGCAGAAGGACATCGAGCTGATCTCCGGGCGCAAAGATATCTTAGAAAAAGAAATCTCGGATTCCAGACGCGAGCTGCAGGAAAACAGGATCTTCTTAAATACGATCAAGATCAACTTAGAGCAGGCGCAGGAAAAACAGCAGGAAATCTTAGGCAGCTTCGAGAATGTCAATAAAGAAACGCAGGATATCGAGGAACAGACCGTCAATATCCACAGCCAGAATACGTCTTTGAATGATGAGCTGGATTCTAATGCGAACGAAAGCGATGCTGTGAAGGCGAAGATCGTTGAGCTGGAAGAAAAACTTGGCGAGATGCGTGCGAAAGAAGCGGAAGAACTCCTCCTTGCACAGAGCATGAAGGTGGATAACTCCCGCTTAACGGAGCAGAGCAGCCACTTGATGAGCGAGCTCATTCGTGCGGAGAACAATCTGGCAGAGCTTACGCAAAGCCTGGAAGACCTTAAGAAGAATAATGAGAATGCAGCTAAGGTTGTCGAAGAAAAGCAGGCTGAGATCCTTCAGATCAAAGATTCGATCAAGGAAGCTGAGAGTCAGCATGACACTCTGTCAGAACAGCTGGCACAGGTTGAGGCAGAAAAAGAAGAACAAGCCGGCTCCCATAGAGGCTTTATTGATAAGAGAGAAGAGTACTCCCGCCGTGTGGCTGATCTGGATAAAGAAGTCTTCCGCCTGATCTCCGCCCGTGAGAAACTCGAAGAACGTTTCGAGAACCGCTCCAGCTATATCTGGGAAGAATATGAATTAACTTATAACAATGCACTGCCGCTTCGTGATGAAGAACTGAATGACCCGGCAGAGATGAAAGAAAATATCAATTCTCTGAAGAATCAGATCCGTGGCCTCGGAACGATCAACGTCGGCGCGATCGAAGAATATAAGGAAGTCAGCGAACGCCATACCTTCCTTACGACGCAGTATGAAGACCTCTTAAAGGCCGAAGCAGACCTTGTTAAGATCATCAAAGAGCTGGATAAGCAGATGCGGACCCAGTTCGAGACCGAGTTCAAGAAGATCCGTGAAGAGTTCAGCCGCGTGTTCAAGGAGATGTTCGGCGGTGGATACGGAAAGATCGAATTGGAAGAGGATGTGGATATCTTAGATGCCGGCATCAGCATCATCGCTCAGCCGCCAGGAAAGAAGCTGCAGAACATGCTCCAGCTTTCCGGTGGAGAGAAGGCGCTGACCGCTATCGCAGTCCTCTTTGCGATCCAGAACTTAAAGCCGTCACCGTTCTGTATCCTCGACGAGATCGAGGCGGCCTTAGACGATGCCAATATCACCCGTTTTGCAGACTATCTGCATAAACTCTCCCACGAGGTGCAGTTCATCGTGATCACGCATCGCCGTGGTACGATGGAGGCAGCCGACCGTCTCTACGGAATCACGATGCAGGAGAAAGGTGTCTCCACGCTGATCTCCGTCGACCTGACCGATTTGAGCGAGGCAGATCTTCAATGACAAAAAAAGAAGAAGCGGAATTAAAGCGCCAGTTGAAATTACAGAAAGAGCGGGAGCGCTTAGATCTCATGAAAGAGTATGAGCGTGCGCATGCCGGATGCATGTATATCGCCGGTATTGATGAGGCGGGCAGAGGTCCGTTTGCAGGACCTGTCGTTGCAGCCGCCTGCGTTCTTGATCTTGAAGATCCGGAAAAAGAAATCCTGTATCTGAACGACTCCAAAAAACTCTCGGAAAAGCGCAGAGAAGAGCTCTTTCTGGAAATCAAAGAAAAAGCCGTCACTTACGGCGTCGGAATCGTGGACAGCCGGACGATCGATGAGATCAACATCCTGCAGGCGACCTATAAAGCCATGCAGCTGGCGATCGCGCAGTTAGATCCAAAAGCGGACTTCATCTTAGCGGATGCCGTTACGATCCCTGGAATCGATATCCCACAGGAAGCGATCATCAAGGGCGATGCTAAGAGCGTCAGCATTGCAGCAGCCAGTATCATCGCCAAGGTGACCAGGGACCATATCATGTACGAATATGATGAAAAGTTCCCAGAGTATGGATTTGCTTCCCATAAAGGATATGGAACGAAGGCACATATTGAGGCCATTAAGACCTACGGCATGCTCGATATCCACAGACGCTCGTTCATTCATTTTGAGACATTTGACCGATAAGATTCTCCTATAATTTGAAAGATTATACGAAACAACAATATTTTTCCAATTTTGTACAAAAAAGTTATAGATTTTCCACAGTTTCTATAATAATATTATCTTGTGTGTATGTGTTCTGACTTTTATGAGGAGGATATTTTATGATCATTATTGGTGAAAAAATTAACGGTTCCATTCCTTCTGTTGCAAAAGCAATCGAAGAGAGAAACGCAGACTGGATCAGAGATCTGGCAAAAAAACAGGCAGAAGCAGGTTCTACATACATTGATGTATGTGCATCTGTTGATGAAGATATCGAAGTTGAAACATTACATTGGCTGATCGACCTTGTTCAGGAAGTAACTGACCTTCCGATCGCTGTTGACAGCCCGAGCCCGGATTCTATCCTCGGCGCTCTGCCGTTCTGCAACAAACCTGGTCTTGTTAACTCCGTATCCGGAGAAGGCGACAAGATCGCTAAGATCTTCCCGGTTATCGCTGATACCGATTGGGAAGTTGTTGCTCTCCTGTGTGATGATACAGGTATCCCGAAGAGTGCAGAAGACAGACTTCGTGTGTTCGATCACATTATGGAAGAGGCTAAGAAGTACAACATTGATCCTAGCCGTATCCACATTGACCCGTTGGTTGAAATGCTTTGCACAACTGACGATGCTATGGCAAACCTTGCAAAAGTAATGAACACGATCAAAGAGCAGTATCCGACGATCCACATTACCGGTGCGGTTTCCAATATTTCCTTCAACCTTCCATACAGAAAGATCGTAAACCTTTGCTTCATGGTTCTTTCCATGAAAGAAGGACTCGACAGTGCGATCTTCGATCCGCTTAACAGAGACCTTATCGGTGCTGTATATGCAACCGAGGCTCTTCTGGGCATGGATGATTACTGCATGGAATACATCACAGCTTACAGAGACGAGATGTTTGGTCCGATCAAAAGCTGAGATTGTAACGGTTGACTGAATTTGTCCTTAAGGCATAAGCCTTAATATAAAAATTTTTATCTTATAGGAGGACAAAATTATGTCAAAAATTGATGAGATTGCAGCAGCAGTCGAAGCAGGAAAAGCCAAAGTTGTACCTGGATTAGTAGAGGAAGCTCTCGCTGAAGGTTTAGACCCGATGGAGATCCTGAACAAAGGTATGATCGATGCAATGGGCGTTGTTGGTGAGAAATTCAAAAACAACGAGATCTTCGTTCCGGAAATGCTTGTTGCAGCACGTGCTATGAAGAAGGGTGTTGAGGTTGTTAAACCGCACCTGGGCGCAGACAACAGTGCAACAATCGGAAAAATGATCATGGGTACCGTTGCAGGCGACCTTCATGATATCGGTAAGAACCTCGTTATCATGATGATCGAGTCCGCTGGATTTGAAGTTGTTGACCTTGGCGTTGACGTTCCGATCGAGAAATTCGTTGAAGCAGCAGCTGATCCGGAAGTTAAGATCGTTGGATGCTCCGCACTTCTTACAACAACTATGCCGGCACTTCGTGAGACTGTTGAAGCTCTTAACAAGGCTCCGAACAGAGCACAGTTCAAGATCATGGTCGGTGGTGCTCCTGTAACCCAGGAATTCGCTGATGAGATCGGTGCTGATGTTTACACTGATGATGCTGCAGCAGCAGCTGAGGCAGCTAAGACCTTAGTTTAATCGTAAATCAAGTCGATTTATTGACGAAAAGGACGCTCATATGAGCGTCCTTTTCACATGTCTGTAAAGCTGCATTTGCATAAATGTGAAAATCTAGATTGAAGCGAACTTTGTATCAGGAAGGCGAAGAGTCACAACCCCCAAAATCGTGCATCTGGAAATTTAAATGCACGAAAATTACGGTTGTGCCTCCTAAGTGCTAATTAATCTGCACGATAATTGCGGTTATGCCTACATTTTCAGAGCTTGGAGGAGGCACAACTGGCAAAAACGTGCATCCAACTTTGCGCCTATCAAGTTCAAACTTTCATCAATCGAAGTTGTGACGATAGGCTATCTGCAAATCTTTAAGCTAGTAACTCGGCAGCGAGGGCTTTGATCTGCTCTTTATTAGCATCGTTCATCGCGGATTTGATGGAGACGATGGTGTCGCAATAAGTCAGGTTCGGGGCTTTCTCGAGAAGGGACTGCATCACGCCGGCAGCCTTCGGAGCCCAGGTGCCGTTTTCGACCAGGCCAATCTTTTTGTTCTGGAAGTTGCTTGCCAACATGTGATTGATGAAATCTTTCATGCATGGGAAGATGTCCATATTGTAGGTCGTCGTTGCAAGCACAACGCGGTCATAGCGGAATGCGTTTGCAACAGCCTCGCTGACATCGCATCTTGCCAGGTCGAAGCATACAAGCGGAAGATCCGGAGCAGCAGCCTTGAGTTCTTCAACCAACGCCATGACAGCCTCTTTCGTATGTCCATAGACAGAGGAGTAGCAGACCGTGATGCCAGCTTCTTCTGCAGTATAGCTGGACCATTTATCATATAAATCAATGTATTTAGCAAGATCTTTGGTCAGGACAGGTCCGTGAAGCGGGCAGATCGTTTCAATCTCAAGACCAGCCGCTTTCTTTAAGACAGCCTGCACCTGAACGCCATATTTTCCAACGATACCAATATAATAGCGGCGGGCATCATCTGCCCATGGCTCATCTTCAAATTCCGGGGAAACGGCGCAGCATCCTTCTGTTAAAGGCGCACCGAAACGTCCGAAGCCGTCAGCAGAGAAGAG
Organism: Lachnospiraceae bacterium; assembly: GCA_045546255.1. GTDB lineage: Bacteria > Bacillota > Clostridia > Lachnospirales > Lachnospiraceae > RGIG5612. The sequence continues at coordinate 15,693 of JAZQCK010000084.1, read as the reverse complement.
GATCTTTTCTGTTTTTTCATAAGTCATCGTAACTTCCGGCCAGTGAACCATGGAAGCGGAAACAAAGCAAAGCTCATGTTTTCCAAGTGAGAGCGTATCGCCTTCTTTGACTGCCATCTTTCTGTCAGAATAATCTGCCTGGAAGAACTGCTTCATCATGTTAAAAGCAGCAGCAGAGGAGACAATCGTTGTCTCCGGATATTTCTTAGCAAATAGGTCAATACTAGCGGAATGATCCGGCTCCATATGCTGAACGATTAGGTAATCCGGAGTTCTGCCTTCTAATGCAGTTTCCATCTTCTGAAACCACTCATCCGCAAAATCTGTCCCAACCGTATCAAAAACCGCAACCTTCTCATCCATGATGATATAGGAATTATAGGTAACGCCGGTCTTGATCGGATATTGGGATTCGAACAGATCGGTTACGTGGTCATTAACGCCAATGTACTTGATATCATTACTTAAGCCCATAATTTATTTGTCCTTTCTGTTATATTTTTTTAATTCTGTTATTCAATATTTTTATAAATCGCATTTTCTTGTTTAACGGTCAATAGCCCCAGTAACGAACAAGAAAACGGGAAAAATCATCTGTATACAGCCTTCAAAACGGTCAAAATCTGCTGTAAACATGCATTTTCTTGTTTGATGCTTATAGAAGCCAATAGGTAACAAGAAAACACAAGCTTTTTCTTGTTACCTATTGGGTTTATTTCATAGAAAACAAGAAAAAGTGAAAAAATACCAAATGGTTTCTTAACAACTAACCTCACATATCTTATAATAAAACCAAAGAAAATAGTAGTTTTTTCATTGCGTTTTTAAGTAAAAACAATTTTACCAAAAACAACAAGATGTTCATAGAAAATGTAACATTTTTTCGATATATTTTGTATTGTACAGAAACAGGTGCATTTTTTACGCAAGCGGCTTGTATTTGTATAATGCAGTAAAATTTGGGAATACATACACACAAATCAAATTTTAAAGAGGCATTATGAATTACAAAGAAACGTTAGAGTATATCGCCAGCTTTACCTGGAAGGGATCCGTTCTTGGCCTTTCCAGAATCAGTGAACTTTTGGAGAGACTGGGCAATCCGCAAAAGGATCTCAAGTTTATCCACATCACCGGTACCAACGGCAAAGGTTCCACTGCAGCATTCCTCTCATCCATTTTAAAAGAATCCGGTTATAAGGTCGGACTTTTCACTTCCCCTTACGTGGAAGTTTTTAATGAGCGGATGCAGATCGATAACGAGAATATTACTGACGAAGAGCTTGCGGAAGTCACCTCTTACATTCGTCCTTTTGCAGATGCGATGGAGGACCATCCCACGGAATTTGAACTGAACACTGCGATCTGTATGGTCTATTTCCAGAGAAACAATTGCGATATTGTGGTTCTGGAAGTTGGCATGGGCGGCGAACTGGATTCGACCAATGTGATCGACAGTCCGGAAACGGCTGTATTCACGGCCATCGGTTTAGATCACACAGCGGAGCTTGGCGGAACGATCGAGGCAATTGCCGAGACCAAGTCCGGCATCATCAAAGAAGGATGCAGCACGGTCGTGTATAAACAGGATGAATCCGTGATGGACATCATTCGCGCACGCAGCGAAAAGCTCGGATGCAGCTTTGATGTTTCAGAGCCGGAAAATGTCGAGTTCGTTTCCTTAAACGTGGACGGACAGAAGTTCAATTATCCGGGATACGGTGAGCTGGAAATCCCGCTAATCGGAACTTATCAACTTCAGAATGTCGCGCTGGCACTTAAGACTGTGGAAGTCATGAAACGCCGCGGATGGAACATTCCGGATGATGCTGTTAAGACCGGTCTTAAGAAAACAAAATGGCCTGGCAGATTCGAAGTCATTTTAAGGGATCCGATTTTTGTCGTTGATGGAGCACATAATCCACACGGCGTACGTGCAACGACTGCTAGCCTTAAATCTGTATTCAAGGGCGAGAAACTTTACTTTATTTTCGGCGTCATGGCGGATAAGGATTATATGGATATGCTGGACCAGATCCTGCCGCTGGCTAAGGAAGTAAATTGTGTAACTCCTGACAATCCGAGAGCATTGGCTGCTGATAAACTGGCAGAGATCATTAACGAGTGGGGCGTTCCGGCGACCGCGTTTGACTCCATCGGCGAAGCTGTGGACAATGTAATCGAAAAAGCAAAAGAAGCAAACGGCAAGGTCACAGCGCTTGGCTCCTTATATATGATTGGTGATATCAAGTCATATATAAAGAGGAAAGTATGAAACCTGACACAGTGTCACGCACCGGATCAATTCAGTGCGTATCTAAAAAGTGCATATAATGCACAAAAATGTCGAGTCAAACCTGATAGATAATGATATAATATCAGGTGGGGCAATTATCAGTTTATTAGATTCGGGTAGCAGCTATCTGAATCTGAAAAAAGTAATAAAAAGAGTAAGGAGAATGGATATGGCAGAGTTTAAAACAGATATTGAGATCGCTCAGGAAGCACAGCCGCAGCACATCAGAGAAATCGCTGCAAAAATCGGTCTGACCGAGGATGACATCGAGTATTATGGAAAATATAAAGCAAAGGTTGACTACAACCTGCTTGCTACTCCTCGTGCAGATGGAAAGAAAGCAAAACTGATCCTTTGTACAGCCATCAACCCGACTCCGGCAGGAGAAGGAAAAACAACGACAACCGTTGGTGTTGGTGATGCACTTTCCAAATTAGGAAAGAAGACAGTTATCGCTTTAAGAGAGCCTTCTTTAGGACCGGTATTCGGTGTTAAGGGCGGCGCAGCAGGCGGCGGATATGCACAGGTCGTTCCGATGGAAGATATCAACCTTCATTTCACAGGTGACTTCCACGCAATCGGTGCAGCAAACAACCTTCTTGCAGCAATGATCGACAACCACATCTATCAGGGCAACGCACTGGACATCGACCCACGTCGTGTTGTTTGGAGAAGATGCGTTGATATGAACGACAGACAGCTTCGTAACGTCGTTGACGGACTTGGCGGAAAAGCAAACGGATACACAAGAGAAGACGGATTTGATATCACCGTTGCTTCTGAAGTTATGGCAGCATTCTGCCTGGCTACAGGACTTGATGATCTGAAAGAGCGTTTCTCCAAGATCGTTGTTGCTTACAACAGAAGCGGAGAGCCTGTAACTGCAGGACAGATCAATGCACAGGGCGCTATGACAGCACTCCTCAAAGATGCTCTGAAACCGAACCTGGTTCAGACTCTCGAAGGAACCCCGGCATTCATCCACGGCGGACCGTTTGCTAACATCGCTCATGGATGCAACTCCGTAATGGCTACAAAGATGGCTATGCACTTTGGTGATTATGTAGTAACTGAGGCTGGTTTCGGTGCTGACCTTGGTGCTGAGAAATTCATCGACATCAAGTGCCGTCTCACTGGACTTCGTCCGGATGCAGTCATCATCGTTGCTACCATCAAAGCTCTGAAATACAACGGTGGTGTTCCGAAGGCAGACGTTGGTAAAGAGAACCTTGAAGCATTAGAGAAAGGTCTTCCGAACCTGTTAAAACATGTTGAGAACGTTACAAAGGTATTCGGTCTTCCGGCAGTTGTTGCACTGAACAGATTCGTAAACGATACTGACGCAGAAATCGAACTCGTAACAAAGAAATGTGCTGAGCTCGGTGTTAACGTTAAGATGAGCGAAGTTTGGGGCAAAGGCGGAGAAGGCGGACTTGAGCTTGCTGAAGAAGTTGTTCGTCTTTGCGAGCAGCCAAACGAGTTCAAATTCACCTATGATGAGAACCTTTCCATCCGTGAAAAGATCGAAGCAATCGCTACGAAGATCTATGGCGCTGACGGCGTAGACTTTGCTCCGAAGGCAGCAAAAGAGATCGACGAGCTTGAGAAATTCGGCTATGGCAACATGCCGGTCTGCATGGCTAAGACTCAGTACTCCCTGACAGACGATCAGACAAAACTCGGACGTCCGACCGGATTCCGTATCACGATCCGTCAGGTCACTGTTTCCGCAGGCGCTGGATTCGTTGTTGCTCTTACAGGCGAGATCATGAAGATGCCTGGACTTCCGAAAGTACCGGCAGCTGAGAAGATCGACGTTGACAACACAGGAAAGATCACGGGACTTTTCTAATCAATACATTGCTTAACACAAAGGTGGCATGGCTCATTTGGGCCTGCCACCTTTATCATTCGTAAGATAAAAGAGGTGGAAATTATGATCAGTCAAAAGACATTACCGGATTTTGTACAGGTGTTAGCTTCTAAGGAGCCGGTCCCGGGCGGCGGCGGAGCAGCTGCTCTTTGTGCTGCAGTCGGAACTGCCCTCGGCAACATGGTTGGATCCCTGACTGTCGGTAAGAAAAAATATGCAGACGTAGAAGACCGTATCATCGAGCTGAAAGCAAAGTCCGATGCACTTCAGACCAGATTCCTTCAGCTGATCGATGATGATGCAGCCGGCTTTGAGCCGCTTTCCAAAGCATACGGACTTCCGGCAAATACAGACGAAGAAAAAGCGCATAAGAAACTCGTTTTAGAAGAGTGCAGCGTGGAAGCTTGCAAGGTTCCGATGGAAATCATGGAATGCTGCTGCGAAGCCATCGATATTATCGAAGAGTTTGCAGCAAAAGGATCCGCTCTGGCAGTTTCTGATGCCGGATGTGGCGCTGTTACCGTAAAATCTGCGCTCTTTGCAGCCAGCCTGAATATCTTTATCAATACCAAAGGTATGGAAAACAGAGACGTTGCAAAAGAGCTGAATGATAAGACAGAGAAGATGCTGGCTGACTATGGAAAGAAAGCAGATGCGATCTTTGATATGGTTCAGGCAAAACTGAAACCGGCTGAATAATATTATCAATTGGAACTATATTTGTGTTCACAAAATCACGACCCATGGTTTTTCTTTAAAACTATGGGTCGATCTTTCTTATATAAATAAGAAGAGAATTGATTTTTTCGGGAAAAGGAGTATGATATAGTCTGATTCAGAAAAATCAATTAAAGGAAACGGATATGAACAAAAAACAAAAAATCAGGGCACTGATCATTTTTGCGGTATGCTTTATTGCAATCCTGGCCGGTGTCATTATAACCGGCTCCTTGAAAAGCGGAGAAAGTGAAAATATCCAGGTCGTCATGAGGGATGCGGTCCTCCATGAAACCTATAAAGTCAGCCTGTTTGGACTGATCGATGTCAACCCGGGGCTGATCTCAGCTTTTGTTGTAACGGGCGTCTTCCTGGTCTTTTCACTTATCGTCCGGATCTTTGTGATTCCGAAGTTTAAAATGGTACCGGGCAAATTCCAGATGTTCTTAGAGCAGATGGTCGATTTGTTCCGCAATATGGCAAAGAACAATTCTCCGGAAAGCCACGGCTTTATCGGGGCTTATATCTTTGCCGCTGGCGCCTATATCTGTGTAGGCACCTTGTTTGAACTCTTCGGATTCCAGGTGATGACGACGGCAGGCACATCGATTGCCTTACCGGCCCCGCTTTCCGATATCAATGGAGCAGTCTGCATGGGATGTCTTACCTATCTTTTGATCATGGCAGGCGGTATCATCAAGAACGGAATCGTCGGATTCGGCCGTACGATCAAAGAATTCTCCCTGCCGATCTCCATGAGCTTCCGTCTTTTCGGAGCTCTCCTTTCAGGAGCGTTGGTTACGGAGCTGGTCTATCATGCAGCAGTCATGAGCTACGGCATTCCGGTCTTAGTCGGCGTCTTGTTCACCTTGCTTCATGCGCTGATCCAGGCATACGTCCTTACGACTCTGGCATCGACCTACTTTGGCGAAGTGACCGAGAAGAAAGAAAAGAAACCGAAGAAACAGAAAGCAAAGAAAGCAGCGGCTTAAAAGACTGCTTACAACTATAATAATCCGGCAATGGCCATTCATGTGCCATCGCCTACAGGAGGAAAAATACATGGCTATTACAGTAAAAATGAAAAAACTGGTCGCAATTCTCGGAATCGTGATCGTTCTGCTCGGAGCTACCATGGCAGTTCTGGCAATCACATCCAAAGCTGATACCAACACGACTGCAACGACAGAAGTGACTGCTGAAGCAGCGGATGCAGGCGAGACAGCAGCGACCACGGACAGTGCAACAGGAAGCAAGGCAATCGCAGCAGGTATTGCAATCGGTCTTGCAGCACTTGGTGGTGCCATCGGTATGGGTATGTCCATCGGAAAATCTGTTGAGGGTATTTCCAGACAGCCGGAAGCGGAAGGCAAGATACGAACGACCTTGATGCTCGGTCTGGTCTTCGTCGAGACGGCGATCATTTACGCCCTCGTTGTTGCGATCTTAGTAATATTCGTTTTGTAAAGGTAGGAGCTGAACATGAGTGGAGTACCTCTTAATTTAGACTGGCAGCAGATTCTTCTGCATCTTCTGAATTTCGTGATCCTGTTTGCCATTTTATACTTCCTGCTTTACAAGCCGGTGAAGAATTTTATGGATAAACGCCGGAAAGCATACGAAGAGATGGACGAAGAGGCCAATGCAGCAAAAGCAGAGGCAGAGCAGATTTTGACAGAGTATCAGGAAAAGCTCTCTGGAGTGGATGCTGAAATTGAGACGAAAAAACAGGAAGCCATCGAAGAAGCCCAGCAGCTTGCCAAGAATATTCAGGCGAAAGCAGAGCAGGAAGCTTCGGAAATCCTTGCAAAAGCAAAGACGCAGGCACGCTCCGAGCATGACCGCATCGTTGACGATGCAAGCGATGAGATCACGAAGATGGCAAAAGAAGCCGCTGCAAAAGTCGTATTTCAAAATACTTCGGAAGCATATGATTCCTTCCTGGATACGGTAGAGGAACAAAAATGATTACAGAAATGAAACAAGCATTTTTATATTCTGATGTTCCTCCGAGCCCGGACCAGGAACAGAGATTTAAAGATTTCCTGTCTCAAAAGTACGGACAGGAAGTCTCTTTTGAGTGGGTCAAGGACGCCTCTCTTTCCGGCGGCTTTAAGCTGCAGGTCGGAGCGGAAGTCTATGACTGGAGCAAAGAAGGCGTATTCAAGCAGTTTGTAGATGCCTTTGCCGGTAAGAAATACCGCGGAAAAGATACGATCCCGCTGATTAAAGAAGCTTTAGAAGATTGGGAACTTGCAGCACTTCCGGAAGAAGTCGGAACGGTTATTACGATCGGTGATGGTATTGCAGAGATCGATGGACTGGAAAACGCAGCCTATGGTGAGATCCTGATCTTTGATAATGGCGCAAGAGGCATGGTGCAGAGCTTAAAAGAGGATACCGTTGGCTGTATCATCTTCGATGCAGATAATGAAATTTCAGCAGGCTCTACGGTAAAACGTTCGGGGAAAACTGCAAGCATGCCGGTCGGCGATAAGTTCTTAGGCCGCGTGGTGGACTCTTTGGGCGTTCCGATCGACGGCAAAGGGCCGATCGAAGCGGATGACTATAATCCGATCGAGCACAGTGCTCCGGGCATCATTGACCGACAGCCTGTCAACACACCACTGAACACCGGACTTCTTGTAATTGACTCGATGTTCCCGATTGGCCGTGGGCAGAGAGAGCTGATCATCGGTGACCGACAGACAGGGAAGACGGCAATCGCACTGGATACGATCATTAACCAAAAAGGAAAGAACTGTATCTGCATCTATGTTGCTATCGGCCAGAAGACCGGCAGCGTCGTGCAGTTTACGGAAACGTTAAGAAAATATGGCGCATTGGAGTATTCGGTTGTTGTGGCTGCAAATGCCAGTGACTCGGATCCTCTGCAGTACATTGCGCCTTATGCCGGCTGTGCATTGGCAGAATATTTTATGGATAAAGGCCAGGATGTTCTGTTCATTTATGACGACCTTTCCAAACACGCGGTTGCATACCGATCCATTTCACTTTTGCTTGAGCACCCTCCGGGACGTGAAGCATATCCGGGCGATATCTTCTATCTGCATTCCCGTTTGCTTGAGCGAAGTGCAAGACTGAGCCCTGAAAAAGGCGGCGGAAGCATTACGGCGCTTCCGATCGTTGAAACGCAGGACGGCGATGTTTCCGCATATATTCCGACAAATATTATTTCCATCACAGACGGGCAGATCTACCTGGAAGAGAGCTTGTTCTTTGCAGGCCAGAGACCGGCTGTCAACGTTGGTCTTTCGGTTTCCCGTGTCGGCGGTGATGCGCAGACCAAGGCAATGAAGAAAGCAACGGGTTCCCTTCGTTTGGATCTTGCCCAGTATCGCGAGATGGAAGTCTTTACGAAGTTCTCGAGTGACTTAGACGATGCGACTAAGAGCCAGCTCGAATATGGTACCGGCCTCATGCGTATGCTTCGCCAGGACCAGTACCGGCCTTATGATCATCATCAGATGGTTGTCCTGCTTGTCGGCGCAATTGCCCACAGCATGCAGGGAATTCCTGCGGATCAGATCAATGAGTATACGTCGGAACTGATCCATTCCTTTGAGACAACGCACAGGTCCGTCTGTGAAGAGATCGATCAGTCCGGTCAGTTAAGCGATGAGAATAAGGAAACGATCATTGCTTTTGCAAAGAAACTGTCGGAAAAATATCTTCCTGTAGAAGACTGATCGTTCATAAAACAGTTTTAGCAGGTACTAAAACCTTCGTTGAAAATTAGGAATTGAAAGAAGAGTAACTTTTATGCCGGGCATGAAGGATATCAAAAACAAAATAGAGGGTATCCAGGAGACGCAGAAGATCACGAGTGCGATGTATCTGATTGCGTCTACGAAGCTTCGCAAAGCCCGGGAAAAGCTGGACCAGACGATGCCGTACTTTGATGCGTTAAGGGATGATATCGCCGTAATGTTCAGCAATATAGAGTCTGTGGACAATCCCTTTTTCCTCCCGGAAGGAATCTCGGAGGAAGAGGATGTCGAGCTTCCCGGAAAATACGGATATCTCGTCATTACAGCCGATAAAGGACTGGCCGGCGAATACAATATGCGTGTTATCAAGGAAGCGGAGCGGAGCCTCAAAGAGCATGCAGACAGCGCACTGTATGTAGTCGGGGAAAACGGCAGAGCATATTTTGATTCTCATGGATATACGATTGAAAAAAGCTTTTTGTATTCTGCGCAGAATCCGGATATGGAAAGGGCCCGTTTTATCTGCGACCATTTAGTTGATCTATACCTGAAAGGCGAGCTCAGCAAGATCTATCTGATTTATACGGACTTCGGAAACGGCTTAAATCCGACTTGTGTTAAGAAAAGGATCCTGCCGCTTCATCGGGCAATCTTCAGTGAGATTCCGGGAAATACAGAATCCTTATATGAGTTTATCCCGTCCGTTGAAGAGGTCCTGAATAATATCATTCAGAATTATGTGATCGGCTATGTCTATTCTGCGTTGGTCGACAGTTTCTGCAGTGAGCAGAACGCCAGAATGATGGCGATGGACAATGCCAATCGAAATGCCAGCGAGATGCTGGAAAAACTTAGAAAAGATTATAACCACGCGCGTCAGAGCGCGATCACGCAGGAGATCACGGAAGTCTCCTCCGGTGCGAGAGCACTGCGTAAAAATCGAAAACAGAGGTAGAAAGCATGATTGGAAGAATTGTAGAAGTATCGGGCTCCGTTGTTGACGTGGCTTTTGATGATCTTCATATTCCGAAAATAAAAGAAGCATTACTGGTTGGCGAGGGCGATGACGTCCGCGTTATGGAAGTTGCCCAGCACATCGGCGAGGGGAGAGTCCGCTGCATCCTGCTTGCAGGCGGCGAAGGCCTTTCCCGAGGAATGGAAGTAAAGACCACCGGGGCCGGCATCAAAGTGCCTGTCGGAACTTGCACCTTAGGGCGTCTCTTTAACGTCCTTGGAGAGACGATCGACGGCGGCGAACAGGTGGCGGAAACAGAAGAGCGTTGGGAGATCCACCGGAAAGCGCCTTCTTTTGATGAGCAGAAACCTTCTGTTGAGATCTTAGAGACAGGAATCAAGGTCATTGACCTCTTAGAGCCATATTCCAAAGGCGGAAAGATTGGACTCTTCGGCGGTGCCGGCGTCGGTAAAACCGTTCTGATCCAGGAACTGATCCACAACATCGCGATGGAGCACGGCGGCTATTCGATCTTTACCGGTGTTGGTGAGCGAAGCAGAGAAGGAAACGACCTATGGAATGAAATGAAGAGCAGCGGTATTCTGGATAAAACAGCCCTGGTCTTCGGACAGATGAACGAGGCGCCGGGTGTCCGTATGCGTGTCGGTCTTACCGGCCTTACGATGGCAGAGTATTTCCGTGACGAGATGAACAAAGACATCTTGTTATTCATTGATAATATTTTCCGTTTCGTGCAGGCAGGAAGCGAGGTTTCGACCTTGCTTGGACGTATGCCTTCCGCGGTTGGATATCAGCCGACACTGGCAGCTGAGATGGGCGCACTTCAGGAGCGTATCACTTCCACCAAGAACGGTTCTATTACTTCTGTTCAGGCAGTTTATGTGCCGGCGGACGACTTAACAGACCCTGCAACGGCAACGACTTTCTCCCATTTGGATGCGACCACGGTTCTTTCCAGAAAGATTGCAGAACAGGGTATATACCCGGCGGTTGATCCGCTGGAATCCACATCCAGGATCCTTGAGGTCAGCACGGTTGGTGAAACGCATTACCGAACCGCAAGAAGAGTACAGGAGATCCTGCAAAAGTATGCGGAGCTTCAGGATATCATCGCAATCCTTGGTCTTGAGGAACTCGGCGAAGCAGATAAGCTGGTCGTTTCCAGGGCAAGACGTATCATGCGTTTCCTGGCTCAGCCGTTCCATGTCGCTGAGAAATTCTCCGGTCTTCCGGGTATCTATGTTCCTTTGGAAGAGACCGTCCGAGGCTTCCAGGCCATCATCAATGGTGAGATGGACGAGTATCCGGAAATGGCATTCTATAATGTCGGAACGATCGAAGACGTTAAGAAGAAGACGGACGAACTGCTCAAAGAACAATGAAAGAATTCCACTTAACTTTTTTAGCTGCAGACAGAAATTTTTATGAGGGGCCTTGCGAATCGCTGGTGGTCCCGCTTTCTGATGGCAGCAAAGGAATCCTTGCAGGGCACGCCAACATGATGGGCGCCATTGTTCCTGGCGAAGTCCATATGCAGATCGAAGACTATGAGAACTATCTGCCAGATAAAAAAGAGATCGATCCGAACGATATTCAAAACCGGACTGATGGCATCGTCGATGTCGTAGTTTCTAATGGCCTGATCAAAGTGGAAAACGGAGATGTCACGATTCTGGTTGACTCTGCGGAGCTTCCGCACGAGATCGATGAAGTCCGTGCGCGCAAAGCCGCAGCCATGGCAAGGGAAGAAGTCCTGCAAACCAAAGGTATCATCGAGCATCGTACAGCAGAGGGCTCCCTTGCAAGAGCGCTCGCCCGTATCAACTCCAGAAAACGTCATTTTAATTAATATTCGTATATAATCAAATCTTTATTTGTTGTCTTAATATGTCGAAAAATAATCGTAAGTCTATCGAGCAAGAGCATCCTGTAGATCATAACTATGTCTATATTGTTCAATGTGCGGACGGCACCCTCTACACCGGGTGGACCAATGATCTGGACCGTCGCCTTGCTGCCCATAATTCCGGCACCGGCGCCAAATATACCAAATCCAGACGCCCGGTGAAGCTTGTCTATCATGAAGTCTTTGAAAACAAAAGCGAAGCATTAAAGCGGGAAGCCGCTATCAAGAAACTGAGCCGCGCAGAGAAGATGCAGCTGATCTCAAAATAGAAGCACGTCTTTTACCCTTATCACATTTTGCAATTCATTTAGCTTACCCAATTATCCTCTATAAGGAGGATTGATTCTTCTTCCTCAAGATTTTATAATTGTAATATCAGTAATGATGTTTGGTAACATGGATAACAGAATGAAGGAGAGGGAATAATATGTTTTGTACTAATTGTGGAGCCCCTATACCTGATGACAGCAGGTTCTGCACGAACTGTGGAACACCGCTTGCTGGACCTAAAGCTTCTGAGCCTGTTCCGGAACCGGAAGAGCATGTAGTGGCTGAAGCAGCTGTCGAAACGCCAGAAGAACCTGTTCAATCAGCAGCGCCGCAGCCAGCACCGCAGCCAGCACCGGGAAAGAAGAAAATGAAGAAAGGTGCGTTGATTGGTATCATCGCCGGAGCTGTAGCATTAGTTGCGATTGTGCTGGTGCTTCTCTTAGTTGTCTTTCAAATTGGAAAAGTAAAGATCGACCTCGAAAAGTATGTGAAGCTTGAATATACCGGATATGATGGAGGCGGACACGCTACTGCCTCGATTGACCGGGAACAGTTCCTGGCAGATTATTCCTCTAAGATCAAATATGCAAAAAAATATGCGTCTTTAGAGATCGAAGGATACACTCCGGCAGAAGATCTGGTTGATTACTATGTGTTCTGTTCCATTGACGCTAATGATTACGAACTGAAAAATGGTGACGAAGTCATTTGCAACGTCTGGGCAGATCCGTATGCCACGAAGCTGTTTAATGTTAGCTTCAAGAATGAGAAAAAAGTTGTTTCGGATGGCGGCCTTTCGTTCCCGGTTACGGTGGAAGGTCTCGAAGAGGCAGAGCTCTTTGATCCATTTGAGGGAATCAAGATTTCCTATATTGGAACTGATCCAAATGGAGAGCTGGAGATCGACTGGAGCGGATGTCCTGAGCCGACCAGAGATAACGAGTACTATTTTAATGTCGACAAGGAAGATGAACTGAAAAACGGAGACCAGGTCACCATCACGCTGGATGAGGGTGCTGTGGATTATTTCATTATGGAATATGGAATGGCTCCTTCGCCAATGACATATACCTTCACCGTGGAAGGCCTTCCGGAGCTTGTGACCTCCCTGTCCCAGATCGATGCAACGGCCATGAGTGAGTTTGAGACGGCTGCTAATCAGATTGTACAGAAAGATTATGTCGAAGATTATATTGAGGGCATTGATACAACCGGCTATAAACTGGTTGGAAGTATCCTGAAAGTTAGGAATGAGCCGACTTCGTATGGTACGAATAATAGGCTGTATGCTGTCTATGAAGTGAACCATTTGATCGAAGGCACAGATGCTTATACAGTCTATTGCGTATACAGTTTCGAAAACGTTGGGCTTACTGACGGCAAGCTGACGTTTGATGCGGAAGATTATGAATTGGAATTCCATTCCATCACTCTTACTGTGGGCAACTATTCTGTATCAGACTACTATGGCTTCAAAACGATTGATGATGTTAAGACTCACTTTATAACGAAAGATGATGCGGATTACACATATGACACAAACCTGCCGTGATGCCCGTTGTCTTTGGTAACCCCGAATCTTAGCAGATAATTATTACTTTTGATACAAACAAAGCTGTATACCCATTTCCGTATACAGCTTTGTTTTTTAGATAGAATCAATCTGCTTATAAATACAATCTACTTATAAATACAATCTACCAGATACCAATCCTGGCCGTCGTTCTGGGTGATGAAGACCCAGGTTGCGTCGAGCTTCTGGTTGTTGTCGCTCATACGATCGGTGTTGAAGTCGACCTGCATCTTGTAGTTAACATCGACGGTGAAGCAGTCTTTCGTGTAGCGGATATAGTTGGTCTCGCCTTTCTCTGTGAAAGAGTAGTCGGCAATGCTTTCGAACTCATAGAAAGCAGTGTAGATCGGATCCATATCCGGGCCGCCGAAGATGTAGGAGTACCAGTCGCTGCCTTCTAACATATAAGCGCTTAAGTTGCCGCCCATGTTGATGAAGTGCTTGCCCCATGCCTGAACAGCATCATCTACAAGTCCGCTGACGGAATCGATGAATGCCTGATCGGTTGCAGAGCCAATGACATATTTGTTATCGGTTGCTGTGATCGTTAGTTCGGCGCCGGCAGCATCGGTTGCTTTAATCTCCGGAGTTCCTGCGATACCTGCAACTTTATAGGTCATATAAGAAGGAATCGTGACATATTTCGATGCAATCTCAAGGTTCTGCGGAATGCTTTCTTCGCCGGTCAGATATTTTTCATCGAGTTCTACGCCGTTGATGGTGATTGTAGCACCGAGCGGAGCTAAGAACTCATAAGAAGCTGTATCCATATAGTCGGCGATATCCAGTTTGTCGATGGCCCATTTGGAAAGGCCGAATGAACCGGAACCGGACTTCTTGAGCGTCAGTTTTGCAACGGTATTTCCATCTGCTGTAATGTTATAGGACGGTGCATCTGCACGATAGTCCTTATTCTCAATAAAGGAAAGGCTTTCAACGCCTTCTACATTGGTTGCAAAGGTCGCAATCAGGTCATCCGGCTCTCCGAAGCAGTTGATTGCATCGGCGTTATCCTTCAGGAAGGAAGGCGCTTTACTTGCAACCAGATTTTCTGCGACGTTCTTTGCGATATTGGACGGCTGGCTCTTTTCAAGAGATTTGAGGAAAGAACCAAAGATGATCATGCCGACGATCAAGATCACGAGCAGAGCAGCAGCATAAATGATCAGGAACTTCTTGAATTTAGAAGAACGCTTTTTGCCTCCGCGTCCGCCACGGGAAGCAGTTGCATTCTGCGTATTGCGGTTGATTCTTCTCGCATCCGTATTCTGGCTGCTTCTGCGGTTTGCAGAGGCATTACCAGATGCTGCGCGAACCTGACGCGGCTGAGCCTCGGTAGGTCTTGCCTTTCGAGGCTTTTGTGTATTGGAAGAATTGATCTGCTTCGGCTGAGCTTTTCTCGGAGAAGCCGCATTCTTTTTATTATTCATAGGTCGCGCGGCAACGTTTCTCGGAGCACGTGCGTTTTCTGCATTTGTCGGCTGTGCCTGGCGAATGTTTTTGAAGATTTCTTCTGTTTCAAATAAGCCGTCATCCATCGGAGCGACGTTTTGAACCTTAGGCACCTGTGCATTCTGAGCATAGCCCTGAGAAGAGCGTGACTGAGAAGTGCGAGCCTGAGATGCAGAGCGGTTTTGAGGAGCTCTGCCCTGAGAGCTTCTATTGGAAGATCCCTGAGCAGATGCCGAACGCTGCTGGCGCTGACGCTGAGAGGTTCCACCCGATTCCACTTTGCGGCCACGGCTGACGGAAGCCCCGTTTGATTCTGCCTGGCGCGTTCTTCTGGAAGCGGGGAGAGACTGCGTTTCATCCAGATTGATCGGATCTGCGTCTTCCTCGAACAAAAAATTCATATTCTGAACCTTTGAAGGCTGATTGAAAATATCGTTTTCTCTATCCATGTTATATCCTTGTTAATCAAATTTTTACGTTTATCGAACGAACTACAGTTTTCTTATCGAACCAGCCATGCGTCCGGGCATCTTCTTGGGCCGGTAGGGGAGTATGGATGGTTGATGACTTCACCCTGATATACCATCTGGGAGGAAGTTCCACCGTCCATGGAGCAGGCATTGACTGCACCATACTCGAGCATCGCATAAGCAAGATCCTTGAAAGTAGCACCAAGGGAGTCTGCCTGCCGTCCGTCGATGACTAAGAAGAGGACTGCACCGTCAGCTCTCTGGCCGATCGCCGTACGTGGGTTCTTTCCGCCGCCATAAGTTGCGGAGTCCGGAACTTCGTTGATCATTGCTTCGCCATCCATGACAAGGAACGGACCGGTGTTATGAACCGTGAAGACACAGTCTCTGATATGGTAGGTGTTGATCGCCTCATCCGCAGTGACCTGG
>JAZQCK010000083.1:0-2297 GCA_045546255.1 Lachnospiraceae bacterium | reverse complement strand
AATGGCAGATGCAAAAGCATTAAAGAACAAGACAATTATCACAGTTGCAACTACAGGCGCATGGCCGAAAAAGAAAGACAACCCGAACGTTCCGATGACTCCGGAAGAAATCGCTGAAGACGTTTACGAGTGCTGGAAAGCCGGAGCTGCAATTGCTCACATCCACATGAGAGATGATGACGGAAACGGAATCATGGATCCGGTTAGATTCAAAAAGACTTATGAACTGATCAGAGCTCATGAAGACTGTGATATCATTGTTAACATGACCACATCTGGCGACATCCACGCTGACGATGAGATCCGTGTTGCTCACGTTAAAGAGTTAAAGCCGGAAATGGCTTCTTATGACTGCGGTTCCATGAACTGGCTGAACAGCGGCCTCTTCATCAACAGCCCGAAATTCCTTGAGGATTGCGGACATCTGTTCCAGGAACTGAATGTTAAACCGGAAATCGAAGCATTCGATCCTGGTATGATCGGAAACGCTGCTTACTACATCAAGAAAGGTGTTCTTACAACTCCTGTACACTTCCAGTTCTGCATGGGCTGCGCAAATGGTATCGCAGGTACAATGAAGAACCTCGTATTCATGAAAGAAGAAGCTGAGCGTCTTGTAGGTGCTGGCAACTTCACATGGTCCTGCTTCGGTGTTGGACACAGCGCAATGGAAATGCTTTATGGTGCAGTAGCACTCGGCGGACACATCCGTGTTGGTATGGAAGATAACGTTCTCTTCTCCAAGGGTGTTCTTGCTGACAGCAACAAGCAGTTCGTTGAAAGAGCAGTTGAAGCAGTTAAACTGTTCGGCCGCGAAGTAGCTACTCCGGATGAAGCACGTCAGATGCTGAACCTGCCTCCTTATCAGGCATAATTGATTTTAAAGATCAATCTTTATTAGCTAAAACTGTAAACGGACCGGAACTGTTCCGGTCCGTTTCTGCAACAAGATGGAAGCCTGTCATATGAAGACAGACGAAAAGCTCGGGTACCTTTATCGGTGCCGCTAGACCAGAGAGGAGAATGATCATGACCTGGGGCGCTCAGTACATGTGTTATGTCTGCAATAATTGCAGCAAGAAATATAAATATGCAGTCGATTTGATCGGCGACTTCGGTGATGAATTCGGCAAATGCCCGGAATGCGGATCCGATGGAAAGCTGACATTCGAAGGCCCGGTTTCCGAAGAAACCAGCAAGTATGAGGAAGTAGACTGACCGAAAGCACTTAGCAAGCGGAACTTCCGTGGAATTATTCCTTGCATGATTCATCATTTTATGATACTTTATTTAAGCGCGTTTTAAACGCACAGGCCACAATAGCTCAGTCGGTAGAGCACTTCACTCGTAATGAAGGGGTCGCAGGTTCGAATCCCGTTTGTGGCTGGAAAAAAGACGAAAACCATAGTTCAATGGTTTTCGTTTTTTGTTTATTAAAAACTTTTTGTATACGTCTTGCTGTATACGTTTTGGGGTGTTAGGATTGATACAAAGAATAGATATTATGCAATATGACCGGATGAATGGAGGCTGAAAATACCAATGAAATCAATCGACATTGAAAACATCAAAAACTTCACAACGCATCTGTTTGCCAGGGAGACCTTTGATGGTTTCCTCGTTACGGAGGCTTCCTTCAGCACGATCACGAATATCACAATCGATGGTCATATCAACCGGGAATTCATGGGCGAAGCAGAACTTGCGCTTCCGGAAAACCAGGAAGGTACCATTTTTTGGAAAAAGCTGCGTCCTCTTTGCTATGAGATCATCAAGGGACAGAAGGTTCCGCTGCGCTTTAAAATTGTCTTTATGATGCCTTCAGAGACAGTCCTTAGCTTCTTAGATAGCGCAGGGCTGGATTACGAGCCTGTTCAGGTGAATGCACTTTTCTTAAATGTCAATTTCCAGGATGGAAAGCTTGTTTGTACAACGGGAACATCCATGAAGGAATTCACGATGGATAAAAGCCTTGAGTATGCATGGGATGATCAGATGACGAGGTTCCTGATCCGTATCCAGGAGTGATAAACCCAGCCTCTATTAGACCAATTTCGAAAAGAGGTCATCTTCACAAAGAATTCATGAAAATACTACTAGCACTCTCGGCGGAAGAGTGCTAAAATATCTCTCGGTGATGTGAATGCATAGCATTTTCATCCCGAGACTTTTCATTTTAAAGGAGTGATAAACATGGCAACAGAAAAGGGAAGCTTATCGATCAGTAGCGAGAATATATTCCCAATCATAAAGAAATGGCTGTATAACGATCAGGATATCTTCATGAGAGAGATGAT
>JAZQCK010000082.1:0-55789 GCA_045546255.1 Lachnospiraceae bacterium | reverse complement strand
CCAACAACTAAATAATCATAACTCATAGAATGTCCTCCGTTCTTGTTTTTTCTATTTTACCATAAGACAACTCACAAATAATGTGCTTATGAATTATTTTTAATGCAATAATATCATAACTATTATTGTTCCACCTCTATTTATAAGTGCTATAATAAAAACAACAAATGACATCGAGGTGTGACATGAAAGACGAATATCAGGTATTTGCAAGAAACCTCTCACTTTACATGAGCCATTACGGCTATAATCAAACATCTCTTGCAAAAGAGTTATCAATCGCTCCCGCAACGGTTGCCTGGTGGTGCCACGGGGAGCGTCTTCCACGTTTTGGAAAGCTGAAGGAACTCACAGAACTGTTCCACTGCTCTTCTGATGACTTACTGGAAAAGACAATGTCAAAGGAAGAAATCCAGGAAAGCGATCAGGCAAAACAACTCCTGGCTTACTGCAGCCGACTGAATGTCGAAGGCATTCAAAAGGTCACTGAATATATCGCAGACCTGAATTCGAAATATTACAAAAACTGACAAATCTCAAAAAACCTGTTTCCAACCTACGCCCAGGAAACAGGTTTTAATATTTGTACAGATAGGTTTCAATTTCCCAGTTGCTGACTCTGTGACTGTACTCTTCCCATTCTTGCCTTTTTGCAGCAATATATCGGTCGTATATGTGATTTCCAAGCACTTCTTTGATGAATTTATCTTTATCCACCTTGTTAATTGCTTCGAAAAGATTAGAAGGAAGTTTTTTTACGCCGCTTCTGATCAATTCCCTTTTGCTCATTTCAAATATATTTTTATCGATCGATTTCGGAGGTGTCAGCTTCTTTTCGATTCCTTCGAGTCCTGCTTCAAGACATAATGCCAAAGCAAGGTAAGGATTTGCAGAAGGATCGGGGCTCCGAAGTTCGATCCTTGTCCCCTTTCCTCTGCTGCTGGGGACCCGGATCAAGGGGCTTCTGTTTTGCGCTGACCAGGCGATATAAACAGGAGCCTCAAAATCCGGAACCAAGCGTTTGTAGGAATTCACAAGGGGATTTGTGAAGATCGTAATTCCTTCGATATGTTTCATAATGCCCGCCATAAAGGAGTATGCCTCCTTGCTCAGGCCGTTTTTATCTTTTTCATCGACGAAGGCATTTTCTCCGCCTTTTTCAAGGGACATGTTAAGGTGCATGCCGTTTCCTGCCTGTCCAAAGAGGGGTTTCGGCATGAAGGTTGCATAAAGATTGCGCTTTTCCGCGACACTCTTAACTGCGTATTTAAAAGTCTGAATGTTATCCGCTGCGTGCATGGCTTCTTCATAACGAAAATCAATCTCATGCTGTGCCGGACCGCATTCATGATGGCTTGCTTCAATCACAAAGCCAAGTTCTTCCAATGCAAGAACGATATCTTTTCTAGCTTCTTCACCGACATCATTAGGTCCAAGATCAAAGTATCCACCTCTGTCATAGGCATCGAGGGTCGGATATCCTCTGTCATCGTTTTTCAAGAGATAAAACTCACATTCGGGACCGACATTCATGGTGTATCCCATTTGTTCCGCATGATCCAATGCTTTTCTCAAGATAAATCTCGGGTCGCCTTCAAACGGCGCATCTTTCTGGTATACATCACAGATGAGTCTTGCAACTTTACCGTTTTCTTGTCCCCAGGGATGGATCGCGAACGAATTGTAATCCGGATGAAGCGACATATCGGACTCTTCGATGCGGACAAAGCCGTCGATGGAAGATCCGTCAAACATCATTTTGTTATCCAGTGCTTTTTCAAGCTGGCTCGGGGTGATCGATACGTTCTTCATAGCGCCGAAAATATCCGCAAACTGCAGGCGGATAAATTTGACATTTTCTTTCTTCACGATATCGATTATTTTTTGTTTACTGTACCCCATTTGTTATTTTTATTTGAGGGTGCCTGGCAACGGGAACGTTGTTCTTCTCCGTCTGAGTTGGGCGATCAGATTTTAAATCCGAACATTCGCGGTGCCAGACACCGCAGGCCTCATAGTTAACCTTGCTGCTCCGGCATCCTTGCGTGCGCCTTACGCTCATGCAAAGCGCCGGAGCATTTGTTTTCTATACTTCGAGTTTCAGGTCGCCTTCTTTGATCCAGTTGATCTTTCTAAGAAGGAGTGATACCAGCCAGGAAACGATTGCCGGAACGATAAAGCTGATCACGATCAGTCCGATCCAGTCCATTGCAGTGATTCCGGCTTTGACTCCGGCTGCTACGTCATTTGCCCAACCGGTGTAAACACCGATCTGTCCTACAAATCCACAAGTTCCCATTCCGCTTGAAACAGCTGCTCCGTTCATCTGGAGTTTGAAAAGGCAGGTCGCAAGTGGCCCGTTTACAATTGATGCGACAATTGCCGGAATCCAGATTCTCGGGTTCTTTACGATATTTCCCATCTGGAGCATGCTGGTTCCGATTCCCTGAGCTACAAGTCCGCCCCATTTGTTCTCTCTAAAGCTGATGATCGCAAATCCAACCATCTGTGCACAGCATCCTGCAAGCGCTGCTCCGCCGGCGAGACCGGTAAGGCCTAAGGCCGCACAGATCGCCGCACTGCTGATCGGAAGGGTCAGCGCGATACCTACGATTACCGAAACTAAGATACCCATCCAGAATGGCTGCAGTTCCGTTGCCCACATGATGGCGTTTCCAACTGCAGAGGCAGCTGTGCCGATATATGGAGCTACGAACACACTCAAGAGTCCGCCGATCATGATCGTCACAAGGGGCGTTACAATGATGTCGACCGGAGTGGTCTTAGATACAAGTTTTCCAAATTCTGCTGCAATAATCGCAATGAAGAAGACCGCTAACGGCCCGCCAGCACCACCGCACTCGCAGGCCGCCCAGCCTACTGCGACTAAAGAAAAAAGAACCAGGGGTGGGGCGTTCAGCGCCCGTCCGATGGCAACTGCCATCGCCGGTCCCATAACTGCTGTTGCAAATGCGCCGATCGTGACAAGAAGCTCAACTCCTGCCTGCTCTCCAATCGTTTTGATAATTGTTCCAATCAGGAGGGAGGCAAAAAGCCCCTGTGCCATTGCACCCAGCGCGTCAATAAAATAACGTTTTGGTGAAAAAACAATATCCTGCTTCTTTAAGAATTTTCCAAATTTTGTTTCTGAAAACTTAGACATTTCTTTTTTCTCCCCTATTTGTGAATCCTTTTTCACGTTCGTTTCCGGCTCTGCGGATTCCTTTTTTTGGTTCCCGGCTTTCAGCTGAATTGTGCTGCTGTCAGGAATTCCTGTGTTTATTGCCGATAAATAACGTTGAATAAGTTAATTATTTCTATCTTTATGTCAAAGTGACATTATTTCTCTGTCACTATGACAGTTATTTTATGTCATTAGCCAATATATGTCAATATATTTTGTCATTTATTTTCATTTTTCTTGTCATTATGACATACATTTCATGTCGCTTTGTCATAATTAAGATGTCAATTTGACATTTTCTTAAAATTCTTTTTTTGAACTGCCTTTTCTAAGAGCAATCCTTCTTTTTCTAGAATTCCTGTTTCCAGGAACAATCCTCTTTTTCCGGGATAACCTTTTTGAATAAGCAATCCTCTTTTTCCGGAATAACCTTTTTTCCTCCCCATAAAAATATCCTCATAGAGCAAGCTGTTCTCTATGAGGATACTTCCCCTATCCTTATACAGCGTTTCTATTTCTATGAGGATAGATAAGCCTTGATTCCTAAAAATCCTATAGAGACCAAATCTGCCAGTGAGGATGCTTTTTTATAAGCAAAAGAGGATTCATTTTCTATAAAAAAGAAGATGTCTTTTCTATAAAAAAAGGATTGACCCTCAGGTCAATCCAGATTCGGTGTATCGGTCATCGCACCGAGTTCCATTTCTTTGTCGGTGCGTATGACTTTCATCCATTTTCCACTTCGCAATCGGAAGAAACACAAAATACATTTCAGAAGATGATCGATCTTCAAGAAGAAATAGATCCAGAATGCCGGCCAGTGGAAGACAAGACCAGCAAGTGCGCCAAGCGGCACTGAAGCTACCCAGAGGAAAAGGACATCTCCGATCATCAAAAACCTGGTATCGCCGCCGGCACGCAGAACGCCTTTTGTCAGCACAGAACCCACGCACATAAAGATCGTTGTGATCCAAATAGCATCCAGCAGTTCATTCGCGATTTCTTTTGCTTCCGCCGAGACTTTATAATAATCGACAACCGGACCACGCAGAACAAATATCAGCGCAGCTGCAAAGAGTCCAAACAGGAAGCCCATAAAAGCAAAGGTATAGGCCTGTTTTCGAGCTTTGTCATATTCCCCTCTTCCCATGGTATGTCCGGTAATGATACCGCTGGCATTGCTGACACCCATGGAAAAGATCGTGCTGCACTGTGTGATAACCGATGTGACGGAGTTTGCCGTGACAAAGGTCGTTCCGATGTTGCCCATGATGATCGCAATAAAGTTATTACCAAGCGCCAGCAGTACGTCGCCGATAATGACCGGGATGCTGATGCGGAAGTACTCTTTTACAAGGCCTTTGACCGGCATAAAGATATCCTTGATGCGGTAGCGGATCGTTTTGTCGATCACAATGAAATAGCCAAAAATAAAGACCAGTTCGAACACGCGGGCGATCAAGGTTCCAAGAGCCGCACCTTCTATCTCCATTCGCGGCATCCCGAGTTTACCAAAAATGAACACCCAGTTAAAAAAGACATTGACGAAGAATGCGATGATAGAAGAGATCAGCGGAATATGTACCCGGTTGACCGTTCTTAACACGATCGTGCAAGGAACCGTAAGAGACGTCGTGAAGAAGGTTGGAATCATCCACTTAAGATACTTCGCACCATAATCGATCACGACCGGATCTGGTGTATAGATTCGAAGGATCTGTTTCGGGAACAGTATCGAGGCGAGCATGAATACTGCAGCAAATGCCAAAGCAAAGCGCAGCATGATCGTAACGGTCTTTTTAAGAGAAGACATCTCCTTCATGCCATAATAACGGGAAGTCAGGACAGACGCGCCCATTCCAATGCCTGTTGCGCTGACAATAAAAAGCATGACAAACTGCCCAGCCTGCGCTGATGCCGAAAGCTGCGCATCACCCATGCTGCTCAACATGATCGTGTCCATCAAGTTGACGCCGACTGTGATCAATCCCTGCAGAGATACAGGAATCGCGATCTTAAACATCGTTTTATATAATTCTTTTGTCCCGAGATATTCTTTCAGTTTTGCCATATTTGAAACAATTTCAGTTGTATTGCCTTAGGTGCTGCTACCCGTCCAAGTTTTATAATGTTGTAAAAAAAGAAGGAATATATCTTAAAGAAACCACAATTCGAATATCACATAGGATATTTCTATATAAATAATACTCCCCTATCTTCGGTTTTTCATTAACACGAGCAATGCTAATTTTCGATGAGGTGATTCAAAGCTGTCTATAGACCTAGAGTTATTCTACTGCCCCTGCTACGCGAACAATAGCCCCTGCCACTCCTTGTCACCTTTTTTCACTGAGTTAGTTATGTCTCATATAAAGGGTTCGTTTAAATAAGACTATTAGACATAGTCTCAAATTGGGTAATCGTCTACACAAGACATATAAACATCGAAAAGTGCATCAAAACATGTCTTATATGTTAAGCGAGCTCAAATAAGACTATGAGAGCTAGTCTTGTATAGAGAAAACGCCTATATGAGACATATCAAGAAGAGGCTGCCTGTAAATCGATTTCACGACTATCCTTTTGTCTGTAAATCCGTTTTGTGACTATCTTTTTTCCTGTAAAACCATTTCATGACCATCCGAATCGCTGTTTTGGCGCATAAACAGGGTCATGACTCGCATTTTCAGGCAGCTAGCCAGGTGGGACACAGTCATGAAAAGAATATCGAGGCAGACCCGAAACAACAAAAAAGAGGACCGGATTTCCGGTCCTCCTGATTGTTTGGAAGTATTGTGGTACTTCTTAGAGCTTGTCAGCCCCCGAAGCGATTGCCTCGAATTTAGAACTTGCCGACTCTGGTGAGTTTCTTCGGCAGTTTCGGCATCTTGCCTTCAACAACAACGATTGCTTCTTCGTCGCATGCCTCTACGCACTTGCCGCAGCTCTCGCACATATCCTGATCGATCATGTGGATGAAGCCTTTCTTGCCTTCGATTGCCATCTCATCGCACTCGTCTAGGCAGTCCA
The DNA here is from genome assembly GCA_045546255.1 of Lachnospiraceae bacterium. Taxonomy (GTDB): domain Bacteria; phylum Bacillota; class Clostridia; order Lachnospirales; family Lachnospiraceae; genus RGIG5612. The sequence goes on along the minus strand of JAZQCK010000082.1, from coordinate 49,575 downwards.
TACATCCTGTACACTTATCCGGAAGGATGACATAGGTTGCGCCCTTCTGGAAGCATACGTCTGCCGGACAAGTCTTTCTCTTGATGTGAGCATCAAACTCAGCAGCAAAGAGAGACAGAGCGTCAATTAACGGCTGTGGCATTCCCTGTCCATATGGGCAGTAAGCGCCAACTTTAACAAGTTCGCCAACATCATGAATCAGAGATGGATCGCCGGCTTTTGCTTTACCAGAAACCATTTCTTCCACGATGGTCTTAAACTGCAGCGTGCTCTCACGGCACAGAACGCACTTGCCGCAGGAGAATGCCCAAGCTGCGTTCATATGCTTGATCATGAAATCAACGATACAAGCGCTGTTCGGGATCACACAAACGGAGTTGAACAGTTCATCAACTGTCACTTCCATGTCTGCTGCTTCAGCCGGAAGAACCATCTTGCCCTTTAAGCCGCCAAGCAGAACTGCTTTCGCATCAGAGATATCGATGGAATCTCCAAGTTTGGAGCCGACAGCAACTTCCTTCACTTCACCGTTGATAGTGATGTGCTTGATGCTGAAATCATTCTTTCCAAGCCAGTACGCATTCTCCGGAAGGATGACTGCGATTTCCCTGTCTTCATAAACAGCTACGAAATCGTCCTGGATCATCGGTCTTGGAAGCTTTCCTAAGAACTGCTGCTGTACGGAGTACGGATTGTCTGCTGTCGGGGTCTGGATTCCGGTTTTTACTTCCCAGCCAAATCCCGGATCAGCTGCGCCTTCCGGAAGAAGGACCATGCATTTGTCCGCACCGTTCATTTCAGCAAATTTCTCTACGCCGGCTTTCATTTCATCGACGTGTTTTTCGAGGAAGTGCTCTGCATTTTTTGAATAGCAATCATCTTTTACACAACTTAAAACGATCAATTTATTCATTACTGTGCACCTCCTTCTGCAGCGTCGCCTGTATAGTCATTCCAGAATTTCTGTGGAGCGATCTGCAGTCTCAGATCACACTGCAGGCATCTGCCGGACTCGCATTTCGCCTGATCGCAGGTGAAGCCTTCAGAAACAGGAGCAAAGTCGAGTTTTCTTTCAGCTGCTGCACGCTCTGCCATTTCATTTCTCGGAATGTCTGCAAAGCCTTCGATCTTTCCGATATACGGATCAGCATCGCGCTCTGCAAGCTGCTCGGTGATCACACCGTCGCCGCCTAAATATTTGTCCATTAATTCTGCAACATCACGTCCGCCTGCGATCGCATCGATCAGGAATCTGGTTCCTGTGATGACATCGCCTGCTGTGAAGACGCCATCAACAGATGTTGTATAAGCACTCTTCTCTGTTGCAGGATCGATCGGATAACCAAACTTGTTGATTGCAAGACCGAAGTCTTCCGTCAGACCTGTCACCTGTCCAGCTGCAAATACGATGGAATCGCAAGGAATCGTATAAGTGCTGTCCGGGATCGGATCTTCAACCAGTGCTCTGGTATCCGGATCAAAATAGAAGCTGTTGATCTTATGAACCTGAAGTCCTGTAACTTTTCCGTTCTCCCCGATGATCGCTTCGTTGGAGTGAGAATCAAAGAGGTTTGCACCTTCTTCTAACGCAAGGTCTCTTTCTTCCGGAGAAGCCTGAGATGCGTCTTTCTCTAAGCAGACAACATTAACTGTCTTGCCCATACGGATCGCGGTTCCTGCAACGTCGAATGCAACGTTACCACCACCGATGATGTTCACAGTATCTCCAAGGTCGATGTCGATTCCGAGGCGCTGTGCCTGCAGGATCTCGAGTGCCGAGTAAACCTGCGGAAGGTCACTGCCCGGAAGATACATCAGTTTCTTACCTACGCTTGTTCCGATTGCAACTAAAACTGCATCATAATCTTTCTTCAGATCGTTTACGTTGTTAACCGGAGAGTTGCAAATGATCTTAACGCCGGAATCTTCGATCACTTTGATTTCGTCCAGAACTGCCTGTGTAGGAATTCTGTATTCCGGCATACCGCTGGTCATATGTCCGCCAGGAATCTGTTTGGATTCGAAAACGGTGACGTCATGACCTTTCTTGTTCAGATAATATGCTGCAGTCAGACCGCATCCACCGGCACCGATGACAGCAACTTTCTTGCCTGTGCGCGGTGCAACTGCAAGGTATTTCTCCTTCCAGCTCTGGGTCTCATCATGCTCTGCTGCATATCTCTTCATGTTTCTGATAGAAACAGGGCTGAGCAAATCTTTATGTTTGCATCCGGTCTCGCAACGGTTGTTGCATACAAGACCTAATGCATGAGGGAACGGAACCCTCTCACGGATGATCGCAATTGCCTTGTCGCAGTCGCCCTCGTTGATCGCACGAAGGTAAGCAGGAATATCAATATGAGCCGGGCACTCTGCCTGACAAGGAATTAATGCCTGCTCGCGCGGAAGATCCTCACGGAATACGCCAACCTTATCACGGATGGAACCGGTCGGACATACTTCAACGCAGGCACCGCAGAATCTGCAGTCTGCTTTCGCAAGGCTTTCACCATCGATCACAACCTGCATTCTGCCATCAACTTTAGCAAACTTCAGAGCACCAACTCCACGCATCTCGCCGCACGCACGTACGCAACGTCCGCAAAGGATGCAGCGGTACATTTCATGAAGCATGAGCGGGTTCGTCTCATCAGCCGTTGCGCGGATCTTGATTTCTCTGAGCTCACGTCCCGTATCGCCAACATACTGGGAGATAGATGCTAACTGGCATTTGCCGTATTTAGGACATCCGGTACACTCACTTGGATGTGTCTTGAACATAAAGTCGCAAGCGAGCTTGCGGATCTTCTCCGCAAGCTCACCTTTCGTATTAATGACCATGCCCTCTTTAACTTTAACGGAGCAAGCAGTTACTACTCCGTCTACGCCTTCTTGTTCTACAACGCAAAGGCGGCAGCCGCCGTTCGGATTCAGGTTTTCATGATAGCAAAGATGCGGAATATAGATTCCGTTATCCAGAGCTGCCTCTAAGATATTCTTGCTCTCATCTGCGATCACCTGACGGCCGTCGATCGTTAATTTAACTTGAGCCATTCTTTTTTACTCCTCACAATACTCAGCAACACCCTGTCCAGCAAAACGTCCTGTGTTTACGCAATATCCCATTGTGTTTCCAGGAAGTAAGAACATGTAGCTGTCGCCATAAATAGTACAAGTATCAGTTCCTGCTGCATAGAATCCAGGAATTACATTCCAATCGTCATCCATAACTTCGCAGTTCTCGTTGATCTTGATTCCGCCGAGTGTTCCATATCCTGACGGACGGAAGAGACCTGCATAGAACGGGCCTTTCTTGATCGGCTTCATGAACTTCTGCGGTTTGTAGAACTGAGTATCCTGGCTCTCGCACATATCGTTATACTCTTCTACTGTCTCAAGGAAGTTATCAACGTCGATTCCGCATTTCTCTGCAAGTTCTTCAAGTGTATCAGCGATAACAACATCCGGGTTTGTCGGATCGTTTACGATATCCTGGCAAGCCTGCTCGAAGTCATCGATGTCAGATACATGATGTACGAAGTTAACAACGTCAAGGCCTTTCTTCTTGTAGGTCTTGATGATAGAGCTATCGATAATGGAGAATCCGATAGCACCCTTCTGGATCTGGATTGCGTTTCCTGTGAAGGTTGTGTTCTGCATCTGCTCTTCGTTAATGAAACGTTTACCCTGAACGTTAACCATCAGGTTCGGCTGCATGAAGACAACCGGTACGGACTGAACGCCCATGTCAGAGCTTGGCAGGATGTAGATTTTTTCTACTGTCATCTCTGTGGTAGCTGCGCCTGCTGCGATAGCCATCTTGATTCCTTCGCCCTTAAGACCCGGGATAACGATGTTGAAGAGGTCCTCTCCAAAGGTGTAGCCCATGCGCTCTTTCATGTATTCCGGTGAATCGCCTGCACCACCTGTTGCAACAACAACAGCTTTGCAGTCTACGTGGATCTCTTCGCCGTCTTTGTCAACAGCGTTAACGCCGCAGATCTTGCCTTCAGCGTCTCTTAAGATCTCTTTAGCCGGAGTCTCATAGAAGAACTCAGCTCCGTTCTCCTGTGCTCTGTCGAGCATTGCTTTGTTCATGATTGCACCGCCGTTACGTCCAATACCGCCGTTAACAGCAACGATGTGCCATGTAGCTTCAGACTTCGGGAAATATTTGTAAGCGCCTGCGAACTCAACTCCGAGGTCCTCTAACCACTGAATTGTGCCTGCAGAAGCTTCGAAATACTTCTTAACCATGTTTGCGTCTACTCTCCAGTGAGTGTACTCCATGAACATTTTGAAAGCACGCTCTACATCGATGTCGACCATCTGGTCCTGCTGATGACGGGTTCCGATACCAAGCGGTCCCATACCCATGTTGGCTGCACCACCGGAAACGTTCTGTTTCTCGAATGCGATAACCTTTAAGCCAGCCTCGGAAGCTTCAACAGAAGCTGCAAGACCTGCAGGGCCTGTTCCGATGATTACAACATCGGCCTGTAAGTTTTTCATAAATAATACCTCCGTGTCATTGTTTATTTACTCCCGCAGCCGGAGACCTGACATAAGTCTCCGGCCGTTTTGTACATAGAGTCTGTCAGCTTACTGACAGTGTGTCGTTATAGATAAACCGTTCCGGTTTATCTATAATCATATCCGTCGTCCGTGAATTCCATTCCAAGTTTCGCAAACTGCTCGGAAATCTTGGTCGGGATGTACGGAACCTGGATCCAGGAATCGTACTGTCCACCAGTGTGGATGATGTGTTTTCCTTTGTTATCAACGTCCCAGCTAAGCGGCTCGAACCAACCCTCGCGGATGTAGTTGCCGGCGATCTGGATACGAAGTTTCTGTCCTTTGTGCCAGATACGGCTGGACGGAACGATTGCGATGTCAACAGGAACGATCTCGCCCGGCTGCAGCTTAACTTCACGAAGCTGTGCCTGTACCGGCCAGTATTTCTTCGTCTTCTTCTCATCCAGTTCACGACGGGAGACTCTCATCTTGCCCCATGCGCCCGGATGCGGCTCATTCAGTGTTAACCACGGAATCCAGTTGCCCTTGCTGTCAGCTTTCTGAACGTTAACGAACATATCCATATCATCATAGCCATCGCAGGATACCCACAGACGCAGCCACATATAACCTGTAAGCTCTGTGTCCTCGTTGAAGGTCATATCGAACTCAACTCTATCGATGTAGCCGTCTTCTCTTGTTGCGCCTTCGTAGGATACAGAAGACTCAACCGTTACAGGCTCATCGCGCATTGTCAGGTTCTCCGGATCGGAAGCATCAAGATAGTACTTCTTGTAGATCGTTCTCTTAAGCGGGAACTCGTTCTCCGGACGACGTACTGCATAGTCGTGATCCATTGCGTCCATGACATCCAGTCTTACCTTCGGTGTCATTTCCCAACCATTGTGGATATCTTTCAGATAACGGTCATAGAACAGACGAAGATCTTTCAGGTTCTGCGGATCGTATGTATCCGGCCACTCGAAATCTCTGTGCGCACGGAGCCATTTCAGTCTGGACTTGCACTGTACGTATGCTCTAATGGAGCCCGGAAGGTGGAAGTGAGACCAACCAGCTGTCTGATATACCGGGATACGGACTTTCTTGAAGTCTGCAACTTTGTCATTCCAGTATCCGTTACGGAACGGGTATTTACGTGCCATAGCGACCTGATCGTCTACTCCGCCAAGACCTGTAACCTGAGCTGCGATGAACTCATTAAAGGAAAGAGCCGGGATACCGCCTTCATACAGGGAATCTGCATAAAGGTCAGTCGTGCACTCCCAAGGAGCGATGCAAGCAAGGTGCGGCGGGCACTCAGCTGCGATACCCCACTGATGCATAGCAACACCGGAGTTACCTGTCATACCGATTTTACCATTGCACCATTCCTGCTGTGCGAGCCACTCAACGAAATCATATCCGTCTTCTCTGTCCTGATGTGTGAACATATGAACGTTGCCCTCGGAATGTCCTGCGCCACGTACGTCTACGTTAGCAACAGCATATCCATAGTAGCACCAATATGCCGGGTCAGAAGATTCGAACTTAGCAAGTTTGGATACTGTGTGAGGCGGAACACCCATGATCTGCCACTCACTCATACCATCGCCAGGTCTCTTTCCGAACCAGCTCCAGGAAACGATACATGGGATCTTCTCTGTCAGATTCTTCGGAAGGAAGATGTCTGTGTAGATCTTGCAGCCGTCTCTTAAAACGACTTCAACGTCCTGATGGCAAATGATACCAGGAGCTGCTTCATAAGTTCTCTGGTTAAATGCCGGACAGAATCCCTGTCCCATTCTTGCCATCGGGTCTTCAGCCTGAGAAAGATCGATCTCTTCCTGATTGTCTACAGGTTTTCTTGCAACTCTGTAGATGGCTTCGATTTCTTCACCCTGGAAGACTTCTTTCAGTGTGAAAAATTGTCCATTGTCTGCCATAAATTTTTTCCTCCATCAATTAATTTTACTAGTAAAAATAACAAGTAGTTACATGTTGGGAGTCTGCTCTGCAGCCGCTTTCCCCCAATCTACTTTATTATAAAAAAAGCGCCCGCCTTTTACAACGGACACTTTGTCTATATTTGTCGATTTTATATGCGTGCAGGTTGCTGAAAGTCTCATGTGATTAGTGGGTTCGCAATCTGTTAACGATAATACTCTGTTTGTATTATTGCTTGAATGAATTTCCGTGGGTCAAGCATCCCAGGAGAGCGTCATCATTTTCGCTTTCATCTGGCTCTTTTCCACGCCTAATGCAATTGCCAGTTCTCCGAAAAGTTTATCTTCCGCCATGTTAAAGTAGCGTTCATCACTTGCGGTTACTTTTTTCCCCTCTGCAAGTCTGGTTTTTTTACGATTGTAAATTGTCTTCAAGATGCTTACAAATTCTCTGCAGTCGCAGGTTTTCATAGTTTCCTTGTAGCATTCTTCTCTTTTTTTCTCGTCATGGATCACGAGAAGATCGATGTCTGGAATTTCTTTGATTAATTTCTGTGCTTCTTTTTTTGACATTACTGGTCGCATGACCACTTTGTCATTGTCGCATGGTGTAAAAATGCGGCTGTTTCTCGAATAATAAGGTGCTAATGTATAGTAATCTTTGTTATCCGAAACTCCGGCAAGATCCGGTTTGCCTATCTTTTCTACCGTGCATACTCCTGTGTTGCCATAGACTATCAGATCTCCAACTTTAAACACAAATACCTCCTTTCTTCTAAAATTATTAATTGATTGCAAAATCTATCTAGCGAGATAATGTATTATATCATGAAAGGCTTGATTTTGTAAGCATTTTTTGCATTAAAATATAAAAAAGCCTTATAAAATAAGGCTTTAACGATGCACCGCGTTAATTCAGCGCTATGTTATAGGAATTTCAGGAGACAGGGGACGGTTCTCTGTCTCCTGAATTCGAACAAATCAGTTATCAGTTCAGCCACGGAACGAAGGCCAATGCAACTGCGATCACGATCGCCGGAAGCATGTTTGCCACCGGGATCTTTTTGTCACGGATCAGGTTGAGACCGACGCAGAAGATCAGGATATTTCCGACCATGGAAAGGTCTTCTAAAGCCAGATCCGTCATGATTGGCATGATCAGCCTTGCCAGCACCGTGATGATCCCCTGGAAGAGGAAGACCGGAATTGCTGAGAAAATCGCGCCTTTCCCGAGTGTAACCGTCATGATACAGATCGTGATCAAGTCGATGATGCCTTTCATGATCAAAATCGAATAATCATGAAACATCGCATCGTTGATCGATCCGATCACAGCCATAGCTCCGATACAGATCGTGCAGGAAGCCGTAATAAAGGCATCTGTAAAGCCATTGTCATTCGTACTCTTGGTCTTTTTCTTCAGCCAGTCACCAAAGCGTCCAATCTGTTTTTCCAAATCGATCAGAGAGCCTATGATGGTACCGACGGCCATGGAGATGACTACAAGGAGAGAACGCTGTGTATCGAATCCGCCACCTTCTGCTGTCACCAGCATTTTCGCGATCGCTCCGCCGCCTCCGATAAACATGACAGTGATTCCATTACAGATCAAAAGAGCCTTCTGAACCCGCTCCGGGATCAGCTTGCCAAAGAGAAGACCGATGATGCCTCCTGCGATAACCATTGCCGTATTGATGATTGTCCCTAAACCAATCATGGCTTGTCCCTTTTTTACTAACTCTATCTACTACTGAGCCACTATATCCGACCATATAGTCTCTGCGATAAAATGGCCGATCAACTCATATCCTTTTTCAGACAAATGGATATGGTCAGGGCTGAAGTACTGCCGTCTTTCCTTTTCATCGGTAACTGTATCATTTACCGCAGAACAGAGATCGATCAGCGGGAGATCAAACTTTTCTGATATCATAGCGATATGCGCATTTGCAGCTACGAAATCTTCCACATGCTTCTCTCCCGGAAAGTGCGGGTAATTTGCCAAATAAATGATCGCACCCTGCTCTTTCAAAGCTTCTATATTCGTTTCAAACATTCCATCGATTGGAATATCATAATAGAAGTTGTTGCCACCCATCAGGAGAATCACAATATCCGGATGCTCACAGCTCATTCGCCTGTAGCTATTTTTTGTGATCCAATCCCCGCAAATTCCGTCATTATAGGTTTTAACCGTCGTTCCCGCCAGTTCCGTATTCTCAGACAGTTTCTGGTTTAAGTCATTTTCCAAAACTTCCGGATAGGAAGGATTACTCTGATATGCACTTGAGACATAAATATTAACGTCTTCAAAAAGCTGCCCGCCGTCATCCAAGCCGGTATAGATATCGCCATTATCAATGGCTTCTTCAAGCGCCGGCGTGGAATACATCCCCCAGGTGAGCGAATCGCCCAGACAGTCGATATCGATCTGCTGTTTTGCCTTAAACAGAGTCCTCACATCTTCTCCCGCTGTTTTTCCAGCATCTTCCGGAGATCCGCTTTTTACCACAAGAAATTCATACGCCAGTCCAGCTGCCGCAATGACGATACAAAGGATAAGAATCAGAACTACCGGTTTATTTTTCATACTGCAGTCAACTCAGTGGACGATCTACCTATTTTTGCTCAGCATCCTCTCTCAGGTCCTTTATGCTCTCATCTTTCACTCTGCCGCTGAGGTCCGAGTAATTTGCAGCGCCGCTCGCCACCAAAACATCCTGATCATTGATCAGATCGATCCGTACCACGGAGACGTTCCTTCCGCGTTTGATCACATCTGCTTTTGCTTTGAGCACCTTTGTACCCAGTGTCGGACGAAGGTAATTGATATTGGAACTCAATGTTGTCGGGAGAACACCTAGCAGTCTCGTTGCAAAGCCTCCAATCGTATCCATCAGCGTAAAGATCAAGCCTCCATGCAGGGCTCCGCCCGGATTCAAGTGGTGTGGTTTGATCTCAATCTCACCTTCTGCATGTCCGGGACTTACCTGGGTCACTTTAATTTCTGAATACTCAATAAATCCCACGGTGGAGGCTTTGATCAGTTCATCTATGTTGTTCATATGTCACCTTAAAACTCAAACTTATGTCTAAAATATTCTTCCAGATCAGCGATTGCGACGCGCTCCTGCTGCATCGTATCTCTGTCGCGGATGGTGACACAGCCGTCTTCTTCGGAATCAAAGTCGTAGGTGATGCAGTATGGCGTTCCGATCTCGTCCTCGCGGCGATATCTCTTACCGATCGTTCCACGGTCATCGAAATCACAGTAATAATATTTGCTAAGTTGTGCATAGATCTTCTCTGCCTGCTCATTCAGTTTCTTGGAAAGCGGAAGAACAGCAATCTTAACCGGCGCAAGTGCCGGTGAGAAGCGCATAACCGTACGAACGTCGCCGCCTTCTAACTCCTCTTCATCATATGCACTGCAGAGGAATGCGAGAACCACACGGTCTGCGCCGAGTGACGGCTCAATAACATACGGAATGTATTTTTCCTTCTTCTCATCATCAAAGTAATCCATCGGCTCACCGGAGAATTCCTGATGCTGCGTTAAGTCATAGTTCGTTCTGTCTGCGATGCCCCAAAGCTCGCCCCAGCCGAACGGGAAGGTGAACTCGATATCGGTCGTTGCCTTTGAGTAGAAAGAAAGCTCTTCCGGATCATGATCACGGAGACGGATCTCCTCATCCTTTAATCCCAGGTCTTTCAGCCACTTGATACAGAAACTTCTCCAGTACTCGAACCACTCAAGGTCGGTATCCGGCTCGCAGAAGAACTCCAGCTCCATCTGCTCAAACTCACGGGTACGGAAAGTGAAGTTACCCGGTGTGATCTCGTTACGGAACGATTTACCAATCTGGCAGATACCAAACGGAATTTTCTTTCTGGATGCTCTCTGAACATTTTTGAAGTTGACGAAGATACCCTGTGCGGTCTCCGGTCTTAAATATACAACGTCTTTTGCATCTTCGGTTACGCCCTGGAAGGTCTTGAACATTAAGTTGAAGTGGCGGATAGCAGTAAAATCGCTCTTCCCACAGCTTGGGCACGGAACCTTGTTGTCGGAGATAAACTGTTCCATCTTCTCATCGCTCCATCCATCAACAGAGCTTTCCAGTTCAATTCCATGTTCTGCAGCGTAATCTTCGATGACTTTATCTGCGCGGAATCTTTCGTGGCATTCGCGGCAGTCCATCAAAGGATCGGAAAAGCTTCCGATATGGCCGGATGCTTCCCAGGTTCTCGGGTTCATGAGGATCGCACAGTCTACACCGACGTTATATGGGCTTTCCTGCACGAATTTCTGCCACCAGGCTTTCTTTACGTTGTTCTTGAGCTCAACGCCCAGGTTACCGTAATCCCAGGTATTTGCGAGTCCTCCGTAGATTTCAGATCCCGGGAAGATAAATCCTCTCGCCTTACATAATGCTACGATTTTGTCCATTGTTTTTTCCATGATGTTCTCCATTTCTTTTTATTTTCGATGCTGGCTTGCGGCAGTTTTTCTGCCGTTGGATTGCACCGAATATGAATGAGTTAAATAACTTTTAAATTTTACTGTATGTTGGGTATGTGAGCAAGAATTATTTGGAAATTTCTTCGAGCATTTCCAAAGATTTAAAGCGCTTATCGACGACGCGCTTTACAAGATCGCTGACAAGCTCGGTAAATTCTTTCATGACCGGCTCTGTCAAGGTGAAGGTATAGAGTTTTTCGATCGGGCTCTGCTTCACGAAATCAGCCGCATAGATCGTGGACTGATCAAGTTCAAAGCGTACTTTAATATCACTGATCGACGGGCAAATACCGTTGATCTCCAGCATTTTCAGTTCAAAGATAGATTTTACCAGCGTATGCGCAAGACTCGGAACGCTCAATGCCCTGAGGCTTTGATAGAGCAGCTTCAATGTTGCCGTAGCATCCAATCCTTCTCGGGTAAAGAAGGATACAAACTCAAGAAAATAAAAACCGTAAAGGTTCTTTTCCACATCTGCGGCAAGTTCTTCAAAATAATTTGAGATTCGCGCACTATTCACGCTGAAGGAAGATCTGCCTTCATAAAGATCAAATTCGCCAAAAGCAAAGACGCGGCTTGCAGAAACTAGCGAAGAAGAGGGTTTTCTTGCACCGCGCGCAAACGCAGAGATCCTTCCCAAGCTGTCTGTCAGGATCTCTAATCGTCTGTCATATTCTCCTATCGGCATGGACGAGATGACCATGCCCCGTACGGTGACTGTGTTCATGTTTAATAATCCCGGTTATCATAGCCAAAGTTTTTCAGTTGGCTGTCGGAGTCTCTCCACTCTTTCCGGACTTTGACCCAGAGTTTCAAGTTCACTTTACACTCTGTCAATTTTTCGATATCTTTTCTGGCCAGGATGCCGATCTTTTTCAGCATCGCACCTTTTTTCCCAATTACGATTCCCTTATGAGAATCTTTTTCGCAGATGATTGTTGCCTCGATATCCACGATTGGTTCCTGATACGGAGCGCCTTTTTCCGGCCGAACAGTCCTCTCCCTTTCATGGAACTTATCAATCACAACTGCGATGCCATGAGGGACCTCTTCATCCAAACAGTATAAGGCCTTTTCACGGATCGTCTCCGCCGCGATCTGCTTGACTGGCTGATCCGTCAACTCATCCGGATCATAAAACATCGGCCCATACGGCAGATATTTAAAAATCTGCTCCATCAGGACGTCAACATTATCTCCCGTCTTTGCGGACACTGGAACGATCTCGGCAAAATCGAACTCTTTGCTGTAAGTGTTAATAAACTCCAGCACTTCATCCTTCTCCACAGAATCGACTTTATTCATCGCCAAAATGACTGGCAGGTTTACCTTTTTCAGTTCGCTTAAGATATACTGCTCCCCTTTTCCGATAAAGTTGGACGGCTCGACCAGCCAGAGGATGACATCTGCATCCTGAATCGTGCGGAGTGCAGATCCCAGCATATATTCTCCAAGCTTATTCTTCGCCTGATTGATACCCGGCGTATCAAGAAACACGATCTGCCCTCTTTCATCCGTAAAGATTGTCATGATACGGTTTCTGGTTGTCTGCGGTTTATTCGATGTGATTGCAATCTTCTGTCCAATGATACGGTTCATCAGCGTGGATTTTCCGACATTCGGTCTTCCAATGATTGTTGCATATCCTGATTTTACTTGTGTGTTATCCATTTTTTACCTGTTCTATGCAAATAAATTCTTCGTTTCTTTAAACAGTACCTTTTCTTCCTCGATCTTCTTTTCGTTACCAATAACGCAGATATTCCCTTCCGAAAGAGCCTGCTTAATATAAGGCGCAAGTTTTCGAATATCTTCCTGTGTGCAGTCGATTGTGGCTTTTCTGATCATCTGCATTTCTTCTTCGGTTGCATCTGCAAGATACGCATTCATATCGCGACTGCCTTTTGCCGCCGGAGTAAGCGGTGTGTCGATCGTGCTCATCGTTCCGATAACATACTTAGTCATCTCCCTGTCGTCCGCATCAAAGCTTTCCAGATATTCCGGAACGCCTTCGAAAATATCGTTTGATCGGCTCAAGTTCGGATCACGATATGTGACAAAGGAACACTCTCCATGAAGGGTGAAATTGCTCATACAGCCATAGGCACCGCCCTGCACACGGATATTGAACCAAAGATATTCATATGCCATGATGGTTCGGAACACGCGCATCGCACCTGCGAGTTCTGCCCCGTCTTCTGCATACTTTCCGGCTCTTGCAACATACTGAACGCCCGCAGAAGTTTTAAAGCCTTCGTTTTTTTGTTCCGGAAGCAGTTTGTCTGCTTCACAATATCTGCGTTCTTTGACTGGGATGCATGCTGCCTTCTCACTTCCGTCAGCATTATCTGACAGTTTGTCAAACCTTGCAGCGAGTGTTTCAAATCTCTTTTGAAAAATCTGATACCCTTCCTCATCCGCCGTAATGCTGACCAGAAGGTTTTCCGGTTTAAACAGTTTCGCAAGCACATCTTTGATATTCGAGACGATCTCGTCTTTGCATGTCTCAAAATCCTTTTCGATTCTTTCAACGAATTTATAAAACTCAATTCCATTGATCAAATCTTTCAAATAAGCAGACTTTACAAAATAGGAATTGGCTCTTAAGGTCGCTGCTACATGTCCGGAACTGTTCAGGACCATCTGCAGACGGCTCTTGAGCTCCGCAATAATCTCATAAAGTCTTCCGGTATCATCATAGGTGCTCTCAAAAATGATCTCCTCTACCAGATCAAACGCTTTTTCCAGATTTCCATATAAAACTCTCATAGAGAGGTCTGAAAGGAGCGAGAGTTTTTCTCTTTCTTTGCGGCTTCCATAAAGACCCGTCTCAAAGGAAAGCCCACCGGTATAAATATTGACTTCGTTATTCAGCTCCGAATACGTGTGTTGCTTCGTATCCACAAAGCTGAAGATGGATTTTAAAAGGCTCAGGTAAGGGAGCTGTTCCTTCGGGATCATGTTGCTGTCAAACAGAAGGCTGATATATGCGATTCCATTCGTGAAATAGTCGTGGAAAACGACAGGGATATCAGCAACTTGTCGTTCGTCGTTCTTGTAGGAATCGCTTTCTCTTTTAAGATCGCTCCGTTCAAGCAGCGGAATCGTCTCAATCGCTTCCTTGCTGTCCGGCGCTTCCTGGAAAGCCGCAAGCGCTTTGGTCTCTTCCACCATCTTTCCGACTTCTTCCTCGGAAAGCCCCGCCTTAAACTCCTCAAGTTTCTTGCGGGTCTCTTCATCGCGCACTGCTGTCAGACCTTTCTTCGGCAAGAGGCTTAAGATAGAGCCATGGGAATTCTCCAAAAGATTCTTTTTCACCAGTTCTTCATAATAGCCGCCTTCGATCTGCTCTCTTAAGAAGCGGAACGTTTCTTCGCAATCAATATGCATAAGCGGCGCATTTTCATCATACAGCCAGCTATCCAAAAGATTTAAGCCATAGATCAGGCCCTTTGGGTATCCGCCAAAATCTGCTTCTTTATACTTAAACTCCAGCTGATTCAGGCTCGCAGTCAGGCTCTTTTTATTCAATCCTTTCGCTGCCTTTGTAAATTCCTCTCGGATAATCTCTACGAAACGCTCTTTCTGCTCCGGATCCGCATTTTTTGCAACAATATTAAAGTACGGCTGAAGGATTCCATTTTCGTAGCCGGAAAGAATGTCCTTTCCGATTCCTTCTTTCAGCAGGCGGTCACGAATCGGCGCCCCCTGATTATCAATCAGCGCATACTGGATCATCTGCATTGCATAATACTGGTACGGATCCAGATTCTCTCCGCAGACAAGGTTATAGGAAAGGTAGGTGTTGCCCTCCTCTTCTTCATTTTCGGAGATCGGATAGTCCAGTATGGTTTCAGCTAATTCATCAAAAGCTTTCTGTCTTTTGATCTCTGAATCCACTTCGATCTGTTCATACTGACCTAAGTATTCTTTGTCCAGAAAAGCAAGTCGCTCCTCCAGATCCATATCTCCATAGAGATAAATAAAGCTGTTGGACGGATGATAATACTTCTGATGGAACGCGATAAAGTTCTCATAAGTCAGCTCCGGAATATGCTGCGGATCGCCGCCGGATTCCACACCGTAAGAGGTGTCCGGATAGAGCGAATGCAGGATTTCTCTTTCCAGAACGCCTTCCGGCGAGGAAAAAGCGCCCTTCATTTCGTTATAGACGACGCCATTATACTCGATTGGATCTTCCGGGCTTTCGATCTTATAATTCCAGCCTTCCTGCTTCATGATCTCCGGATGCTGATAGATGGCCGGGTGGAAAACTGCGTCCAGATAGACATCCATGAGATTAGCAAAGTCTTTTTCGTTTCTGCTGGCCACCGGATAAACCGTCTTATCCGGATAGGTCATTGCGTTTAAGAAGGTGTTTAAGGAACCTTTTGCAAGCTCCACAAACGGATCTTTTAATGGATACTTCGTGCTGCCGCAAAGAACAGAATGCTCCATAATATGGGCAATTCCGGTATCGTCTGCCGGCGGCGTGCGAAATCCGATATAAAAGACTTTATTGTCATCATCATTTGACAGGATAAATACTCTTGCCCCTGTCTTTTCATGCTTTAAAAGAAGCGCCTTGCTTTTCAGCGCTTCTACCTGCTTTTCCTGAATGGTTTTATAGTTCTTAAATTCCATTATTAATAGTTATATCCCTTCTAATTAATCCTCTGCAAACAAGCCTGCAACATACTCGTCCACGTTAAACTTTCTGAGGTCTTCGGCTTTTTCTCCGTAACCCATGTAAAGGACCGGAACGCCCATCTCTTTCGAGATTGCGACAGCGATACCTCCCTTTGCAGTGCCATCCATTTTGGTCAAAATGATGCCATCCACTTTCATGACCTCTTTAAACTGTCTTGCCTGCTCCAAGGCGTTCTGCCCAGTCGTTGCATCCAGCACGATCAAGTTTTCTCTTCTGGCGTCGCCATATTCGCCTGCTAAAATCTTATCGATCTTTCCAAGCTCGTTCATGAGGTTCTTCTTATTATGGAGTCTTCCTGCCGTGTCACAAAGAAGAAGGTCTGCGCCGCGTGCTTTTGCCGCTGCCGTCGCGTCAAAGATAACAGAGCCTGGATCAGCGCCTTCTTTTCCTGATACCATATAGCAGCCGGTTCTGTCAGACCAGATCTTAAGCTGCTCTGCTGCCGCCGCACGGAAGGTATCAGCGCCCGCCATAATGACTTTCTTTCCTCGATCAGAATACATTTTTGCTAATTTTCCGACGCTGGTCGTTTTGCCAACACCGTTGACACCGATCAAAAGCACAACGCTCTTTTCATTTTCAAAATCATAGGCGCCTTCCGGAACTGTCATGATCTCTTTGATCTTGTTCATGACATGCTCCTTGGCGTCTTCCTGTGTCTTTACTGTTTTAAAGAGCACATGGGTCTTCAGGTTTTCCACCAGTTCTTCGGTGGCACTCGCCCCCATGTCACCCATAAAGAGAGTCTCTTCTACTTCATCGTAAAAGTCCTCATCAATTGCTTTTCCGCTTTTAAAAAGTTTTGAAAAAAATCCTGCCATGTTTATTTCCTTTGTTTTTTATTTGATATCGTCCGGGGTTTCCAGCGAAAGCTGTCCCACTTTTGCATTTCTGAAGTTTTCGAGCACGATGTTTGCAGCCTTCAGATAGTCGGTCTCACCGCCTTTTCCTAGTGCTCCTCTGGTCTTTGCGATGGCCTCAAGCTCTGAAACTTCCGGCTTTCCAGGAAACTTATCATAATCAATCTCCTCGAGCCCATAATAACTTTTTATGAGTTCCGGATATCTTTCGTTCAGCATCTTGATCAACTCCAAGGAGAGTTCTTCGATATTCATGATCTCGTCCTTGATCGAACCGATCAGCGCTAATTTGAGTCCCACGCTCTGATCTTCAAACTTCGGCCAAAGGATTCCTGGTGTGTCTAACAGTTCCAGACTTCCGGAAAGACGGATCCACTGTTTTCCTTTTGTAACGCCCGGCTTATTTCCGGTCTTGGCTGCTGCCTTTCTGGCATAGGTATTGATAAACGTAGACTTTCCTACATTCGGGATTCCGACGACCATCGCACGAACCGGACGGTTTTTGATGCCGCGCTTTCTGTCCCTTTCGATCTTAGCCGCACAGGCTTTCTGCACCTCCGCGTTGATCTTCTTTACATCCGCCGGATTCTTGGAGTTGATCACGCAGACATTTAAGCCCTTTTCTTTGAAGTAGTTCTCCCACTGTTCCGTGATCTTTTTATCTGCCATATCGGCTTTGTTCAGCAGAACAAGGCGGGCTTTGCTTCCCGCAATTTGATCAATATCTGGATTTCTACTGGATAGCGGAATGCGCGCGTCAAGAAGCTCGATCACCAGATCGATGAGTTTCATATCTTCCAGCATTTGTCTTTTTGCCTTGGTCATATGACCGGGATACCATTGAAAATTCATGGCAGATATTTTACCACAGACGAGCGTTAAAATCCACAACTCATGCAACTCTCACAGCAGCTCGCTATCGCTCCTCTGTATAGTTTTGATCGCTTGCTGCACTTCGTTCTCGCAAGCTTCGGTTACATTCGCACTCCCGGCTTTCGCCTCCGTGCTCATGCAACGCTCACCTGCGCTATACACATGCACGGGGAGTATAAATACTCCCGTACATGTGTGCACCGCAGGTTGATCAAAGCAAAAAGGCTGCCACTTTTGTGACAGCCTTGTTCTTCACAGATATGAGCGATTAGCGAAGTACTTCTTTTACTTTTGCTCTCTTTCCTACTCTGTTTCTTAAGTAGTTCAGTTTAGCTCTGCGGACTTTACCTCTTCTTACGACTTCGATCTTCTCGATCGTCGGAGAATGAAGCGGCCATGTTTTTTCAACACCAACGCCGTTGGAGAGCTTTCTAACTGTAAATGTTTCACGAACGCCGCCGTTCTGTCTCTTCAGAACTGTGCCTTCGAAAACCTGTACTCTTTCTCTGTTGCCTTCTTTGATCTTTGCAGATACTCTGACAGTATCTCCTACTTTGAATTCGTCAACTTTCTCTTTCAGCTGAGCGTCTTCAATCTTTTTGATAATTTCGTTCATGTGCGTGACCTCCTTATAAAATTTCGATGTTCTTAATACTTAATCGGCCGTTCCATGAACGCCTCGTAACAGCGGACCATCTGTTTCACAGCGTGAATTAGTTTATCACAAGCAATTGCCCTATGCAAGCACTATTTTTATTAATTTTCAGGCTTTTTTATCCCTATTCGGAGTGTTCGTTTTTCAAGGATTCCGAATGCTTTTCATCCGGCCCAGCGGATGATCTGCTCTGTAACAAAAACCGCCGCACAGGCAATCAGCGCTACCGTGATCATACTCCGCTCTAAGTAGGCTGCCACAACGGCTGCCACAAAGCCGACGATACCGGAAATCAGGTAAGATGTAGCTCCTAAAATAGCCGGGAAGGTCATCGCAGCCAAGCATGCATACGGCATGTAATACAAGAAAGACTTGATAAAGGTATTCGTGATCTCCTTGCGGGAAAGCAACAGCGGCACCGCACGCACCAGGTAAGTGACCACCGCCATGACGAGGATGTAGAGATAAATGCTAATCTGCATGCTCTGCCTCCTCTCTTTCATGGCCAGCTGCAGCGCTTATCGTTCCATCTGCATTTGCTTCAGCCGGTGCATCCATATCTTTGATCGGTCTTATGACCGCCGCCAATGCAGAAACCAGTACCGTAATAATAATGATCACAAAACCGGAAGAGACCTTATTCAGGCCCGGAACATACTTGAAGATTGCCCCAAGTGCCATGGCAGAAAGGATCACCACATACAGAAAATGGTTTTTCTTCGCCGGCGGAATGATGATGGCAAGGAACATGCCGTAAATCGCCACGCTCAATGCGCTCATGACGATCCCCGGAAGGATTTCGCCGGCTGCTGCCCCGACCAGTGTTCCGATCGTCCAGCCCGGAATCGCGAGCGCCATCGCGCCATAATGATAATAGGGACTATTCTTTCCCGGTCTTGAAGCGCTGGCTCCATAGATCTCGTCAGTGATACCAAATGCTACAAAGAATTTATGGAAAAACGGATAACTTTGATCCAGCTTCTGCGAAATAGAAAAGCTCATCAGCATATAGCGGAGGTTAATGACGAACTGGTTGAGTGCCAGCTCCAAAAGGCTGCCGCCTGCCGTAATAATAGAAAGTGAGGCAAACTGGCCGGCACTGGTCAGATTGGTCAGCGAGATCAGCGTGGACTGCCAAACCGTAAGTCCAGCCTGAACCGCCATCATGCCAAAGGTAAAGGATACCGCAAAGTATCCCAGCGCAATCGGCACGCCCGCCTTCATCCCTCCTATAAATGCTTGTTTCTTACTTGCCATTCTATCGTTTATTCTTTCTTAAGATAATGTTATACATTCTATCTTGTAATCTTACTTAAGATGATGTTATGCATTCTATCTAGTAATCTTTTTTAGCGAATATTATATCTGGTAGTCTTTCCTAAGACAATGTTGCATATTCTCATATCCTCATATAGTGCATGAGGCTCT
The DNA here is from genome assembly GCA_045546255.1 of Lachnospiraceae bacterium. Lineage (GTDB taxonomy): Bacteria > Bacillota > Clostridia > Lachnospirales > Lachnospiraceae > RGIG5612. The sequence goes on along the minus strand of JAZQCK010000082.1, from coordinate 30,068 downwards.
ATAAGGATACTTGATGTATCCTCATACAAAGCCTTGCCCCGTACAAGGATACTTTTGTCCCTTGATTCTTCTTTTTTTATCCTCATATAGATAACAGCTCTCTATAAGGATACATTGGCTATCCTCATACAACGCAAGATTCTCTGCAAGGATACCAGGCCTGCAAGGATACCAGGCCTATGTCTTAAATGAAGCCCTCTTCTGTATGAGACTACTCTAAATAGTCTTATACAGGACTTTCTCTTCTATGAGACATATTTCCAGGTATTTTATGCTCTTTCATAGTCTCAAATCAACTATCCCCTCAAATAAGACTACGCAGAGTAGTCTTATTTCACGCATTGTCTTATATAAGACATATTACTGTTATTTTGGACTCTCTCGAAAAAGCAAAAGATGCTTTAAGCTTATGGGTCAGCTAAATGCTGTAGCATTATAATCGCTTCTGTAGCATTATAATCTCTTAAATCAGCATTATAATCTCTTAAATCATGAATCGGATTCCCAGTATATCAGTCCAGCAGAAATTCTGCCAACACAGAGTTGCTTAGGTCAACCCCTTTTTCTGTTAAGAATACTCGCCGATCATCTTCGATTTGTTTTTCAGCTATCAAGCCCTGCCCTTTTAGTTCCTGTACAATTTCTCCATAAGTAAAATCAAAGTCCTGGCCAAAGGTATCGAAAAATTCCTGCTTGCTGATGCCGTCTGTCATGCGGAGCCCTAAGAACATAAATTCTTCCATCTGCTCTTTATGTGAGAGTCTCTGCGCATCCTTTATGATAGGTGTCTTATCAGAGGAATTGCCATTTGACTGTTCTTGAGTATTTTCACGGCCAGTTTTCATATTCAGCTCTCTGTCAAACGATTCTGAAACCAGCTGTTCTGCCCTGCCGGCATCTGAGAAGGTTTCCATATAAGCATCCAGGTCTTCCGTATTTTTCCAACGTGTATTCTCTACCAAGCTGGATGCATTAAGTCCCAATCCCAGATAATCGTCCCGTTTCCAGTAGCCGATATTATGCTGACATTCATAGCCTGGAACAGCATAATTGGAAATCTCATAGCGGAGGTAGCCGCTCTTTTCCAAAAACTCTTTCGTATAGTAATAGATCTGCCTTTCCACCTCTTCATCCGGAAGTGGAAGCTCGCCTTTTTCCTGAAGTGAATAAAAAGGAGTCCCCTCTTCCACGATCAGCGAATAGGCGCTGATATGTTCCGGCTTCCAGGTCGCAAGCAGCATCAGGCATCTCTGCCAGCCGGCAAGGCTCTGTCCCGGAATTGCCTGCATCAGATCAACGTTGATATTATCAAAGCCGGCTTCCCGCGCCGCTTCAAAGGACTCAATAAAGTCATCAAAGCTATGGATCCTGCCAAGCATCTTAAGATCATCCGGATCCGTTGACTGCAGGCCAAAGCTGATCCGGTTAATCCCGAGCTTTTTATAGGTATCAAGTTTCTTTTTATCAACTGTGCCCGGATTGCACTCAATGGAAAACTCTGTTGCCGGACGGATCTTTTTCTGCAGGAACAAGCCGCGCCTTTTTTCTTTTGTCCCCTTTAGTGAAAAACTGCCTTTCAATGCTTCAACGATCTGCGCCATCTGTTCTGCCTGCAGGATGGACGGTGTGCCCCCTCCTATATAAACAGAAGAGATGTCTCTTCCCTGAAAGCGCTGACCATACGCCCGGATCTCATTGCAGAGTGCATCTACGTACTCCTGAAAGTAGTCTTCTTTCCCTGCAAAGGAAATAAAGTCGCAGTAATTGCACTTGCGAGCACAAAATGGAATATGCAGATAGAGACGCAGTCCTTTATTTATCATCCAGTTTTAAAACTGCCATGAAGGCTTTCTGCGGGATCTCCACGTTTCCAATCTGACGCATTCGCTTCTTTCCTTCTTTCTGTTTTTCCAGGAGTTTTTTCTTACGTGTGATATCACCGCCATAACACTTGGCAAGCACGTCTTTGCGCATTGCCTTAACGGTCTCGCGGGCGATGATCTTAGATCCGATCGCTGCCTGGATCGGAATTTCAAAGAGCTGGCGCGGAATCTCTTCTTTCAGTTTTTCGCACATCTTCCTGCCGCGCTCATAAGCTGTGTCAGCATGTACGATAAAGGAGAGCGCATCCACTTCTTCTCGGTTGACTAGGATATCGAGCTTCACAAGCTTACTCTGAACATAGCCTTTCAGCTCATAGTCCAGCGACGCATAACCTCTCGAGCGGGATTTCAGAGCGTCAAAGAAGTCATAGATAATTTCATTTAATGGCAAGTCATAACGAAGGATCGCACGAGTCGACTCGATATACTCGATCTCTTTATAAACGCCACGGCGTTCCTGGCAGAGTTCCATGATCGGTCCGATAAACTCGCTGGTTACCATGATCTCTGCTTCCACCATCGGCTCTTCCATAAATTCGATCTCCGAAGGATCCGGAAGGTTTGTAGGATTCGTAAGGTCGATCACCGTGCCATCCGTTTTATGAACTTTATAGATAACAGATGGTGCTGTCGTCACCAGGTCCAGGTTATATTCTCTTTCGAGTCGCTCTTCAATGATCTCCAGATGCAAAAGTCCTAAGAAACCGCAGCGGAAACCAAAGCCTAAGGCGACAGAGGTCTCCGGCTCATAAAAGAGCGAAGCGTCATTTAATTGCAGTTTTTCCAGTGCATCTCTAAGGTCTTCATAATGCGCACCGTCTGCCGGATACATACCGCAGTAAACCATCGACTGTACTTTCTTATATCCCGGAAGCGGCTCTGCGCAAGGATTCTTTGCATCGGTTACCGTGTCACCCACCATGGTGTCACGAACATTTTTGATTGAGGCTGTAAAATAGCCAACCATACCTGCAGACAGCTCGTCACACGGAATAAAAGTTCCGGGGCCAAAGTAGCCGACTTCGACGACATTCACGACTGCACCGGTCGCCATCATTTTCGCCTGGGTTCCGACTTTGATCGTACCTTCTTTAATACGGCAGAAAACGATAACGCCTTTATACTGATCATAAACAGAGTCAAAGATCAACGCCTTAAGTGGCGCATTCGGATTTCCATCCGGAGCCGGGATCTTTTCTACGATCTGCTCTAACACTTCTTCGATATTGATATCATTTTTCGCAGAGATCAATGGAGCATCCTGTGCTTCAAGGCCGATGACATCTTCGATCTCTTCAATCACTCTTTGCGGCTCTGCGCTTGGAAGGTCAATTTTATTGATTACAGGGAGAACCTCTAAGTCGTGGTCGATCGCCATATAGACATTGGCTAAGGTCTGCGCTTCGATTCCCTGTGCCGCATCGACAACCAGCACTGCGCCGTCACAGGCTGCAAGGGAACGGGAGACTTCATAGTTAAAATCCACGTGTCCCGGAGTGTCGATGAGGTTCAGCATATACTCTTCCCCGTTCTTTGCCTGATAGATGATTCGGACCGTCTGCGACTTGATCGTGATACCGCGCTCGCGCTCTAAATCCATGTTATCTAAGACCTGGGACTGCATTTCGCGGCTCGTTAAGACGCCGGTCTTTTCAATGATCCGGTCTGCCAACGTACTCTTTCCGTGGTCAATATGCGCGATGATACAAAAGTTTCTGATATGATTCTGATCCATAAATCTTCTTTCTTGTGTAAGTAGTTTTGTTCGCGAAACAGCCACTGGTCGAGACTATTTCGCTCACATCCTCGCCGGCGCTGAAAATCCTAAAAGGTCAATGCACTGCTCAAGGACTCTCTTCGTGAGCTGAAGCAGGCTTAAATAGCTGTCTTTCTTTGCTTCGTCTTCCTGTGCCAGAATGCGGACTTCATGATAGAAGCTGTTAAACGCATTCGCAAGATCATAGATATAAGAGCAGATCTTATGCGGTGCGCACTCTTCATAAGCAGAGTCGATCATCTGGCTGAAAAGGGAAAGCTTCATCATCAGGTCTTTTTCTGTCGGCTCTCCGGTAAAGGAGACAACGCCGGAAGGCTCTTTTCCATATTTGGCAAGAATCGATTTGATCCTTACGATCGTATATAAAATGTATGGGCCTGTGTTTCCTTCAAAAGAGGTGAAACGGTCCATATCAAAGATATAGTCTTTGGTAGCCTGGTTGGAAAGATCGCCGTATTTGAGGGCTGCAAGACCGATCACTTGGGCCGTCTGCTCTGCTTCATCACTATCAAACTCACGGTTTTCTTTCATCTTTTCAAGGACAGCTTCATTGATCTCGGATATCAATGTTTCAAGGCGCATAACGCCGCCGTCTCTTGTCTTGTATGGCTTTCCATCGGCGCCGTTCATCGTACCGAAGCCTAAGAAGAAGAGCTTTTCATCCGCAGGGACGATACCCGTCTTCTTTGCGGTACGGAAGACCTGTTCGAAGTGTAAGCCCTGGCGCTTATCCACTACGTAGATCACATAGCCCGGCTTAAACAGTTCCATACGTTCTACCAAGGTCGCAAGGTCTGTCGTGCTGTACAGCGTTGCACCATCGGATTTTACAATGATGCAAGGCGGCAGTTCTTTTTTATCGGTCTCTTCAGCAACGTCAACAACCAGCGCGCCGTCGCTTTCATAGGCAAAGCCATCTTCCCTCAGTTTTTCCACCATATCGGGGATGTATTTCTGGACGTCGCTTTCTCCCTTCCAGAGGTCAAAATGAACGTCGAGGTTTTCATAATTCTTTTTCAGGTCAGCAACAGAGATATTAATGATATGCTGCCAGATCGCACGGTATCCCGGCTTTCCATGCTGAAGTTCCGCCGTCGCCTGATGCGCCGCCTCTGCAAACTCTGCGCTGTAAGTGTCGGATTCCGTTTTACATTTTTTGCTGGCGGTCGGATAGATCTCTTCCAGTTCCGAAATCGTAAACGGTGCCTCTTCCGGATATGGCCCCTCAAAAGCATCATCAAAATACGGAAGATCCGGTTGGCGCTCTTTCAGTTCTGCAATGATCTGACCCATCTGAAGGCCCCAGTCTCCAAGATGCACATCGCCTAAGGTCTCATGACCTGTGAAGCGGCACAGCCTCTTAATGCTCTCTCCGATGATCGCTGCACGAAGGTGGCCGATATGAAGCGGCTTTGCAACGTTTGGTCCGCCGTAATCCACCATGATCTTGACCGGATTCGCTGCTTCTTCATAGCCGAACTTTTCTGCTTTCGCCATTCCGTTGACGTAATCAGAAAGGAAGTCTCCTGTCACATTCAAATTGATAAAGCCCGGCTTTACTGCCTCCGCCATGGAAAAGCTCTTGCTCTCTTTTAAGAACGCACAGACTTCTTCTGCAATCTGCAGCGGAGCTTTATGCGCCTCTTTTGCAAGCGGCATTGCACCGTTGCACTGATACTCGCAAAGGTCCGGGCGGTTCGAGACTGTCGCCGTCACTTTATCATTCGGATATCCGGCCTTTTCAAAGGCCGCTTTTAATTCTTCAGTTATCAGATCCAGTAGTTTTTTCATTCATCTGCTCCGTATATTCTGTAATCTATCTTTTTCCGCCTTACAGCTCTACGCCGTTTGCCTTCAGCATTTCTCTGGCGCTGTCTAAAGAATCCACGCCATGCATGTTTTTGATCGGTGCAAACTCTTTGCTTCTGTCCACTTCAAAAACAAGGCAGCCATCCATCATCTGGATCATATCTAAAACGAGCGTTTCAAATTTATAGCCGTTCGGCTCTTCCGGTTTGATGTGCTCCCCATTCTCGTCGATATGCGGAATCTTCTTACTTACGATATGAAGCGGCAGGTTCTTATCTGCTGTCTCTTCGAGTTCTTTTACGCGGAAGAGATAGTTTAAGATGACGCCAAAGTTATAAGCAAGCTCTCCTGCTTCGTTCTTCTCTGTCATCATTTCATCTGTCAGCTCATAGTATTCCACGATTGACGGATGCCCATCTCTGAGGCACATGACACCAACCTTCTCATCCGGTGCGTTTTTGCGAACAACTTTTGCTCCAATCGGCTGTCCGGAAAGGATCGTTGCCCCTAAGAATGCCGGATCTACCATTTTCTGAAGGACGTTGTCGACTGCAAAGACGTTCAGCCATTCGACGCCCATGCCTTTGATTTTTTCCAGAAGGCCTGCTTTTTTCAAAGAGATGAACCAGCCGCCGTTTCCGTTTGGGGAAAGGGAAATATGGTCTTTTTCTTCCAGATAAACTTTACCGTCAAAATCAGTGGATGGTGCCATCTCCTGAACAAAGAAGAACACGTAATCCTTGTTGTATCCAAAATAATTGTGCTCTTCAAAGAACGCTCTGGTCGCCGTATCGTTCTTATCAGAGGTCATGATCAACAGTGGGATCCATGCATCTGCTGACTCTTTGACTTTCAGTAAGGTCTCGACAAGACACTGGAAAATATAGAGTTCTCTGTTGATTCCGACGTTCAGCGTTCCCTTCGGACCATCAAGCCCTAAACGAGTTCCCTGTCCGCCTGCAAGAAGGACCGCTGCTGCCTTGCATTCTTTGATCGCCTGAATGCCTGCATCTGTCAGCTTCTCCTTCTGTGCTTCGATCTCATCGAGAGTCATCGCGCCAAGCGGAGTGATAGCTCCGGCGCTTTCGCTTTTATGGTGAATATCAATCATATCAAAATCGATGCGGCCGATCTCTTCCAGCAAAGACTGCTTCGCATCTTCTGTCAGCTCATCATAAAATCTTAAGAGCTGCATCTGATCATATTTTTCGAGTGTCTGGACGATTTGTTCTTTGTTCATAAGTTCCTTCTTTCTGTCTGTATTCCAGTCTGTTATTTTCTGAAGTCCTGCCCCTTTGGCTTTGCAGCCTCAGCGAGGACGAAATGCCTTCGCATATTTTGCGGAGTCTTCCACATAAAACTCAGCGCTCTCTTTAATATCAATCAGCTGGGCTTCCGTTACCTCTGATTTTACTTTTGCCGGAGTTCCCATAATGAGCGACCCATCCGGAAATTCTTTTCCTTCTGTGATCAGCGCGCCGGCACCAACAAGGCAGTTCCTTCCAACTTTTGCCCCGTTCATGATAATGGCACCCATGCCGATCAGGGTATCATCGCCGATCGTACATCCGTGAATGATGCATCCGTGCCCGACAGTCACTCGGTCTCCGATATGGATCGGATGATCGGGGTCTACATGCAGGACAACATTATCCTGAATATTCGTGTTTTTCCCGACGTAGATCGTATCACCGTCTCCGCGAAGCACTGCCCCATACCAGACGGATGCCCCTTCATCCAAGGTCACCGCACCGACGATCGTGGCGTTCTCTGCAATGAACGCTGCTTTTTCTGTATCCGGTTTTTGATTTTCTAACTCCAGTATCATCTTTGTCTCGATCGGTATCTGTTAGAATCGTTGCTTCTACCAGACGCCGTTTTCTTCCATGTAGTTGCTGTTCAGTTCCGTTGCATCAAAGTAGTTCAGCGCCACATAGGACTTTCCTTTATTGACTTCGCACTCACTTCCGTCTTCATTCCAGATTTTGATCATGGAATACTCATCTGCTTTCGACCAGGTGATCCGTTTCACAAATCCGTTGGAAATATAATATCCGGTATAGCCGTCACCGCCATTCCAGTTGATGCCTTTGTGATAACCGTCTTCTCTGATCCAGATGTCCGTTTCCAGAACAAAGACATTGGTAAAGGCGATCTGGTTTCCAGTATGCTGGTCGATCTGCTCTTCTCCATTGTTCCATTTCTTGTACGTCTTTGTCGCCGGGTCATAATCAAAGTGAGCCCACTGGTTTCCAAAGAAGATATCTACGCGGTTGCAGGCTTCAGCAGATGGGCTGATCGGCTCCTCGCTGGTAGTAAAATTAAATGCTGCTCCGGCTCTGTCCGGATTGAGCGTCATATCGACTCCGTCATCAGAAAGGAACTGTGGCAGCATGTTGCCATGCATGAAAGACGTATGTTCCCATGCATAGCCCTGGTCCAGACGATCCTGATCACGTCCTGCCAGAGTATCTAAATAGAATTCCGCATCAAGATCATAGCGGTCAATGTCCAAAGAATAGAAATAGTCAGCGATCGACTCGTCCAGTCCCCAATGCACATAGACACTGTCAAAGGCGGACGCAATCGCCGGGAAATAATAGCGGCAGCTTCTGATCGAACAGATATCCGGAAGTGCCTGATAGTCCGGATAGATTGCCATCATTCGGGTCAGATCCCATTCCACCGGCATCTCAAACATGATATCAGCAGCCTCGATACCATACTGCGGCATCGCATCACTGATATTGTTGATCATAACTGCAACCGGACGCTTATTCACGGCTTCATCCGGAAGATCCATGATTCCGGTCAGACGGTTTAAGTTGCCCGTATACCACTCCGGAAAGGTTTCTGCTTCCGTTGTCGTCGTCATCGGCTCCGACTCCGGTATAACTTCTTCTTTTTTGCCCCGAAGTGCCAGTACGACCACCATGATGATGATTGCTGCGAACAGGCAGATCGGTAAAATAAAGCGTTTCATTCTGATAACTCCCTTATTCTTTACGTATTTCCCGCCGGGACTGTAACTGAAATATTATAATATGACAGCCCTGATAAAAGCAAGCAAATGACGCTTGCCGTATACCGTTTACAAGTGTAAAATTCCTTTGGTTTTTATCGTTTTTTCAAGAGGTATTTCATGCCGTTAAGTAAACGTGGCGAGAAACAGAATATGATACTGAACGACTCACAAAAAGAGGCCGTCCTGCATACAGATGGACCTGCTTTGATTGTTGCTGGTCCCGGCTCCGGAAAAACCGCTGTGATTACAGCGCGCATCCTTTATTTGATCCGGAAAGCAAAGGTCCCGGCCCAGGATATCCTTGCCGTAACGTTTTCAAAGAAAGCTGCGGAGAATATGAAAGAGCGTTTTTTAGATCAGTACCGCGGACAGGGACTCCCCTTCTTTGGCACCTTTCACAGTATCTTCTTCATGATCCTCCGCTATGCATATAATCTGACGACCGCAAACATTGTATCAGAGGTACAAAAGCGTAATATCATCCTGCAGGCGGCCGAAGAGCTGAATCTGGAATACGAAGACAGCACAGAGTTCGCCTCTGCTGTTTTAAGTGAGATCAGTACGGTAAAAAGCGGTTCTAAAAGTATTGAAGGCTTTACTTCGAACGAAGTTTCCCCTGCAGAGTTTCGAAGGCTGTACAAGACCTATGCCGATGCTCTGTCAGATTCTGGACAGATTGATTTTGATGACATGCTTTCCATGTGTTTTAAACTTCTAAATGAAAGGGAAGATATACGGACCTACTGGCAAAGACGTTTTCGCTATATTCTGGTTGACGAGTTTCAGGATATCAATCCCATTCAGTACCAGATCATCTGTCTCCTTGCTGCTCCGCAAAACAACCTCTTTGTGGTCGGCGATGATGACCAAAGTATCTATGCATTTCGAGGCTCCTCTCCAAAAATCATGCATGCTTTCTTAAAAGACTATCCGGATGCTTCAAAAATTGTTTTGAGCCGGAGTTACCGCTGTCCTCTTCCGATCTTAAATTCTGCACAGAAGGTGATTCGGGAAAACAAAGGACGTCTTCCAAAGCAGCTTTCCAGCGAAAAGCAAAGCAGGAACGGAGTCTTCCAGATCCGCAAATGCAAGACTCAGGAAGGGGAATATGAATCGATTGCAGCAGATATCGAAAAACGTATTCTAAGCGGCACGGCCCCTTCTGAGATTGCGATTCTTACAAGAACGAGTCTCAAGTTTCCGTTTCTGGTTCAGATACTGAACAATCACGGTCTGGAAGTGGAAGCAACACCTCCGCTAAGTGATGTGCAGGAGCATTTTATCCTCAGAGATCTGAATGCTTATCTCCGGCTGGCCGACAGTTATCGCGGACAGTCTATCCCGGCAGCACAGGTGAAAGGGGATTTCCTGCGGATCTTGAATAAACCTTCCCGCTATATTGCAAAAAAGTTTCTTCAGCAGGCATTTACAGAAGTGGAAGTGCGATACGAGGAAGAATTAAATGCAGAAAATGTGCTCGATGCTTTAAAAAAGGTTTTCCGAAAAGACCGACAAAAACGTGAAGAAATAGATAGTCTGGAATATCATTTCCGTATGCTTGGAAAATCAACACCCTACGCACGCATCGAATATATCTGCACTGCGATTGGCTATGAAAGTTATCTGAAAGATTATGCGGAAGAATTTCATGGTAATTACAGTTATTACCAGACAATACTGGATTCTGTAAGGGCAAAGTATCTGCCTTCCGTTACAGAAAAGAATAATAAACGGCATTGGTCCCAAACTACCAGCCGCATCTGCCTTTTAACGATCCATGCCGCAAAGGGCTTAGAGTTCAAACATGTTTATATTCCGGATGTGAATGAAGATCTGCTACCTGTCCGGAAAGCACGCGGAAAAACGGCGTTAGAGGAAGAACGGCGCATCTTTTATGTTGCAATGACAAGAGCTTCTGAAACCCTGAAAATCTACTTTGCTGAAACGGTGCGCAATAAAAAAACAGCCCCCTCAAGATTTCTGGACTGTTTTTTAAAGAAATCAATTTAGAATTCAATTCCCTTTCTGGCGATAATACCCTGATCGAAAGGATGCTTGATTTTTTTAATTTCCGAAACATAATCTGCAAGCTCGATCAATTCCGGGATCGGATCACGTCCGGTCATGATCACCTCAAGATTATCTGGTTTGTTTTTGAGAAATTCCAAGAGCTGTTCCGTGTCTACGACTCCCAGTCTTACCGAAGCAATGATCTCATCCAGCATAAGGACGTCATAGTATCCATTCACTGCCTGCCTTAAAGCTGCATCCAGCATCGCACTGTAATACTCTTTCGCAAGGGCCTTCTTTTCCGGATCGTCTTTCCATGTTTTTGAAAAGCCAAAGCTTTTCTCATTCGGGACAAGCTCTACATTGTCAAAATGTTCAAGCGCAGTAAGTTCCGCAGAATTGTTGGTCTTAAGGAAGCGGGCAATCAGAACTTTCAGCCCGCTGCCTGCAGCGCGAAGGCAAAGTCCAAGACCAGCCGTCGTTTTTCCCTTTCCTTCACCGGTATAAATATGGATCAATCCTCTGTCAGACTGCATACGTCAGCTCCTGTTCTGCTTTTATTGCTGCAATTCTTTCGAAATGAACGCTGTCCTCTTAGGCCAAAGAAGCTTCCAGTTTTTCGATGCCTTTCCGGATCCTTGCAAGGGACTCTTCTTTTCCGATGATCTCCATGATCTCAAAAGCTCCGCCCGGTGTAGACTGCTTTCCGGAAACGGCGGTACGAAGCGGCCAAAGGACAACGCCATTTTTCACACCCTTCTGCTCAATATACTTCATGATCAGGTCATGCAGCGCATCCAGGGAATAATCCTCCTGCGCCTCTAAGATCGGAAGGGTCTCCTTTAAGACCTCGAGCGCAATTTCGGAATTTGTCTTCATCTTTTTATGCGTGTACATTTGGACGTCATATTCCGGAAGCTCATCAAAGAAATCGATCTTTTCCGGAATATCCGGGAAGACTTCAATACGGGTCTTCATCAGTTCTAAGATCTTATCTTTCTTAACGTCCTTCTTCACAGCCTGATCCACATACGGCTGTGCATATTTTTTATACTCCTCAAAGTCCATGTTCTTGATATATTCGCCGTTCATCCAGCGCAGTTTTACCATATCAAAAACAGCCGGAGACTTATTGACTCTCTTATAATCAAAGGCTTCGATCAGCTGCTTTAAGGAGAAGATTTCCTCCGTTCCTTCCGGACTCCAGCCAAGAAGAGCAACAAAGTTGATGATTGCCTCCGGCAGGAAGCCCTGCTCTACAAGGTCTTCAAAGGAAGAATGACCGGAACGCTTGCTCAGTTTATGATGCTCTTCATCTGTGATCAGCGGAAGGTGCACAAATACCGGCGGTTCCCAGCCGAACGCATCATAAAGACGGATGTATTTCGGCGTGGAAGAAAGGTATTCATTTCCACGGACAACATGTGTGATGCCCATCAGATGATCGTCCACAACGTTTGCAAAGTTATAAGTCGGATAACCATCGGATTTGATCAGGATCATATCGTCCAGCTCTGCATTATCAACTGTGATCTCGCCGTAAATATCATCAAAGAAAGATGTCTTTCCTTCGTTCGGGATATTCTGGCGGATAACGAACGCATCTCCTGCGGCAAGCTTTGCTTCCACTTCTTCTTTCGGAAGATGAAGGCAATGCTTGTCATAAAGCATGATTTCTTTTCCAGCGACCGTCTGCTTTAAAGATTCCAGACGTTCCTTCGTACAGAAACAGTAATATGCTTCGCCTTTTTCAACAAGCTGCTTTGCATAATCCATATAGATGCCGGCTTCCACGCGTTCGGACTGCACATAAGGACCACAGTCGCCCGGTTTATCCGGACCTTCATCATAATCAAGGCCGGTCTCTTCCAGGGTATTGTAGATGATCTCAAGGGCGCCCTCAAAGAAACGCTTCTGGTCGGTATCTTCAATACGAAGAATGAAATCTCCGCCTTCATGGCGTGCGATCAAATATTCATATAAAGCCGTTCTTAAGTTTCCTACGTGCATTCTGCCTGTCGGGCTTGGTGCATATCTGGTTCTGATTTTCATGTTCCACCTCTGATGTATTATTTTGTTTCGATGAATCCTTTCGCGGTCAGGAGTTCTGCAAGAAGGATGGCTCCGCCTGCTGCTCCGCGGACAGTGTTATGGGAAAGTCCGACAAACTTATAGTCAAACAAAGTGTCTTCGCGAAGACGTCCAAGGCTGACTCCCATGCCGTTCTCATAATCTCTGTCAAGTTTCGGCTGCGGACGAGTATCCTCTTCGAAGTACTGGATGAACTGCTTCGGTGCGCTCGGAAGGTTCAGTTCCTGCGGCTCACCCTTGAATGCATTCCATCTTGCAAGGATTTCTTCTTTCGTTGGTTTTTTCTCAAAGTTTACAAAGACTGCTGCGGTATGTCCGTCCTGAACAGCAACACGCAGGCACTGTGCTGTGATCAGCGGTGCTTTTGCCGGAACGATTTCTCCTTTTTCCGGATCAACCTGTCCCCAAACACGAAGCGGCTCAAGCTCACTCTTCTCTTCTTCGCCGCCGATATATGGAATTACATTTTCCACCATCTCCGGCCAATCTGCAAAGGTCTTTCCTGCACCGGAAATTGCCTGATACGTGCAGACAGCAACCTCCTTCGGTCCGAATTCCTTTAATGCTTCAAGCGCCGGTGTATAGCTCTGGATGGAGCAGTTCGGCTTTACTGCAACAAATCCGCGGGTGGTTCCAAGACGTTTCTTCTGATACTGGATCACGTCTAAGTGCTGCGGGTTGATCTCCGGGATGACCATCGGAACATCCGGGGTCCAACGATGTGCGGAGTTATTGGAAACGACCGGTGTCTCTGTCTTTGCATAAGCATCTTCAAAGGCGCGGATTTCTTCTTTTGTCATATCAACTGCGCTGAAGCAGAAATCCACTTCTTTTACGTTTTCTTCAATATCATTAATGTTTTTAACAACAACGTTTTTCAGACGTTCCGGCATCGGAGCTGCCATTTTCCATCTTTTTCCAACTGCTTCTTCATAGGTCTTTCCTGCACTTCTCTCAGACGCTGCAAGCATCACGACCTCAAACCACGGATGGCCTTCAAGGAGCGTTACAAAACGCTGTCCTACCATACCTGTTGCACCTAATATGCCGACTCTTAATTTCTTTTCCATACTCATTCCTCTTTCTTAAGTTTATGCATTTCCTGCACTTTAACGAATTAAAGCAATAATAGACTACATAATAATCCCCGAGCCTTTAATTATCAAGCCTTTGTTGTAAAATTAACAATAGAATCGCTCGCCCGTTAATCCGGGAACGTTCCGCCGCTCGTTTCTGATCACAGTCTGAGCTTCGTTCCTTTCGTATCACGTTTAGCAAGCTTCAGCTTCATCAGTTCCACATCTTTATTGTGGTATTTAATAGATGTTTTATCTCCAAAACCGACGATATAAACTTTATCGATCTCATCGTCCTTTCCAAGTTTGATGCCTCGCACGCCGACAGCACCTTTATGCTTCTCCGGCACCTCATTCAGTTTGAAGCGCAGGAACACGCCTTCTTTTGTCTGGAGAACGACCATCTTGGATGTCACGAATTTTTCTTTTGCTTCCGGCTTCTCTTCCGCTTTCTCTGCTTCTCCCTCAGACTCTTCTTCATCCGAAAGTCCCACAATGCTGCTGGAGCCATCGTTGATATCGATGAACTCAAAGGTCAACTGGTCATCTTCCGGATCGATATAGTCGCTGATGCCGTCATCAAAGCCGCCGGTGATCGCAACATCCATCTCCTCTTCCGTGTCATCGCCATCATAGACTTTCTGCTTCGTTGCATCAAAGAGATCAATGCTGATAACTTCATCGCCGTCTGAGAGTTTTGTTGCTGCTGCAGAAAGACGGCTGATATCAAACTCAGAAGCATCGACGAATTTCATCATACCCTTCTTCGTTGTAAAGAGCATCATATGCATCTTGAGCTGGCCAAGCGGGCAGATCTGGATGATATCTTCTTTGGCACTGGTATAGTTGCAAAGGTTATCGATCGGAATGCCTTTGTCTTTCGGCTTTTTCATCGGCACTTTCAACACTTTAAGCTGATGCACCATACCGGTCTGTGTAAAGATGCAGATGCGGTCTGTATTCATGCAGCGCATGACATATTTATTATCATTATCGACCGTTTCCACATTTCTCTCATAAGCAGCCGGCTCAATGATCTTCGCATAACCGAAGCGGTCCATCAGGAAGACGACTTCCTGCTCTTTGACTTTTTCTTCTTCATAAACAGCGGCTTCCGCATCTAAGATCTCGGTCTTGCGCTCATAGCCGTATTCTTTCTTGATGGCCTCGAGATCTTTGATGATGACTTTCTTCATTGCTGATTTCTCGCCTAAGATCTTTTCAAATTCCGCAATCTCTTTGATGAGTTTCTGGTACTCTTCGTTCAGCTGCTCAATTTCAAGACCGATCAATTTGGCAAGACGCAGATCCAGGATGGCTTGTGCCTGCTTTTCTGTAAAGCAGAGTTTTGCAGCTTCCTTTTTAGATGCCTCGCTCTTGAAGTTGATGTCTTTGGTCTCGCCATGTGTGAGGCAGGCTCTTGCCTGGGAAATACTGCGTGATCCGCGGATCACTTCAATGATCAAGTCAATGATATCGCAGGCCTTGATCAGACCTTCTTTGATCTCTTTCTGCTCTTTGTCTTTGGCAAGAAGGGTCGTATATTTACGCGTGTTGATCTCATACTGGAAATCGATGCAGTGTCCTAAGATGCCCTTGAGCCCTAAGACTTCCGGTCTTCCGTCAACGATCGTGAGCATGTTCACGCCGAAAGTGTCTTCGAGCTTCGTCTTCTTATAAAGCATGTTCTCGATCTTGACCGGGTCTGCTCCCTTTTTCAGTTCCAGAACGATCCTGGTTCCTTCTTTGGAAGATTCATTGGAAACATCCACGATATCCGTTGTCTTTTTGCTCTCTACCAGGTCACAGACATCGAGGATGAATTTTCCGATATTGGCACCGATCATGGTGTACGGGATTTCCGTAATAACCAATTTATCGCGATCAGACTTGCGGCGGCCTTTTTCTAAAACAACTTTTCCGCGAAGTTTGATCTTACCAGTTCCGCTTTCATAGATTTCTTTGAGGTCGGATTTATTCGTTACGATACCACCAGTCGGAAAATCCGGTCCCGGCAGATATTCCATCAGTTCTTCTGTTGTGATGGAACTTTTTTTCATATATGCGATCATCGCATCAATGACTTCATTCAGGTTGTGGGTCGGGATGCTGGTCGTCATACCGACGGCGATACCTTCTGCTCCATTGATCAGAACATTTGGAACTCGCACCGGAAGGACCGCCGGCTCACGCTCTGTCTCGTCAAAGTTCGGAACAAAGTCCACAACGTCTTTATCTAAATCTGCAAGATAGACATCCTGCGTGAATTTCTGCAGTCTTGCCTCGGTGTAACGCATTGCCGCAGCGCTGTCGCCTTCGATGGAGCCGAAGTTTCCGTGACCATCAACAAGCGGCATTCCTTTTTTGAAATCCTGCTCCATGACGACCAGGGTCTCATAGATCGAAGAGTCACCATGCGGATGGTATTTACCCATCGCATCTCCGACGATACGGGCGGATTTTCTATGCGGTCTGTCGCTCCTTAAGCCTAACTGGCTCATCGCATAAAGCACGCGGCGCTGCACCGGATTTAAGCCGTCTCTGACGTCCGGCACGGCTCTTGAGCAGATAACGCTCATTGCATAGTCGATATACGACTTCTGCATGACGTCTGAATATTCGCTGTTAATAATTTTTTCTGCCATTTATAATTCTCTAACTTTCTGTATTATTTAATTATTGATGCGTTTCCCTCTGCCTCCGACTATGGCCCAGCAATCAGTACCCTCGATTGCTGAAAAAGCACTCTCGGGTACATGATCTGCTGGCGTGTCGGCAGATCGGAAGGGAAACGCCTTCACTAAATATCCAATTCAGCAACTTGAGCATTGTCATGAATAAATTGTTTACGCGGGGCAACATCTGATCCCATCAGCATCTCAGTAACTTCAGAGGCCATGCGGGCATCGTCGATCTCCACTTTCTTAAGGACACGGTTTTCCGGATCCAGCGTGGTCTCCCAAAGCTGGTCCGCATCCATCTCGCCCAGACCTTTGTAACGCTGAAGAACGAAATCGCCTTTGTGCGTTGCTCTGTATTTTTCCAGAGCGGCATCATCATAAAGATATTCTTCCTCGCCTTTTTTCGGAATAGCTTTATAAAGCGGCGGCGTTGCAAGGTACACATGTCCTGCCTGGATCAGTTCCGGCATAAAGCGGTAAAAGAAGGTTAAAAGCAATGTCGCAATATGCGCACCGTCGACATCGGCATCCGTCATGATAATGATCTTGTTATAACGGAGTTTTGAAATATCAAAATCGTTTCCGTATCCTTCTGAAAAACCGCAGCCAAACGCCTGTATCATGGTCTTGATCTCAGCGTTAGCAAGCACCTTATCCATAGAAGCCTTTTCAACGTTCAGAATCTTACCACGGATTGGAAGGATTGCCTGGGTCCGTCTGTTTCTTGCAGTCTTAGCACTGCCGCCTGCAGAATCACCCTCGACGATAAAGACTTCGCACTCCTCCGGTTTCCGGCTTTCACAGTTTGCAAGTTTGCCGTTGCCTTCCATAACAAACTTCGTCTTGGAAAGCATGTTGGTCTTTGTTTTTTCTTCTGCCTTACGAATCTTCGCGCTCTTTTCCGCGCAGGCGATCGTAGCCTTTAATATCTCAATATTTTTATCGTAATAACGCTCTAACTGTTCACCGGTGATATCAGCTGTCACCTTCTGCGCATCCGGGTTGTCCAGTTTTGTTTTGGTCTGTCCTTCGAAACGCGGGTCGGGATGTTTGATTGCAACGATGGCGGTCATACCATTACGGGCATCTGCTCCGGTAAAGTTGTCATCCTTCTCTTTCAGGATTCCCAGTTCTCTTGCATAGGAGTTGATCAGCTGGGTAAAGCGGGCTTTAAAGCCGGTAATATGAGTTCCGCCTTCCTGTGTGTAGATGTTATTACAGAATCCTAAGATATTCTCCTGAAAATCATTGGTGAACTGGAAGGCCGCTTCAAGTTCAATGCCCTCTTCTTTTCCCTGGAAATAGACAACCGGAGCTGCCGGTTCTTTGTCTTTGTTCAGGTCGTTGATATAGGCCACGATTCCTTCCGGCTCATGATAGATCACTTCCTCCGCTTCATTAAAGCGTTTGTTGATAAAGGTGATCGTCAGATTCGGGTTCAGATAAGCCGTCTCGTGGAGTCGGCTCTTGATCGCATCCGCTTTAAAATATGTTTTTTCAAAGATCTCTCCATCCGGGAGGAAGGAGACCGTCGTTCCGGAATCGCTCTTTCTGCAGGTTCCGGTCTCATGGAGTTCACAGGTCTTTACGCCTCGCTCAAATCTCTGATTGTAGATCTTTCCGTCTTTTCTAATATTTACTTCCAGCCAGGTGCTAAGTGCGTTAACAACCGATGCTCCGACACCATGGAGACCACCGGAGATCTTATAGTTGCCGTCTCCGAATTTACCGCCAGCATGAAGCATGGTAAAAACGACTTCCACAGCAGGAAGCCCTGTTTTCTTGTTGATCCCCACCGGGATGCCTCGTCCGTTATCCACGATGGTAACGGATCCGTCTTCATTTAATGTGATAGAAATATCAGTGCAGTATCCGGCCAGATGCTCATCCACTGCATTATCGACGATCTCATAGATCAGATGGTTCAGACCTTTTGTTGAAACGCTTCCGATATACATTCCGGGCCTGCGGCGGACCGCCTCAAGCCCTTCAAGTATCGTGATCGCATCAGCGTTGTATGTATTTGCGTTGTTTTTTGCCATGTAAGCTCCTTATCTGATCAGCTCCGGAAATCCTACTTTTTTTTGGACCTTCCTAAGCGTTTTATTGGCGAAGTAGTTTGCCTTTTCCGTGTTGTTCTTAATCATACTGTCTATATAGTCCTTATTTTTGGACAGTTCTGCGTAGCGCTCCTGGATTGGAGTCAGGACATCGGCAACGGCTTCCCCGACTGCCAACTTAAACTGTCCGTATCCCTGACCGGCAAACTCTTTTTCGATTTCTTCCGTGCTCTTTCCTGTACAGGAAGCATAGATATCGATCAGATTGGAAACGCCCGGCTTATCATCAGAATAACGGATCTCGGTATCTGAATCCGTGACAGCTCGCTTGAACTTGCGGATGATCGTATCTTTATCATCCATCATCAGGATATAGCCGTTCGGGTTTTCATCTGATTTGCTCATCTTCTTGGTCGGATCCTGCAAAGACATGATCTTGCGGCCGGTCTTTCCAAGGTACACTTCAGGAATCGTAAAGACATCTCCATAGAGGCCGTTAAAGCGCATTGCGATATCACGCGTCAGCTCTAAGTGCTGTTTCTGGTCCACTCCAACCGGAACGTAATCTGCCTGGAACAAAAGAATATCGGCTGCCATCAGTACCGGATAGGTAAAGAGTCCCGCATTTACGTTATCTTCATGCTTTGCAGATTTATCCTTAAACTGTGTCATTCTGCTGAGCTCACCCATATAGGTGTAGCAGTTTAATATCCATGCAAGCTCTGCATGTGCAGGAACGTGGCTCTGGTAGTACAGACAGTTTTTCTCCGGATCGAGGCCTGCTGCAATATATAAGGTTAATAGTTCTCTGGCGTGTTTTCTAAGAGCAGCCGGATCCTGACGCACCGTGATGGAATGCTCATTTGCCACCGCAAAGAAGCATTCATACTCATCACAAAGATTGACCCAGTTGCGAAGCGCACCAAGGTAATTGCCAATCGTCAGGTTTCCTGTCGCCTGCACTGCACTGTAAAGAACTTTTTTATCTCCTAACATGATTCTTCTTCCCTTCTTGTAATAAATAAATCAAGTGATTTTTCTTTTCTTATGTGGCAACAGATGCGTTATCCAATGAAATCTTTGCGTCTCAGATAATGTCTGAAATAATAGACGATATCAAAATGGGTCTGCTCTTCTGATTCCACTGCCAAAACCCACTCCGGTCTTTTATCCAGATTCGGAAAATACGTGTCAGCCTGATAGGAATAGTCAATATAGGTGACCAATGCCTCGTCACAATAATCCAGCATCTGTTCGTAGATCTCTCCGCCTCCGGCGACATAGATATCGGTTTTAAACTTTTCCGCCTCTTTTAACGCGTCTTCCACGCTGTGAACGACGATCACATCTCTCATCTTATAATTGTGATCACGGGTCACAAGGATCGTTGTTCTGTTCGGAAGCGGTCGGCCGCCTGGAAGCGACTCCACGGTCTTTCTGCCCATGATCACAACCTTGTCTCTGGTCGTCTGACGGAAAAAGCGAAGGTCATCCGGGATACTGGTTAGAAGCTTCCCATCTTTGCCAATTGCCCAGTTTCTGTCTGCCGCAACAATCAAACTGATCATATTATTCTCCTGAAAATATCTGCTGATCTGCTTTTAGGGTCCATAAAAAAACATATAGAAGCCCATAATCTATTAGATAATATCAAAAAAGGCATCGTAAATCAATGCCAAAACCACAATATATAGTGTTTACAGAGGAAAAGATTCCACTAAATTTTGTATTAATAAGATGGGTGTTGACAAAAACTCAAAACGATGATACTTTGATTGCGACGAAAATTATTCTCTTGCGTTTTGCAGTTTTGTCACACCATATAATGAGGAGGAAATCATGGATACAGAAAAATATAAGATCCTGCTTAAAACAATTCAAACCGGAAGCCTTAGTGATGCAGCAGAAGAACTTGGCTACACACCATCCGGTGTCAGCCGTTCCATCTCTGCATTAGAAGAGGAAACAGATCTGATCTTACTGAACCGGACACATACCGGTGTCACACCGACAAAAGAATGCGAAGAACTCCTTCCTTCCATCATCAAGATCATCCGTCAGGAAGAACAGTTAAATCAGATGGCATCCCAGCTGAAAGGTCTGGAAAAAGGTGAGATCATCATCGGAACTGCATACAATAACTTTTATCCGCAAATTTCCAAACTGATCTATGATTTTACGAGAAAATTCCCGGATATTGAGGTGCGCATCGTCGAGGGTGCTTCTTCCGCGCTGGTCAAAATGATTGAAAACAATGCTGCAGACTTCTGTATCATCAGTAAGAGAAAAGGCAAATACCACTGGGTACACCTCTTGGAAGACGAACTGGTTGCAATTGTTTCGAAAGACAGTCCCTATGCTTCCAAGTCTTCTTTCAACATTAAAGATTTTGAAAAAGAGCCGTTCATCGAAGTTTATACCGGACAGGAGACAGACAATACCCTGTTTTTGGATGACAAGCGGATCAAACCAAATACGAAATACAGAACGCATGATCCGTATGCAGCTTATGCGATGGTCGAAGCTGGTCTCGGCGTAACGCTGACGAATAAGATCTGGCTGGAGTCTCTTGGAAACAACGTTGTCCCGCTGTCCCTTACAACTCCGCACACAGTCAATATCGGTATCGCTATGCAGCCGGAAGAGATTGCTTCCCCAGCCGCAAAACGTTTCATCCAGTTCTCTTCTCTTTCAAACTTTTTGAATTATACGAACTAATAACATTCGCCAGTCGTTAACCCGGCTGGCGATTTTTTCTTTTTCGTTTACCTTGTTATTACCTGCAGGATCTACAAAAGATACGTTGACGTTTTTTACGTTTCTTTTTCTTTGTTATGTCTTATATGGCGCTTTCTTCCACATGAGACTATTTATCATAGTCTTATTATCAGCCATCTTCCTATAGAGACATAAAAGCCTCACTTTTCGCCCCTTTTTATGTCTCATATAACTATTCTGTTCATATGAGACTATTCATCATAGTCTTATTCACTACTACTCTTCTATTGAGACATAGACAGTGGCGTAGACATAGACTGCAAAAGAAATAATGATCGAAAAAAAGACAGTGGTTTCTAAAAAACAGACAATAAAAAAACAATAGCTGAGATAGAAAAGGCAGCGCGATAAAAAAATTTTGTGTATACAAAAAGCCATGATATAGTAATAGCGTCACACCAAATCCAATCAGTCTTAATAATGAAAAACACAAATACTATCGCAACACGTATTTCTGGTTTGGATGAAGAAATACGATATCTGGAAAAGCTGGTTTCTGATGCGCCGGCCGGAAAATTAATCGTCCGAAGAAATCCATCCGGCAGCTACCGCTATTACCGAAAAAGAAAAACTGAGGGCAACAAATGCACGGAAGAGTATCTTTCAGGCAATAAGTTGGAAATAGCGAGAGCGCTAGCACTAAGAGATTATTCAAAAAACAGAATTCAAGATGCCATTCGAGAAAGGCATTATCTTAATCTGAATCTCAAAGCTTTAAACAATGAAAAGCAGGCAGACCATTATTTAAATACACATCCTGGAGCGGCTGAGTTGATCCTGCCTCTGCTTAGGAAGCGGGCGGATTATCTTGAAGCATGGAAGAACGCGCCTTATGCAAGAAGTCAGGATCATCCGGAAGACTTGATATATACAACAGTGGTCGAAGGACTTTTGGTCAGAAGCAAGGCTGAGGCGGATATCCTCTCACGTTTTGAATTCTTTGGGGTCCCATATCATTATGAAGATGAACTTCGCTACGGAAGTACGATCATTCACCCGGATTTCACCTGCAGAAATCTTAGTACTGGAAAGATCATTTACTGGGAGCATCAGGGAAAATGGGATGATCCTGGTTATATGCCGCGTATTAACAAGAGAAATGATATTTTCTGCAGGCTTGGAATCTCGCCCGGGGACAATCTGATCGTTACCGCAGAAACAAGAACACACCCACTTGATATCCAATGGGTCGACCAGTTGATTCAGTATTATCTCTTGTAAGAGAAACGGAAGGGAGCGCACCTTCGAAGGAAGGCAATTCAAAAGATGCTATTTAAAAAGAGCTGCCTCTATCGGCAGCTCTTGAATTTATGCTCGTATTGATTCTTCAACCGGTGTTTTCGCTTTTGCGGATATTGATTCTTCTACCAGTGTTTTCGCTTTTTCGGATATTGATTCTTCTACCAGCGTTTTCGCTTTTGCAGATGTTTATTCTTCTGTAGGTGGTTCTTCAGCCGGTGCTTCTGTTTTGACTTCCACAGGTGCTTCCATTTCAACCGCTACCGGGGCATCTGCTGCCATAGCTGCCTTCTTGGCATTGAGTTTAGCCTGGCGAATACCTGCCGGACAATTCTTTAAAAGTGTTTTCGTCAATGGGATAAGGACAACCGAAAAGACGGCACTGCGGATCGCCCAGTTTGCCAGACGGATCGGAATTGCGCCGATCAAAACTTCGAGCACCATATCTTTGAGGATCACCACATCGCCCAAATAGCTGCCAAACCAGTTGTAAATGGTTGTGATCAACTCCGCAATGAAAACAGTGACAATAATATTAATGGTTTTCGGTTTGCGTTTAAAGGCTTTAAAAATGAGACCAGAGGTGAGACCGGAAAGAGCTCCCGGGATGATCCAGATCGGGGTCGTAACCATTAATCCATATGGTCCCAGCATCTGGCTTAGGAAGCATCCAACAAGACCGGAAATCGCACCTTCTGCCGGTCCGCACATCATACCTACAACAACAAACGGCAGAGTGTTTAATGTGATCTTGTATAATTCCCCGATACGGATCGTAAGGAACAGATCAAATACGATGTGCAGTGCGATCATTGCAGCGCAGATCGTAATATCCAGGACAGTTAGTTTCTTTTTCATTTTAAATACTCCTTTACAAGTGGCCCTGTCCTTAAGTGAAAAAATCCTCTTCTTGCCCGCTGCAAAAAGAGGATTCGTTATCCAGTATCAGGACAGCGGGATGCGAAACACAAGACGCAAATAGAAGAAATTAGAATCTGCCAACTTATTTTTCGTCCTCCGGACAGCTCCCCGTTCCGGCGGCACTTAACGCTTGCGTTCCTACTCTGTTTAATTATGATAAAAACATAGCACAATCATATGCTGATTACAATATAAAAATATTTTGAAGATTTATAACTCTTTTTAGGAACCGAAATCTTCCGAATCTACCCCTCTTCCGCGGGATATCCTGCGCTCTTCCCTTTGCCTGTCGACTCTTTTTTTCTTTATAAAGATCAGCAGTAGAGCGACAAGAATCAGAACAGCAACAATAATCCCAATGATCAATCCGATTTTTCCGCCAGTTTTCTTTACCGGCGCTTTTGCCATCGGGATTCCTGCTTCGTTGATTTCTTCCGTCGGATCGACATAGTTTCCGATGACTGGTGTATAGTCTGCGCGATAGCTGTATTCGCATGCTGCGCAGCGATATTCGGTATAGCCGTTCTCTGTCTCGGTTGGGGCTACAACCGTTTGTTCAAACTGCGGCTCCGTGCAGCTATGAGGGAGAAGAACGGTATTGACATCCTCCACCTGCGTTATCGAAACGCTGTCCGCAGAAACGCTGTCATCATAAGTATAGGACTCATTCAGGGCTTCACCGATAAACGCATTGCAAATTGCCGCTCCGTCTTCATTGTCCTCAAAAAATGTGATCTGGCCACTGACTGTATTCCCTGTAATTGTTCCTGCATGCTCCGTGCCTTCCGGATAAAGGAAATACATTCCGGCCAGTCCGCCATTATGCACAAATCCATGATCGGAATCATAGGCGTCGATCTTGATCTGGTTATTGTTCAGATCAATATAACCTGCGGCATACGCACCGCCCATATACTGCTCATTCGGATTTAGGCGGTCCTTATCAACGCAGACCAGAGTCATCTCCGATGCCGTATTGCTGATGATTCCATTTCCAAATCCGGCAATGCCGCCGACACCAAATGCCGCCCCGGATGTATAGAGCGTGATCTTACCGTAAAGACTGCAGTCTGTGATCTCACTGTTTTCCATATATCCGGCAATACCACCGATAAAAGTCGGCTCACTGGTATCCAAGGATACTTCCAGGCCCAACACTTTCAGATTTAAAACTTTCGCCCCCACAAGGGAAGAAAAGAGTCCCGAAAAAACAGTGTCATAGGAAGTCTGTTTGCCGTCAAAACTCTTACCGGCTTTTGTCCCTGCCGAATTGATGCTGGCATTTAAGAGCGCGTGGCCGTTACCATCTAAAGTTCCGGTGAAATCGACTGGGGTCCAGACACGTCCCTTCAGATTAACGTCCGCCATCATCACATAGGATCCCGCCGGATCCTCAGCAATTTTCAATAAATCGTTATACGTCCAGATTTCCGTTGCATCAGCCGCTTTTGTTTCACTGAGAGTCCATCCGCTAAAAAGCACAGTAATTATCAGTAAGACCACTGCCAGCAGCGATATCCATTTATTCTTATTCTTTATTAAACTCATGCGGTTCCTCTAACTTCTCAAGAGTATCCCGTGCATTATATATGTTCTTTATAATAATTTCAATGCCCCAGTTGGACAAATATCAACGCACTTATGGCAATCCTTGCAAACGGCGATCATCTCCGGCTTGTTAAACTCCGGTTTGATCACGGTCGTAAAGCCTCTTCCCACAAGTCCTAAAATACCCTGATGAGCGACTTCATCGCAGGTTCGCACACAAAGATTACAAAGAACACATTTGTTCTGGTTCCGTTCAATGGTGACCAGCTTCGTCTCCATAAATCCCGGATGATGCTCGCCTTTGAGTCTTGAAGGGCAAATCTCCATGCAGTTCGCACATTCGATCAGCGTACACTCATGATAGTCATGGCAGCCACATTCTAAGCATCTGGCTGCTTCCTTCATCACTTCTTCTTCGCTGAGCTCGATAACGATATCTTTGAAATCATGCTTGCGTTCTTCCGCCGGACGTTTAGGAACTTTGACTCTTGCCTTCTTTTCTTTGTCCGCCAGTTCTGCTTTGACCGTCTCAAGGTCTCTTTCGGAGACAAACGGCTTTCTATAAGGAATGATCTCGCCATTCAGGTAGCTGTCAACGACATCTGCTGCCTTGTTGGCCGTTCCGATTGCCGCGATTGCGATACGATCACCGGTCTTGATCGCATCACCGACTGCAAAGACTCCATCTAAATTGGTAAGGAAGGTGTTCTCATCCGCTGCGATCACGCCTCGGTTTGTCAGTTCTACATCAATGCCGTCCGGCTTCACCTTCTGACCGATCGCAGAGATGACATAATCCACAGCGAGGGTCTCAAACTTGCCTTCCACTGGAAC
Source organism: Lachnospiraceae bacterium (assembly GCA_045546255.1). Lineage (GTDB taxonomy): Bacteria > Bacillota > Clostridia > Lachnospirales > Lachnospiraceae > RGIG5612. The sequence continues at coordinate 4,336 of JAZQCK010000082.1, read as the reverse complement.
CGGGCTCCGTCTGCCGCTGGCATCCGGCTCTCCAAGTTCCATTACCTGCAGCTTGATCTCTTTCACAGTTCCATCTTCAGAAATGATCTCTGCCGGGTTCGTCAGGAACTTAAACTGTACGCCTTCTTCGATTGCCTCTTCGATTTCTTCATCATCCGCCGGCATTTCATTACGGGTACGACGGTAAATGACATAAACATTCTCCGCGCCTAAACGCACGGCACTTCTGCAGGCATCCATTGCGGTATTACCACCGCCTACGATGGCGATATTCTTGCCCGCGATATCATATGGTGTTCCCAGGATATTCTGGCGCAGGAAATCAATGCCTCCTAAAACGCCTTCTGCATCCTCTCCGGGGCAGCCGACTTTAGAGCTTACCCAGCAGCCGATCGAAAGGATCACTGCATCCGCTTCTTTCCGGATCTCATCCAATGTGATATCTGTGCCGATCTTTACGTTGTTCTTCATAATAACGCCGAGATCCGCGATCTCTTTCACTTCTCTGTCAACGACCTGTTTCGGAAGACGATATTCCGGAATACCATAGCGGAGCATGCCTCCCATGTTCGGCATCGCATCATAAATCGTGACAGCATGTCCATAGGTTCTTAAGAAGTATGCCGCCGTAAGACCTGCCGGGCCGCCGCCGATGATGGCAACCTTCTTTCCAGTCTCCGGCTTCACTTCCGGTTTCCAGGTATCTTTTTCCAGATCCTTAAGTCCTGCAAAGCGTTTCAAATAGGCAATGGAGATCGACTCTTCCACATACTGTCTTCTGCAGGCATCCTCACAAGGATGCGGACAGACATGTCCGATGCTTGCAGGAAGCGGGAATTTTTCTTTGATGATTCTTACCGCTTCATGGTAATTCCCTTTTGCGATTTCTTTCACATAAGCCATACAGTCGGTTCCTGCCGGGCAGTTTAAAGAACACGGTCCCTTGCAGTCGCCATCATGATCGCTCATTAAAAGCTCTAACGCAACTTTTCTGGCTCTTAATACTCTGTCCGAATCCGTATGCAGCACCCATCCGTCTGCCGGAATTGTTGAGCACGACCGCATCAGTTTCGGAAGGCCTTCACCCTCTACCAGACAAAGCCCGCAGGCGCCATACTTTGCAACACTTTCATCATGGCACAGTGTCGGAATGTAGATCCCGTTTGCCTTTGCAATATCAAGGATTGTTTCTCCGGCCTTCGCTGTGCATTCGATTCCATCTATAATAATTTTGATCTCACTCATCTTAAGGCCTCCTTACTCGACACTGATCGCGCCAAACTTACATAAGCTGTAGCACTGGCCGCACTTAATGCAAACATCCTGATCGATTTCATGCGGATTTTTTACTTCTCCGCTGATCGCCTGAACCGGGCACTTCTTCGCGCACATCGTACAGCCTTTGCACTTCTCCGGATCAATATAATAGTTTAAGAGTTCCACGCACTCTTTTGCCGGACATTTCTTTTCCTTGATATGCGCTTCATATTCGTCGCGGAAGTACCGGATCGTTGTAAGAACCGGGTTCGGCGCTGTCTGTCCGAGTCCGCAAAGCGCACCATCTTTGATGGCGTTACAGAGTTCTTCTAAAAGTTCGATATCTCCTTCCTCGCCTTCGCCATTTACGATGCGAGTCAGGATCTCAAGCATTCTCTTGGTTCCGATCCTGCAGTGTACGCATTTTCCGCATGACTCTTTGGACGTGAAATCCAGGAAGAATCTTGCCATGCCGACCATGCAGGTGTTTTCGTCCATAACAACCATTCCGCCGGATCCCATGATGGCCCCTGTTGCAGAAAGTGCTTTATAGTCGATCACTGTATCTAAAAGACTTTCCGGAATACATCCTCCGGAAGGTCCGCCCATTTGGACTGCCTTGATCTTTTTCTCATCACGGATTCCGCCGCCGATATCAAAGATGACATGACGCAGGGTCTGTCCCATCGGAATCTCAACAAGACCTCCGCGTTTTACTTTTCCCGTAACCGCAAAGACTTTTGTTCCTTTGCTGCCTTCGGTTCCCATTGCAGCGAAAGCTTCTCCGCCGTTGTTGATGATCCAGGCAACATTTGCAAAGGTCTCAACATTATTGATATTAGATGGTTTCAGCTTATAGCCCGCTGCTGCCGGGAATGGAGGTTTCAGGCGCGGCATTCCGCGTTTTCCTTCCAAGGATTCGATCAGCGCCGTTTCTTCTCCGCAGACAAACGCTCCGGCGCCTGCCATATAGCGGAACTTACAGCTGAAATCGCTTCCCAGAATATGCTCCCCGATCAAACCGGCTTCTGTCGCCTGCTTGATCGCATTTTCCAGGCGGATGATCGCAAGTGGATACTCTGCTCTGACATAAACGATCGCTTCTTTTGCCCCGATCGCATAAGCTGCGATCAGCATTCCTTCGATCAGGTTATGCGGGTCGCTTTCAATCACGGCACGATCCATGAACGCACCCGGGTCACCTTCATCCGCATTGCAGATCAGGTACTTCTCATCTCCTTGAGATCCTCTTGCAGCATTCCATTTAAACCAGGTCGGAAAGCCTGCTCCGCCTCGGCCTGCAAGACCTGAGGTCTTGATCTCTTCAATGACTTCTTCCGGAGTCATCGTTTTTAACACTTTTTCGAGCGCTTTGTAGCCATCTCTTGCTTTGTAACTTTCAATATCTGTCGGATCAATGATTCCGCAGTTACGAAGTGCAATTCTTGTCTGCTGGGAAAGAAAACTTGCATCGTCATCCTGAATCTTTAAAGACTCAACAAGGCTGAGATCATTGTTCTTCACAGCCGCAATGATAGTTTCTGCGTCTTTCGCCTCCACATGAACCAGGCGGGCACAGAGTTCTTCCCCTTCATAAAGGTCAACGATCGGCTCTAAAAAGCACATGCCAATACAGCCTGTGATTCCCAAACTGAAGGAATCTTCCGGCTTGATCAGCGCACTTAAAGCGTCATATACTTTTCCGGCACCGGCTGCGATTCCGCAGCTGCCTTCTCCAACTACGATCCTCATGCCTTAGCCTCCTCTCTGTTCCTGAAATCATTCAGAATACTGATCGCCTTTTCCGGTGTCAATGTCCCAAAGGTTTCGTCATTTATCATCATAACCGGAGACAGGGAGCAGCAGCCAAGGCACGCAACATTCTTTAGTGTAAATAAGCCGTCCGCTGTCGTCTGTCCGTTTTGGATGCCAAGCTCACTTGTGATCGATGCTTCAATTCTGTCAGAACCATTCACGTGACACGCGGTCCCTTTGCAGAGCATGATCAGGTATTTTCCAACCGGCTCTAAGCGGAACTGCGTATAGAACGTCGCAACACCCATGACCTTTGCCGGCGTTGTTCCCGTCTGCGCCGCAACATAGTAAATGATCTCTGCCGGCAGATATCCGTAGATTTCCTGCGCCTGCTGCAGGATCGCGATCAGAGAGCCGCTGTCATGGCCATGCTCATCCAGCACAGCATCCAGTGCTTTCATGTTCTCGTCTTTGCAATCATTTCCACACATGATACTTCTCCTTTTATCTGTTGATAAGCTACTATACTGATTATCCGTTTATCTACTGATTATTTCGTATGTTCAATGATCTGATCAGCAACAAAGACTCCGCTTGCAGATGCGTGCGAAAGGGAGTGCGTCACTCCGCTTCCGTCGCCGATCACATAAAGGCCTTTGTATTTCGTCTCCAGATTCTCATCTACGCTTACACCCATGTTATAGAACTTGACTTCCACACCATAAAGCAGCGTATCCTCGTTAGCGGTACCCGGTGCGATCTTATCCAGCGCATAGATCATCTCGATGATGCCGTCTAAGATTCGTTTGGGAAGCACCAGGCTTAAGTCACCCGGCGTTGCAGCTAAGGTCGGACGAACAGTTCCTTCATCGATACGTTTCTGCGTGCTTCGTCTTCCTCTTTCAAGGTCTCCGAAACGCTGAATGATGACACCGCCTCCGAGCATGTTGGAAAGCTTCGCAATGCTCTCCGCATATCCGTTACTGTCCTTAAACGGAACGGAAAAACGTTTGGACACTAACAGCGCAAAGTTGGTATTATCTGTCTTTTTAGATTCGTCTTCGAAGCTGTGCCCATTGACTGTGATGATACCATTTGTATTTTCATTAACGACGATGCCCTTCGGATTCATACAGAAGGTACGGACATTATCTTCATATTTCTCCGTCCGGTATACGATCTTGCTCTCATAAAGTTCATCTGTGATGTGGGAGAAGATCGGAGCTGGAAGTTCCACACGCACACCGATATCCACACGGTTCGAAGTCGTCGGAATATCAAGGTCCGCACAGACCTCCTGCAGCCAGTGACTTCCGCTTCGTCC
>JAZQCK010000081.1:0-23035 GCA_045546255.1 Lachnospiraceae bacterium | reverse complement strand
GGCGGACTGATCCAGGGAATGAAATTTATCGAGATCGTAAAAACCTTCTTCCAGACGATCGCGAAAAACTGGAAGACGATCGTTACGATCTGCTCCGTGCTTGCAACGGCTAAGATCATGCAGTTTTCGGGAATGACGATGGATGTTGCAGATACCTTAGTTGCAGTTACGGGTAAATACTTCCCGTTCCTGTCACCGATCGTCGGAACGATCGGAGCTTTCGTTACAGGAAGCGGAACGTCTACCTGCGTGCTGTTTGGACCAATGCAGGCAAGCACCGCAGAGGCAATCGGAATGAACCCTGAATGGCTGGCGGCTGCCAACTCACTTGGCGCCGGAATCGGTAAGATGATATCCCCGTCGAATGTCGCAATTGGAGCGGCGGCGGCAGGTCTTGCCGGAAAAGAAAATAAGATCATCGGAAAGTCCTTTAAGTATGTGATCATTTTTGTCGTGATCTCAGGTCTGCTTTGCTATTTCATGCCGATGATATTTAATCTGTAATTAAAAATCAGATTCCATGTTCCGACTCATGGAATCTGATTTTTAACATAATTGTTACATGATATGTAATTATACAAGAAGGAGGACAGAGTTTATGCCCAGTTACAACAAGTTGACTCCCGAAGTGATCGCACAGATCAAGGCTGCTGTCAAAGGCACAGTCTATGAGGGCGGAGACATTAACGAAGATTATCAAAAGGACGAGATGCCGATTTACGGAACTCATATGCCTGATCTTGCTGTCGTTGTTCAGAGCACAGAAGATGTCGCTGCAATCGTAAAGATTTGTAACGAAAACAAGATCCCGGTTACCCCAAGAGGCGCCGGAACAGGTCTTGTCGGTGCAGCTGTACCGGTAGCAGGCGGCGTACTGATCGACATGAGCAAGATGAACCGTATTCTTTCCTACGACCTGGATAACATGGTCGTTACGATCGAGCCGGGCGTTTTGCTTCAGGATCTTGCAAACGACTGCAGCAATCAGGGACTGATGTACCCACCGGATCCGGGTGAGAAACTTGCCTGTGTCGGAGGCAATGTGGCTACGAATGCCGGCGGTATGCGTGCAGTTAAATACGGTACAACACGCGATTATGTAAGAGCTATGACCGTCGTACTGCCAACAGGTGAGATCACGCATTTCGGCGCAAAGGTATCCAAGACCAGTTCCGGTTACTCCCTGATCGACCTGATGATCGGTTCAGAAGGAACACTTGGTATCATCACAGAACTGACATTAAAGATCATTCCGGCACCGAAGGTCATCACAAGCATGATCGTTCCGTTCCCGGATCTTGCAACAGCAATCGCAAACGTTCCGAGAATCAAGAATGCAAACCTTGATCCGCAGGCTCTTGAGTTTATGGAGAAAGAAGCTCTTCTTGCATCCGAGCGTTACATTGGAAAGAGCACTTTCCCGAAGGAAGTGGATGGTGTTCCGGCAAACGCATATCTGCTGATCACCTTTGATGGAGATACAGAAGATATCGTAAATAACAAGATCGAGCAGGCAGTGGAAATCGTAATGGAAAACGGCGCAATCGACGTTCTCATTGCAGACACTGCTCCGAAGATGAAAGATGCATGGGCAGCACGCTCCAGTCTGCTTGATGCAATCCTGGAAGAGACAAAGCTTCTTGATGAGTGCGATGTCGTCGTTCCGGTTAATGAAATTGCTGACTTCCTTACCTTTGCTACTAAGACAGGTGAGGAGTGCGGACTGACAATTAAGAGCTTTGGTCACGCAGGAGACGGCAACCTTCATATTTATCAGTGCAGCAACGATCTTGACGAAGAAGAGTTCAAGAGCAGAGTAGAAAAATATTTCCATATTCTTTACAAGAAAGCAACAGAAGTTGGTGGTCTTGTATCCGGTGAGCATGGAATCGGTCTTGGAAAGATCCGCTTCCTGGAAGAGAGCATCGGTAAGAAGAACATGGAACTGATGTATGGCATCAAGAAAGTATTTGACCCGAACCTGATCCTGAATCCTGGTAAGGTCAGCTACGAACTTGGTGAAGAAGAAGCAAGAGAAGCTGACATTCCGGCACTGAAAGGCGGAAGCGCAGCAGCAGCTCCGGCACAGAGTGGAGCATTTAATGAGGCAGCAGCTCAGGTTGCACAGGCAGCAGCAAACGTTGCGGCAGCAGCTCTTGGCCAGCCTGTAGCTCCGGTTGCAGCAGCAGCTCCGGCACCGGCTCCGAAGGCAGAAGCACCTAAGGCAGCACCGGCTCCGAAGAAAGAAGAAAAACCTGCAGCAAAACCGCTTAAGGGAATTGCAGCTCTCAAAGCAGAGATGGCAGCGAAAAAAGAAGGAGCAAAAGCAGAAGCTCCGAAGGCAGAGGCTCCGAAGAAAGAAGCTCCAAAGGCTGAAGCTCCGAAGGCTGCTCCGGCAGCAGCACCTGCTCCGGCAGATGACGGCCCTGCAAAAACCAAACCGCTGAACATCTGTGTCTGCGTTAAACAGGTTCCGGATACAACGGAGATCAAGATCGATCCGGTGAAACATACTCTGATCCGTGACGGCGTACCGAGTATCCTGAACACCTTTGATGGATATGCACTCGAAGCTGCAGCACGCCTCAAAGATAAGAACCCGAACATTAACATCTATGCGATCTGCATGGGACCTGAGCAGGCAAAGGCAGTCCTGAAAGAGGCTCTTGGTATTTGCGCTGACAAGGTCTTCCTGATCAGCGGAAGACAGTTCGGAGGTTCCGATACCTTAGCAACCTCTTACATCATTTCTGAGGCAGTTAAGATGGTTGAGAAACGCGAAGGAATCAAGTTCGACATGATCTTCTGCGGCAAGCAGGCAATCGACGGTGATACTGCACAGGTTGGACCTGAGATGGCTGAACACTTAGGACTTCCGCAGGTAACTTACGGACTTGAGTGCAAGGAAACAGATGATGAGAACGGTCTGATCATTACCCAGGAAGGCGATGATGGAAGAAACATTATCGAAGTTTCACTTCCTTGCCTTGTGACCTTTACGAAGCCGAACTTTGACCCGCGTTTCCCGACTGTTAAGAGAAAACTGGCAGCAAACAAAGCTGAAATTCCGGTCATCACAGACAGCGAGGAAGATTTCCCGGATATCGACCGCACAAGAATCGGTCTTAAAGGATCTCCGACGAAAGTTAAGAAGACCTACACACCTCCGCAGAAAGAAGGCGGTGTCCGCTTCGAGAAAGAGTCTGATGACGATACGGCTGATGTACTGGCTAAGAAACTGTTTACCGCACTTAACGATGCGCATGTACTGTAAGAAAGGAGGGATTTGAAGATGGAAGCAAAAACAAAAGATTTGTGGGTATTCATTGAAACAGATTCCGAAGGAAAACCCAAGAATGTAGGACTCGAGCTTTTAAATCCCGGCCGTGAGCTTGCAAATGCACAGGGAGGAAAGCTGGTAGGCGTAGTAATCGGTGTAAATACCGAAGTTGGAGCAAAGGCAGCAGGAAACTTTGGCGCAGATTGTGTTATCTGTGTTGAGGGACCTGAGTACAAAGATTACACAACAGATGCATATAAAGAGGCGCTGGTTCACCTGGTTGAGAAATATGGCCCGACCGCAGTTTTGATCGGTGCAACCAATGTTGGCCGTGACTTAGGCCCTGGTATTGCAGCAAGACTTCGTACAGGTCTTACCGCAGACTGCACAGGTCTTTCTATTGATGAAGAGACCGGAAATGTAAAATGGACCCGTCCGGCATTCGGCGGAAACCTGATGGCAGAGATCATGTGTCCGGATACTCGTCCGCAGTGTGGTACTGTCCGTCCTGGCGTATTCAAAAAGCCGGAAGAGACAGGAAAAGAAGCTGAGATCATCAAAGAAGATTTCCATGTACCGGCTGAGAAGATCCGCATGAAGCTCATTGACGTCATCAAAGAAGTTGGTGAGACCGTTGATCTGGAAGGTGCAGAAATCATCGTTTCCGGTGGCCGTGGTGTTGGCGGACCGGAAGGCTTCGATGTGATCAAACAGCTTGCAGATACACTCGGCGGTGTTGTTGGTTCTTCCCGTGCCTGTGTAGATGCCGGTTGGATTGCACATTCCCATCAGGTTGGACAGACCGGAAAAACGGTCGCTCCGAAGATCTATATCGCTTGCGGTATTTCCGGAGCAATCCAGCATGTAGCCGGAATGAGCGGCTCTGACTGCATCATCGCGATCAATAAGGATCCGGATGCAAGCATTTTCAGCATTGCTGATTACGGTGTTGTAGGCGACCTGTTCCAGGTTATCCCTGCATTCATCGAAGAGATCAAAAAAGCGAAAGCGTAATTGTTAAACAATGTAAAGCACGGCGTCTGTATTTAAGGCGCCGTGTGACAAACAATAAAGGAGAATAAAACAATGGATTTTTTTAATGATGAACTCCACCAGGAAATGGTAGATATGTATCGCAACTTTGCAGAGAGCGTTTGCGAGCCGATCGCAGCAGATATTGACGAAGAAGAGCGTTTCCCGGAAGAGACTTTCGCACAGATGGGCGAGCTTGGTCTTATGGGAATCCCGTTCCCGGAAGAATATGGCGGAGCTGGACTTGATGAACTTTCTTATGCACAGTGTGTAGAAGAGATCTCTAAAGTATGTGCTTCTACAGGTGTTGGCCTTTCCGCTCACACCTCCCTTGGTGCATGGCCGATCTATAAGTTTGGTACAGACGAGCAGAAAGCAAAATATCTGCCGGATCTTTGCACAGGTGCTAAACTTGGTGCATTCGCTCTTACAGAGGCTGGCGCAGGAACGGACGCTGCAGGACAAAAGACAGTGTTCGAAGACAAAGGTGATCACTATCTTGTAAACGGAAGCAAGATCTTCATCACAAATGCTGGTTATGCAGATGTATTCATCGTTTTCGGTATGACAGATAAGTCTCAGGGAACAAAGGGAATCAGCTGCCTGATCATGGAAAAAGGCATGCCGGGATTCACCATCGGAAAACATGAGAAGAAGATGGGTATCCGTGGTTCCAGCACCTGCGAACTCGTATTTGAAGACGTTCAGGTTCCGAAGGAGAACCTTCTTGGCGAAGTAGGTAAAGGCTTTAAGATCGCTATGATGACCCTTGATGGCGGACGTATCGGTATTGCAGCGCAGGCACTCGGAATCGCTGAGGGCGCAATCAATGTTACAAAACAGTACGTTCAGGAGCGTGAGCAGTTTGGCCGTGCGATCGCAAAATTCCAGAATACACAGTTCGAGCTTGCTAAGATGCAGGCAGCTACAGACGCAGCAAGATTGCTTGTATACCAGGCAGCAGACGCTGTAGACAAAGGACTTCCGTACACCTACCTCGCAGCAGAAGCTAAGCTTGTTGCAGCTGCTAACGCAAGCGATGTAACACGTCGTTGCCTGCAGCTCTATGGCGGATATGGATTCACAAGAGATTATCCGATCGAGCGTATGATGCGTGATGCGAAAATCACAGAAATCTACGAAGGAACAAGCGAAGTTCAGATGATGGTTATCTCCGGCCAGATGTTCAGATAATGTGACAGAGGGACGGTTCTTTTGTCACCTTTTTCACACAATTCCAAACAGCGTAGGGGATTGTAAAGTTATAATCAAACATCTTGCTAGATAGTAAAACTTCAATCAAGAAAGCCCTGAGGAATTCCTCAGGGCTTTGTTGTTTTTATAAAAGAAAAGGGCTTTGTCATCTTTTTGGTGACAAAAGAACCGTCCCTCTGTCACCTTTTTAAAAGCTTGATGATGCGGCTTATAATTTCTGCGGTCTTATCAAGCTCTTCTTTTGTGTTATAAAAGGCAGGAGAAATCCTGGTTACCGTTTCAGTTCCGTATTTCCGGACGATCGGCTGGGCACACATACTTCCGGTGCGAACGGCTACACCATATTTATCAATAAAACTTGCAAGGTCATAGGGATGAACGCCATCCGTGATAAAAGAGAGTACGCCGGCTCTTTGCTTTGGATTTCCGAGAACCGTTATTTCCGGTATCTTCTTAAGAAGCATCTCCGCGTAGTCTGTAAGCTCCTTCTCACGCACATAAATGCGTTCAAAACTGATTTCGCTTAAATAATCAAGCGCAGCACCAAAGGCAATGATCCCACTGTAATTCGGCGTTCCTGCTTCTAAATGCAAAGGAGAGGAGGGGAAAGTTGTTTCCGTTTCATTAACAATATCTATCATGCCGCCTCCATAACGGTAAGGCTTCATTTTATTTATAATTTCATTTCGTATAAACAGGCCGCCGACTCCGGTCGGTCCCATCATTTTATGAGCAGAAAAACCAAGAAAATCGCAATCAAGCTCAGTAAGGTTAAAAGGTTCATGGCGCAGAGCCTGGGCAGCATCCACATAGACAGGGATACCATACTGATGAGCCATTTGAACAAGAACTTCAAGCTCAACGACGGTTCCTAAAACATTGGAAACTGCGGTAACTGCCAATAATCTGACGTTCTTATTCATCATCTCTTTTGCAGCATCCATATCCAGATCCCCGTCTTTAGAAGGAATCATCTGAAATGCGGCTCCGCATTCTTTGCAAAGCTGTTGCCAGACGACATAGTTTGAGTGGTGCTCAAGTTCCGTAGAAAGGACAACGTCGCCGGGCTTTAGTATGTGACGCAGATAACTTACCGCAACAAGATTTGCAGAATCAGTAGCACCGGAAGTAAAGACCAGTGCGCCGACATCTTTTGCATTCAAAAAAGAAAGCGCTTTTTCCCGGACCTCTTCCATATGAGCCGTCGACATTTCGCTTAGATAGTGAATCCCGCGGTGAACGTTTCCGTTATATTTTGTATAGTGGGTTGTCCAGCAATCCATCACCTGTTTCGGAAGCTGTGTCGTTGCAGCATTGTCCAGATAGATGAGCGGCTGATTGTATATTCGTTCATTTAAAATCGGAAAATCTTCCCTGATGTCTTCCCATGTTCGCATCCTGTAGTAACCCTCCTGCTTTCCCTATACTATAGAATTTTGATATTTTTTTCAATCGGTCATTTCTGCATAGGTGTCTCTTCGAATATTGATCGTAATATTCGGATACGAAAGACGAAAGCCGGCGATCAGTTCCTCAAATGGCCCATCTAAAAGCTGGCCTTCGAGGAGGCCAACGGGCTTCGGTTTCAATAAGATGTGCTTTTTCATGAGCAGCGAGGATTTCTTTCTTTGATCTGATAAAAGCATCCATCATGATCTTGCCGCTTTTCGTCAGCTCAATTCCGTGGAAGGAATTTCTCTGAAAAAGAGTTAGTCCTAATTCCGCTTCCATTGTTGAGATGTTGCGGCTGAAAGTAGGCTGAGAGATGAAAAGCTTAGCAGCAGCCTTTGAAAAAGATTTTTGCCTGGCAGCTTCTAAAAAACAGTTGATCTGTATTGAGTTCATGATGTCTCCTCCAGGTAGTATGATAATAATACGTTCATCCGCTCGTCCGCTTTATCCAAGATCCCTTCTGACAGTTCGTTGATCCGTTCAATCCTATGGATCAGAGTACTTCTGTGAATCTTCATTTCTTCGGAAGTCTTTGTGATGCCCCTTTCATTTTTTAGATAGATAAAAAGAGTTTTATATAGACTGCTGCCATACCGCCGATCATAGGCTTCCAGAGTTTCCAGAAGCGGATGCTTTAGGATCTGCCGGTTTTCTTCGCTGAAAATTGAGAAGAAGTATTTCATATAGTGATCCTTAAACTGATTGATCTCTCCGGCAGAATGGTTTCCGGATAAAAGCGCAAAGCGGGCACGGCTTGCTTTAATGGGAAGTTTTCTAATGTCTGTAAAAGTATCGCTGGTACCGGCACAATAGGAAAGCTGCTTGATCCTTTGAATGATTGCCTCGTAAGCAGAGCGTTCTTGCAAAATCCTGAGATTTAAAAATAAAAGAATGCCGTCCTGATACTCGGTTGCCTTTAATCCGAATAAACGGTTAAACATAATGACTGCGTGATTCAAGTTCGGGGAAAGGCTGCGTCCGGAAGCAGGAGCTATAAAAATCAGCTGCTTTTCATCATCGTCCATCCATGTGTTGACGCGAAGCTCCCGAAGCAGGCTTTGTTCATTCTCTTCAGTCGAATTTTCTAAATAGGAGAGGAAGGAGGCCTCCTTCATGCTGATGGAAAGGCCACTGGATGGTTCGTTCAGCATTTCCTGGATCAGCATTCCCAATAAGTAAAAAAGATCAAGTTTTCCCTGGGAAAGTGGGGCGGCAAAGCTGTCGATTAAAAGGATTCCGCTGAACTGATCATTATGAAAGAGATTCATCGCATGTCCATTGATCGAGGAGAAAATATCCCCGGGAATCCGGTACACATCCTTTCTTTGGAAATACGCATGGAATTTCTGATTGAAGGCAACAATTTTTTCCGGAGAACTGGACTGGAATTTTAGCAGCTGCTCAATATCTTCGTTTCCTGCTATGTCCATATGCTCAAGTGCAGAGGTACTTGCTACCAGCCATTCGTTGTTGTCCAAGATAAAAAGAGGATGTGAGATGACCGGATATGCAAGGTCCAAAAGCTCGGAAAGGGTACAGCCTCTGCGAATGGCAGCAACGAGTTCTTTCTCCCAGGTGGAATAGTATTCCATGATCTCCATGATCCGATTCAAAGTTAGATTCAGATCTGCATGATATACAAAGGACGATCCTGCGGTACTTTCACAAAGGGTAAAGCCTTTTTTGACAGCAGACAGATAGAGCGTTTCTTTCTTCAGATCATCCTCTGTCCGGATTCTCAGTATGCGGATCGTGTCTTTTTGTAATATGTTTTCTTCGCTGATCAGAGAACGGTTTAATTGATCAACAATCATTTGAAGCGTATACATCCTGTTTTCCTCATCAATCGATCTTCTTTTTGTAGATTATTCCCTTAATACGATATAAAGCATACCATATCAGAAGAAAAAAATAAATGAATAAGATATTATATAACTCTTTGCGAACGAGTGAAATTAAAAGAAAATGAAAGCGTAATATATAAAACCTTACAGCTAGTGAGAGGAGAAACATTATGATCAAAAAAGGGTATGAAACAAAACTGAACGTACAGCCGGTCTATATTGGCCTTGTGCACAAATATTTCTTTGAGGGACCATGCCGTATGGCACCGCCGGAGCAGCTGACCCCGGAATTCGAGCAGATGGTTCAGCCGATGATGGGAAACGGTGCATTTGAGGGCGTTAAAGCACATCTGGCAAATGAGCCTTTGATCAATGTTATGGATATGATCTATGTACAGCGTGATGATGAAATGACCATTCCGGAAGCATTGTTTGAAGAGATCATGAAAAATGATGCAGAGACAGATGTTTACATGATCCTTGCTGCGCAAATGGTAAGAGGCGACGTGATCGTAGAACTTGCAGAAAGAAGCAAAAAACCGATCGTCATGACGCCGGAAGGCTGCTGCATGCCAGCAAGAACGATGTCTCATCTTCACTCCCATCCGGGTCTGGAAGGCTATGCTCCGTTATATTGGGATGAATGCATTCATCTTCTTCATGCGCTTCGCCTTCGTAAGGTAATGCATCATTCTGCACTGCTTCAGGTCGTACGTATGGGTGAGGTCGCAGGAAGTGACATCACTTCTAACGCATTCTACAATCAGAGAGAAGTTACGAGAAAACTTGGTGTTCGTTTCCGTGCTGTCAACCTGCATGAAGTATTAGATCAGTATAAGCCGGGTGATCCGACTGCCAATCCAACAATTCCGGGTCGTGAAGGACTGAACCCGACCGAGGCAGAGATGAAGGAGATCGAAAAGATCACAGAGGATTTGGTAAACGGGGCAACCCTTTGCAATATGGAAAAAGATAAAGTCGAAAAGACGGTTCGTCTGTGGTACACCATTCAGAAATTCCTTGATAAACATGACTGCAACATGTTCACAGCTCCATGTCCGCAGTTCTGTGCAACCAGACGCGCAAACGAAGAGCAGGTGACATTCTGTCTGACACACTCATTGAACAATGAACAGGGAATTCCGTCTGCATGCGAGATGGATGCAATTGCAGCTCTTTCCGAGCAGCTTCTGATCAGTGCATCCGGATGCGGTGCTTACATGGGTGAGACGAATCCATTCCTGTACTTTGAAGATGGTAAACCGGTTCCGCCGCTGTCACCGCTGACAGAAGAAGGACTTCCGACCGATGATTGGAAGACAGGCGGAATTGAAAATGAGCCGAACCTGATGTTTACCTTCCATGCTGTTCCTCATCGTAAGATGAGAGGTATCGACAAACCGGATGCAAACTACAGCATTCAGCCGTTTGCATTCTCCGGATGGGGCGCAACGATCCGTAACGACTTCCGTGAGGATAAGGGGACAACGATCACCATGTGCAGACTTTCCCCGAACTGTGACAAATTGTTCATTGCCAAAGGAACGGTCATGGGCGGCGCATTCAAGGAAATTCCAAACTGCAAGCCAATGATCATCTTCCAGGTAAAAGATAATCATGACTTCTACAACAAACAGTTGGTAGTTGGTGAACACATTCCGCTGGTTTACGGCGATCATGTTGAGACCTTGAAGAAATATGCAGAAATCTGCGGATTGGAAGTTCTTGAGGCGTAAAGAGCATGGCAATCAAAGATGTTGCAAATCGGATAACGAAAAGTGCAAAGGCTGCTGACCTTCTGTGGGAGGAAGCCATGGAACAGCCGAAAATCGATGAAAAAAAACTTGCAGAGGTCATGAAGGAGTACATCGGCTTAAAGCAGCAGCTGGAAGGGGATGAGGTCAGTGATAATATCACGATCATGGTCCGCATCAGTGTTTCGAAAGCGACCGGGATACCGTTTGAGAAACTGAAAGAAATGGACAAGGCAGGAGCATGTGGAAGTGCTCCTGCGGTCCTTGCAAAAAGAGTGCTGCTGTTTCTGGATATCCAGAAAAAACTTGGTATCACCTTCCCGCCGGAAAAGATGTACGGAGTACAGACGGTACAGGATCTTGCAAAACTGGCTATTCCTTTGATGGAGTCAAACGAAACATGACAATGAAAGAACTTGAAGCGGATATTTTGAATGATCTGAAGGAACTGGCTGATCCGATCAGCCAGTATACCTTTTTAATCGCATGCGCTGGAGAGGTGCCGCCGTTTCCGGATGAACTGCGAAACGAGGAGCATCTTGTGAGGGAATGTCAGGTGAATACCTGGATGTATGTCACCGTGGAGAATGACAAGGTGTCATTTCAGATGGACAGTGAAGCACTGATCGTAAAAGGGGCGCTTTCTCTTTTGCAGGAACTCTATAATGGACGGAGCCTTAAGGAGGCTCGGAACTTTACCTGCACGCTGCCGGAAAAGGAAGATTTCAGCAGGCATTTTAATGCAGAACAGTTACAAGGAGTCCGTGCGATTCTCAAAAGTCTGAAGGCCTTGTAGAGCATGTGTTTTCAGGAAACCCAATTTCTGTTTCGGTGGTACACTAAATAATTTCAGAAAACAGACTTGTTTTTAGACGCAGGAAAGGACCTGAATTTACAAGACGTCGAAAAAAGAATTACATAATATAGCCGGTTTTAAGCTGTCAAAAGAAAAGGAGAAATGGTATGTACAATGTTAAAAAAATTACTGACATTAAGCTCAATGTTCAGCTGGTCTATGTGGCTCTGATCCACAAGTATGTGTATGAGGGACCATGTCGCTTCGGACCAAAGGAATGTCTGACAACAGAGTTTGATGAGATGAACCAGGCAGAAATCTTTAAGGCATGGTCCGGCGGATATGGCGGTGCTTTAAGTCACATCCCGGGCGTCAACATGCTTGAGCCGATGTATATTAAAATGTCTGACGAATTCTTTATTTCGGATGAAGATGAGAAGCGTATGGCTGCAAATGTGGCAGATACTGACCTTTATATTTTCACCGGTATGCGCTGTGAGAAGATCGCAAAAGAATTTGCCATGAAATACGACGTTCCGGTTGCAGGAGAAGGCATGTTTGCATCTACGGTACTTTCTTCCACCCTGAGTGCACGTGGATATGACAAGGTGTATTCCATTCTTGATATGCAGGATGCAATCCATCTGATCAATGCGCTTCGTGCAAAGAAAGCACTTCGCGAGACCCGTATTCTTGCAGCAACCCGTTTTAACTCTACCGATTCCCTGGGCGGACTCGATACTTATTGCAATGATCATGCAACCAAACAGCTTGGCGTCCGCTATCAGTATATGAGCGTGCATGAATTCTTAGATATGCTGCATGTGAATGAGAATGATAAAAATCATACACTTCCGGGCAGAGATGTTTACAACCTGACGGATGAGGACATGAAAGAAGTGGAAGAAATCGCAGACCGATATATTGCAGGCGCAGTGGAAAGCGATATGGACCGCAAATATGTCATCAATTCTGTCAAAGCTTCTGTCCTTGCAAGAAAACTGATGGAGCATTTCCAGTGCAACGCTTTTACCGCACCGTGTCCGGATGCCTGTGCAACCAGAAGAATGAATGAAGAGCAGTTTACTTTCTGCTTCAACCACTCGATCCTGAATGAAGTCGGTATTCCATCCGCATGTGAGTATGACCTGATCGGTCTTTATTCCATCATCGCGCTTGCAGCGATTTCTTATAAGGCTCCGTATATGGCCAATACACAGCCGTGTGTTTACTTTAACGGACATGTAGAGGGCGAGTATACCGGTATCAGCTATATTCCGGAAATGGATACAGATCCAAACATTTATTATACAGGACATGCAACTCCGAACATCAAGATGTTTGGTTTTGATGCAGAGCCGATGAAATATGCGCTTCGTCCGTTTACAAACAGCGGGTTTGGAGCAACTATGCGTATCAACTTCGATGAATATAAGGGTGAAACCATTACGCTGCTTCGCTTCAATCCGGAATGCACGAAGATCATGGTGGCAAGAGGAACTGTTGTCGGTGGATTTGGATATGGTACGACTGGCTGCTCGGAAGGTATCTACTTCTCTGTAGAAGACAAACTGGACTACTTCCGCAAACAGGCAAAATTCGGCCTTCACATGCCGACTGTTTTTGGAAATCATGTGGAAGATGTCAAGAGACTTGGTGAAGTCTTAGGGCTTGAAGTTGTTGAAGCGTAATGAGTACGAGAAAAGATATCGTTAAATTAATTAAAAATCTCAAGGAGTCGGCACAGGAATGTGCTGACTCCATTTTGAAAAAGCCTGATATCGGGTATGAGGAATTTGCAGATTACTTCACAAAGTATCTTTGTTTTAAATATATGCTCGATCCGTCCGAGATTACGACGGATAATTTCTATGAGATCTGCCGGCTTTCTGCGGAAAAATCTTCGCACCTTCCCAAAGGCATGCTTGATGCTGCCGAGCTTGCAAGCAAATGCGGCGGGGCTACGACGGCGATGAATAAAAAGGTACTGTTTCTTCTGAATGTGAACGAGACTTTTGGTATTACGATCACAGCAGAAGAAAGCGTAAAGATTGATACGTTTTCAGAATTAAAAAAACTGATCTTTGACAAAATCAAAGAAAAGTAAAAAGAGGAGTCTTTTATCGCTTGTGTCTGCCGAACCCATGACTAACGAAAGCCCCGAAGGAATCTTCGGGGCTCTTGCTATTATTCAATTGTTTCGACTATGATCTACGGACGGACAACGACCGAGATTCCATTCGGAATACAGGTCAGTGTTGCGTCTTCGCCTTTGATCTTTCTTGCCATAGCGTATGCTTCATCCAGTGTAGCTGCGTAGGTCATCTTTAATCCTTCGATCATGTCTTTCTGTGCAGGATCTGCAACAAAGATAACGGTGTATTTTCTTACGATACGGGCTAAGATCTGGGAGCACCACTGATCCGGACGGGTCTCTTCCTGAGGCGTAGCCAGGAATTTCTGATAAGCGGTTTCGATATCCGGCTCATCTGCGATGATGTGGTAGAAGAAGTCTCCGCCGTTACCATCGATGCAGGAAGAGAGCATGATGATCACGCCGCCGTCATTTACAGTAGCCTCGCCTGCGGTCATTCCTTTCGGAGACTGGTATGCGTTCTGATCAAGCGGATATCCGCCATTTGTTGTGATTACGATATCGGCATATTGCGGTTTTACGCATACATAATCAGAAATGAAGTCACATCCTTTGCGGTGTGCCGTTTCATAATTACCTGCAAAAGCAGCGACTGTCTTTTTATCTTCATCGATAACAACATTAACGATATAAGCAAGCTTGGACATTTCAGCTGCTGCAAGCATATCCACATGCATCGGGTTTCCATCGAGGATACCGGTACGGGAGTGAGGATCATCAATAAATTTCGAACAGTGGTTGCCCATAACGGTTACAGCATCTGCAATACCCGGGAGGATACTTTTTCTTCCGCCGGAAAAGCCTGCAAAGAAGTGCGGCTCAATGAAACCTTCTGCAACAAGCAGAGAAGTATTCATCGCAGCTTTATCAAGGATGCAGTCAGGACCGGATGGCAGAACACCGACTATAACGTTTGTAGATGGATCATGCGCATCATGAACGATGATGTCGTCTTTAAACACTTCGTAAAGTTCGTCTCCGAGTTTACCTCTTAACTCTTCAACAGTTGTAGGTCTGTGGAATCCGGTTGCAACAAGAAGGGAAATCTTGATATCTGGGTTTCCTTCTCTCAGTTCACGGATCATGTTTGGCAGGATGTCTTTACTCGGAACAGGTCTTGTATGGTCACTGATAATAATGACACAATCCGGTTTTCCTTTTGCAAGCTCCGAAAGGCGTGGGCTGTCGATTGGATTTTCCATCGCTTCTCTTACGATATCGATACCATCCTTATCACTCGCCAGCTCATCCACACGTGATGTGAGCACCGGTGTATCATCAGGCACATCTAAATCATATGTCGTATGTTCATAGAAAAATTTTACTGTCTTCATTTGCGTCTCCCTTCCTCTCTTTCGCAGATAGAATTATTTGTCTTAAAGAGAATTGCCTTTTTATTGCCCCACTATTGTTACATATTTTTTCGTTTCTGTCGCCCCCTTTTCGCAAGAAAAATAGAATAATTGAAAGGAGAAATTCAAGGGCTCTTGTTGTATAATGAAACGGAAATCGAAAAAGGGGAGTGTAAAATGGAAGAAACAAAAAGCAAGAAGAAATGGTTTTGGATATTGATCCCGCTGGCAGTGATCATAGTCGGCGCAGTTATCTTTTTCTATGTCAGATATAGCAAAGTCTCGGTTGGCAGTCTCTCTGTCAGTAAGAGTGCAGAGGAACTGACACTTTCTGCCGGGGAGTTTGATCCTGAGGCATTAGCTGCCGCTATTCCGAAGCTTTCAAAACTGAAAAAGCTGTCTTTTCCAAACACGGATCTGACAGCAGAAGAACTGGATCTTATCCGAAGTGCTGCAGATGGAGTGGAGCTGGATTTCACGGTGGATATTAATGGGGAGACCTTTGACCAGGCGACGCAGAAGATCGACCTTTCCGGGATGACAGCAGACAAGACAGCGGACGTTGCATCCAAATTAGTACTGCTGAAAGACATCTCTGAGATTGAGCTGATGTCTGCGGAGGGAAAGAGCGCCCTTGACATTTCGGATGTGAAACAGCTTACGGAAGCAGTTCCAAATGCACAGATCCACTATGAGTTTGATCTTTTTGGAAAACATATTTCAACGCTCGATGAACGGGTGGAGTATGATAGTGTGGAAATCGGAAATGAAGGTGCGGAGCAGATCCGAGAAGCGCTGTCAATCATGACAGGATGCAAGTATCTGCTGCTGGATACCTGTGGGATCGACAACGAAGTTATGGCATCGATCCGGGACGAATTTCCCGATAAAAAAATCGTTTGGCGTATTTACCTCAACAGCGGCTATCCGTTCAGTTTCCTGACCGATGAACAGGTCATTCGATTAACACTTGGACTCAATGATGAAAACAGCAAAGTGCTGCAGTATTGTACTGATGTTGTGTACCTTGATATCGGCCACAATGAAGCCCTTACAGATTTCAGTTTCCTAAAGAATATGCCGGAGCTGGAATGTCTGGTGGCATCCCTTGCTTCCGTCACAGATCTTTCGCCGCTGGTTAGCTGCCAGAAATTGATCTGGGTGGAGCTGATCGACTGTTATGATCTTGTGGACATTTCCCCGCTAAAGGACATTCCATCCATCCGCTATCTGAGTGTCAGCGAAACGGATGTGACAGATATCTCGTGTACAGATTATCTTCCGAATCTGGAACGTTTCGGAGCCGTGAAGCTGAATATTCCGGAGGATGTGCAGGCACACTTCCGCGAACTTCATCCAAACTGCATCGGAATCTTTGATTATGGTGCAAACCCCTATGGTTACGGATGGCGCTATAATCACGGAACCACCTTTGAGTATTATTTGAAGATGCGCGAAGTATTCCATTATGACGGCGGCATTTTCGGAAATCAGAAAGAATCGATCTATTGCCCGATCTACCTAAAGGATTTCGAAGGCTATCCCTGGTATGAATGGCAGAAATAAATACAGTGAGGCATAAAAATGAAAGAAATATCCATCAATGATATTGGAGATATCAAAATCGGACAAACCGAGGATCAAGAGGCCGGAACCGGCTGTACCGTTTTTATCTGCGATAATGACAGAGGAATGCATGCGGGACTTGATGTCCGGGGCGGAGGCCCTGCGTCGAGAGAGACCCCTCTCTTAAGTCCGCTGACTGCTGCACAGAGAATTCACAGCGTTGTGCTGGCGGGCGGAAGCGCTTATGGACTTTCGGCTGCAAGCGGCGTAATGCAGTTTTTAAGGGAGAAGAATATCGGCTTTGATGTCGGTGTCACGAAGGTTCCACTCGTCGTTCAGTCCGATCTTTTCGACCTTACAGTAGGAGATCCGAATGTTTATCCGGATGAAGCGATGGGCTATGAGGCTGCAAGAAGAGCCTTTGAAGAGCCGAATTACAAAGATGGAAATTATGGCGCAGGATGCGGAGCCACTGTCGGAAAGCTGTGCGGCATGGAGCGCTGCATGAAGACCGGTATCGGAAGCTATGCTGTTCAGCTCGGCGACTTAAAAATCGGAGCTGTTGTAGCAGTGAATGCCCTGGGAGATATTTTTGACTGGAAGAATGGACAGCGGATCGCAGGAATGCTGACCGCAGACCGGACAGCGTTTGCAGACTCTCCGGAGGAGATGCGAAAGAGTATGGAAGCTGCAAGCAGCCGTTATGTAGAAAACACGACACTAGGCGTGATCATCACGAACGCAAGGTTTCATAAAAGCTCGCTTTGTAAAATTGCCGGCATGGGTCACGATGGCTATGCAAGGTCCATCCGTCCGGTGCACACCTCACTGGATGGCGACAGCATCTATGCCCTGTCAATAGGTGATGTGACTGCGGACCGCGAAGTTGTCGGACTGATGGCTGCGGAAGTGATCAGTGAAGCGATCATCCGTGCCGTAGAAAAAGCAGAGGGTGCTTACGGCTTCCCCTCTGCAAATGAACTGAAAAATCGATTCTGACAATAGTCTCTTATGCGTTATTTTTGATCGGGGTCTCATAGAACGCTTTCATCGCTTCCATCATATACAGGGTATCATTGACTCCAGCGGTCTCATATGGACTGTGCATCGCAAGCTGGGGACAGCCGATATCCACACTGAGGACAGAGACATGGGAAATTGAAATGTTTCCTAAGGTGGAGCCGCCCGGAATATCGGAATGATTGGTAAATTCCTGGAACGGGACAGCTGCTTTTTTGCAGATGCTCCGAAAGATTGCGGCAGAGACCGCATCGGTCGTATATTTTTGATTTGCACTATGCTTAATTACAACACCACTATTTAAGGCAGGCCTGTTTACAGGGTCTGCTTTTTCCGGATGATTCGGATGAAGCGCATGGGAATTATCCGCAGAGATCATAAAGCTTTTCGAAAGCATGATAAGCTGGTCTTCCTGGTCAATGGAAAGTCCCAGACGGATCCGTTCTAAAATATCGCTTAAAAACGTGGAATCTGCGCCTTGTCTTGAGCGGCTTCCGACTTCTTCGTTATCCAGAATGCAGCATACCCGGATCGGAAGACCCGTTCCAGTGTTTGCCGAGTTTTCTTTTGCCGCGCTGTTTAGCAAAGCCTGAACTGATGCATAGACGTTCTGGAGGTTATCCAGTTTCGGACTGGAGAAAAATTCCTCGTTCGCTCCCCAGAAAGATGGAGCAGAGCGGTCATACAGATACAGATCGCTGCCAAGAACTTTATCCTCACTCACGCCGGCTGCCGCAGCCATAATCTGCTGAAAGCTTCCTTTTGCTTCATCGCTTCCAAAGACAGGAAGCATATCAGACTGAATATTCAAATGGGTTTCTTCGTTGGCTTTTCTATTCATATGAATCGCAAGAGATGGGATCATTGCTAGTGCGCGGTTAGAGTCAACGAGAAGGGATTTTATAGATCCGTCTTCCTCCACGATCAATCTGCCGGCGATTCCAAGCGGACGGTCAAACCAGGGTGCTAAAAGAGCGCCGCCGTTTTTTTCTACATTCAGTTGAACATAGCCTGCTGTTTTTTCAATTTCCGGTGATTCTTTGATCTTAAAAGACGGAGAGTCGCAGTGGGAAGCAATGATCTGGTAATTACCTGCTGCACCTTCCGGAAGACAAAACGCAATGAGGGCTGAACCACCACGGACCGCATAGTAAGAATTCCCCGGAGTCAGCGTCCAACGGCTGCTCTCAGAAAGCGGCAGAAAACCTGCTTTCTCCATCATTTTGCTTACGTTTTCAATCACATGGAAGCGGCTTGGAGATGCAGAAATAAAGCTGCAAAGATCCCTTGTTGTCTGTCTGAACTTGTCCATGTTGATACCTTCCTTTTCCGTCTTTTCTTTTTGATCCTCTGATCAACTTTGGTATTATACTCGATTCCGTTCGATCTGTCTTCTGATTCTTTGTTTTTTGAAATCATAATCTCATGGGGAAGTTGTAAAACAAATCTGTGATTGATATAATAAATCAGTTAATTTGCAATATTTAAGAAAAGGAAGCTGGAAATGCTTACGATGATCCTTAAGATGTCAGCTGCAACATTGATTTATCTGTTGCTGTCGCTGCTTCTTTGGAAATATTTTAAAGATAAAAGTCATAAGATTGGATACCGCATCCTGATCGGCGTGATCTACGGAGCCGCAGCCGTGCTGTCGACTCATTTTGGCGTTGATTATAATCATATGATCGTAAACATCCGGGACCTTGCTCCTCTGACTGCCGGTTTGATGTTTGACCCGGTCTCCGGTATTATTGCCGGTCTGATCGGCGGTATTGAGCGATATATTGCCGGTACTTTTTGGGGCATTGGCAGTTATACGGTCATCGCCTGCAGTGTTTCGACGATTCTTGCCGGTTTTCTGGCGGCATTTGTTCATAAGATCGCTCTTCGTTCCAAGCGGCCAAATACGTTTTCTGCTCTGTTCATTGGCGCAGTGATGGAAGTATTCCATATGTATGCCGTCTTTTTTACTCACCGTGACGATATGTATAACGCGTTTTACGTAGTAAGACGCTGTGCGATACCGATGATCGTATTTTCCGCGATCGGACTGGCACTGTTTTCTTTCCTGACCGGAATCCTGGATAAAGAAAAAACGTTTGCTCTGAAACAGGATCCAAGAGAGACCCCGCTGGCGACGATCATCAACCGGATCTTGCTGGTCATCACAACGCTGATCTTAATTTTGAATTTCGCTTTTTCTTATGTGATGCAGAATAACACCGCTTTACAGTCCGGCAACTCTGTTTTGTATAAGGCGGCGGATGCGATTCGGCGGAATTATACTCAGATCACGCAAGCGAGGGAAGATATTAATCAACTTGCGGAAGAGGATGCGCTCTCCGCTGCTCAGATTATTGCGGCGGAAGTCGATGAAGAGGCCGGTGCAGCTGCGATAGATCCTGCTTTTCTCGAGCGGGTGAAGGAAGCGTTTGAACTGATATCGATCAACATCACGGATTCTGAAGGAAACCCAATTGTCTCTGTCGGAGGCTCACACGTCTATACATCTAATTTCAAGGAAGTGCTTTCCGGCGAAAAGGAGAGCGAGGTCGATATGATCTCAAACTCGAGGGCAGCCGTTGGTACCCGCTGCCCCGGAGGTATGGTTCAGGTTGTGCTTTCCGTTGACGGCTATGTTGAATTCATGAACTATGCCGGACTCAATGATGTTTTCACAAACTTTCAGGTTGGAAATGACGGAACCTTCGATATCGTTCGCAGCATTGGTGTTGTGATTGCGGGGGATCATCATGATGCTGTTCTGTCAAAAGAAGAATTAAATATTTTGAAAGCACAGGAAGATATGACGAACTTTCATGCATCTTTCTTTGGAGTAGAGTCGCTTTGCCGTAAAGAAAAACTGCCGGATGGGACGATCCTTCTTGTAACGCTTCCGTTGACAGAGGTTTATCTGGAACGTGATATTCAGGCTTATGAAACCGGCTTTGCCGCTATCCTGTTATTTGCTGTCCTTTATGCGGCACTTTATATGGTCGTAGACCGCGTCGTCGTTCAAAAGATGCACAAGGTGAACAGCTCCCTCAAAAAGATTACAGAGGGAGACTTAAACCAGGTCATTGACGTGAGGACTTCCAGGGAGTTCAATTATTTTTCAGATGATATTAACCAGACGGTCGACACGCTGAAAGGCTATATTACTGCAGCAGAACAGCGGATGGAACAGGAACTGGTCGTAGCCAGAACAATTCAGGAATCTGCGCTGCCTAGGGTCTTTAAATTCCCAAGGGACGACTTTGCTTTGTATACACTTATGAAACCAGCCCGGGAAGTCGGCGGCGACTTCTATGATTTCTTCTTTATCTCAAACAATACCTTAGGGCTTGTGATTGCGGATGTTTCCGGCAAAGGAATCCCTGCGGCATTGTTTATGATGCGCAGCAGGACCATGATCCAAAGTCATGCAAGAGAAGGTCTTTCCCCGGCTGAACTCCTTCATAAGAGCAATAATATTCTCTGTGAAGGAAATGATGCAGAAATGTTTGTGACCGTTTGGATCGGCATCATAGATCTGGATAGCGGCATTATGAAATGTGCAAACGCAGGTCATGAATATCCTGCAATTTTGCGGGCAGGAGGAGACTATGAAATTTACAAAGACCATCATGGACTTGTCCTTGGAGCAATGAAAAATGCAAAGTATACAGATTATGAGCTGGAATTTCATCCGGGGGATAAGCTGTTTG
Source organism: Lachnospiraceae bacterium (assembly GCA_045546255.1). Classification (GTDB taxonomy): domain Bacteria; phylum Bacillota; class Clostridia; order Lachnospirales; family Lachnospiraceae; genus RGIG5612. The sequence continues at coordinate 1,862 of JAZQCK010000081.1, read as the reverse complement.
TATATACCGATGGTATTCCGGAAGCAATCAATGAAGAAATGCAGCAGTATGGAACGGACAGAATGCTGAATATTCTGAATGCCGTGAAGGATAAATCGCAGGAGGAGATCCTGCCGGCAGTCTTAGAGGATATTCACAGCTTTGTCGGAGATGCAGAACAGTTTGATGATATCACCATGCTTGGTTTTGAGTATCATGAAAAGTCCGAGACGGACAAAAACATATCTTGACACATTTTGTTCTGTATGCGATAGTTTATAAGGTTAAAAAAGGGAGTAGCTTGTGCTATGAGCATGATATATTTCGTCAAGACGGGCGTGGCCCCGGAATATATTTGATAAAGCGAGACTTTTGCCGTTTATTAACGGTGAAAGTCTTTTTCTATAATTAGGAGGATGTTACATGGACGTTGGCAACATAATCTCTTTACTTGGAGGCGTCGCGCTGTTCCTTTTTGGTATGTCAGTGATGGGGGACTCTTTAAAGAAGGTCGCCGGCAGCAAAATGGAAATGGTACTCTTCCGGTTATCCGGAAATACGTTGAAGGGCGTTCTTCTCGGAACCGGAGTCACCGCGGTGATTCAGTCTTCTTCAGCGACATCTGTTATGGTCGTTGGCTTTGTTAACTCCGGAATGATGAAAGTAAAACAGGGTATTGGCATCGTGCTGGGCGCCATCTTAGGAACCAGCGTTACCGGCTGGATCCTGGCCTTGAACAGTATTGGAGGGTCCGGCGCGAGTATCGCATCTGTCTTCAGCACGGAAATCCTGACCGGAGTTGTAGCCGTAGCAGGAATTATTCTTTGGATGTTTGCAAAGAAAAACTCATTGAAAAATGTTGGAGGAATCATGCTGGGCTTTGCCGTTTTAATGTTCGGTATGAGCACAATGTCTGGCTCGATCGCACCTTTAAGGGAAGAGCCGGCCTTCATTAATCTTTTGACAGAATTCACGAACCCGATCCTCGGCATTCTGATCGGTCTTGTGATCACCGCGATTCTTCAGAGCGCGAGCGCGGCAGTCGGTATCTTACAGGCACTTGCAGTGACCGGAGCAGTCAGTTTTGATCTGGCATTTCCGATCCTCCTTGGAATCGGAATCGGTGCCTCAGTTCCGGTTGTTCTCAGTGCGTTAGGAGCCAGTACAAATGGTAAGCGGGTCGCCTTTATTTATCTGATCATCGATATCTTAGGTGCCATCATCTGCGGTGTGCTGCTATATGGACTCAATGCGATTTTCCATTTCTCCTTTATGAATGCGACGATGACGATGGTGACCATCGCTCTGGTGAACACCTTATACAGATTGGTAACGGTTTTGGTCTTAGCGCCATGCACGGGCCTGCTCGAAAAACTGATCTGTGCAATCTTTAAAGAAGATCCGGGCGCAGCAGAGGAAAGAGCAGACTTCGACCGCTTAGAGCCAAGACTTCTTGATCACCCGGCAATGTCCATCGAGCAGAGCCGAATGGTCATCAACAACATGGCCGGCAAAGCATTGGAAAGCGTAAACAACGCTGTGCTTGCAAGACAGGAAAAGAGTAAAACGGCGTTAAAAACGGTCAATGACCTGGAAAGTACACTTGACCGCTATGAAGATAAACTGGGCAGTTATCTTGTAAAGATTACAGCGACCACTTTAAGCGAAGGACAGTCGCAGGAAGTTGGTAAGTTCCTCAGGGTGCTTTCTGATTTTGAAAGAATGTCAGACCATTCGAAGAATATCGGAGAAGCTGTAGAAGAGATCAATGAGAAGAAGATCGCCTTCTCTGCAAACGCGGAAAGAGAGCTTAAGGTCTTAGAGGCAGCCATCTCGGAGATCGTGCAGCTCACAATCAATGCCTTCATCAACGATGATGTGGA
>JAZQCK010000080.1:0-51221 GCA_045546255.1 Lachnospiraceae bacterium | reverse complement strand
GCGACGCCGGCTCCGATGTTGCCGTTAACCATCATGATGACGACACAGACCACGACCGGAAGAAGGGCGAGTGTCACTATGAAACTCTTAGAGTAGCGGGTGCGGAATACGTATCCGAGCGCCAGGATGATTCCGGCGATGAGCGAACATCCCATGCAGAGAAGGAAATTCGGTACCGATATTACAGATGTTGTTGCATCGAAAATACTATTGAAAATTGTCATTGTTTCAGCCTCCTTTTTTTCTTGGCCAATCTGTTTCTCGAACGGCCATTATCAATTGTGCAGTGTTTGGTTTCTATTTATGCATGTCTTAAGGCAACCGCCCTTCCTCGTGCAGGAATCCTTGCAGCTCCGGAAGATAACCCGCGGAAAGTCGGGTGATAAATCTTTTCCTTCACGGATGCCTCCTCTCTTCGATGGAGCTGCGGCCAGATCATGGTTTTGTAAGCAGTTCCGTATTTGGAAAACGACGTTTTGTAGATCTTGTTTTCGGAGAGGAACTTCACCATCCACATCGGATAGCCGCCTGCACACTTGAGTTCCATGAGCACCATACCCTCCGGCAGAAGTGATGTCCCGTACGGGTCTTCTTGGAGAGAGATGTTTTCTGTGCGGGCTAAGATGTTCTCATCAAAGGTCACACGGAAGTCGCTTCGCTCTTCGCAGAAATATGCTTCTCTTTCATAGGAGAGGAAGACTGCCGGCTTTAACGTTTTGTAGTAGTTTAGGAAATAGTCGATCTCGTTCGTGATCTGTCCTTTTTTACTGCTTTCGTCCTTTCCGAGAATCCAGTTCATTGCTTCCGCTTCCGGGAGAGAGATTCTGCGTTTGTAGACAATCTTTTCAAATTTCTTTTTGATCTCTACGAAGGTCTCGCTCTCCGGCGTTGCTTTTTTATAGCTGCGGATGCGGAGCTTTTCTTTGTATGCCGGCTTTTCGATCGAACGTCGGATCAGAAGATAGTCATCTGTATCGAAATATATGTTCCGGATCGTGGAACGGCCATATTCATCCAGCTTCATGTGCTCCTCCATCACTTTGAGCAGATCTGCTTTCTGTTTTTTTGTCAGCATATATTTGGTTTCAAATCGTTTAAAAACTGCCTGATAAGCCATTTGGGTCCCTCCTCATTTTCTTGCGGGTATCTCTCTTATGTCACGGAGTATAGAAAGCGAAACCTAAATGAACCTAAAAAAATATTTAAAGTTGAAAATTTTTGATCAGGAATAAAAATGCAGAAAAAATCTCCGGCATTTCTGCCGGAGATAGAGAATACTTATATAGGATTTGATTCGGCTACTGCCAGGACATTACATAATAGCTTGATAAAAGCAATAAGCAGCTACCTAGTTCGTGGCTTTAATTATAGGTTATGGTCAGCGGGCCGGAATTGTAGATCTCGTCATAAGTATCATAGTCATATACAATAAGCGTCAGTGTCAATTCCGTGATATCCGTGATACCCGCGCTGTCTAAATCTGATTTGTAGAAGTAGATCCAGTCCATATCATGTTTTTCACTCAGGCAGTCAGTAATAAAATATGGATCGAGCTCCGTTCCGTTCACAGATACATCCTCAGCCATGACAGTGATTGTTTTTCCGCTCTTATTGTACATGTAAAATTCCTGATACTGACTTCCATCATCATCTTCGATCAGGTCGCGCAGGGCGATCTTAAAATCGTCATTATCTACGACAATTGCGCCGCTGTCATCGTAGGAGAGGCTTTCCACTTGTGCAGCGCTTGTCTCTAAATGCACCGGATCAAATTTTGCGATCGTGTCGTAGTTATCCGAGTCGAATGCGGTAAATGCGAAGTCCATGGATACCACATAGTCCGTGCCGCATTCTGTGTTGCCTTCACGGAAATAAAACTCGATCACATCGTCGATGGACTGCTTTGCAGGAACTTCCCCGTTTGTGAAGTAGCCGTCCGCCATATAGTCATTGATCGCACATCCCTCGGTGGTGAGCCTGACTGGCTTTGAAGTATTGTTTTCGATGCGAACTGTGAGTTCCGGATATTCGATTCCGTAGGTTGCAACGTCGAGGCTCAATGCGGTGATCTTAATGCCGTCCTGATCAACGAGGACGGTTTCTGCAATCTGCTCCTCGCCCGGTTTTGTAGGGGTTGAAAGCGCTTGCGTCGGAACCGGATCGATATTAATATTGCCCGGACCCACAACGCCCTCATTGCTATCTGGCCTTCTTCCAAATCTGGCGCAGCCAAACAGCGCAAAGACCATCACGCCAACTAGTATGATACCTAATATTTTTTTCATGATTCCTTCTCCCTTTAAGTAAAGCAATTCTGTTTGTATGTCAGCTTTTCTTATATAATTATACGGGAAGCACTGAATGGTTCGCAATTAGAAAAATAGTATGTTACACTACAGAGGCTGGAAAGAATAACAAATAAAAGGAAAAAGAGGACCTGATATGAAACTGATCTCCTGGAATGTAAATGGGATACGCGCCTGCCACGGCAAGGGCTTTTTGGATTTCTTTCACGATATCGATGCCGATATCTTTTGTCTGCAGGAGACGAAGATGCAGGAAGGACAGCTCGTTTTAGACCTTCCGGGCTATTATCAATATTGGAATTCGGCTGAGAAAAAGGGCTATTCCGGAACGGCGATCTTTACAAAGAGGGAGCCGCTTTCTGTGACCTATGGCATCGGAGTCGACGAACATGACCATGAAGGCCGCGTGATCACGCTGGAATATGAAGACTTCTATATGATCACAGTCTATGTCCCGAATTCCCAGGATGGATTAAAACGTCTGGAATACCGCATGCGTTGGGAAGATGATTTTCTGGCATATGTGAAAGGGCTGGAGGAGCAGAAGCCGGTCATTTACTGCGGCGACCTGAATGTTGCGCACCAGGAGATCGATCTGAAGAATCCAAAGACGAATCATATGAACGCAGGCTTTACCGATGAGGAACGTGCAAAGATGAGTGCGGTCCTGGATTCCGGTTTTATTGACACCTTCCGCTATTTCTATCCGGACAAAGAGCAGATGTATTCCTGGTGGTCCTACCGGATGAAGGCAAGAGAGCGGAACGCAGGGTGGCGTATCGACTACTTTATCTGCTCCGGAAGCCTGGCGGATAAACTTGTAGATGCCAAGATCCACACGGAGATCTTCGGCTCCGACCACTGCCCGGTCGAGCTGGACATCGATCTGTAAAGAGACAGAGAACAGCCCAGGCTGCCTTCTCGCCCTGCCGGGCTCACCGTGCCGTCCCCTGTCTCCAAGTTTAACATTTTGACATTTTGTAAAAGCGCTTTTGACTGTTTCGCAAACGATGTGGACAGTCCAAGGCGCTTTTAGTATAATACGACCATGTTTTTCGCTTTTTAATAAGGAGGATTTAGGAAATGAAAAATGTTAAGAAAATTTTAGCACTCGTACTCGTAGCAGTATTTGCAGTAGGAATGCTTGCAGCTTGCGGCGGCTCTAATGACGGTGGCGCAACTCCGGCAGGTTCCGCAGGATCCGGCGGCTCAGCAGCTCCGGCAGCTGGCAAACATTTCGTAGTTTCTACGGATAAAGGTTTCAGCCCGTTCGAGTTCGAGAATGAAAAAGGCGAGATCGTTGGTATCGATATGGACATTCTTGCAGCTGTAGCTGAAGATCAGGGATTCACCTATGACCTTCACTATGTTGGCTGGGATGCAGCAATCGCAGAGTGCCAGGCAGGACAGGCTGATGGCATGATCGCAGGCGCTTCCATTACTGATGAGAGAAAAGAATCCGGCTGGATCTTCTCCGACGGATACTATGATGCAACCCAGGGTATGGCAGTCGCAGCGGACTCCAATATCGCATCTCTTCAGGACCTTGCAGGCAAGACCGTTGTTGTTAAGAACGGAACCATGAGTGACCAGTATGCAACTGCACTCAGCGAAGAGATTGGCTTTACTGTAACCCGCGTATCCACATCTCCGGATATGTATCAGCAGGTTATGGGCGGACAGGCTGACGCTTGCTTCGATGACACACCGATCCTGAAATACAGCATCCAGACTGGTGACCTGACAATGAAATTCGTTGAAGGCACAGAGAACGAGCCGGCACAGTATGGTTTCGCAATCTTCAACGCTGACAATCAGGAACTGATCGACCTCTTCAATGCTGGTCTTGCTAACATCAAAGCAGACGGCACATATGACGAGATCATCGCAAAATATCTTGGCTAATCTTATCTGATTAATATTTAAAGCAATGCTTTGAAGAAAAAGGGCATTGGAGAATTCTCCGATGCCCTTGTCTTTCAAAATATATTTTCGTAATTGCTGAGCAGCAGTGAAGTTCAGCGATTCCGAAAGTATATTTTAATCCATATTAAAGGAAGGGATATTTATGGCACAAATACTCAGCAAATACGGAATGCTCCTGCTTCAGGCCATGGGACAGACGCTGCTCTTAGCGCTCCTGGGTCTGATCTTCGGCTGCATTCTTGGTATCATTTTCGGCTTGATGAGCGTTGTAAAGAGCAAGGTCAGCCGGGGCATCTCACTGGTCTATGTTAACCTGATCCGTGGCGTCCCGATGATCGTATTGGCATTCTTTATCTACATCGGTGTTCCTTATGCGCTGAATCAGTTCTTCCATGCAGGCGTTCATCTTTCCGCACTGCAGGCAGGTACGATCTGCCTCGCACTAAACTGCGGCGCTTATATGGCAGAGATCATCCGTGCAGGAATCCAGTCGATCGATCCGGGACAGATGGAGGCTGCAAGAAGCCTTGGTCTTACCTATTGGAGAAGTATGTTCCGCGTCGTTCTCCCGCAGGCGATCAAAAACATGATCCCGAGTATCGTAAACCAGTTCATCATTACATTGAAAGATACTTCGATCCTGTCTGTTATCGGTTTCCCGGAGCTCGTAAACAAGGCGCAGAACGTTATTGCAATCACATTCAAATCGTTCCAGGTCTGGATCATCGTTGCAATCATGTACCTGATCGTGATCCTGATCTTACAGCAGGTCGCAAAGATTCTGGAAAGGAGGCTGAACTATGGCAGAAAAGCAAAGAGAGCAAGATAAAGTCACCGCCGCTGAAATGGAGATGCTTTTATCTCATCATATAGAGAAAAAAGTCAAAGGTAATTCGGAAAATGTTAAGATCCATGTGGATGATCTGCATAAGACCTACAATAAAACGCTGGAGGTCTTAAAAGGCGTTTCCACGGATATTACCGAAGGAGAAGTGGTCGTTGTGATCGGCCCGTCCGGAAGTGGAAAATCGACCTTTATCCGCTGTCTGAACGGCCTGGAGGAAATCACTTCCGGTACTGTTATCGTTGACGGACACAATATCGCTGATAAGAAAGTAAATCTCAATAAAGTCCGCGAGAACGTCGGTATGGTGTTCCAGCACTTTAACCTCTTCGCCAATATGAGCGTCCTTAGAAACCTGACGCTGGCACCGGTAGACCTTAAGAAGGCATCTAAGGAAGAAGCAGAGAAGACGGCCCGGCAGATGCTCGAAAGAGTCGGCCTCTTAGATAAAGCAGATGCATATCCGCATCAGCTCTCCGGCGGACAGAAACAGCGTGTTGCGATCGCGCGCGCCCTCTGCATGCAGCCGGACATCATGCTCTTTGATGAGCCGACCTCTGCGCTGGATCCGGAAATGATCGGAGAAGTTCTCGTGATCATGAAAGAGCTTGCGGCAGAAGGCATGACCATGGTTGTCGTCACGCACGAGATGGGATTTGCAATGGAAGTTGCAGACCGTGTGCTGTTCATGGACCAGGGCATCATCATGGAAGAGGGCACACCGGAAGAAGTCTTCAAGAATCCGAAGAACCCGCGTACCCAGGACTTCCTGAATAAAGTGCTTGAAATTTGACCCTGGCTGCAAAACGATTTCAAGAGCCCGCCCGATGGCGGGCTTTTATATGAAACGACATATACATAAAATGCATAACAAAGCATAAAGAAAAAGCAAGACGTGGACTATGCCAGCTTGCTTTCTCTTCAGGCCTGTATAGCTTTCGCTATATCAAGGATCTTATTTTTGAATCTTCATCTCTTCCAATCCAATCTGCAAAAAACTGATCAGGAATCTTGAGATCAAACCTTCGGAAAATCCGATTTGAAATTCTAATCCCAACAAGGCAGGATGATCAAAACTGATCAGGAATCAAACATCCCGGATGTGAAATTACAATTTCGGGCGGAACTTCTTCATCAGCTCGGATACAGCCTCGATCTGTCGTGCCACCTGCTTCTGATCAGGAAACAGATACCACGATTCACAAAACCGGATCGTCACGGAATCAGAGATTCCTAAGCATTTCAATTGACTAAAAATTCAACCTTTTGTACTAATGCCCCGGGAGGACACGTTAAGTGAAAATACCCGGTCAGAATAAGCCTACTCAGTTGTAAAGCCAATTCATGCCGTCCAAAAGGGCTTTAGTCAAACCCAACAGCGGTATTATACCACTTTTAGCAGACAATTGCTACTCTAACTTATCAATCGCCTCATTTGAGAGCTCGCCGTTGTTATAACGGAGAATCAGGTCTTTGATCTTGCCTGAAGGATCCAGCAAATCGCTAATGGATACATCATGATTCAGGCTGTCAATAATGTAGGAGATGTACTTGGACATATCTACATTAATGAAATAATCCCTCTTCAAGAGCTCAGGATCCTGGTAGGTAAGGTTCGTGCAGCATACGCGAGTGAAAAGACCTTTTTCATAAGCCTCGTCGAACTTTTTCAAACCATTCGTAAACAGACCGAAGGTGGCGAAGATATATACGCGATTTGCGCCTCGTTCTTTTACGTCCTTGGCAGTGTCTATCATACTGCCACCGGAAGAGATCATATCATCGACGATGATAACGTCTTTTCCTTTCAGGTCTGTGCCCAAATACTCATGGGCGACGATCGGGTTGGAACCGTTCACGACCTGTGAATAGTCCCTTCTCTTGTAGAACATTCCCATGTCAATGCCTAGGACACTGGCAAAATATACGGAACGATCTAAGGCGCCTTCATCCGGGCTGATCATCATCAAATGATCCTTATCAAATTTGATATCCTTTTCGAATCTGCAGAGGTTCTTAAGGAACTGATAGGAAGGTTTGATGTTCTCAAATCCGTTTAAAGGTGCTGCCTGGATGACCCGAGGGTCGTGGGCGTCAAAGGTAATTAAGTTGTCAACGCCCATATGATAAAGCTCTGTAAGGCCTATTGCGCAGTCTAATGACTCGCGACCGGTCCTTTTGTGCTGTCTGCTTTCATATAAGAAAGGCATAATAACGGTGATGCGTCTTGCTTTTCCACCGGCAGCGGCAATGATACGCTTTAAGTCCTGGAAGTGATCATCCGGGGACATGCGGTTCGGCTTGCCGGCCATGGAGTAAGTTAAGCTGTTGTTACAAACGTCAACGAGTAAGAAGAGATCTTTTCCGCGGACACTTTCTTTAAGAAGGCCTTTCGCCTCGCCGGATCCGAAACGCGGGGTTTCTGCAGCGATAATGAAAGAATCTTTTTCATATCCGGAAAAAGCGATGGTGTTCTTCAGATCACTTTCCCTGTTCTTACGCCAATGAGTAATGTAACGGTCAATTTTTTGGCCCATTTCTGTACAACTCGAAAGAGGGATGATTCCCAGCGGACCAACAGGTATTGTGTTAATAGCGATCTCTTCACGCAGCATTTAATTTTCCTCCAATTTTTTCATCATGCGTATGTCGTTTCCCAGTAAACGTATAAAAGTATATTTGTTAGCAATGCGGGAGAAAATTCGCTCGGAATAATTATCCTGCAGCTGCTTTAACGAGAGGTTTGTGGAAATGATCGTATGCTTCTTTCCAAGAATCCGCTCGTTAATACAGTTAAATAACTGTGTGGAGGTAAATGAGTTTACCATCTCTGTGCCCAAATCGTCAATGATTAAGAGATCACAATCGTAAATATGCTTTTTAACGAATTCACTGGATGCCCCCTCGGACCCGGTTCGATAGGATCCGAAGGTAACATCCGACAGTATATCAAACAGCCTGATGGCTGATAGGTACACTACGAAATATCCCTGATCCAGCAGTTCTTTCGCGATGCAGTTAGAAAGGAAGGTCTTTCCAACTCCGGCTGCACCGGTGATAAAGAGATTGCTTTCGGAGGTTTTAAAATCCGCAATGAAGGCCCTGGCTTTTGAAAGCGCGTCTTTGGCTGCATCAAGTGCATCCCCCTCCGGATAGTACCTGAAAGAGTAGCTCCCAAAGTTTTCTTCTTTCAGGATCTCCTTGAGGTTGGACTGATCATAGAGGATATTGGTAACCCTCTCCTTGAAACAGGTGCAGAGTTCGTTTCCGACGTATCCGGTATCCTGACACTTGCTGCATTCATACGTAGCCGCAAGGTCATCCTCTGAAAATCCGGACCGGGCAAGAGCTTCCGCTTTCGCTTTTCGAAGCGAGGCCAGCTGCTCCTGGTATGAGCCTGGCAGAGGTTTCCCCGAGATCCTGGATATTGCTTCGGAAACAGATAGGCCTGCGATTTCGTCCTCTATTTCCTTCAGTTCGGGAACAAGTCGTTCGATCTGTTCTCTGCGCTCCCTCAAGTCCCTGGCAGCTTTTAACTGTTTCTCGTCATATTCTTTTAAGATCTGTTCAAAAGCTGTGCGGGTAATCATATGTGGAATAATTTCTCCTCCAACTCGGAATAGTCGTAGGTACGCTGATCAAAGTTATTAAATTTGTTGGAAGCAGCTCCGGTTTTTGCAGCCGTCTTCTTGCTTTCTGTTTTCGCAGCGGATGCCGCCAGAGCAGCCTCGCGTTTTTCGTCGAGAGCTTTTACTTCCTCCATCGTTGTGATACCGGATGCCTTCCATCGTTTGAGGATTGAATCCGTGTATTCAAAGCTTGGCTGGTGGATCGTGTTCATGGTCCGGTTGCAGGCATCAAGGATCATCTCCATGTTGAAGCCGTAGGACAGGGTCCACTTGGACACATAATCCGCTTCCCCTTTGGAAGGCTTTCTGCCTGTTAGACCAAAAGCGCGAAGGACAGGGTAGCAGTTGTCGGAATAAATACCGTTTAAAGTCTTTGCCGACTTTAGAGTGCGGATTCCCTGTTCCGCCCAGCCAATGGCTGTTTTTTCAATGTATCGCATGTGTTTATGGCCATTGGAGACACAGTATTCAAAAAGGTATTCAATCACATCTGCCGGGAAATTTAACGTATCATAGCAGAACAGGATCGTATTTAAATCGGAACCGGTGAGTGCACGTCCCAAATATTTCTGAATGCCGTATAAGAGCAGTGTGATGTCGTCTTTTTGTGAGAACTCAGCCACTTCTGCCGGAGTGTACTGTTTCTTGGTGTAGCTGCTAGCAGCTGTTTCGTCAGCTTCTGTCATTGCTGGCTCGATTGGTGCTGCCTCGTTGGCTTCAGCCATTGCTGACTCGATTGCCTCCTCTGAAGATGCTTCAGCTGTTACTGACTTGCTGGCTTCAGTCATTGCTGATGCGACTGTCTCCGCTGACGATGCTACAGCTGTTGATGGCTGAGCTTTTTCCGGCTTTGCCTTTGCTGCAACGTTCACGGTGATCTTTTCTGTGTCATCCGTCATTTCCGCAAAAGAGATCATCCTGAGGGAAGTGAGGACCCCTTCTTCAAAGGTAAGCTTTAAGAGGCCTTTCTTCTCCCAATACTTTAATGCGCGGATCACATCCTTCTCGGAATCTTCCAATGCATCTGCAATCCTTGCAATCGAAAGCTCAGAACGGTTCTCCTCAACACATTTTAAGAGATATATATAAATTTTAACGAATTCACCAGCAGCCTTCGGCATGTACTTCTCAATGAAGCAGTTCGGGATGCGTGTTGCCTGCGTGAAAACGTCTTGTTGTAACTTGAACTGACTCATGTAAACTACGTGCTCCCTAATACATTTCCGGTACAAAAGCCGCAAAGAACGGGACTTTAAGTATCGGTTGTATGAGGACTATAGCACACAATTTTTGATTTGCAAATAGCCCCAAAATCCGCATCCCCGTCAAACGTTTATATGTGGAAAGTGTGGATAAAGTGGATAAAAAAACGTCTAAAAAAAATACAAAAAAACCACTCTCTGAGAGTGGCTTTTTTTATAGGCTGTCAAGACCTTTTGGCCTTCGTTTTTTAAAAAATACACGATGTTTACGAAGCTTTAAAAATTTTGTGGATAAAGTGGATAACTATGCTCCAAGGAGCTTATCGCCTATAATATAAACGTCTCCGGCACCCATAGTTATTAACAAATCTCCGTTTACGCAATTTTCTAATAAAAAATTTTCAATCTCATCGAAGGTTTTGAAATAATAGCTCTCGCATCCTTTTTCATCGAGCAGTTCCTTGATGTTTTCCGAGGAAATGCCAAGGGTGTTTTTCTCTCTTGCGGCATAGATATCTGCAAGTACTACGGCATCCGCAAGGCTTAATGCTTCTGCAAATTCCGGAAGGAATGCCTGGGTGCGGGTGTAGGTGTGCGGCTGGAAAACAACCCATAATTTATTGTGCGGATAGTTTTTGGCGGCCTTTAAGGTTGCACGGATCTCGTCCGGATGGTGTGCATAGTCATCAACGATGGTCACGCCGCCGACTTCGCCCTTATATTGGAAGCGGCGGTCAACGCCTGTGAATGCACCAATCGATCTGGCAGCATCCTCTGCGCTTACACCTAAACTGCAGACGGCAGCAAAAGCGGCCAGCGCGTTATAGACGTTGTGCTCACCCGGGAGTTTCAGTTCTGCGTGAGCTTTGAACTCACCGTTCACATAAAGATCAAATTCCGGGCAAGCGAATTTATTATAGGTAATATTTTTTGCGACGTAGTCGAAATCTCCATTCAGACCGAAGGTGATGACCTTGCAGGAAAGCCCGTCGGTAAAGAATGGGAGGTCGTCGATTTCGCCGTTAATGATCAGCGTTCCGTCGTCTGGCAGCAGCCGCGTGTAACGCTTGAAGCTGTTTCGGATGTCGTCTAAGTCTTTGAAGAAGTCCATGTGGTCTTCCTGTACGTTCAGGATGAGCTCCATCGTCGGGAAGAAGGACAGGAAGCTGTTTGTATATTCGCAAGCTTCGGTTACGAAGTAGTCGGAGTGGCCGACGCGGATGTTGCCGCCGATCGCCGGAAGGATGCCGCCGACAGAAAGTGTCGGATCTGTGCCGGCGTCCAGCATGACCTGTGAGATCATGGACGTGGTTGTCGTTTTGCCGTGGGTTCCGGAGATGCAGACCGCATGTCCGTAGTTTTTCATCAGCGCGCCCAAGAAGTCTGCACGAACCATCGTTTCGATTCCGGCCTCTCTTGCAGCTTTAAGTTCCGGGTTATCATCGTGGATTGCTGCGGAGTAGACGACCAGGTCGATATCGTCCGTGATATTGGCCGCAGACTGACCGATCTTGATCTCGGCTCCCATTTTTGAAAGTTCGTCCGTTAGTTCGCTCTGTTTAGAGTCAGAGCCGGAAACTGAAAAACCGCGGGAGAGCAGGATGTGGGCTAAGCCGCTCATACTGATTCCGCCGATGCCGATAAAATGTACTTTTTGTTTTTTGCTAAAGTCTAGTTTGTTCATATTGTGCCTGCCTTAAAAAGATGATGGTAAGAAAGTCTTGCATTGCTACGCATCTTCGATACTCTCGGCTGAAAAAAGGTTCCGCGCTGTTTCGTGCTTTCAGCACTCTCACAGCGCTGCACTCCATTCGCACTCTCGGCTGACGCCTTCGTGCTCATGTCGTTTAGTCCGTCCGATGTCCGTGCGCCTGGACACATGAATGTGTCCATACACCCGTCCGCCGTCCGGAACCTTTTTTACAGAATAATAGCGACAAGCTTTCTTGTCGCTGTTATTATTCTCCAGTTGGTTGAGTACTTAGAATTCGGTGCTTGATGGTTCCTTAGCAGCCTCTTCCTCGTATCTTTCCAGGATGATACGCTGGATGCGGTCGCGGGTTTCTGAGTTGATTGGATGAGCAATATCGCGATACTCGCCGTCCTGAGTTTTTCTGCTAGGCATAGCGATGAATAAACCTTTTTCGCCTTCGATGACTTTGATGTCATGAACAACGAATTCCGAATCCAAAGTGATGGATACGACGGCTTTCATCTTTCCTTCCTTAGCGACCATTCGTACTCTTACATCAGTGATCTCCATATTCAGTTACTCCTTTGTTCTAAAAAAAATACAGAACGGCATTTAGATTATAGCATACAGTATCAAAAAATCAATAAAAATAGACATAAGATTTTAATACGTTAATTCGATAAAGAATCGGGGTTATTTCAAGAATCCGCAGATGATATTTTTCGCAGCAAATAGATGTACATCGGAGCCAGCAAAAGGAGCATCAGGAGAAAACTGACGTCATAACTAAGATACACGATCTTCATGGAGGGATATATCGGGATCAGGATCCGGCACCAGGCTACACGAAAGATGCTGTAACAAAGTAAAGTGCAGAGCATCGGGTACATCGTGCTTCCCATACCTTTTACTGATCCTAAGAACACCTGATTGATGGCGTAGATAAAATATACAGGAAACGTATAGAACACCGCCTCCTGCGCATTCTGCAGTATCCCGGCATTCGAAGTGAACAGCATTAAGATCTTCGGTGAAGCAGCCATAAGGATCAGACTGAGCGGGATGATGGCTGCTATCATTATAAGGGCGCTGAGCCTGGTTGCCTTTCGAACACGGTCGGGTTTTCCGGCTCCGACATTTTGTCCGACAAACCCAGTAAGCGCGATACCATAGGCAAAAGCCGGAAAATAAAGAAATCCTTCAATCTTGGCATATACCGTCATTCCGGCCATTGCATCCGGTCCAAAATTGTTGATGGAGACCTGGATCAGCAAGGAGGAGATGCTCATGAAAAGGGCCTGCATTCCTGCAGGAATCCCGTTCCTTAAAATGTGCCAAATAGCTCTCGGGCTAAGATGGGCACCAAAAGTACGCAAAGCATACGCCGGATCAAGGTGGCAAAGCCGGATGAAAATCGCGATGGCAAGGAACCATTGTGAGCTGAGTGTGGCTGCTGCAGCTCCTGCAATACCAAAATGAAAGACCACAACGAAAAGGACGTCCAGTATCAGGTTGCAGAGGACAGAGCCAAGAAAGAAGAGCATTGGTGTTCGGGTATCCCCCAAAGAACGCAGAATGGCCGTGCCAACATTGTAAATAAGCTGTGCCGTTAGGCCAAAGAGACAGATCTTCAGATAAGTCAATGCTTCGGCATTGACATCATAAGGGCAATGGATCCATACCAGAGAAGGTTTTGAGAGGAGGAACATGATCGCCGTGATCCCGATACCAACAAAAAACACAAGGCGTATCACGGTAGAAATCGTTTTTTTGAGCTGACTATGATCATACTTGCCAAAGAGCTGAGCTGTAATAATGCTGATGCCGGATGCAAACCCGATGAAAAAATTCACCAGTACAGAAAGAATGAGCCCGGAGACTCCAACAGCTGCCAGCGCATTGCCACCGACAAACCGGCCGATCACCGCGCAGTCGGCGATGCTGTAAAACTCCTGCAGAAGTTGCGAAATAATGACCGGTATCGCAAAGGAGAACAGTGTCCTCCCGATCGGACCGGACTCTACATGGGTGACGCTCCTGCTGATGGGCATTTTAAGTTTTGGTGTCACTTTCTTTTTCATGCAGTTTTATTATAGAAAAGAAAAAGTGCAGGCTGATATTCTGGGATTTTTATGCTGAGCCATAAGAAATCATTATGGAAAGGTCTGGCATGTGTTATAATCATAACTTCGGATGGCTAAAAGCGCCGAATGGATAAGCAGTGAATGATTTGGTTCCGGTAAAAAAGGAGGATGCATGGATATTCAGCAATTGAAATACTTTATGACCAGTGTGAGGGAGGGGTCGCTGACAAAAGCCGCCGATCGGCTGTACACCACACAGCCGCATGTCAGTCAGGTGATCAGATCCCTGGAAACAGAACTTGGAGTGAAACTTTTTCACCGCAGCGTTTCCGGGATCACGCTGACAAAAGAAGGGGAACAGATTTCTTTTTATGCGGATAACGTCCTGAAAAATGCTGAGATCATTGAGGAACTTAGCCGGGACAGATCTGAGGCGGAGCTTAAAATCGCTGCAAACGCCAGCAGTTCTCTTGCGTTTCTTTTAGGGGACTATTTTCTGGAAAAGAGAAAAATGGGTCTGACGGTCCACTATACAGAGTGCGGGATCGAGGAGATGATGGAACTGATCCAAAATCGACAATACGACCTAGGACTGCTGTTTGTTCCGGTGAATAAAATGGCTGCGTTTTCCCATATGGTGATGAGGCACCACCTGGTCTACACGTCGCTTCGAACGACTGATCTTGTTCTTCACGCAGGAAAGAAGAGTCCTTTTTATGGAAGAAAAACCATTCGACCGGAGGAACTGCAGGGATGCAGCTGCATTCAGTTGGAGGATGACTTTTTTTCTGTAGAGGACCTGCTTCAGGAAAATAAATTATTCAAAGCAGGGAAGGTGGGCCTGCAGAAGATCATCCGCACAAACAGCGACCATCTGATGATCCGCATGCTGCAGAAAACGGATCTTTGCAATATCGGAAGCTACTGGCTGCGCAATATTTACGGTGAATATCAATTCTCGCTCTCTTTGATCGAGGAATTCGAACAGCAGGTATCATTTGGCTATCTTCATATTGATAACAGGGAACTGGGGGAAATAGCAGAAGGATTCATCGGTGAACTTCGAAAAATGATCGGGGAAGATCAGAAAATAACAGCCGATTAAGCACTGTCAGGCGGAACATGGCATTGCGTGCTGCCTTAATTGACAGTATAATCTAGCTGTCAGCCGGTACCCTCCCTCTGTGAGGATCCGGCGAAAGCAGGGTATACCCATGCTGCTATAATGAAGAATAGGGGTTCTTTAAATGCCCGACGTACAGAGCTCTTTTAAACGCTTTGCAACCTGGGCTCGCTTAGACTCCATACGAGATTGGATTCTCTTAAACTCTTTACGAGATTTATAAAGATAAAGGAATATGGAAAGATGTTTGTGATTGCAGGACTTGGAAATCCATCAGACAAATACAGCAAGACCCGGCATAATGTCGGCTTTGATACGATTGATGTATTGGCAGACCGCCTAAATGTAAAAATGAAAAAGACGGTGTTCAATGCGCTGGTCGGAAAAGCAATGATCGGCGGAGAGAAAGTTCTTCTGGTCAAACCGCTGACCTTTATGAACCTGAGCGGAAATGCGATTAAAGCTGTCTCCCGTTTCTATAAGATCGATCCGAAAACACAGCTGATCGTAATTTATGACGACGCTGACCTGGAGGAGGGGAAACTTAGGCTCCGCAAAAAAGGTTCTGCCGGAAGCCATAATGGAATGAAGAGCATTATATCCATGCTTGGAACCGAAGAGTTTTCCCGCATCCGCATCGGCATCGGAAAGCGCCCGGAACAGATGGATATGGTGGACTTTGTCCTGGGCCATTTTGATAAGCAGACCCGCGTCGTGATGGAAGATGCCTTTAAAAAGGCGTCAACTGCCGCGATCGACATCATCGAGAATGGTATGGACCACGCGATGAATCATTTTAACGGATGATACTGGAATCCAATTCCTGAAAAACTGGTGATGGTGTCAATAAATGGAGACGTGTCCCAAAGTAGCAGTTGATGGTGTCAATAAATGGAGTCGTGTCCCTAAAAAACTAGCGACAGTGTCAATAAATGGAGTCGTGTCCCACTCGGGGGAACATTTAGAGGACACAAGTCGAGATAATGACAAATAAGTTGGGGCAAAACGGGACACGAGTCGAGATAATGACAAATAAGTTGGAGCAAAAGGGACACGAGTCGGGATATTAGCGGGATGTTCAAAATCGAGTTTATGCACTTCTTGAGAACCTCAAACTTGTCCGAAATTGAGTTTGTGCATATTTTAATCGTTGCAAAGAGAGCCCAAAAGCCGAACTAGGGCGCGAAGAGAGCATAATTTAAGTGCACAGACTCAAATTAGAACAAGAAGCTGGACAGCAAAAAGTGCACGGACTCAAATTAGAACAAGAAGCTGGATAACAAAAGTGCACAGACTTAAATTAGAACAGATATATAAGTAAAAATATACGAGTAGTGTATTAGAGATAGCAGAAGAAAAGTGAATTATCCGGAAATTATTATTTTTAAGGAAATTAAAGAAGCGCTGCAAAGTGGGATGACCTTTCTGGAGGGCTGTGTGCCCAGCCAAATGGAGCATCTCCTTTGGGGGATCAGTGATGGCTTTGGATGCAAGGTCATCATTACTTACGATGAGCAGAAAGCTCTGGAAATCCTGAATAACTATACCGCCTTTGATAAAGCGGCGGCTTATTATCCTGCGAAGGATCCGCTTTTTGATCAGGCAGATATCCGCGGCAGCTATCTTTCCGAACAGCGTCTGGAAGTCGTAAAGCGCCTGTTTTCCGGCGAGCAGCTGACAGTGATCACGACATTGGATGCGTTTGCGGAACAGTTTCAAAGTTTCGATGAAATCCGTAAAGAATTGATCACGATCCGAAAAGGCGAAGCCATCGATCTGGAGGAGCTGGCAGAAAAGCTGGTGTCATTTGGATATGAAAATGAATCTCAGGTTGGCTCGCATGGTGAGTTTTCCGTGCGTGGTAATATCGTGGATGTCTTTCCTTATACAGAAAATGCGCCATTTAGAATCGACTTATGGGGAGATGAAGTTGAGTCCATCAAATTGTTTGATGTTGAAAGCCAGCGCTCGATCGAAGAGGTGGAAGAATTCAGCATCTTCCCGGCAGTAGCAGAGGGGGCAGTATCGCGCGCTGAAAGAGGGGAGCCATTGGATGCCGCGGAATTCTCTTCGGATTTATATAACGACCCCACTAATACGGCAAAGAAATCAGACAAAAAAACAGAAACAGACTCCGGCAACTTTTTTGAATATTTCAACGAGGACACGCTTTTTGTTTTAGACGAGCCGGCTAAAATCTTTTCCGAGGCGATCTTCGATGAGCGGCTTTTAGAGGAGTTTTCAAAAAGAAACTGCCTCCAGCTTTCGATGATCGGGACGCGCTATGATGAGCTTCCGGCGGAGAAAAACCTCTCGGTGAACGCGCGAAATATTCCTTCTTATAATGGAAGGTTTGATGAACTGGTGGAAGACCTCAAGAAATATCGGAAAGACGGTTGGCAGGTCACATTATTTACTGCGAGCAATTTGCGCGCCGAGCGTCTGATCAAGGAACTGGAAGAAAAAGGGGTTTCTTCCAATGTGCAGGTCGGAGCAGTCCGCGTCGGCTTTTCCTATCCGGATTATAAGATCGCGCTGATTTCCGAAGTCGATATCTTTGGCGTACGCAAAGCGGCGAAAAGAAAACGCAGACGCTTCTCCGGAGATCCGATCAAAGATTTCACAGATCTGAATATTGGAGATTATGTGGTGCACGAACAGCATGGCGTTGGCATCTATCGGGGCATCGAACGAATCACGGTTGATGGAACCGAAAAGGATTACATGAAGATCGAGTACGCAGGAAACTCAAGTCTTTATGTGCTCGCGACGCAGTTCGATAAGATCCAGAAATATTCCGGCGGAGAAGGTACGAAGCCGAAAATCCATAAACTCGGAAGCAAGGAATGGAATAATACAAAGTCGCGTGTTCGCGCGTCGGTCAAAGATATTGCGGCAGAACTGGTTGCGCTTTATGCCGAGCGGCAAAATAGCGCCGGCCATAAGTTTCTGCCGGATACGGTGTGGCAACAGGAGTTCGAGGAACAATTTGAGTTCGAGGAAACCGATGATCAGCTTCGCGCAATCGATGCGGTGAAAGCGGACATGGAATCCACGAAGATCATGGATCGGCTGATCTGCGGAGACGTCGGATTTGGAAAAACCGAGGTGGCCATCCGCGCCGCGTTTAAGGCAGTGCAGGAAGGAAAACAGGTTGCTTTCCTAGTGCCGACCACGATCCTTGCACAGCAGCATTACAATACGATCATCAATCGTGTCAAAGGATATCCGATCACGGTCGCGCAGCTTTCCCGATTCTCAAGCGGCAAACAGCAAAAGCAGACCGTCGAGGAAATCAAAAAAGGAATGATCGACATTGTTGTCGGTACGCATCGACTTTTGAGTAAAGATATCGAATTCAAAGATTTAGGACTCCTGGTCGTTGATGAGGAACAGCGCTTTGGTGTCTCCCATAAAGAAAAAATCAAACAGCTTCGAAAGAATGTGGACGTTCTGACGCTGAGTGCAACCCCGATTCCGAGAACGCTTCATATGTCGCTTTCCGGAATCCGCGACATGTCGCTTCTTACGGAGCCCCCGGTCGACCGCGTTCCGATCCAGACCTATGTTATGGAGTATTCGGATGAGGCGGTAAAGGAAGCGATTCTTAGGGAAGCAAGGCGTGGCGGCCAGGTCTATTATGTGTACAATTTAACGAACAGTATTGATATGGTGGCGGCGAAGCTCCAGAACATGGTTCCGAATCTGAATGTCCAATATGCACATGGAAAGATGTCTGCAAAGACGCTGGAAAATATCATGGAAGATTTCACGGCAGGTGATATCGACGTGCTGGTGTCCACAACTATTATCGAGACGGGTATGGATATCTCCAATGTCAATACGATCATCGTGCATGATGCGGACCGCTTTGGCTTAAGCCAGCTCTATCAGCTGCGCGGACGTGTGGGCAGGTCCAACCGCACGGCTTATGCGTTCTTGATGTATCGCCGCGATAAGCTGATCCGCGAGGTCGCGGAAAAGAGGCTGAAAGCAATCAGGGAATTCTCTGATCTCGGAAGCGGCATCAAGATCGCAATGAGAGATTTAGAAATCCGCGGTGCCGGAAATGTTCTGGGCGCAGAGCAGAGCGGTCATATGGAAGCTGTCGGATATGAGCTTTACTGCAAGATGCTGAATGAGGCGGTATCCTTCCTTAAGGGAGAGCGCGTGCTTGCGGATTACGAGACGACGGTCGACCTTAAGATTGACGGCTTTATTCCGGCGACCTATATTCCGAACGAGTTTGAAAAACTGAATATGTATAAAAAAATCTCTGCGATCACAAATGCGGAGGATAAAGAAGATATTGAAAATGAATTGATTGACCGCTTCGGCGAGATTCCGAAAGAGACCGAAAACCTGCTGAAAGTAGCATTGCTTAAAGCACGTGCGCACGCAGTCTATATCACGGAAATTTCCGGAAGCCGCAGCGAGTATAAGATCAGCATGTATAAAACGGCGCCGATCGACACTTATAAAATGTTTGGGTTCTTGAAGAAATATAATGATTTGGCTGGTGAGCAGGGTAGCAATGCCGGAGCTAGTTATCGCCGTGCAGGAGGAGGGCAACGCTCCGGAACGGAGCAGGTCCTACGGTTTGTAGCGGACTCCCAGCCATACTTTGTCTTCCGTCCGCCAAATCCGCCGAAGACGATCGACCAGATGCAGGAAGTGCTGTTTGAATTCTTTGACGGGCTGGGCGAGTTGATCTTGTCGGAGGAAGAAATGACAGCACATGAAAGAAAAGGAATCATATGAAAAGAGCAGAAAGAGTAGAACATATCATTGCGCTTTTGGACGAGCATTACAGTTATCATAAAAAAGCATGGCTGGAATATGAGAACGCCTGGCAGCTTTTGATCGCGACGATCCTGAGCGCGCAGTGTACGGATGCGCGCGTGAACCTTGTCACGAAAGATCTTTTTCAAAAATATAAAGGTCTCGAAGACTTTGCGAAGGCGGACCTCAAGGAACTGGAGCAGGATATCCGCTCGACCGGCTTTTATCATAATAAGGCAAAGAACATTATTGCCTGCGCGGATAAGCTGGTGAAGGAATATGGCGGAGAGGTGCCGTCTGATATTGACGCGCTGACTTCGCTTCCGGGAGTTGGACGAAAGACAGCGAACGTGGTTCGTGGAAATATCTATGATATTCCGAGCATCGTTGTGGATACCCATGTCGGCCGCATCTCCCGCAAACTTGGACTTACGAAGAACGAGGATCCGGTGAAGGTCGAGCATGATCTGGAAAAAGTTCTTCCGAAAGATCGATGGATTTTATGGAACATTCAGATCATTGCCCATGGAAGAGCTATCTGCACTGCAAGAAATCCGAAGTGCGGAGAGTGCTTCCTTGCACCATATTGTCCGTCTTGCTCCAAAAAGTGAACTCATGAATTGGAGAATTGGAACGAATCCAAAAAGTGAATTCATGAGTTGCAAAATTGGATTTTTTGATGAAAAGAATTCCAAAAAGTGAACTCATGAATTGGAGAATTGGAACGAATCCAAAAAGTGAGTTCATGAGTTGCAAAATTGGAATAAAATCGAAAAAATGAATATCTATGTTATGGGAACAATCGGATATGAAACAGCTGCGAAGCTTTATGAGAACAATAAAGCTTTGGTTGAGGCACGTTTTCCAAGGTTCTTTCTGAAGGAATTTAGAGATTTGGGCGAACAGAAGCTAATACAAGAGGCGAAAACCTCAACAAAAATGCTGAAAGAATCCGTAGATGTGGCAGATATTTCAGGGAATTTATGTATTGAAAAAAATACAAAGAAACCTTATAGTAGAAAGAACTTTTATTTTAATGGGAAAATATATCTTCGGGAAATAAAAGAAGGCGGAATTTTCGCGGCACTTTGGGCGGCTTGCGAAGATCTGAATAAAATCAGGATGGATGCCGATAAAGATTCTGCGGATTGCCCGAGAGGGTTCCTGAGTTATGGAAACATCGGCTGCGAGATTCATCTGGAGGCAATCCCCATCGACCAGCATGTGGTAGAGATTTTGGAGCTGCTGAAAGAGAATCCTTACGAGGTTAGTTCCGCCGGCAGTTATCTTGTGATCTTAACAGATGGCGAGGAGGCTGATGGTAAATTACTTGCGAGTGGTAACGCAGATAAAGTTTATGCGCCCGACATGAATATAGATGAGGCTGCAAATCATCTTGTAAAAATCGGAATGGTCACAAATAGCAAAGACCGCGTCGTCATCGCCGGAGAAAGCCGCAGATTCCTGACACCGCTGTCGAGGCAGGCGCAGGATATTGCGGACCGAAAACGAAACAGTTAAGCACTGCCGCCGGGCGGCAGAATAAATAAAAAAGGAGACAACGCAATGAAAGAAGAATTATTGAGACTGATCGAGAATAACTCAAGAATCGACCTGAAGGACCTGGCGACCTGCCTGGGTGCGGAGGAAGCGGCTGTCGCCAATATGCTCCAGGAGCTGGAGCAGGACGGAACTATTAGTGGATATTACACGCTGATCAACTGGGACAATACAGACGAAGAAAAAGTTGACGCACTGATCGAGGTCAACGTGAACACCGGCAGAGAGCTGGGATTCGATACGATCGCAGAGCGTATTTATAAGTTCGACGAAGTAAAGAGCTGCTATCTGATTTCCGGCGGATATGATTTCCTTATCATATTGGAAGGAAAAACGATGCGTGAGATCGCAAACTTCGTATCCAGCAAATTGAGCCCGATCGAATATGTGACGGGTACCGCAACACACTTCATTATGAAACGCTATAAAGATTACGGCACAGTCATGGGCGAGAAAAAAACGGATGAAAGGGAGAGAATAACTTTATGAGAGATCCAATTTCAAAAGTTGCAAGAGACCTGCATCCCTCAGGAATCAGAAAGTTCTTTGACATCGTAGCCGAGATGCCGGAAGCTATTTCCCTCGGCGTTGGTGAGCCGGATTTTGATACTCCGTGGCACATCCGCGAGGCAGGCATCTATTCCCTGGAAAAGGGGCGTACGTTCTATACCTCCAATTCCGGTCTTCTGGAATTAAGAGAGGAGATTGCAAATTATTATAAGAGAAAACATGATCTGGACTATAACGGCAGAAACGAAGTTTTGATCACTGTCGGCGGCAGCGAAGCAATTGATATGGCGCTTCGTGCTATGGCAGATCCGGGAGACGAAGTCATCATTCCGGAGCCGTGCTACGTCAGCTATGTGCCATGTGCAAGACTGGCAGGTGCTGTGCCTGTTACGATTCCGCTTCAGGAAAAGAACGAGTTCCGCCTGACACCGGAAGAATTGTTAGATGCAATTACGGAAAAAACAAAACTCCTAATCCTTGCCTTCCCGAACAACCCGACCGGTGCGGTCATGGAGAGGGAAGACCTGGAAAAGATCGCGAAGATCTGCATTGAAAAAGACATTTATGTTATTTCCGATGAGATCTACGGCGAGCTGACCTATACAGGAAATCCGCATGTGACGATCGCGCAGCTTCCGAATATGCAGGAAAGAACGGTTGTTATCAACGGCTTTTCCAAGGCCTATGCAATGACAGGGTGGCGTCTTGGATATGCGATCGGACCAGAAGAGATCATTCAGCAGATGACGAAACTTCATCAGTATGCGATCATGTGTGCACCGACGACTTCACAGTACGCCGCTGTTGAGGCGCTTCGGAACGGTGATGCCGATGTTGAAAAGATGCGCGAGTCCTATAACCAGAGACGCCGTTATCTTGTTAAGACACTGCGTGACATGGGGCTTCCGTGCTTTGAACCATTTGGCGCATTCTATGTCTTCCCAAGCATCCAGCACCTGGGCATGACAAGCGATGAATTCGCGACAAGGCTTCTTGAGAGCAAGAAGTTGGCAGTCGTTCCGGGAACCGCATTCGGCGACTGCGGCGAAGGCTTCCTTAGGATCAGTTACGCATATTCCATGTCAGAGCTGAAAGAAGCCCTGGGAAGAATTCAGGAGTTTTTGCAGGAGCTGTAGGAATGATTCATCTACGTCGCGAGGGCTGAGAACAAAGGAATAAATAGAAAAGGGTATAAGAAGGCAGGCGGGATTCAAGAGAGTCCTGCCTGCTTTTATTTGTTAAGAGATCAGCCACATTTTTCACACGAATTGTTGTTGACGTGGGGGGGGTAGAGGTAATAGAATTTAAGCATATTTAGGAAATAGTTGTTGAAGTATTTTAGGGAGCATAACATGAGAAAAACATTGAAGAGAACGTCATCGATTGTACTTGCGGCATTGATGACGTTTTTGATGGTAACGCCGGTGATGGCAATAGAAGAGGATTGGGAAATCCAATCGGTTATTAGTCAAGGACCTAATGCCTTTGAGGTTGGTGTTCAGGAAACAATCTCTCTTCCTTATAAGATTGTTGATGGGACAGGCAAAGAAGTGACGTTGGATTCTTCAGAAACTATTACTTGGAAGGTGGAAGAAGAATCGGATGAAGGAGTTGTTTCTTTATCTGATAATGGTGTAGTCACGGGACAGCAAGAAGGGGAAGTTAGAATCTCGGCCACCTTAAGCAACGATGCGAATCTTTGGTTCACAGTTACGGTTGTTGATTCACAAAGCGGTTCGGATGATCCGACACCGGGTCCTGGCCCAGATGGCCCTCCAGCGGTAGAAGCTGAATCTTTGTATTTTTTAGATGTTCCGGATAATGCGCAGGAATATAGCATTCCGTATGGAGCAGTACCGGGAGTACAGATTCGAAACTATATTAATACAGTGCCGGCGGAGGCAGCTTACAACATCAATGATGTTCAGATCGTGTCATCTGATCCGGAAGTTATCGATAGAGATCCGTCTAAGCCGGATGGTCTACAGATAAAAAAAGTGGGTGAGGCAGAGATTACGATTACCTATAAAGGCAAATCAGATACCCGTAAATTCTTTGTTACTGAAGGCGGCATGATGTTCGAATCTTTTGGACCGGAAGGTAATAACCAAGTTACTTTTTCTGATACAGTTTCTACTGACAACCAGAATATTTTGGGCGGTTTCCTGAAACATGCTTCTCTGTACATGGGTATTGTACCGGCTACTGTCAAGGAGGGATTGGTTGCCAGCGGTGCTGATATTGAAAAGAAGGTTGCTTATGTTTCCTTTAGAATTCACGTTTCGAAATGTGAAGAGGATCCGAATACTGGTGAGATGCTGCTGACTATGGATATCACCCCGCAATACAGATATACGCAGGGTGAAGGTGAAATGACCGAGTTTAATATTGCCGGGCCGTTTACTATGCGGATTCCAATCAACGAAACGTTTTACAAAACCGCGCCAAAAATTCAACATAAGCACGATGGAAAAACATACACCTATCAGGGAGAATTTGAAGTTGATGCAACAAGAAATATTAAATATGTAAAATTCACCAATGAGCATGGATTCTCCGAATTTACGATTGGAGCTACAGAGGAAGAAGAAACAACGCCGGCTTCGTCCGATAAGGTTCCACAGACTGGTGACCATAACAATATGACTGGCTGGATCGTTTTAATGGCGGCTGTTGTTGCAATCGGTTCTGGGACAGTGATTTATTCCAAGAAAAGAAAAACAAACAAATAATTTATAACCCTTAATGAAGTGACAGGACCTGCTGATGCAGGTCCTGTTTTTTTGAAATCAACTTAGAGTCACAGCAGCGCTTTCTGCCACTTTCCAAATTTCAGGCGGCTTAAGAACAGCATGCCACGGACGAAGAGCTCGATGGCCATTGCGATCCATGCGCCGCGCAGGCCATAACTTCCGACCAGAAGAAAAGCTAACGTCACGCGCACGCCCCAGATGCTGGCAAAGGACATGATGCTGGGAACAAGTGTATCACCGGCGCCGCGCAGCGCCCCTGCGGCAACGATCGACGCACCATAAAACGGCTCTGCAAACAGCTCGATGCGGAGCACCTGCGTTGCAAGATGCTGCACTTCGGGATCAGGCGTTAAGAATTGAAAAACATAAGGGCAGAGGAAATACATGATGATTCCTAAGAGCGTCATGATGGCCATTCCCATAAAGGTTGAGATCCAGGCAAAGCTTTTGGCCTGGGCATTTTTTTGCGCTCCGATCGACTGGCCGACCAAAGTAGACGCAGCACTTTGCAGGCCAAAGCCCGGCATATAGCAGACGCTCTCCGCGGTGATCGCAAAGGAATTGGCAGCAACAGCAACAGTTCCTAAAGGCGCGATAATGCGGGTCGTCATGACCATGGCTCCGCTGATCGCAATCTGCTGACCAGCGCTTGGCATCGCAATCTTTAATGCCTGCTTAATAATATTGAATTGATAGCCCAGCCTTTTTCGGAAATGAATCCGAATGTATTTGGTCTGGAGGATTGCGATCAAAACCATGACGATCGTGATCGTAAACTCTGCCATAGCCGTTCCCAATGCAGCACCGGCAACGCCGAGCCCTGCGCCTGGCAGATAGAAGGACAGCCCCAGAAAATGTTTCTGTCCGGAAGGGAAGATCATAAAGCAGTTAAAGATGATATCAAGAATGCAGACCGTCGCCTCAAGGATCGCCGGAGTCTTCATGTTCCCGGTCGCCTGAATCGCGGCGGCACAATAATAGCCGGTTCTGGTTATGGGAAGCACACCGCAATAAATCAGGAAATAGAGGGAGGCGTCTTTTGCAATGGCAGGATCTGCGCCCAGCCAGAGCGGGAGATGACCGCTGATCAAGAACGCGATCAGTGCGATCATTAATGAAAATAAAAAGTTGAAGATCATGCCATGGCGGAAAATTTTTTCTGCACGCTCCTCATCATCTGCGCCGACGCTCTGCGCGATTAAAACAGAAAAACCGTTAAATACAGCAAAGATTACTCCGTCCAAAAGCCAGATAGAGGAGGACACGATTCCAATCGATGCCGGTGCGTTAGAGCCGAGGCTTCCGACCATCGCCGCGTCGATATATTCCATGGCGATCGTTGTGAGCTGCGCGAGCATGGCAGGCAAAGAAAGACGGGCTGCAATCCCGATTTTCTTTGAGACACTCAGTCCGTTATTATTTCGAATAATGTCAGTGAAATCTTTTGCCATATATACAAAAGTGAGACAGGGAACAGCCCAGGCTGCCTTCTCGCCCTAAAGGGCTCACCTTGCGGTTCTCTGTCTCTTTTACCAAATATGCTCGTGCAGCTGGCCTTTGGTTTCTAAATCCAGGTAGCTGTTTTGGCGAAGTGCTTCATATAAAACGACCGCAACCGAGTTAGATAAGTTGAGGCTGCGCTGGTCATGCGCCATCGGGATCCGAATGCATGTCTCTTCGTTGTCCATCAAAATCTCTTCCGGAATGCCGGCGCTTTCTTTTCCAAACATGATGTAATCGCCGTCTTTGAAGGCGGCAGCATCGTGAGTCCGCTTTGCCTTGGTCGTCGCCATCCAGAGGTTGGCCTTTTGGCTGTCTCCATTCTTTTGGCCACCCCCGTGAGCTTCTGTAAGAATCTCAATTCCAACCGGCTGTTTGCCGTCTGCTTCGCCGGCCGCCGCTATATCAATCCCGCTTGCACCATAAGCGGATCCGAAGATGTTCACCTTATCCTTATTTTTCTCCACAAAATCGCGCCAGCTGTCATACATCGTAACATCCAGCTCGTGCCAGTAATCCATTCCGGCCCGTTTCAGGTTTTTATCATTCAAAATAAAACCCATCGGTTCGATGAGATGCAAACGGCTCCCCGTCACGAGACAGGTCCTTCCGATATTTCCAGTGTTTGCCGGGATCTCCGGCTCTAATAAAACGATGTTGAACATGAGGTTATCCTTACTGCAACGCTGCAGATTATTCTCGTTGATATAGATAAGCAAAATTGGTTTACTGATTTTGCTCAAGGAATCTTATCACAAAGTGAAACATTCTACAATTATCACACTCGTATACATAACTTTTAGCAGTATACATAAAACTTTTTATGAAGTTGATGTATACGTTTTGTGTATACATTTTTGTGTGATATGGTGGGATGAATAAAGGAGTCGTTAGGCCAATTTGAGAAGGAATAATTAGGAGCCAGCTAAGAAGATGAAAGTAGTTATTGGATTTACCAGCGCATTAGAGTATTGGTTGGGTAATGATTTATCGGCATGCCCAACCATCGAGCATAAAAAAGATAGTATGGATATACGGACATTTATAGAGACTACGCATATTTCACTACCCGTTCATATAATGGTTGAAAAAGCTTCTGAAAGACGTAATAGGAATTCCTTCGTCTATCATGTTCTCCCTCAACACCTTCCTAAGGGAAGTATTCGAAAAATAACCGACAATCTTTATATTGCCAGTCCGGAATTGT
Organism: Lachnospiraceae bacterium; assembly: GCA_045546255.1. GTDB lineage: Bacteria > Bacillota > Clostridia > Lachnospirales > Lachnospiraceae > RGIG5612. Next base: position 24,102 of record JAZQCK010000080.1, on the reverse strand, counting down.
GTTTTCTCCAAGCGGCAAAAAAGATGACTGTTGCACAGTTGGTGCTTTTGGCATGCGATTTATGTGCAATCTATAAAATGAACGAGCAGGCTCCTTATGGACAAGAACCAAGAGAGCCGGTTACGACCGTAACGAAACTCAAGAATTATTTGTCACCATTATCAAACATCGATTGTTTAAGAAAAGCGAAACAAGCGATTCGCTTTGCATTAGATCATTCCAATTCTCCAATGGAAAGTAAACTGGCAGCCGTAGGGCAGCTCCCACTATCGCGCGGAGGATTTGCTTTGCCAAAACCCAAGATGAATTTTAATGTGAGTTTATCAAACAAGGGGAGAGAGCTACTTAAAAGAGACTCCGTTTGTTGCGATATGGTTTGGCCGGAATTGAAGGTTGTTATAGAATATGACAGCACAGTATCCCACATGAATGAAAAACAGTTTCTTTATGATAAAAGAAGATCTTCAGCGCTTACTTTATCGGGGTACACGGTAATACATGTTACAAAAGAACACTTTAAAAATATTCAAACGATTGAAGAATTGATGCTGCTTATCAGGAAAACACTCGGCCTTCAAAGTCGAAAGGAACGCTTGGAAAAATATAAAAAGGTTAGGGAGGAGACAATTAAGGAAATCTTTTTTACGCCCCGCCGACGATATTTATAGAATTCAGAAAAATAATCCAATAATTGAACTCATGAGTTGAATTGTTGGAGTGGTTCCAGAATGTGAATTCATGAGTCGAAAAAATGGAGGAAAAATGATGAGATATTCCAAAATAATAGCTCATGAGTTGCGAAATTGGAGTGTTTCCAAAAAGTGAATTCATGAGCTGCGAAATTGGAGTAGTTCCACGAAAGCGACTCATGAGTTCCGATAACCTCCATATTATGTGAAAAAAGCAAGTTGTAGGATAAGCAAAGAGAATAATAGCAAGATACTGTAGTGTGACATGAGGGATGACAGCGCTAAAATGTAGAAACGGCTGATGAAAATCAGCCGTTTTTGTTAAAGCAAGTATAGAGGAATATTATTTCTTCAGCAGTCCGCCGACGCGGATGTAGGAGGGGGCGAGGTGGCCATCGGCGCCCCAATAGATGCCTTCGTTCAGGTAGCGCTGCAGAGTTTCCTGCACATTGCCGCCGAGGCTTTCGATTGAGTAGGTCATGCGATCCGGGAAACGGCAGGGCTCGCCTTTCAAGCGGGCGCAGTTTCCGTCTCCGCAGAGAACGCAGCGGCCGCCGCCAATCACGCGGCTGTCCGGATATTTTTTCTGCTCGGATTCTAAATGTTCTGTCATGCCGCGGGTGGAAGCCATCGTGATCAATCCGCCCAGCTTCATCAACTCCTCAAGGTCATATGTTTTTTCTAACAATTCCGGAGGGGTGATCGTTTTGATCGCATAGAGATAGAAACGGGAATACTGTTTCCAGATATCAAGCGGGTCGAAATCATAAGGAGGGCAGCTCCAGGTTTTGCCGAAGTTCGGACATTCGCTGCAGCAGCCAAGAAAGCGGGGGACGTCGACGCAGTGCTCGATAAAATCTGCGACATCGATCTCCGTACTCATCACAGCATGCTCAACCTGCTCTATGTTTAGTTTTTTCAGAATATCACTTTCCGTGAAAATATCTTTCATCGTGACATTTTTAATATCAAAATCTGTCATTCATCCCCCCTGGATTATATCGCTGATCATCTGTTGCAAATATAGAAAACGCATCGTATGGTGTCATGCATGCTTCGTTCATACAGCAAGTCATTTTTCTGTATAAAAAAGCAATGCTGTGCTTGCTATTTCTTTCATTAATCATACAGCATTGCGTTTTCGCGATATATAAATTATTTTGGGGATTTTAAAAATTATTTCAGCTCGGCGATCGTAACGCCGGCATCGCCTTCACCGTATTCTGCCTGGTAATATTTTTTGACTCGCTTCTCACGGCGAAGATACTGCTGGACGGCGCTGCGGAGCGCGCCTGTTCCTTTGCCGTGAACGATGCGGACTTTTTCGAGATGTGCCATCGCAGCATCGTCGATATATTTTCCGAGCTCTAAGATGGCTTCATCCACTGTCATGCCGAGAAGCTTGATCTCGGTGGAGACGCCCATCGATTTTTCGAATTTGATATTACTGATGCCGCTGCCTTTTTGCTTATTGGCATTCTCGAATGCCTTTTTAGAGTAAGACGTTTTCTTCGAGGCGGACATCTTTCCGGCACTTTCCAAAGCCGCCATGGAATCCTCGTGCGCCTCTTCTAAATCTTTCAGTTTTACCTGCAGATTCATGCTGCCAAGCTGAACGGAAAGATTTCCTTTAGAATCCGGAAGCGAGGTTACGGAGCCGTCCATATTCATGGAGCGGACATGGACAGAATCCCCCAGCTTAATATCTTCGGCAGTTAATGCTTTGAACCCGGTTTTCTTCTGCGCAGAAACGCCAAGTTTTCCAAGCGTATCCTTTGACTTCTTTCCAAGGCCTGAACGAGTCTTTTCGACTCGGCTCATATCGCCGCCTTTTCCGGCCTTGCGGATATCTTTCACAGCCGCATCAGCATAATCTTTTGCTTCTTTTAATATTTCATAGGCTTCTTCGTTTGCCTTCTGAAGGATTGCCTGCTTTTTCGCATCGATCGCATCCTGCTGCTTCTTGAGATCAGCGAGAGCAGAGGATGCCTCAGCGCGCATGCGGGCTGCATCTGCACGTTCGATTTCGGCGCTCTTTTTATCGCTTTCGATATTTGCAAGGATATCTTCAAACGCAACGTTCCCGGAATCCAGGCGCTTTTTCGCATCGCCGATCAGGGATGAATCAAGTCCTAATTTTTCTGAGATTGCAAATGCATTGCTCTTTCCGGGAAGACCGATCAAAAGACGATAAGTCGGGCGCAAAGTTTCTACATCAAATTCGCAGCAGGCATTCTGGACGCCTTCTGTGCTGAGCGCAAAAATCTTAAGCTCCGGATAGTGCGTTGTCGCCATGACTTTGGAGCCGAAATAATGTAGCCGCGTGAGGATTGCCTGCGCAAGCGCGGCGCCTTCGGCAGGGTCTGTTCCGGAACAAAGCTCGTCTAAAAGAACGAGGCTGTCGCTATCGGCCTTATCCAGAATCTCTACGATATTTTTCATATGAGAAGAGAAGGTGGAAAGGCTTTGCTCGATGCTTTGTTCGTCGCCGATGTCAGCGTAGATTTCATTAAAGATGCAAAGGGATGAGCCGTCCAGTGCAGGAATATGAAGGCCTGCCTGCCCCATGAGGCAGAGAAGCCCCGTTGTCTTTAAAGAGACGGTCTTGCCGCCGGTGTTTGGTCCGGTCACGATGAGCATGTCGAAACTGTCATCCGAGCGGGAATCGTCATTCGCCTGTTTGCCACTGGCCGTATCCGCAGAGCCCTTCGGCTTCCCACCAAGTCTCACAGAAATCGGCACGGCTTTCTGCACTTCCAGAAGCGGATGGCGCGCCTGCCTGAGATCGATCAAGCCCTGATCATTAAACTCCGGCGCATTGCCCTTGATCTTTTCCGAGTATCTGGCCTTCGCCAGGATAAAATCCAATTCGACTAACAGTCTGTAATCCGTCAAAAGATTTTCCGAAACATCAGATGCCAGCGAAGAAAGCGTCGCAAGGACCACCTGGATTTCAGCTTTTTCTGCAAGGTCCAGTTCTTTCAACTGGTTATTCAGCTGGACAACGGCCTGCGGCTCAATGAAAACCGTGGAGCCGGAGCCGGACTGGTCGTGGATCATGCCGGGGACATGGCTCCTGTGCTCCTGCCGCACCGGGATACAGTATCTGCCGTTACGCATAGTGACGACGCTGTCCTGGAGATAGGTTTTCATGGACTGGCTTGTCACGATGCGGTTTAAAGTACGCTGAATATCAGCACGAGCATTTGCCATATGCCGGCGGATATCGCGCAGCTTCGGACTCGCATCATCTGCAATCTCATCATAAGACAAGATGCAGCGCTTGATCTCATTGCTTAAACTCTGGCAGGGATCGAGCGTATCATAATAAGAACTCAAGGAGTCAAGCGGAGCCTCCTCATTTTCCGGTTTTAAGAATCGGCGGGCAGACCAGGCGGAGTCCAATATCGATGTGATCTCCAAAAGCTCGACTGTATTTAGGATACTTCCGATGGCAAGGCGCTTTAAAGAAGGGCGGATGTCTGGAAGTGTTCCTAGATGCGGCCCGGCTTTCTTGCGAAGCCTGCTCACAGCATCCGTTGTCTGCATCTGCGCCGTGCGAATCTCTTCAAGATCTGTCATCGGCGTCAGTTTTTCGCATAGAGTTGCACCCGCTTCGCTGGAGGCGTTGCGGGCGAGTTGTTCTAAGATCTTATCAAATTCGAGAGTCTTATATACTTTGGTGTTCATTATCCATTCGCTGCCGAGTGAGGCAAATCATGATGCATCAATCATCGAAGCAGCTTCATTAAAAATCTGTCAATCCGTCGGTCTGATATTCGAATCAAACACGCGGCTGTATCCCATCCATGGGTTCGTCGGGTCGGTGTTTGGATTGTTCTCTAAAAGTTCTGTCATGGCCTGAAGCTTTGCATCCGTATTATCTGCAAAGTTTAAAGCGACGGCCTCAATGATCGCCGGCTTTTTCGGGGACCCGAATTCATACTCGCCGTGGTGAGATGCGATACAGTGTTTCAGCTCGTCTGCACGCAGTTTCGGAAAGCCCTTGATCTCGCGGATCTTTTCGCCGACCATCTCGATCCCGATGATGATGTGGCCTAAGAACTGGCCTTCGCTCGTATAGTCGTTCGTCGGGAAAGCGGATAATTCGCGAACCTTACCAATATCGTGGCAGAGCGCCGCAGTGATCAGAAGGTCGCGGTTCAGATTCGGATATCGCTGTGAATAAAAATCGCAAAGGTCGCAGACCGCCAGCGTATGCTGAAGGAGCCCTCCAACAAAGCCGTGATGGATGCTCTTGGCAGCGGAATGTTTGATAAACGCTTCGCGTAGCTGCACATCTTCGATAAAGATGCTCTCTAAGAGCAGGCGGAAATAAGGCGTCTGCACAGAGTTGATATATTTATCAAGCTGCTGCACCATCTGCGCCGGATCTTTCGTGCTGACCGGAAGATAATCCGCCGGATCATAGCTGCCTTCCGCAGCCTTAAACGCACGGTCGATCGCCATCTGCAAAGCACCGTTAAACACAGACACGCGTCCATGAACTTCCACATAGTCATTCACAGCAAAATCGCCGATGCCCATGGAGTTCGGCTCCCAGATCTTGCAGCTTAAAGAACCGGTCTTATCTGCAAGAGTCAGGTTCTCATATTCTTTTCCATTCTTTGTGATCGCAGAATTTTTCTGCTTGCAAAGATAGATTCCTGTAATATTATCGCCTTCGTGAAATTCATTGATGTATCTCATCTTTTTCTCCGTTCAGTGCAAGCTTTGAAAACCAATTCTTGATGGCAGTATCATAAGCTTCTTCATCCGCAATCCGCAGATGGGAATGTGCGCCTTCATCGAACCACACAAGTTCTTTATGAGGCGCTGAAAGTTTCTCAAATAATACGACGGTCTTATCCGGCAGAGAATACACATCATTTTTTCCTGCCAGGACCAAAGCCGGTACCTTCAGTTTATCTACAAAATCGATCGGGGCAGCCTTGTCCACATCCACGCCGGTGTGGCGCTTGATCTGTCTCATGACCATGCCGAGGAGCGGCCAGACAGGGTGCTTTCCGACGACTAAGTGTTCTTTGAAATTCTCGCGGAAGCTGACATAAGGGCCTTCTAAAACCATGCCTGCAAAGACGTTCTTTCCTTCTTCATCCTCCGCATCCTTATTTACAGCTGCAAGGATCGTCGTGTTCGAGCCCATGCAGATTCCATGCAGCCACACTTCTTTATTATGAAAACGCTCTTTTAAAATGCGTGCCCATGCGATCATGTCCGAATCTTCGCCGATTCCGACATAGTCATATTTGCCGCTGGAAAGACCATGGCAGCGGATATCGATCACAAGGATATTGAAGCCGGTCTCCTGATAAGGCTTTGCAAAATAGTAGGAATACATTAAGGATTCGCAGCGGCCGGGAATGATGATCACGGCACGGTCGAATCCAAGGTCGATATACTGTCCATACAGGCGGAACCCGTCGTTTTCGATTGCAATATCCGTGACGTTCCCTTCTTCTTTCAGGATGCCCTGCGCGGTGGCGGTCGTATCTACGCCCACTGACTCAGCCCAGGCAAGCCCACGGTTCCACATTTCAAGCTGCTCCTCATTTTCCGGTTCCGAGCATTGTCTTCCCCAGACATCTTTTGATGTGCGGACCAGCGTACCCTGATAAACACGCCATGCGACATACTCCATAAAGAGGAACGGGAATATGACGCCTACTACGATAACTGCTGCTACAATAATTATAATAAGTGTTAAAGTCGACATGAAATGAGTATATCGTAAATGCCCGTAAGTTGCTATCTAATTTTAAAAATGATAGAATAATTCTTCGTGAAATCATCATTTGGAAAGACACAAAATCAATAAGAAAAGAGGACAAAAAATGAGTTTTGTAATTATTCCTGATGCAGCTTGTGCACTGACAAAAGAACTTAGAGAACGCTTTCACGTCCCGACATACGTGACAGCAAAAGTTATGTTCCCGGATGGAACCGAGCACACGGCAGATCTTGATTGGAGTGAGATTTCTGCAGACGATTATTTCCGCTCCATGGCAGAAGAGAAAAAGATCTACAAGAGCGGCATGGGAAGTATAGAAAACAGCATCGCAACATATGAGCCGTTCCTGAAAGAAGGAAAAGATATCCTGGCGATCTCTCTTTCCAGTGGACTTTCCGGAAACTATGGCCTTGCGGTCAAAGCAAGCGAAGAATTAAAAGCAAAATATCCGGAGAGAAAATTCATCGTTGTGGACTCCCTTCGTTACTCCGGCGTGATCGCGGCAATGATCGCAAAAGCAGATGAATTAAAGAGCGAAGGAAAGACGATCGAAGAAGTTGCTGAATGGCTGAACAATAACAAGAACCGTTATCACCAGATGGGACCGATGGACGACCTCAACTTCCTTTGCAGAACCGGCCGCATCAATAACTTCAAGGCTTTCTTTGGAACACTGGTCGGCGTCAACTCTCTCGGCGATTTTAACAGCAATGGACTGACCGATGTGTTCGGAAAAGTCAAAGGAAAACCAAAAGCAATCAATGCAACCGTCGAATATGTTAAGAGAACGATCGAAGAGCCGGAAAAGCAGATTGTTTTCATCACACATTCCTACAGACCTGAAACAGCTGAAGAACTGAGAAAACGCATTGAAGAAGAAGTCCATCCGAAGGAGATCATCATGATCAGAGTCGATATGAGCAGTGGCGCAAATATCGGACCTGGTATGGCGGCTGTCTTTTACTATGGAAAAGAAATCACGGATCTCTCTGAAGAGAAGAAAATCATGGAGGAAATCACAAAATGAGACCATTTGCAATCATTGGAGATTCTACCTGCGACCTGAACAAAAATCTTCGAAAACAGCTTGATGTGGACTACGTGCAGATGAACTTTGTTTTGGATGGCAAAGAGTATCCGGCTTCTCTTGATTGGGAAGCAATGTCTGCAAAGGCGTTTTATGATCAGATGCGGGAAGGAAAACGCATCACAACAACCCAGGTCCCGGCCGAGACGTACGCACGCAAGTTTACCGAATATCTGGAAAAGGGCATGGACGTACTTTATATTTCCTGCTCCTCAGCACTTTCCGGTTCGATCAACACGGCACGCGTTGTGGCAAAGGATCTTTTGGAAACACATCCGGAGGCCAAGATTGTCTGTGTGGATGCCCTGAACAGCTCTTTCGGTCAGGGAATCCAGATTATGTGGGCGAGCCGGATGAGAAGTGAAGGCAGCTCGATTGACGAGGTCGCAGGCTTCCTCGAGAAAAACAGGAACTGCGTGAATCAGGTCGGATTCGTTGAAAAACTAGATTATCTGAAAAGAGCGGGCCGCGTGACTGCATCCAGTGCATTTTTCGGAAACCTGATCGGGATCAAACCGATCCTGATCTCCGATGCAAAAGGTCAGAACTTTGCTGTCAAAAAAGTGAAGGGCATGGCGAATGCAATGGCCGAGGCGGCCAACATGGCGAAGGAGCGGATCATCGAAGCGGAGGATCAAGTCCTCTATATCTCGCATGCGGACAGCAAAGAAAATGCAAAGAAACTGGCAGAGATGGTAAAGGAAGCAACGGGTTGTAAAGATGTCTTTATCGACAGCATCGGGCCGATCGTCGGAGCTTCCGTGGGCCCAGGCACCATCATCCTTTATTATGTCGGTCAGGAAGAGACAACGATAGGTGAGGCATAAAAAATGAACCAGACAACACACCTCGACGGCGAAGCCTTAAAGGAACTTTTCCTCGGGGGACTCAAAAATTTAAAATTACATTCAAAGGAAGTAGACGAACTGAACGTGTTTCCGGTGCCGGATGGCGACACGGGAACGAACATGTCTTTGACGCTTCAGGGCGGAGTGAATGCAGTTCAGGAATCCTACTTCGAAAGCGCAGCAGATTTTATGAAAGCGTTCTCAAGGGGGACGCTGCTTGGCGCGCGGGGAAATTCGGGCGTCATCCTTTCCCAGTTTGTGAAAGGGCTGGCGATGGGAACGGAAGGCGTAAAGACGCTCACCGCCCGTGACTTTTGCCGGGCATTCCATCAGGGCAAGGAAAAGGCTTATGATGCGGTCATTAATCCGACAGAAGGAACGATGCTGACTCTGATGAGGGAGGGCAGTGAGTTTCTGGACAGCTTTTTAAATGAAGAGAGTGAAGCTTCTTATGAAGAAATCTTAGAACGTTTAATTGCCAACATGAAAGCGACGCTGGATAAAACACCGGATCTGCTCCCGGTACTGAAAGAAGCAGGCGTGGTTGATTCCGGCGGAGCAGGCGTCCTTTATATGTTTCAGGGAATGAAAAAGACGCTGAAAGGCGAAGAGATTTCACTGGAAGATCATATTCATGGACATGGCTTTCAGATGCCGAACGTTAACTTTTCCGCATTCAACGCGGACAGCGAACTGGACTATGGCTATTGCACCGAGTTCATTCTGCAGCTGCAAAACTCCAAGGTGGATGTGAAACACTTTGATAAAAAGACGATCGTAAGCTTTTTAGAGACAGTGGGAGATTCCATTGTCGCTGTGCAGGATGAAGACATCATTAAGATCCACGTGCATACATTTAAGCCAGGTGACGTTCTGAATTTCTGCCAGCAGTTCGGCGAATATATTACATTAAAAATCGAAAACATGTCTGTCCAGCATAATGAGATCTTGCTGGAGGAAGATTTAAAAACAAAAGAAAAGATCAAAAAGCCGATCGCGATCGTGGCAGCGCTTTCGGGCGATGGCTTGAAAAAATATTTTCATGAGATCGGTGTGGACGTGATCGTAGATGGCGGCCAGACGGACAATCCGTCAACAGAGGATTTCCTCGCGGCGTTTGAAAAAATCGAAGCAGAGCATATCATTGTGCTGCCTTGTAATTCCAATATCGTCATGGCGTCGAGCCAGGCAGCAGAGCTTTATCAGGATTCAGATGTTTGCACTGTAAAGGCAAAAACGATAGCAGAAGGCTATGCCGCACTTTCCATGATGAACCTGAGCCTTAGTATTGATGAAGTCATCCGGGATATGGAGGCTGCAATTGAAGAAACGGCGACCGGCATGATCACGACAGCGACACGCGATGTGGAGTATGAAAAACTGAGTGTGAAAAAAGGGCATTATATCGGATTAAATGGCGACGAAGTGCTTTCGGATTCGGAAGATCGAATCGAAGCAGCACGGGCTTTGCTTGCGGCAACGGAAGGCATCGAAGAAAAAGCTGTTGTGGTCGGCTTTTACGGAGCAGGCGTTCCTGCTGCAGAGCTCGATGAGCTTGCAAAGATGTTTAAAGAGAACTTCCCGCTGCTGGAATATGGATTCATCGAAGGCGGCCAGGAAGTCTATGATTATATTTTCGCGATTGAATAAGGCGCTTTCGCGATTGGATCATGTGCCTAGACACATGAATGTTTTCACGGACGAATAGTGAGAAGAGATTGAAATGAAAAAAATCATCGTCGATATGTTTGGGGCTGACGGCGGACCGGAGATCGTAGTCCGCGGAGTCTATCAGGCACTTAAGGCACAAAAAGAAGTCAATATTGTTCTTGCGGGTAGCTCGCTGATCGCGCAGCTCGTCCTGCATGAAGAGGCAGCGAAGGATCAGCTGAATCCTTCAGAAATCATGCCGCGTGTTTCCGTGATTGAGACGAATAGTTTTGTTACGAACACGGAAAATCCAAAGAACATGGTGAAGGACCGAAATGATACGTCTATGGTCCTTGCGCTTGAGGCGCTGAAAAACGACGAAGAGATCCGGGCGATGGTGACGGCTGGAAGCACCGGCTGTGCGCTGGTCGGAAGCTGCTTCCATTTAGGACTCGAAAAAGGCCTTCTTCAGCCGGCCCTTGCAAGTGCGCTTCCAAAAGACGGCGGCGGTCTAGCGATTTTGCTTGACTGCGGGTCCAACCTGGAGCCAAAACCGAAGGAGTATGCGCAGTATGCAAGACTTGGCGCGGCGCTTTCTAAAAATTCCTATGGCGTAGAAAAACCGGCTGTCGGGCTGATCAACGTCGGGAAAGAAAAAGGGAAAGGAACGGAAGTCCTGAATGAGGCTTACGAGAAGATTGAGGCAGAAGCTGCAGAAAATGGCTTCGAGTTTATCGGCAATATCGAAGGCGGAGATATCCTTTCCGGGAAAGTGGATGTTGCGGTCTGCGATGGCTTTACGGGCAACGTAATCTTAAAAGGTTTTGAAAGCGCAGGCTTGCTTGCGGCCCGCTTTGCAGGGGATGTGCCCGGCGCCGAGGAAATCCGCCACTTCTTTGATTACAATTCCCAGGCCGGCGCAATCTTCCTGGGAACAAAAAAGATTATTATTAAGGCGCATGGCGCTGCAACCAAAGAGACCATCTGCTCCTGCATCCTGCAGGCGATCAATCTTGACAAGGGGCAAGCCTGAGCGCAGAGACAAAAAGGCATTGGCGAAGTCATTTCCCGCGTACAGATAAGAATCAAAACTGTTATGAGCACAACCGTCATCATACCGGCCTATAATCCGGATGAAAAACTAAAGATGATCGTCAAGGAATTGAAGGAGAAATCCTTCGATGTGCTTGTTGTGGATGACGGAAGCTGCGCGGCCTGCCAGCCTTATTTTGAAAGTCTGGAAGCCACTGTGATCTCAAACCCGAAAAATCTCGGTAAAGGTGCAGCCTTAAAAAACGGCATTAGCCATCTTCTAGAAATCTACCCACAAACGGAATATTTCATCACAGCAGATGCGGATGGCCAGCACAGCGTTCCGGATATCTGCCGCATTCGTGAGCAGCTCGAAGCCGGGAACGACTTCGTTTTAAGTGTCCGCAGGCTTTCGCGGAACAATCCGTTGAAATCGCGTGTTGGAAACGCAATCTCCCGTTTCCTTTTTGCACTAGCGAATAATCATTATCTGCCGGATAACCAATCCGGCCTTCGAGGTTTTTCCGTTAAACATATCGATTGGATGCTTTCTGTTGGCGGCGAAAAATATGATTGGGAGATGAACATCCTCCTGATTGCGGAAAAGCAGGGAATCCATGTGACCCGCGTTCCCATCGAAACCATCTATTTTGATAACAATGAAAAGTCACACTTTCAGCCGGTCAAAGATACGCTGCGCATCTACCGCCAATTTTTTAAGACCCAGATCTTTGCTGTGATCGCTATCATAATCAATTTACTGATTGTGCTTTTTCATACCATTTTTTTGGGCTATGCCTACTTCGTCATCACAATCATGGTCTGCTGGGGCATCTACGCGTTGCTCTGCTTCGTCGTTGAGCGCTATACGATCTTCCGGCACATCAAATATACACCGGGAGTCAGACGATTGATCTTTTCCATCTTCCGCTATGCGATCTATACGCTGATCTGCCTGGCAATTGATTATTTTTTCCATTGGCCGTTTATCATTGCGTTTGTGATTGCGTTGATCCTTACCGCCATCATGGAGTTTTATATCCTGAAAGTTGCATACGATCAGCCATAAAAAGTCGCATATGGCCAGCTGTAAAAATTCATTGACAATTCAGAAGGCTATGTTATATAATGCCTCTTGCTGTAGGGCTATCGCCAAATGGTAAGGCAACGGACTCTGACTCCGTCATTTCCAGGTTCGAATCCTGGTAGCCCTGTGAAAAATCCCGGTACAAACGTACCGGGATTTTTGTGTTTATTCCGAAAATATTGAAATCGCCGCTTTAGTATTTTCCATACTCAAAAGCGGTCTCCATCATAGCTTCCACGTTTGAAATCAAAAAGTCCCGAAATGCCTGCTCTCCGGGTGACGCCTCTTCGAGCCGCTTTTCAATCATGCGAGTCAGATGACGCGTCGCATATCCTTCACTGTCAATCTCCGAATTCTCGGTGACATAGCGGGTAAGCTTATGTACTGAAATAGCATTTGCCTGAAAATAGGGACTTTGCAATTCTCTATTCCTTTGAAAGTCTTCGCAGATTTCATGCAGACGCGTCCGTGAGAGTCTTTTGGATCTGGACTTTTTTGTCTGCACAGATCTGTTTATGACACCGACGGCGGCGATTGCAGATATCGTGCTGCCGGCGGCTCTGTGGCCGGAAGTAGACTGTGTGTTCTGCATGCCGGAGTTCAGCGAGCATACGATCCTTTGCCAGCAGAAAGTGGTGCAGGTCGGTGAGTGCAGACCAGACGAGGATATTTTTATTGATCTGTGCAAGCGGATGGGTCTGGATTATTCGCTGACTACGGTTGAGCTGCTGGAGATGATGGAGCAGGCTGGAATCACAGCGGATTAGTGCGATTTATTTGTCAATCAGTTACTAACGTGATAAATTAATACTATTAAAAAAAGAAGTACCTTATTATCATTGGCTGGAAATTATGCACTGATTTTTCTTTTCGGTCGCACAACTAGGCGATGCTTTTATTAGTCAATACGAAAGCATGCGCAAGTTTTGCTTTCCGGACACACACTAGTTTTTTAGACTTCAATTATTTAAAGGGAGGGTTTGCAACATGAAAGTTTTAACAATTATTTTTGGCGTCTTAATGACGATCGCCGGCGTGATCTGTCTGTTCCGTCCGGATGTGACGTTCCTTCAGACCGGGTATATCATCGCGATCATGCTGCTCGTTTACGGTATTATCGGTATCATCGCCGTGATTGCCAGAAGAGTCCGCCCGGCATTCCTTTGGGCAGCAATTCCTGCAACCATCATTGGTGTTGTCTCTCTGTTTTTCCCGAGCGACGAGATGAACATTCATGCCGTTCTGGTTTACCTGCTGGCAGCTTGGTTTATCCTTCAGGGAATCATCTCGATCTACATGTCCATTCGCACCCGCCGTATTAACAGAGCATGGGTGTTGGGCTTGATCGTCGGTATTATTTCCATCTTCCTGGGTATTTATACCGCAGTACATCCGATCGTAGGTGCCCTTACAATCGGTATCTTAGTTGGCATTTATATGATCGAAGCAGGTATCGACCTGATCCTTGTCGGCTCCTTGATCGGCCGTCTTGAAGCAGCGGCAGAAAGCGCAGAGGAATTTGTCGCTGGCGCAAGAGAAAAAGTCAACGAAGTCCGCAATGAAATTCATAACGAGATGCATCAGGCAGCGGATGCTTCCGCAAATGAAGCTCCTACAGAATCCGACGCGGAGGATAAGGCGGAATAAAACAGGATTTGTTTGACGACCATTTCATTGACTGAATCATTGAAACGAAACAAAGAAGTTCTCTGCATGGGTAGAGAACTTCTTTTTAGTTTTTATGCATTGGTGGAGAACTCCTTTTTATTGGTTTCCATGATATTCACTTATCGGGCTTATACAAAGCCTTTTTACAAAAACCACTTCTCCACAATCTCCTCCGCCATCCAATACTCGAATGGGAACTTCCTGGATTCAAATGTCAGGATCAGGTTGCGGTCCGGAAAGATACCGGCACTCTCATACTCCTTGATCTTGGTTCCAATGTTGGCAGAGTAGCCATCCTTGTCCATACCGCCGCAGTGCTCCCAGTAAAAAGTATCGCCCGTCTTCGGATGGCGGATCGTAAAATCTATATGATAGGTCACACCGTTGATATACTTATCCCATTCATAACGGTTGGGGATTTTGTTCTTATATAAGCAGAGGGCAATATCCGATTCGCTCTTGGAGCGGTACATCTTCCCCTTGGGACCTTCATGGATTAAATGCTCCGGATGCCCGGCCGTGGAAGGATACTCCGCATTCGCCCATTCGACGAGTCTTTCATCCAGCGGCTTAAACAATGGGTCTAAAATCTCCGCCAAATGCGGCGTCTGCGTAAGCAGCGCCTTTGCACGGTCCTCCTCGCTATGCGCCTTCAGATACTTCCCGATCGCATCCCGCTCCAGCTTCGCATCGATCAGCATCTTCTGCAGATATTTCTTCTTCGCCAGCTCCTCAACAGTTCCCCATTCCTTTTTGGGGAGATAGATTCGATTCTTTCCAATCGCTTTGTAATGCCTGAAACCGGTTCCGTTTTTATTAAACTCCAGGTTTCCTTCCGGCAACTTGCCTATTGCTCTTTCCAGTGAGGCTACTTGAGCAGAAAGACGATTATATTCACTTAGCATTTGAGGGTATAGTTCCATTTTTAAGCGTTTGTGTTTAATGTTATTAAAGTGGCAATCATTTGACTCTGGCGACGGTTTGTTTTGATTGTTTAAATAAACCGGAGGCATAGAGAAGTCGTCTGTTGGTCTAAGAAATAATATTTGTAAGATAAATAAAAAAGACTATGTCGTTATTCTAACAGTAAACATTTTCGAGTCAAGAAGGTATACACGTATACAAAAAATTTTTTCTTTGATGCATCTGCAAAGGGTTTTCACAGTTTTCCCACCATTTATTTTCTCCTCCAGATCGCTTATTTGGCCTGTTTATGCATCTCTGAAACTAGTTCATAATTTTCCCACCACAATTTAGTCGGGAAAAATGGTGGGAAATATATGAAAAGCGTCTCTGGATGCATAAATCGTCTTTTTTTAATCTAATGGGGTGTTCTAAAATGGTGGGAAATTTGTGAACTGAGACTCCAGGTGCATGAAGAGCGGTAAAACAAAATACACATATAGATCATATAATGTTGTAAAATATATTTTAAATCGACGAGAGTATTGTTAATTAGAATATTGATTGCGATAAAAATATAAAACAGTAGGAGGATTTTATTATGAGTCTGTCAAGCTGGATCATATTGGGTGTTGTAGTTATTATTGTGTTGCTCTTGATCTTTACGAACATTCGTATCGTGCCGCAGGCGCACGAATATATCATTGAGCTGCTGGGAAAATATCATGCGACATGGGCAGCAGGCCTGCATGTCAAGATTCCGTTTCTTTCAAGGGTGGCAAAGATCGTGACGCTGAAAGAGCAGGTCATCGATTCGCCGCCGCAGCCGGTTATCACAAAGGATAACGTTACGATGCAGATCGACACCGTCGTATATTTCCGCATCTTCGATTCGAAGCTTTATACCTATGGAGCGGTCGATCCGATTTCGGCGTTGGAAAACTTGACGGCAACGACGCTGCGTAACCTGGTCGGTGAGCTCGAACTCGACGGAACGCTGACTTCCCGCGATACGATCAACGGAAAGATGACGACGATCCTGGATGAGGCGACGGACCAGTGGGGCATCAAAGTCTCCCGTGTGGAGCTGAAGAATATTATTCCGCCGTCGGAGATCCAGAATGCGATGGAGAAGCAGATGAAGGCGGAGCGTGACCGTCGTGAGACATTGCTTCAGGCGGAAGGCCATAAGGCAGCAGCGATTACCAGAGCGGAAGGCGATAAGCAGGCGATGATCCTGGCTGCAGAAGGTGAGCGTGATGCACGGATCGCAAGAGCAGAAGGTGAAGCCAAAGCAATCTATCTTGCGAAGAAAGCGGAAGCGGACGGACTTCGCGCGCTGAAGGAAGCCGGCGTGGACGGAGCGGTTCTGGAACTTAAGAAGTATGAAGCGCTGGTTCAGATGTCGAATGGAACTGCTTCCAAGATCATTGTGCCGACCGATGCCGTGAATGCGGTGAAGGCGAACGTCCTGTTCTCGGAAACAACGGGACTTGGCGATGTGACGAAGAATGCAGAGGAACAGTAGCGTAACAGTTTAAAACGGAAAGACTTATAACGCGAAATAAGATAATGAAGTAATAATAGGATATTGAACGAATGAAAGAAAAAGAAACAATTGCCCCAAAACAGATCCCGGAGCGGAAGATCTTAAAGCATAAGTGGTTCCTCTACATGACGGAATTCTTTGCCGGCATGTCGCTTATGGCGGTGGAGCTTGGCGCGAGCAGGCTTCTGGCTCCGTACTTCAGTTCCAGCCAGATCGTCTGGACGATCATTATTGGAACGATCATGATCGCGATGGCCCTCGGAAATGTCTGGGGCGGACGCAGCGCGGACAAGAACCCGGATCCGAACCGGCTCTATATCCGCATCTTGATCGCAGCCGTCTGGATCTGTCTGATCCCGGTCGTTGGGAAATATGTGATCGCAGGCATCACCTCCGTTTTGGCACTTTTCGTAAAAGGAAACTTCCTAATCTGGGCGGCGTTTGCGACCTGTATGATCCTTTTTGTTTTCCCGCTTCTGCTTTTAGGAACGGTGACGCCGTCGCTCGTCAAGTATACGGTCGGCACTCTGGAAAACAGCGGAAAAACAGTCGGCGCACTCGGCGCATTAAACACAATCGGATCGATCATCGGAACCTTCCTTCCGACCTTCGTTACGATCCCGGCTGTCGGAACATCGATCACATTTTTGATCTTCGGCGGCATCTTGCTTGTGATCGCGCTGATCTATTTCATCGCGGAAAAAGCAAAACTGGTGCACGCGGCAGTTGCGGCCGTGATCTTTATTCTTTGCTGTATTTTCGGCCACAGCACCTCGTTCGCATTCTGGCAGAATGACCTGCTGGTCGAAGACGAATCCATTTATAACTACCTGCAGGTCAAAGAAGATGACCGTGCGATCTATCTTTCCACAAACGTCATGTTCGGCGTGCAGTCGCTCAAGATGAAAGAGGACGGGCTCACTGGCATGTATTATGACTATGCCATGGCGGCGCCTTTTATGGCGGGGTTGGACGAAGACGCAAAAGGAGATGTACTGATCCTTGGTATGGGGACCGGAACCTATGCGACGCAGGGCCTGAAATACTTTGATGGGCTGACATTTTCCGGCGTGGAAATTGACGAGAAAATCGCAGCCTTGGCAGGAGAATACTTTGATCTTCCAGAGCATGTGGAAGTAACGGTAGCGGACGGCAGATCCTGGCTGGATGCGAGCGAAGAAAAATACGACGTGATCATGGTGGACGCATATCAGGACATCACGATTCCGTTTCAGATGTCGAGCGTCGAATTCTTTACGATCGTGAAAGAGCATCTGAATCCGAGCGGTGTCATGGTCGTCAACATGAACATGAACTCAGATGATCCTGGCTCGATCAACGAAGCGCTGAGCGATACGATCAGCACAGTGTTTGATGAAGTTGCAACCGTAACCGTTCCAAACAATACGAACCGAGAACTGTTTGCAGGAGAGCCGGGAATCCAAGCGAAGCTCGCCAAGGCAATCCCGGAAATCAAGAACCGCGAACTGCGGACGATGATGAAAACGGTCAGTGAAAACCTGGAAACCTATGTCGCCGGAGGCAATGTTCTGACAGATGATAAGGCGCCGGTCGAGCTCCTCGGCATGAAAGCCATCGACCGCATTATCGGTGACGAAGTAGGATATATTCAGGATGTGTATAAAGAGCAGGGCCTAGACGGACTGTTGGAGATGTTGAATTAAAATGAAGATTCTGGTGATGTCCGACTCCCATGGACGGAGCGGAAAAGTGAAGAAAATGATAGAGGCAAACAAAGACGCGGACGGCATCATCTATCTGGGCGATGGTGAGAAGGATCTGGAATCAGCAAACAGAACGGTTGCCGGAAAAAGAAAAAGCGGGGAACTGTCGCCGGCGGATTATGAACTTGCCCGTGCGACGGAGCCGGCCTTTCTGTATCAGGTGCGCGGCAATTGCGACAGAGACAGCAAGGAAGTAGTCACGCTGATCAAGGAAATTGAAGGTGTTCAGTTTTATATCACGCATGGATATGAGCAGGGCGTAAAATATGGTTTGGAAAAGCTCGCTGCTTTTGCAAAGGAAGAGGGCTGTCAGGTTGCTTTGTTTGGGCATACCCATGGCATGCATTATTCCATAATCGATGGCGTCGAACTGTTCAATCCGGGAAGTGCTGCAAATGGCAATTATGGGGTGATCACGATCAAGAGTGGAAAGGCAAAGTTCGAGCACAAAGAACTGTGAAAGTAAACAGCGGCGCTTATTGACATAGATCGTGGAGATGATATAATAATTTTGCATGAGAAAGGTCGTTGCGATATTCCATGCTAATCACAAACAAAAAGACCACGAGGGGCGCTCGTGGTCTTTTTATGTGCTGGTTGCTGCCCTTAATCTCCATCCAGCCACTTGCAGATGTAATATGCCATTACAGATGCTATAATGGAGACAATAAAGGTCGTTGCGAAATCCAAGCTTATCACCCCCTCTCTGTTGCCAGATTGGGCGCAGCAACAGAGAAATTATAATATAGAGGAAATGTATACCATATTGCAGAAATGTTAATTTTTATGCGCAAAGTGTATACATTTCCTCGGGTGAAATAATTGGAAAATCAGTTTAGAGAAAGCAAAGGAACAAAAAATGGAGCGGGCGGTAACGGTTGAGGTTATGCGGCAGAGCGACGCATGGACGATTGCAAATAAGATTCCATCAAAAGAACTGATGAGGAGAGCGGGCGAAGGGATCTTCCATTCGGCTGAGTGGAAAGCGCCGGTGGGAATTGTCTGCGGAAGTGGAAATAATGCGGGCGACGGATATGTCGTTGCGGACCTGCTTCACGAGGCGGGCATTGACGTCACGATCATTTTGCTGAGTGAGAAATTCTCGGATGACGGGAAATATTATTTTGATCTTTGCATGGAACATGGGATTCCAGTGAAGAAGTTTGACGATATTTCAGACTTCTCCTCCTTCGCCACTATCCTGGACTGCATCTTAGGCACCGGCTTTCAGGGGGAGCCGCGCGGAAATGCCAAGGCTGCTATTGAAGCGATCAACTCATCCGGCGCGTATGTTATCTCCGCAGATATCAACAGTGGATTGAACGGAGATACCGGACTGGGAACGACTTATGTAAAATCAGACCTCACAGTCTCCATCGGCGATTATAAATTGGGACACTTTAAAGGACTTGCCGAGGCTGCGATGAAATCAAAAGTGAACGTCGATATCGGCATCGAAATACAGGGCGATTATATCTGGATATAAAAAGAACGGCTCGTGATACAGTGCTATCACGAGCCTTTTTTAGTATTCATAACACGCTTATATATGACACGCCTCGTGCTCTTCGTGCGCTGGAAACATCGCCGGGTCATACGCGATTCCATTCTTATCATAATAATCCTTCACAGCTGCCTGAATCGCTTCCTCTGCCAAAACAGAGCAGTGGAGCTTGTGTGCCGGAAGGCCATCGAGTGCTTCGGTCACTGCTTTGTTGGTCAGCTGGAGAACCTGATCTAACGGCTGACCCATGATCAGCTCCGTTGCCATCGAACTGGACGCGATCGCCGAGCCGCAGCCGAACGTCTCAAACTTCACATCCGTAACAATATTATCTTCGATCTTTAGATAGATCTTCATGATGTCGCCGCACTTTGCGTTTCCGACTTCGCCGACGCCGTCCGCGTTTTCAATCACTCCGACGTTTCTCGGGTTTCTGAAATGATCCATTACTTTCTCACTATACAAAGCCATTGCTAAATCCGCCTTTCTATATCTAAAATCATTTTTCTCAAATAAGTCTTTGCAGGAAACATGCTCACCCGGCAATCACTCAGCCAGCACAAACGCTTTCTTTCCGCTGACTTTATCTTTCCACAACGGGGACATATTTCTTAAATAATTAACAACCTCGGGAACGCTCTTTAAAATATGATCCACATCGGCCTCTGTGTTTTCCTCACACAAGGAAAGCCTTAAAGAGCCATGCGCAACTTCATGCGGCCTTCCGATTGCAAGCAGCACATGCGACGGATCCAAGGACCCGGACGTGCAGGCAGAACCGGAAGAAGCGCAGATGCCTTTATCGTCCAAAAGCAGCAGGAGGCTTTCGCCTTCGATTCCTTCAAAACAGAAATTGACATTTCCCGGGAGGCGATGCTCCGCATCCCCATTCAGCGCAGAGTAGGGAATCTTAGAAAGCCCTTCGATCAAACGGTCGCGCAACGCAGTGACTTTCGCATTGTTTTCTTCCATATGAGCAACCGCGTCCTCCAGCGCCGCTGCCATTCCGACGATTGCCGGAACATTCTCTGTACCAGCGCGCTTCCCGCGCTCCTGCGCGCCGCCTTCGATCAGGTTATGAAGAAGGATCCCCCTCCGCACATACAAAGCGCCGATCCCTTTCGGGCCATGGAATTTGTGGGCGGAAAGAGAGAGCATATCAATATTCTGCTCGTGGACATTGATCGGGAGATGACCGACCGCCTGGACCGCGTCCGTATGGAATGGCACGCCTTTTTCTTTGCAGGCAGCACCAATTTCGCTGATCGGCATCACGGATCCGATCTCGTTATTGGCATACATGATCGTAACAAGACAGGTGTCCTCGCGGATCGCCTCCGCGACCTGCTCCGGATAGATCATGCCGTTTTCGTGAACATCCAAAAGCTCGATCTCGTAGCCCTGTTTTTTTAGACGTTCCAATGTATGAAGCACTGCGTGGTGTTCAAACGCGGAAGAGATGATATGTTTCTTTCCTTTCTTTTCGCCGTTCAAAGCGGCCGTCAGGATTGCCTGGTTATCGCTCTCGCTGCCGCCGGAAGTAAAATAGATCTCTTTCACATCGGCACCGATGGCTGCGGCAACCTTTTCTCTTGCTGCGAGCAAAGCCTCCGCCGCCTTCTGGCCAAAGGCATAAAGGCTGGACGGGTTCCCCCAGACCTCGTTCATACAGGGAACCATGGCATCGATTGCCACCTGACTCATTTTTGTTGTAGCTGCGTTATCTGCGTAAATCACAATAAATCCTCCTGATTGTGTTCTCTTGTAAGTGCATTATATATTCAAAAACCTATAAAAGCAATAGGTAAATAGGAAAGTAATTTACAAATGAAAATTCTTATGGCAAAATGATACTAAGTAAACCAGTAGAGAGATGGGTTTCGATATGCGGGTTTCGGCATAAAAAGAAAGCACATTGAACAGACAAACGAGGAACGACTTATGATTTCAACCAAAGGCAGATATGCGCTCCGGGTCATGATCGATCTGGCGCAGCAAAACTCAGAAGACTATATTCCGCTTGACATTATCGCGCAGCGACAGGGAATCTCAAAAAAGTATCTTGAGATCATTTTAAAGACGCTTGTGACGCACAAACTTTTAAAAGGGCTGCGCGGAAAGGGCGGCGGTTATAAGCTGACGAGAAAGCCGGAAGAGTATCCGGTCGGAGAAATCTTAGAACTTACGGAAGGATCCCTGGCGAGCGTCGCCTGCACACAGGAAGGGGCAGAGCCTTGCGAGCGCAAGGAAATCTGCAATACTTACTCCATGTGGGCGAAGTTTGACAAGATGGTGCACGACTTCTTTTACGGAGTTACGCTCGCGGATCTGGCAAATGATGACTGATGTTGTGATTCTGATTGACCGATAATTAATATTCAACATATAATTAGTATAAATACATCGCGGTAGCTAGTAACAGGTTTCAACAGGAGAAGATTATGTTATCAATCGAAAGCTTAAAAGAATACGGTGCAGATGTTAAGACAGGACTCGAGCGATGCATGGGAAATGAAGAGTTCTATTTAAAGATGGTCCGCATGATGCTCGAGGACAACACAATCGATAAGTTAAAAGACGCGCTGGATGCAAACGATCTGGACAAGGCGTTCGAGGCAGCACATGCGCTGAAAGGCGTTGCAGGCAACTTAAGCCTCACCCCGATCAGTGAGCCGGCGGTCGAGATTACAGAATTTTTAAGGTCCCGCACAGAAATGGACTATAGCGAGCTGCTCGCAAAGATTATTGAGCAGAAAGACGCCCTGGCAGCACTTGCCGAATAATAATATGGAACAAAAACAAGCGAAAAAACCGATCAGCCTGAAAACGCTCAACCTCGTGATCGTCGTGGTCGCGGTGGTCGTTGCTGCGGTGCTCTTGTTTTTGGTCCTTCGCGTAGAAAGACGCTACGCGGAACTGCGGACGAGCACAGACATTTATCTGGAGTGTCAGGAGGCAGCGCCGAGCCTGAACCGCGCGTCGGATTATCTGACCGACCGCGTCCGAAGCTTTGCGGCCACGGGCGACAAAAAGTTCGTGGACCAGTATTTTGAAGAGGCGAATGTCACAAAGCGCAGAGATAATGCGATCGCCGTCATAGAGCCATATATGGCAGAGTCGGAAGCGATTGACTACCTCTACACGGCGATGGACAACTCGCTGGAGCTGATGAACGTGGAGTATCACTCCATGGCACTCGAGTGGGAGGCGGCTGGGCTTGACAAGGCACAGCTCCCGGAAGAGCTGAAAGCAATCAAGCTGACGGCAGCAGAACAGGCGATGACAGAAGATGAGAAACATGATCTGGCGATCAGTCTGCTGTTTGACGATAACTATCAGCAATATAAAACAAATATTCGCGAAAACGTGGATGCCTGCACCTCGCAGCTCATGAAGGAGATGCAGGAAACACAGAAACAGAGCTTCGATTCCCTTACCAGGATCATGATCCTGCTTCTCGGGATGATCGTGCTTTTGCTAGTGCTTGTGATCGCGATCCTTGTATTAATGTTTCGTCTGGTCATACGACCCATGATGAAAGCGGGAGATTATATCAAGGATCATCAGACTTTGCCGGTCAAAGGCCCAGCCGAGATCCGGTTCCTTGCCGAGGCTTATAATGAAGCCGTTGAAAAGACGAGAAGACATCATGACGACCTCCAGAAAGCGGCGCTGCATGATGCGCTGACGGGCCTCTTTAACCGGACCGGCTACGAGCGGATCGTGGCAGACCTGGATGAAGAAAAGCTCTGCTTGCTTCTGATCGACGTCGATAAGTTCAAGAGCGTCAATGACCAGTATGGCCATGATATCGGAGACCTCGTGCTCAAGAAGGCAGCAGATATTCTGAACCACCAGTTCCGTTCCGACGATATGATCTTCCGTTTCGGAGGAGATGAGTACGCCGTGATCATGCGGAACGCCGGGCCGGAGCTCAGGGATCTGGTCAAAATAAAGATCGGAAACGCGAACAGGCAGATGGCGACGGATGAGAAACTTCCAAAGGCATCCTTCTCCGTCGGCGCGGCATTTGGCGTAGGCACCGTAACCGAAGAAATCTTTAAGGCAGCAGACACAGCACTTTATAAAGTGAAAAAGGCCGGCGGATGTGGCGTTGAGTTTAGTGAGTAGATGTAAATAAATTAGTTTCATATAAAGATATTGGGACGAATCTGTGAGATGCAGATTCGTCCTTTTTTTGGTCTAAAAATGCTTTTTGCATGTTGTACACAAGACAGAAGTGCTCACAAGATAACAAAAATACAATAATTGTGTGATTATTTATGATTGTATAATGACGTGTCGTGAAAGGGATGACGTACCGCTTTGAAATGTTAACAAATTGTATAAAAAATAAGTATACAAAACACAAAATGTGTAATATAATAAACTGAAATTATCGGGTGGCATAGTGCATTTTGTGACTATTCCGGCTTTGTTTTGCAATTGAAAACATTTGACAAAATGTGTTAATTAAAGGAATTAACAAAATGTGCGATACTCGTAAAGCAATGAATCGTATTCATTGAAATAAAGCGCTCTGACCAAGCGTTTAGCAACAAAGGGGATGCATCTTTTCGTACTATTT
>JAZQCK010000079.1:0-19603 GCA_045546255.1 Lachnospiraceae bacterium | reverse complement strand
CCTCCACATAAACCAAAACAAGGACAGAGCTGTGCTCTGTCCTCGAACGGAGTTAAATCCAGTTTTTGTTTTTTCTTTTTACTCATTACTCAGCGAAATCTGCCTCATGTGCATCTAAATCAATGTCATAGTGATCTGCTTCGTCATAGTAATTGTCCAGATCGTCATAAAGATCATAGTCATCCGTACGTCTTCCGAGCAGTTTATATACTAAATAGCCTACGCCTGCAATCAGTGCAAATGCGCCGGTGCAGATCAGAACGATCTTTACGACTTTGCCGACTTTTTCGTTCTTTTCTGTCTTCTTCATAAATTCGTTCAATTTTGTAAGCTGAATAACTTCACCCAGTGTTTTCTCCATTTTGTTCACCTTTCTTTTCATAAACAATTTGGCTGCTAATTTGATTAATTCTTTTTTCATAATAACACCCTTTTTCTTTGTATTTATGATAAGATAATCAGCTCATTTTTGCAACCTTTCAAGCGAGATTTCACACTTTTTTAAGCTTCGCAAAAGAGGCAAACATCTTCTTCGTTCCTGCTTCTTTAAAATCGACTGTCACCTCGTAATCACGGCCGCCATCGACGATCTTTGTAACAATGCCTTCGCCGAATTTCATATGAGAAACCGTATCCCCTTCCTGATACTCAAGCGCAGCCTTTTCTCCGGACGAAAACTTCTTCTCTGTTGAGGAAGAAGCGTAAGGTTTCCGGTGAAATGCTTCTTTGCTTGCGCTCTTCGATGGAATGCTGCCGTTATATTCCGACGGCTTCGATGCGACATAGATATTCTCTCTGTCCGGCTCGATCAGCTCAACAGGTATCTCCCTGACAAATCGGGAAATGATAGAAACCATCGTCTCCCCGCGGACCATACGCATGCGGGATGCCGTGATGATCAGATTTTTCTTTGCTCTGGTGATCGCAACATAAGCCAGTCTTCTCTCCTCCTCGAGATCAGTCTCATCTTCAGAGCAGATGGCGGCATTCATCGGGAACAAGCCATCTTCCATACCGCAGAGGAAGACATTCGTAAATTCCAGACCTTTTGCCGAATGGACTGTGATCAAAGAGACATAATCGGAATCCGGAGACCAGGAGTCAATATCCGCAATCAACGATACTTCTTCTAAGAACCCACTTAAGGAAGGCTCCTCATTGTTCTCCTCATAAGAAACCGCCTTGTTGATCAATTCGTCGATATTTTCAATTCGAGTCTCGGCTTCGACGGTATTTTCAGCCTCCAGTTCTTTCAGATAGCCGCTCTTTTCCAAAACCTCATCAATCAACTCATGCAAAGTGATCTGAGATGCGCTTTCTTTCAGATCCTCGATCATATTGCGAAATGAGCGCAGTTTTTCTCCCGGCTTTCCAAACAGGCCCTCGTTCACACCGTCATCGATCGCCGCAAAGAAATTGATTTCTCTATCGTCTGCGACTTTCTGGATGGCATTCACAGCTGCCGCCCCGATTCCCCGTTTTGGAACATTGATAATCCTGCGGACCGCGATATCATCCCGTGCATTGTCAATCGTCTTTAAATAAGCGAGCACATCCTTGATCTCTTTCCTCTGATAGAAATTGACACCGCCTACAATCTTGTACGGGATATTGGCACGAAGGAAGGCCTCCTCCAGTGCACGGGACTGCGCATTTGTCCGGTAAAGACAAGCACAATCATTCAGCTTATATCCTTCGTCCGTAAACTCCTTGATCTGCTGAACCACACGGTCCGCTTCCACGTAGGCATTTTCCACGTGGAAGAGTTTGATCATTGCGCCTTCCCCGTTTTCCGTCCAAAGCTTTTTCGCCTTTCGGTTTTTATTATTCTGGATCACACTGTTTGCCGCATTCAAAATATTCTGCGTGGATCGATAATTCTGTTCCAGCCGGATCACCTTTGCCTTCGGGAAGACTTTTTCGAAATTTAAAATATTTTCAATATTGGCACCGCGGAATTTATAAATTGACTGATCATCATCACCAACAACGCAGATATTCTGATATTTCTTTGCCAAAAGACTTACAAAGACAAACTGAGCGGTGTTGGTATCCTGATACTCATCCACGGAAATATAGCGAAAGCGTTCCTGAAAGCGCTCTAAAATATCCGGATGGACTTTAAAAAGTTCTACCGTTTTTACGATTAGGTCGTCAAAGTCAAAGGCATTGTTTCGCTTTAATTCTTTTTGATACTCAGTATAAACTCTGGCCACTTTTTCCAGATAAAAATCTCCTGACGCATCGAGTTCAAACTGCCCTTCGCTGATCAGCTCGTCTTTTGCAGATGAGATCTGGCTCATGAACCATTTTTCTTTAAAGCGCTTGGTATCAATATCAAACTTTTTGCAGATATTCTTTACCACCGTCTTCTGGTCATCCGTATCGTAGATCGTAAAGTTGTTATCATAGCCGATCAGATGCGAGTACATTCTTAAGATCCGTACGCACGCGGAATGGAAGGTGCTGATCCATGCACCTCCTGCATCCATTCCGACCAGGCCCTCCACTCTTTCACGCATTTCCGCTGCCGCTTTATTGGTAAACGTAATCGCTAAGATCTGCTTAGGACTCACGCCTTTTTCTTTGATCAGATAAGCGATTCGGTTTGTGATCACACGTGTTTTTCCGGATCCAGCTCCCGCCAGTATAAGAAGCGGTCCTTCTGTACAAAGAACCGCTTCCTTTTGCATATTATTCAAGTTTTCAATGTATGCTTCCATAAACCGTTATTTCTTCAACCTCTTAAAGATCATTTCATATCCGCCGCTGCCATCATCAATCGAACGTTTTACACGGCTGATCGTTGCAGTCGATGCCCCGCTCTTTTCTGCAATTTCCTGATAGGTACGGTTTTCCCCAAGAAGTTTTGCAACCTGATAACGCTGCGCGAAAGAAAGGATCTCATTCGTCGTGCAGACATCTTCAAAAAACAGGAAACATTCTTCCTCGTTTTTCAGTGCGAGAATCGCTTCAAACAATTCTTTAACTTCAGGTGTTTTAATTTTTTTGCTCATAATTCAAAGTCTCCGTTTATTATTCAAAAGAATTCGGGAATAGAATTCTCTTGTACTTAAAATTTACCAAGGCTTCCGCCTCCATGCATATGGCCTCCACTGGACATATGTACGCTGGAACCGCCGCCCATCGAACCATTTCTTGGTCCGTCATTACGAGGGATCGGAACTGCCACGATTCTGTGGTACAGATAGCGGTCCGAATTTTCATACAGATTCAGTCCCTGTTCATCTGCATAGACATTTGCTGAGGTCTGACGTCTTACAGATTTCATTTTCCGCTTCATTCCGCTTGTCGCTGCAAAGGAAAGTCCGAAACCGACAGCTGCAGAGCCAACTCCGCCTAAAGCATAATCGCCTGCCGTTGTTGTTCTTTCTACCGGCTCCTGCGGCTCATTATAATTGTCTACCGGCTCTCCTGCTCTTTCTTTTGCAAAATACTCATCCATTGTAGCCGCATAAGCGGTCATCGCGCCTTTATAGTCACCGGCGCTTAAGTATGGATTCACCTCTCCTGCGAGCAAGTCTTTTCCATAATCCGTTACTGCCGTGATACCTTCACCGGATGTAGAAATATAAGATTCCCGGCTATCCATATCGATTACCCACAGAACACCTGACTTATCTTCACCGGTTCCGTATCCATGCTCATCATAGTAATCATCCGAAAAATCACGGATCGTCTTGCCATTCAGGCCATTTACGGTCAGGACTGCGATGTCCACGTCATATTTGCTGCTGACGCTTTCAAGGGTTCCCAGTACCTCATCATATTCTGAGGTGGATAACAGTCCTGCCTCATCGATCAGCTTGACTGCTGAGGTATCTGCAAGAACAGCAAACGGGAGCGCAATACATAATGCAAGTGCTAATAAAAATGCTGAAATTTTCTTGATCATTCTGCCTGCCCCCTTTCTAGCGTAATACAAAGAACCAGATTGCAAACAGGATTACAGCAATGATCGCTGTCCACATAAGCCGGTATTTCCAAAGTTTACCATTGTCAACCGGAAGGTCTCCGACCATCTTTCCGGTCTGTCCATTCATACAGAACAGATAGTTCTGTCCTTTATATGTCGTACTAAGAAGCCATACAGGGAACAGTGCATATTTTGCTTTTGCATTGTTCAGATTGACAGATCCGTTCTTTAACATAATGCTGCTGTATCCGCCTGTTGTAGAAGCAAGTGCATCCATAATGGTCTGCTTCACTCTTTCATTGACTCTGTCAAATTCCTGTTCAGATTCAATGTCATATTTATCAGCCAGATAGCCGGACAGATATGCGGTTTGGAACGGAACGGCCTTTGATGCGTCAAACGGCTCGATCGACTCCATCAGATCATCCGGCATGCTGGATGATGCATCCGCCGGAATGTTATCAAAATGGATCTCGCCGGCACGTCTAAGATCAAAATAGCTGGTCTCTGTATACATGTTTCTGGCATCTGTCCAGGTGCGGACCTGCGTGCCTTCAAACTGAGCCGCGCCCTGACCTTCTCCTCCGAACAGCCAGAACGGAACATAAACGCCTTTGATCTCATCAATATGATTCTGATCACGGAACTGTTTAGGAAGCAGTTTCTTTCCTTCCAGATGTTTGAGATAGGCTGCTTTAGCAGCTTCTTTGTCCAACTGGAACGGAATAATGACGTCCGGTTTCAGATCACCTGCAAACTGTCCCATCATGACGACCGGATTGCCGCAGTATGGACAGCTGGTTGCACCGAGATTTGCATCTCCGATGATCTGGCCGCCACAGGATTTGCAGACATAAACCCGCATTCCTTCGGTCTCGCCTTCATGCCAGACCTGTCCCGGAGTCTCCCAGTTCATCTGATCCTGCTGGGTAAACTGCTCAAGGCCAATGTCATAATCTTTTAAAGCTTCAACATCGATTTCCGAATCGCAGTACGGGCAGACCATCTTCTGAGCGCCACTGTCAAATGTTAATTTGCCGCCGCAATTGGGGCATTTATACTCTTGTATATCTGCCATGATTTCTCCTTAATGCTTAAAAGGATACGGTACGCTCAGAATTTTCATAAAGGAAACCCTGAGCGTACACGTTCCAATCAACTATTCTGTTTAAATCAAAGAATTACTGAAGAGGTGCACCGCACTCTGCGCAGAATTTTGCACCCGGAGTAACCGGTTTGCCACACTGTGAGCAGAATTTCGGACCTGCTCCTGCTGCAGGTGCCGGAGCATCTGCCGGAGCCTGAGGTGCTGCGTCAGCCGGAGCCTGAGGTGCTGCTGCCTGCGGAGCCATGCCCTGAGGTGCCATTCCTTGCTGCTGCTGAGCTGCTGCCTGCTGGAACAGACCACCGATCGCATTGCCACCGGTATTCATTGCCATACCCATTCCAACAAAACCGTTCATTGCGCCGCCTTCGTTCTTAGCTGCATTTTCCATAGCATTTGCTGCTGCGCCTGCCATAACACCTGCTGCCAATCCAGGATTGGAAAGAGCTGCACCACGCTGGGTCTGTTTGATGAGTTCCTGATCTTCTTCCGGAAGCGTTACACTGCCCATGGCAACATTCACAATCTGAAGACCTCTCAGCTCGCCCCATTTTGCAGAAAGCTGCTGATTCATTGCCTGCTCTAATTCTACATTATGCGTTACGATCTCATTCGGTCTTAATCCTAAGGTGGACAGCTGTCCGAATGCCGGCTGCAGAGCTGCGATAAACTCTGTCTTTAACTGATCTTCAATCTCACTTCTCTTATATTCCTCTGTGACATTACCGCAGACGTTTGTATAGAATTTGATCGGATCTACGATCTTATAAGAATAAACGCCGGAGCATCTGACAGATACATCCAGGTCCAGTCCGATATTTCTGTCAACAACACGGAACGGGATCGGATTCGGTGTGCCGAATTTATTGTCTAAGAGTTCCTTTGTATTGAAATAATAAACTCTCTGATCATGTCCGGTATCTCCGCCGTAGCCGATACGTTTTCCCATGATCTTGAAAGTCTCAAGAATGGACTCGCCAAGATTTCCGGAGAAAAGGCTTGGTTCGGTGGAAGCGTCATAAGTAAACTCGCCCGGCTCTGCGCAGACTTCAACAACTTTACCCTGATCTACGATGATCATGCACTGTCCGTCTGCAACAACGATACCTGATCCACTACTGATAATATTGTCATTTCCTCTTGTATTGGAGGAGCGGTTTCCGATCTGTTTTTGACCTTTTACCATTAAGGTTTCCTTGTCGAGAGCCTCACAATAAAAGAATTCTTTCCAAGTGTCGGCAAGTGCTCCGCCAACTGCACCCAATGCTGCTCTTAAAAGTCCCATAACTACTGTTTCTCCTTTCAAAAAAACTATAAAATACCGTCTACACTTTAACGTATTAGTGTGTGACTATGATACCATTTTCGTCTTGTCATTTCAACCTTATTGGTCTATTATTAATTCGTGATCTGAAACAACTTCACGTTTGTTTTTTATTGTATTTTTTCATCAGGAAAGGAGGACAAAATGGATCAAATCACCATGCCGGCTGAAGAAGAAATCCTTGCCCTTCTGGAAGAAAAAAAATACGCTGCGATCCGGGATATTTTTATTGAAATGAATCCTGCCGATATCGCTGCTCTTTTAAATGATCTACCGAAAGACAGAACACCTGTCCTCTTCCGGCTTCTTCCGAAAGAACTCGCTGCCGATACCTTTATCGAGATGGACAGCGATATTCAGGAACATTTGATCAAAGGTTTTTCCGATACAGAGCTTCGAGACGTCATGGACGAAATGTTCGTCGATGATGCGGTTGATATTGTTGAAGAAATGCCGGCAAATGTCGTAAAGAGGATCCTTTCCAATACAGATGCTGACACCCGTGCAATGATCAATAAGATCCTGCAGTATCCGGACGACTCCGCTGGTTCTTTGATGACGGTCGAGTATGTCAGCCTCCGAAAGAACATGACAGTTCAGGAAGCGTTAACAAGGATCCGCCGGACGGGCGTTGATAAAGAAACGATCTATACCTGTTATGTGACTGATTACAACCGAAAGCTGTTAGGACTGGTAACGGCGAAAGATCTGCTCCTTTCCGAAGAAGAGGATGTGATCGGTGATATCATGGAAACCAATATGATCTTTGTCCACACGCATACGGATAAAGAGGAAGTGGCGCAAAGATTCAGTAAATACGACCTTCTGGCCATGCCTGTCGTCGATGACGAAGAACGGCTTGTCGGTATCGTAACCATCGACGATGCTATGGACGTCATGGAAGAAGAGGCCACCGAGGATATCGAAAAGATGGCTGCTATCCGTCCGGGCGATAAGCCTTATTTCCAGACCAGTGTCTGGCAGACTTACAAGGCACGTATCCCCTGGCTATTGATCTTGATGGTGTCTGCAACCTTCACCTCAATGATCATTACAAAATTTGAAAGCGCTCTGGAGGCATCGATCGTTCTGACCGCTGCCATCCCGATGTTGATGGATACTGGAGGAAACTGCGGTGGGCAGGCTTCCGTTACGATCATTCGTTCCTTGTCTCTGGAAGATGTGGAATTCAAGGATATCTTTAAGGTCATTTGGAAAGAACTGCGTGTCGGGCTTTTATGCGGAGTCTCTCTTGCGATCGTTAATTTTGCAAAAATGCTGATCCTTCGTCAGGGAACCGTGCTGATCATCGCGGTGATCTCGCTTGCACTGTTCTGCGCCGTTGTGGTTGCAAAATTCATCGGCTGTGTTCTTCCGATGCTGGCAACGAAGATTGGCTTCGACCCAGCGGTCATGTCCAGTCCGTTCATCACGACGATCGTTGATGCATTAACACTTCTCTTATATGTCAATCTGGCAATTGCCATCTTACATTTATAACGCTATATGGATAGAAAACCTAGAAATGCAACAATCAATCACGAGGCGTCGCGCAAAGTCACAAGACCCGGAAACCGGCCCCAAAGCCGAACCGGTAGAAGAGCCGACACCTCTCTTAATTATGAGGCGCGTATGAAAGCCCGCCGCCGGAAACGGCGGCAGGAAGAGCTGCGGAGAAAAAGGCGGCTTTTCTTTGGAGCAATTGCAGCCCTCGTCGTGATCATTGCGGTCGTTTTGATCATCGTTATCTCATCGCTGACCGTACCGGAACCTTCTCAGCTGGCTTTGGAATCCTCTGCCAACACACAGATTCTGAGCTGGAAAGGAAAACCGAAAAAAATTTCCTACCAGATCTACCGCAAGGGCCCGGAAGGCGATTTTGAATTAGTGGAAACGGTGCCGGAAGGCGGAGAACATTCCTTTGTCTCTACTGAGCTTACCAGTGCTACAATGTATGAGTATAAGGTTGTTGCTTTAAAAGGAAGCGGCGAAAAAGTGCGGGAAAGCAAAGGCAGAACAGTTAGTGCCTATACTCTTCCGATGCCCATCAGCGGAGCGACTGCCATGACGATGTCAAAGGATTCTTTGACGATCAGTTTTGCAGACTCCCAGCCAGTGAACGGTTATGAATTGAAATACGGCACTGCTGCTGATTTAAGCGATGCCGAGGTGCTGAGCCTTGCCCCTTCTGATTTTGAGATCAACAGCGCGACCGGAGCTCTTACCTATACGGTTCCTAACCTGCCCGTCGGAACAAGCTACAACTTCTCGATTCGTTCCTTCTGCGGTGAAGATATTTTCTCCGAGTGGAGCGAAATATTCACAGGAACGGTTACCCAGGCTGTGGATATGACCGGTATCGACGTCAACCGGCCGATGGTCGCGTTAACATTTGATGACGGGCCTGATACAGGGGAATATACGGATCGGATCATCGCAGCATTGAACGCGGTCGGTGGCCATGCAACGTTCTTCCAATTAGGGCAGCTTTGCGAGCGTTATCCGGATGTTGCAAAACGGATTGTAGAAAACGGCAATCAGATTGCCTGCCACACATATGACCATACCCATGTCGGAGACGCCGTAACCGCGGAAGACATTACACGCGGCAATGATGCAATTGAATCGGCCAGTGGAGTTCGGCCTTCAGCGTTCCGCTCTCCGGGCGGCACAACGACAGATCTCATCGCAAGTACCTGTGCTTCTCAAGGCCAGGCCATCTATCATTGGAGCGTTGATACCAGAGACTGGTCATCAAGAGATGCTGATGCCGTTATGACGGAAATACAAAACAGCACTTCTGACGGAGATATCATCCTGATGCATAACATTTATGCTTCGACTGCCGAAGCAGTGGAACGGGCGGTTCCGTGGCTCACCGAGCAGGGCTATCAGCTTGTGACGGTTGACCAGCTAATCCAGGCAAAGACCGGACAGCCGCCTGTGCCGGGAAGGCAGTACCACACCGCAACGAATACTGAAGACTGAGAAAGAATCAGATCAAACTCAAAATTTTGCAAATAAAAAAACAGGTTCCTGCCGAACCTGTTTTTTTCATATCAGCTTCTCTTTTTTAGAGTCTTGTTACGTTAATTGCCTGCGGCCCTTTCTCGCCTTCAATCACTTCGTATTCTACTTCTTCTCCTTCTTTAACAGTCTTAAAGCCCTCCATGTTGAGCCCTGTATAATGAACGAAAATATCGTTTCCTGCTTCATCGCAGATAAATCCATACCCTTTTTGATTATTGAACCACTTTACTGTTCCCTTTGCCATTGTTCTGCCTCCATATGTTGTAAGTATTATAAGTCATAAATAGCCAATTTCGGCTCAATATACAAAATAGCACAATTGTAAAATTTGTCAACACATTACTCCGTGTCTCCAATGATTCCGATCTTCTTTGCTGCCGATTTGATACGGGCAAAATCCAGCAGTTCTTTCACTTCATCAACAGAGTAAGTGTAATCCGTATTACAGAAATGACAGTTGACTGTGATCGGTTCGCCATCATCAATGATCTTCTGGAGTTCTTCCTTTCCCATACTGATCAGTGCCCTTGCAATATGCTCTTTGGAGCAGCCGCAATAAAACTGTGTATCCAGTTTTTCATTGATCTCCAGATCAAACTCTCCTAGGATCTCCTCCAGGATTTCTTCTGGCCCCATCCCTGCTTCCATCATATTGGTGACAGCCGGTATTTCTCCCAGTTTTTTCTCCAACCTTGATACGATCTCATCACTCACGTTCGGCATCAGCTGGATAATAAAGCCGCCTGCTTGTCGCACGCTCTCATCCGGATTAACCAGAACGCCTAGTGCGACTGCGCTCGGTGTCTGTTCAGAACGTGCAAAGTAGTAGGTCAGGTCTTCTGCCACTTCACTGGTTCCTAAAGGGACCTGGCTGACATAGGGCTCTTTGAGACCCATATCTTTAATGACGGTCAGTTCTCCGTACCCGATTGCTGCTCCGACATCGAGTTTCCCTGCATAGTTCAGCGGAATATCCACGAATGGATTGTCTGCATAGCCTTTCACGTTTCCCTTGGAATCAGCAGTCACTGTCAAGCTTCCGATCGGGCCGTCTCCTTTCATCGTGATCGTAAGAACGTCTTTTTCGCCTTTCATCATCACGCCCATCATAGCGCCTGCAGAAAGAAGGCGACCAAGTGCCGCCGTGACAACCGGGGTGGAATTGTGGCGCACTCTGGCGTACTCCGCCATTTCTGTGGAACAGATGGCAAACGCGCGAATATGTTCCCCTGCTGCTGTTGCTCTTAAAATATAGTCACTCATATTGAATCCTCATTCTTAAAAATAGACTTGCTGACGGTTTTTCCAAAAGCCTTCTCTTTACCCATTCACCGGGCGGCAGAGTTTTCCGCAGCGGGGCATATTATAGCACTGATTGATAATTAGGGCAATTTCGCTTATACTAATTCTGTTATGGAAAACATTACGATCCGAAAATACATTAAAAAAATATCCCGGGGGAACCTGATCTTCCCGATCATTATCCTTGTGCTTGCCGGAATCTTATTATTTCTGATTCCGTTTAGGCAGATCTTCTCTCCCCCGAAAGCTGCTTCCATCGAAGAGATCATCCAGCTCTATAACGACGGAAATAAATACGTAGAGTTCACATTGAGTGAACTTCACTATACAACCTATGATTACTATACCGGCAAGGAAGACAATGCTTCCTGCTATTACTATATTCTAGATGAGGAGAATGGTCCGACCTGTGTCTTCTTCCTGATCCCAGTCAGATATACCAACAACCGTGCGGATGTGCTGGAGAGTTACTCTGCGAAAGCGCGCCTGGTCTCCGGTGGCGAGCGTTTTGACACCTTCCTGTCCGGTTTCTCAACTGATATTGGATGGAATACAGAGGCTCTTTCTGAAATCAGCGGACACTTTGCCGTCAGCCAGTATGATTATCGTCCGGGACTCATCATGGCAATCTCAATTCTCCTGTTTGCGATCATCCTTGCCTGCCTCGGCTATATCATTGCAAATATCATTTATATGATCGCACCGCACCTTCATCCATCCTGCAAGCGCTTAAAGAGATTCGGTCTGGATGGAAGAGATTTCACAGAAATCGACAGAGAACTCAAAGATGCTCTGCTCTTTTCTGCGGGTAGGATCAATATTACTGAAAACTATCTGATTGCGCTTGGAAAGCGAAGCATCTGGATGGTCCCGCTGTTCAATATTGTCTGGGCCTATAAATATTCCGAGTGGAATCCATTCGTCAAAAAGAAGAAACTGACATACTCGCTGATCGTTATCACCAGTCCGAAAGATAAAGTTTCGATTCGCGGAAATAAAAAGTCTCACACAGACAGAGTCCTTCATTTCCTTGAAGAAAACTTCTCGCATATTACCGTGGGATACAGTGACGAGATCCGCGAACAGATGGAAGAATTATTATGACACCCAATAAAAGAATGAAACAGATCCTGGCGATCATCGCTTTGGTGATCATCGCCGGATTATATATTACGACCCTGGTGCTTGCACTAATCGGTAACGAAAACACCAAAAGCCTGTTTATGGCAAGTGTCATTTGTACCGTGGTCGTTCCCGGATTTATGTATATTGTTTCCTGGATTTATAAATGGATAAAGGGCGAAGATAAGTGATTATCTTCGTCCTCTTATATTTTTCACCATATGTCTGACCGGTGAAAAGATCGTTCCAAACAGGACGACGATCGGGAAGATCTCCAGTCGTCCAATCAGCATATCAATGATAAAGACAATTCTGCTCCACCATGCATAATTTCCAAATCCGACAGCAGCTGCATTACGGAACTCGATTCCGTTGTTGTTGATCGCTGTCGTAACGGAAGCAAATGCTGTTCCAAAGTCCATGGACGGCTCCGTAGTAACGATCAGCATAGAACCGACAAAGATGACAATAAACGCTCCAAAGTAAAACAGAATATCATGAATGATACTATCGCCCAGTTCTTTCTGGTTAAAGAACGCAACGTTCACGCTTCTCGGGTGCATCTTTTTCTTGATATACAGTTTCAATGATTTAAACAGGACCACGACCCTGGATACCTTGATGCCGCCTCCCGTGCTTCCTGCGCAGCCTCCGACAAACATCAAAAGGATCATAAGGCCCTGAGAGAACACCGGCCAAAGATTATAGTTATAGGCGGCAAAACCAGTCGAAGTCATTGCCGAAACTCCAGCGAACGCGCTGGAAAGGAGCGTTTCCCCGAAGGTCTCAAACTGGTTGCCTGTAAGATAGAGATTCAAGGTAATGAGAAGTACCGCTACGACCATAATGATCGTGTACCAGATCAGCTCTGTATCCTTGAGCGCTTTTTTCGTCTTCTTGGTTACGACCAGGAAGAACAGTGAGAAGTTCACGCCGGCAAGATACATAAAGACGATCACGATGATCTTCTGCGCTGCGGTAAAGGTTGCCAGCGAAGAATTCAGGAAAGAAAATCCACCAGTTGCTAAGGTTCCGAAGGAAATGATAAAGGCCTGAAAGACAGAAAGCCTTGCAATGACAAGTGCAACGACTTCTGCCAGGGTCAGGACGAGATATGCCATATATAAAAATTTCGCCGTCTGACTGATCTTCGGAACAACCTTATCCGTCGTTGGTCCGGGAGCCTCTGCGCGCATGATAAACATAGACGCGCCGCCTGCAACCGGCATTAAAGCGAGAACAAATACCAGAACGCCCATACCGCCGATCCAGTGCGTCAGACTTCTCCAAAACAGCATGGAATAACTGGCCACTTCCACGTCCGGCAAAATCGAGATTCCAGAGGTCGTAAAACCGGAGACAGCTTCAAACACAGCATTGATATAATCAGGGATCAAGCCGGAAATGCAGAAAGGCACAGCACCGACCAGACCCATGACGATCCAGGCCAATGCAACTATCAGGAATCCGTCACGAGAGAAAAAATTCGTGTCGCTCACTTTGATCAGAGACAGTGGAATTCCAACAACGACCGTCCCCGCAATCGTAATCAGAAAATAGACCCAGTCATGTTCATGATAGACAAAGGCAACGATCATCGGCAGGATCATAAAAGCGCCGACGATCAGCATGATAAAACCTAAGATTTTTAAAATACGTTTCCAGTTCATTTATGCAAACAGTTCCGTGAATTTACTGATTCCCTGATTTGTTGTTACAACA
The DNA here is from genome assembly GCA_045546255.1 of Lachnospiraceae bacterium. Taxonomy (GTDB): domain Bacteria; phylum Bacillota; class Clostridia; order Lachnospirales; family Lachnospiraceae; genus RGIG5612. The sequence continues at coordinate 6,061 of JAZQCK010000079.1, read as the reverse complement.
AGGAGAGTATCTCCCGGCTCAAAGGTATCAGATCCACCCGGAACAAAAGTAACTCCTTTTCTTCTGACATTGGCAATCAGAAGGTTTTTCTTAAAGTGAATGTCCTGTAGTTTCTCTCCGATATGCGGACATCCTTCATGGACGATGAATTCCAGCACTTCCACTTTGTTATCAATAATATGGCTCATTGACTGGAACTCACCTTCTACCGCATTGCCCATTGCACGGACATAACGGATGATACGGTCGACCGCGATATATTTTGCGTTATAAACGCTGCCATATCCGAGGTTAAACAGCATGTCCTCAAAGTCGGTCTTTTTGATTTTTGAAATGATCTTTGCCTCCGGCATCTTTCGGCGCAGATACATCGAGATCAGCGTGTTCGTTGCGTCACTTCCCGTAAGACACGCAACCGCAGAGGACTTCTTGATCTCTTCTTCTGAAAGAAGTTTCGTATCCATTCCATCACCGCAGATCACATCCGCTACTTTCAGTTCCGCATCCAGCATTCGGCATTTCTCCGGATCCTGGTCAACAATCTTCAGCGAAATACCGGATTCGATCGCCATCTTTCCAAGGTAATAGCCAAGTTTTCCACAGCCGATGATCGTAAGAGAGCGGATCCTGCCGGTATCATAATTCATCATTTTGAAGAAATGATCTGCATCTTCCCTCGATGCCACAAATGATAAAGTATCTCCCGGCTTGATGACCGTAAAGCCGTCCGGAATGAACACCTGCTCATTTCTTTTAATGGCGCAGAAAAAGACATGGCTTTTGATCACTTTCGAAACATCCTTAAGCTGCACGTTGCAGATTGGTGTTCCCTCTTTCACATAACAGGTCAGGATCTCTGTCCGGCCCTTTGCAAAACTCTCCACCTGCCCAGCCGATTTAAAGCGTAAAGATTTAAACATTTCTCGTGCGGCTTCATAATCCGGATTGATCGTCATGGAAAGGCCCAGAGAGTCACGGATGACACTGATCGTATTGTCATAAACCGGGTTTCTGACTCTAGCAATCGTGTTCTTCACACCCATCTGGCGCGCGATCAGACAGATGATCAGGTTTTCCTCATCATCTGCTGTCATCGCCAGCATCAAGTCTCCATTTGATACATCAATACTATTTAATGTCTCGGTTGATTTCGCATCACCGACAACACACATGACATCCTGTGAATTCGCAAGATAACTCAGACGCTGCTCGTCCGGATCGATCACGATAATGTCGTGCTTTTCTTCGCATAAATGTTCCGCCAGTGCTGTTCCAACTTTTCCACAGCCGGCAATGATGATTTTCATAAAATACTACCTCATTTTTTTGCTGTCACCTATTATAGACCTAAAGATTCTAAAATCAAGCAAAAAAGGCGTTTTTTAAGGCATAAGAAGAGGGTCTCTTTTTGATGATCGAGACCCTCTTTTTCATTTGTTTTTATCATTTACTTTCCAAGTTTCAGATTTTTCTCTGTCGCCTTAATAATGGCCTGTGAAACGGCGCTTCGGAAACCATTTTCTTCCAGTGTTGTCACACCTACGATCGTTGAGCCTCCCGGGGAACAAACGTTATCCTTCAAAACGCCTGGATGCTCTCCGGTCTCTAAGACCATAGCTGCAGAACCTTGTACCGTTTTTGCAGCAAGTTTTAAGGCCTGTGCACGAGGAACGCCAACCTGTACCGCTCCATCTGCAAGTGCTTCAATAAACATATAGGTATAAGCCGGCGCGCAGGAGCTGACTGCAGTTGTATAGTCAATGGCACCTTCTGCGATCCGTTCGAATTCGCCTGCCTCTTTAAGCAATTCTTCAAATTCAGCGAACAGTTCTTCCGGAACGCTTTCCGGTGCATCACCGTCTCCGCTGATCAGGATCATCCCCTGCCCGACCATAGCCGGTGTATTTGGCATGATGCGGATTACCGGAACGTCTGCGTTCAGGCATTCTTTGACCGCGCTGACTGTGACTCCGGCTGCAATGGTCACAACCACTTTCTTCTTGCCCTGCTCAACACAGCCTTTGATTACCGGCGCAATCTCTTTTGCAACGCCACGAATAATATTCGGCTTAACTGCCAAAACCACATACTCTGCGTTCTTCGCAATGTCTGCATTGGACGCTGCTGCTATGCAGCCAAGCTGATCCGCCAGTTCTTTTGCTTTTTCCGGAAGGTGATCTGCAATTATGACCTCTTTTGGGTCAATGCCTTTACAGGCCGCCGTGATCAGCGCGCCTCCCATATTTCCGGTTCCGATAAAACCAATCTTTGCCATAGTAACCTCACTTAAATCTTTCTGTTACTTTTCAAACAATCCCTCTGCTGCCTCTTAATATCAGACAGATTAACTCTATTATAACCATTCCTCTTTATTTGTTAAGAAATCTTTTTAAGGAATATACTTCCCGACTCTGGATGTGATAAATAATGCAAGCCCCATCTTGATCAGATCCGGGATAATGAATGGAATGACACAGGAAGCCAAGGCAGCGCCAAAGGTCATGGGCTCTTCCCCTGCATAGACGATCACAAACCAGATCGTTCCAAATGCGTAACAAACCAGAAGCCCTGCAAGCATGGAGATGATACGGATATGAAGTTTCGTTCCGAATATTTTTTCAAGCAGCCAGTAAAGAAGCCCCATCAGGACAAAGGCAAGCAGATAGCCTCCTGTCGGTCCGATAATGATTCCAAAACCACCGGAAAAACCGGCAAAGACAGGAACACCGACTGCTCCCAAAAGGAGATACACCAGGATTGAAATGGTTCCTCTTTTGCCTCCCAAAAGTCCTAAAATGCTAAAGACCGCAAAAGTTTGAAGTGTGAACGGCACTGCAGTTGGGACGCTGATCCAGGAACAGACCGTGATGATCACAGCCCCCAATGCCATGTAAACCAGATCAATCGTTTTCATTTTCCGTTTTGTAATTGTCATGTCGTTTTCCTTCTTGTCTTTCATAATTCTAGTCTTAAGTTTAGCATTGCTGTTCTCCTACCGGGCGAATACTAACTTCTCCGGCAGAGAGCACTGCCGTTTTCCCATCCTCATACCGGACTTTCAAGCCAAACTCTTTATCGATATCTAGCGCCGTTGCAGGGATGCGTTCCTCTCCCCGAAGAACAAAGATTGGCTTTCCAACAACAAAGCACCTTCGCTTATATTCTTTATGCAGTGTGGCTGAAAAGAGATCGCTGCATAACTGATAGAAATGCTCAATGAACGCCGCTGCCAGTTCCGCTCTCAGATTTTTGATTCGTTTTACAGAGATGGCCCCGGCGATTTCCCTTATTTCTTCCGGAAAGCCTCCTTCTGGTTCATAGACATTAAAGCCGATTCCGGTCACGATCCATTCCGGATCTCCTGTCTCAAAGTTAACGGAAGCCTCTGTTAAAATTCCGCATACTTTCTTACCATTCACGAAGACATCGTTGACCCATTTGATCTCCGGATGTGCATCCGTGCAGGCTTCAATTGCCCTGCAGGCTGCAACGGCTGCGGCTGTCGTCAGTTTCCCAGCATCAGACACGGCAATCTCAGGGCGAAGCAGGGCACTTAAATAGACGCCTGTTCCTTTCGGGGAAAAGAAGTCTCTTCCCGTACGCCCTCTACCGGCGCTTTGGCTGCCCGCTACCATGACATACCATGAAGGAAGCTCTGCTGCGCGCTCTTTGAGCAAAGTGTTTGTGGATGTGACAGTGTCACAGACTTCGAGTGTGATTTTCCCGGCAATCTCCCTCATGCACTCCCGAACTGCCTGAAGGCTTACAATATCATTTTCAGGATCGAGCCGATAACCCTTGTTTGTGACTGCTTCGATCCGGTACCCCTCGTTTTCAAGCTGTTTGATATTTTTCCAGATTGCAGCCCGCGTGATCCCTAAACGTTCAGCGATCACATTACCGGAGAGAAACTCTCCTTCCTGCTTCTCTAGTAATTCAATTAATTTTTCTTTTGTCGTTTTCATATTCCTGATATATTCCCATTCCGCTTACTGACACACTATACGTTATCTGCCATTCAATTGTCAACTGTAAAGTTGTCTACTCGGTTTACAATCAGAGGACAAAAAAGAGGCTTCTAAAAGCCTCTTTTTAAGCAATACTTTTATAGTTGATTACTTCTCATAAGTCATATCAAAATATGTTTTTAAAAGCTCTGGAAACTCCGAGTCGTCAAATTCACGAACCCGTTTCCCATCCTTATCTTCGATCGTCAGCGTATTATTTTCAATTCCAACAAACCCATCCGGTTTTGTAAGATTCACGATCCGGTTTTTATGGAAGATCGAATTGCCGCTTTCTACCAGATTTAAACAGTTACCGACAAAATCAAACGGAAGCATCGGCATCGGTGCAAAGATCACGCAGGAACCCTCATCTTCTTTCAGATCATTCTTCATCATTTTCCATCCGCGGTCTGTATCTTCGATCCAAAAGCATTTTCCGTCGACTGTTTTCTTGCTGCCATCCAGCGGTACTGCCCAATAAGGTTTCGGGCCGCCAAGTCCGACGTCACAGTAATACTCTTTTCCGTCCAGTGTTACCAGAATGCCGCGGTGGTTGAGCGGAAGGAGTTTGCCAATAAACGGAATCCCGATACGCGCCATAACGCCTACAGCATCAAAGCCCAAGCCTTTGAGCAGCAGACAGAATGCCCCGTTCAGTTCAAAGCAGAATCCGCCCCGTTTATCCGTTACAACTTTTTTGAAAAGTGCCTCCGGTGCAAGATCGACAGTGCCCCAGTTCTCATATACAGCAAGGTTCTCAAACGGAACCGTAGTTTGATGACAGACGATCAAATACTCCAGATTATTAAGTGTGATCTCACCGTTAAAATCCGCCCCGATTCGTTTCAGATAAGCATCACACTGTTCTTTCGAATAGCCTTCAAATTCAAATTCGTACATGACTTTCCCTCTATCAGACTTTGATCTTTCCGCTTAATATTTCTTTATAATCTGCAAGGTTCTTTCTAAGCAGAGTTGGAATATCCAATTCATATGGACATCTGCTCTTGCAGGCTCCGCACTCCACGCAGTCTTCGATCTTCATCATTTCTGCCTGCCATTTATCTGAAAGCCAGGTAGCAGATGGTGCACGGCGGATCAGCTGTGCCATTCTCGCGCAGGTATTGATCTGAATATCGACCGTACAAGGGGAACAATATCCACAGCCACGACAGAAATCGCCAAGCAATTCAGCACGGTCCTGATCGATCACCGCCTGCAGTTCATCCGTCATTGTCACTTCTTCAGCAAAGAAAGAAAGCCACTCATCCAGTTCTTCTTCTCTCTGCACTCCCCAGATCGGAAGTGCCGGATACTGACTCATAAATGCCATACACGCCTTCGAATTCGTAAGAAGTCCGCCGGAAAGACCTTTCATTGCTATAAAGCCCATGCCGGCTTCTTCACAGGCTTTCACAAGAGCGATATCCCGATCGGTTGCCAGATAAGAAAACGGGAACTGTAAGGTTTCATAAAGCCCACTCTCTACGATTTCTTCTGCGACGCCAATCTTATGTGCCGTAATTCCGATATGACGGATCTTGCCCTGCTCTTTTGCTTTTACCATCGCATCATATAAGCCGCTTTCATCTCCCGGACGGAAGCATTGCGGCACACAATGAAGCTGATAGAGGTCTAAATAATCGGTCTTCAGATTCGTCAGCGTCGTCTCTAAATGCTGCCAGAACTCTTCCGCAGTTTTCGCATGTGTTTTAGATGCGATATAAACCTTATCGCGCATTCCTTCAAATGCTGCGCCCACTTTTTCTTCACTGTCCGTATAGGCTCTTGCAGTATCAAAGAAGGTCATTCCTCCATCATACGCTTTGCGGAGAAGTCTGACTGCCTCCTCTTTTGAGATTCTTTGGATTGGTAATGCACCGAATGCATTCTGTGGAGTTTCAATTCCTGTCTTTCCTAACGTGATTGTTTTCATCTTTATTCCTCACTTCTCATGATCAAACTTTAATATTGCTCTTCTTCCATTTTCCTGAAAGAACATAGATGGCCGCTGCCAGTCCGGATGCTGCCGGAGCAAGAACATAAGCCCAGGC
>JAZQCK010000078.1:0-69575 GCA_045546255.1 Lachnospiraceae bacterium | reverse complement strand
AAGGCCGAAAGCTGTTCCAATAATTCCGGAATGGTATAGTAATGCCACTGTCTTCCCCATCTGCGGAGGTTTCGCCTTAAAAACATATGGAGCCGGCTGCCTGCCAGGTTCTCAGCGATAAAGAAATAGCCACCGGGTTTTAAGGCCTTATAGACTTCGCGCATCATCTGCTTAACAGCATCCGGACCGCCGCCCTCTCCGTAAACTGCTCCCAAAACAGATTTTAAACATATGATATCAAAGTGATTCTCGTAAGGAATCGTCGTGGAATCAACGACATCATACTCCACACGGTCCGATACTTGATATTTTTCATGGAGCTGCTGAGCTTGTTTCAGGCCTTCTGCATCAATATCCGAGCAGACCACCTTGCATCCCTTCAATGCCCAAAACAAAGAGATACCGCCGTTTCTTCCGCCAATATCTAAAACGGTTGGAGGAACGGTGACATCTTCCGATAGAATCATATTTGCTTTTTGTTCCCAGAAATCGATCGCGCGGGACCAGTTATAAATGTCCCACTCGACGATATCCTTCGTCAGTTCATGTTCCATGAACACACCTCTATAAAAAGCTTATAGTTTTTCTTCCAGCGTCTCTTTCACCGCATGAATAAACTCTTCGGTATCTAAAACTTCCGGATTCTTAATTGACGTAATCAGGGAAAGGTCCTTCGTCATGCGTCCATTTTCGATCGTTTCGATCACGGCTTCTTCCAGTTTCTTGGCAAAACTGCAAAGAGCCTCGTTCCCATCGAGCTGGCCACGCTTATTTAATGCGCCTGTCCATGCAAAGATCGTTGCGACGGAGTTGGTTGAAGTCTTCTCGCCGTCTCTGTATTTATAAAAATGACGCTGCACGGTTCCATGTGCCGCCTCAAACTCATAATTGCCATCCGGAGATACCAGAACGGATGTCATCATGGCAAGCGCTCCAAATGCAGTTGCGACCATATCGCTCATGACATCGCCGTCATAGTTCTTGCATGCCCAGATAAAACCGCCTTCGCTCTTGATCACGCGGGCAACCGCGTCATCGATCAAGGTATAGAAATACTCGATGCCAGCCTTTTCAAAGGCTTCTTTATACTCTTTCTCATACACTTCCTGGAACACATCCTTGAAGTGATGATCATAGATTTTGGAAATCGTGTCCTTCGCGGAAAACCAGAGGCTCTGCTTGGTCTCGAGCGCATAATTAAAGCAGCTTCTTGCAAAACTCGTGATAGAGGTATCCAGGTTATGCTGCCCCTGAAGGATACCCGGGCGATCAAACTCTTTGATCAGTTTTCTCTCTTCCGTACCATCTTCTGCAGTAAATACCAGTTCTGCCTTTCCTTTACCGGATATGCTCATCTCTGACGCACTGTAAAGATCGCCATAAGCATGTCTTGCGATCGTGATCGGCTTCTTCCAGGTCTTAACATAGGGATCGATGCCCTTCACCATGATCGGCGCGCGGAAAACGGTGCCGTCTAAGATTGCGCGGATCGTTCCGTTCGGGCTCTTATACATCTCCTTCAAGTGATATTCTTCAACACGGGCCTTATTTGGTGTGATCGTTGCGCACTTAACGCCGACGCCGTATTTCTTGATCGCATTTGCCGCATCTTTTGTGATCTGGTCCGCTGTCTCATCTCGTTTTTCAAGCCCCAGATCATAATATTCCGTCTTGAGGTCAATATACGGAAGAAGGAGTTCCTCCTTGATCATCTGCCAGATGATACGGGTCATTTCGTCTCCGTCCATCTCTACGATGGGAACATCCATACTGATTCGCTCAAAGTTCATATTCTTTGCTCCTGTCTTTCTCGTAAGATCAAAGGAAAGCTGCTCGCCTTCCGCCGGTTTGCTCTCCAAAAACTCGATATCATAGAGGCGGCTCTGGTCCACAAACCAAACGCCGTTCTGCATTCTGGTCAGGAACTGATGATCCTGCAATGTTTTCATAACTTTGGCAATGGTTGCTTCACTGCAGTTCAGCTCATAGGCGATTTTTTTATATGTTCCGATAAACAGATTCGTATTTGGATCTGTATTTGTCATAATATGCATGAAGATCTCGATCTGCCTCTTATCTTTGATCCCGAGGCCTTTTAAAAACTTCATGAAATCGGTGTTTCTGGATGGATCTTTTTTCCGTGACATAATTTCCTATCTTATCCTTTTACTTAAATTGATATGAGTGGGCCTGTAAGCCGGGTTCTGTCGTAAATGGTCATCTATCTTGGTTTACCGTCACCGGCAAACTCTACGCGACCTACCCGGAAGCTCAGCGGGCCGCCTCACAGCTTCCTGTTTGGTCTTGCTTCGGATGGAGTTTACATGTGCCCTTCCTGTTACCAGCAAGGCGGTAGTCTCTTACACTGCCATTTCACCCTTACCACAGATGTGGCGGTATATTTCTGTTGCACTGGTCCTGGGATCGCTCCCGCCAGACGTTATCTGGCATCCTGCCCTTTGAAGCCCGGACTTTCCTCACCCCAATGTATGGGAAAAGTGTGGCCAAACACTTATAGTTACCTGATAAAATCAAGAGTTGGGGCGCGACCATTCAGCCCACTCACAAAATACTATATTAAACAGTTCCTATTCAATTTGCAATCAAAATTAAAGTAAATACTATGATATTTTGATCTTTAAAATGGTGTAGGTTTTCTTTTTATCCACCATTTCAATGTCTTCTACGATGTCAAAGCCGTATTCTTTGGCAAATTCCCGAAGCAGAGGAACGTCTCTATGCGGAGAAAGAATCAGCTCTTTTGCCGCACGTACGACATCAAGCCCGTCTCTTAAGATTCGGTCCATTAAAATACCGCCCATACCGGAAATCACGATGGAATCCACCTCGCCTGGGCGGATCTCTGCAAGTCCGTCAGAGAGACGACATTCCACTCCTTTGAGCAGCGGGAAAGCCTTTTTATCGGTCTTTGTTTCATCAGTTCCGGGCAAATCAGTTCTTTCAATTAACAAGCCGGCCCTATGCGCATTATCTCTTGCTTTTTCCAAAGAACCGGTACTTAGATCCGCTGCAATGGCATAGGAACATATCCCATTCCGCAATAAATAGATAGGCACATACCCATGGTCTGTGCCTATATCTGCTGCCCGATAGCCGGGCGTTACTAATTCTGCAATTGTTTTCAAACGATTCGAAATTGCCATATCAGTCAAGGAAATCTTTCAGTTTACGGCTTCTGCTCGGATGACGAAGCTTTCTTAACGCTTTGGCTTCGATCTGTCTGATTCGCTCTCTGGTAACGGAGAACTCTTTTCCGACCTCTTCCAAAGTCCTTGCTCTTCCGTCTTCTAAACCGAAACGCAGTCTTAAAACTTCCTGTTCTCTGTCGGTCAGTGTCAGGAGAACTTCATTCAGCTGCTCTTTCAGAAGAACGAAGGTTGCTGCATCAACCGGAGAAGTGATATTTTCATCCTTGATGAAATCGCCAAGGTGGGAATCTTCTTCTTCACCGATCGGAGTTTCCAGGGAAACCGGATCCTGGGAGATCTTTAAGATTTCACGCACTCTGGAGACCGGGATATCCATCTTCTCAGCGATTTCTTCATTGGTTGGTTCACGTCCTAATTCCTGGAGCAGCTGTCTGGAAACTCTTAAGAGTTTGTTAATGGTTTCCACCATGTGAACCGGAATACGGATCGTACGTGCCTGGTCTGCGATCGCTCTGGTGATTGCCTGACGGATCCACCAGGTCGCATAGGTCGAGAACTTATAGCCTTTCTTGTAGTCAAATTTCTCGACCGCCTTCATCAGGCCTAAGTTTCCTTCCTGGATCAGGTCAAGGAGCTGCATGCCACGTCCTACATAACGTTTTGCAATACTAACAACGAGTCTGAGGTTTGCTTCGGCAAGTTTTGCCTTTGCTTCCTGATCGCCTTTTTCCATACGCTGAGCAAGCTCAACTTCCTCATCGGAGGTAAGGAGCGGCACTTTACCGATCTCTTTCAGATACATTCTGACGTGGTCTTCAATGTTCACATTGTTTTCCAGATCAGAAAGGTCTAAATCAACCTCTGTGAGTTCTTCATCGTTTTCATCGATATCGACTTCATCATCCAGATCCAGGATCAGATCCTCATCATTGATATCGGTACGAAGAACGTCGATGCCTTTGCCTTCTAAATACTCAACAATACTTTCCATGTATTCCTGATTGAGATCCATACCCGGGAAGTATTTATCGATTTCGGCATATTCGATGACGTTTTTCTTTTTCTCTGCGTCTTTGATCAGTTTTGCAAGGTTTTCTTCAAACACTGCATTGTTGATCGCGCCGCCTTCTGTGCCTTCTGCATCGCTGTCCCAAAGAGTCAGTTCGTTCTCTTCTTTTTCACTTGCTGCGTCTGCTTCCGGAGCTTCTTCCGCTTTTCCTTTTTTCTTCGGAGCTTTTGCTGTCTTTGTCTCTTCTAATTCAACCTTTTCAGCGGCTTTCTTTCTGCCTTTTTTTGCAGTCGGCTCTTCTGGAGCCTCTTTTGCTGCTTTTGCAGTCTTCTTCGCAGGCTCTTTCTTGGCCGTTTCTTTCTTTACGGTCTCTTTCTTAGCTTCTGTCTTTTTCTCTGCAGGTTTCTTCTCTGCTACTTTTGCATCCGCTTTCTTGGAAGCAGTTTTCTTTTCTGCAGATTTTGCGGTTTCTTTTTTCTCTGCAGTCTTCTTCTCTGCTGCCTTGGACGCCGTTTTCTTTGCCGGAGCTTTTTCCGCTGCTTTCGTCGTCTTCTTCGCAGTCTCTTTCTTCGCAGTTTCTTTCTTTACCAGCTCTTTCTTTGCCACAGCCTTCTTTGCAGGCTCCTTCTTCGCCGTTTCTTTCTTTGCCGCAGTCTTTGTAGCCGTCTTTTTCTCAGCTGTTTTTGCTTCCGCTTTCTTGGAAGCCGTCTTCTTTTCAGCCGGTTTTGCCGCCGCCTTTTTCTCAGTCGACTTCTTCTCTGCTGCCTTAGACGCCGCTTTCTTTGCCGGAGCTTTTTCCGCTGCTTTCGTCGTCTTCTTCGCAGTCTCTTTCTTCGCAGTTTCTTTCTTTACCGGCTCTTTCTTTGCAGCAGCCTTCTTTGCAGGCTCTTTTTTTGCGGTTTCTTTCTTGGCCGCAGTCTTAGTAGCCGTCTTTTTCTCAGCTGCTTTTGCTTCCGCTTTCTTGGAAGCCGTCTTCTTTTCAGCTGGTTTTGCTGCTGCCTTTTTCTCTGCCGGCTTCTTCTCTGCTGCCTTGGATGCTGCTTTCTTAGCCGGAGCTTTTTCTGCTGCCTTAGCCGTCTTCTTTGCAGTGTCCTTCTTAACAGCCTCTTTCTTTACAGGCTCTTTCTTAGCGGCTGTCTTCTTAGCAGGCTCTTTTTTAGCAGTTTCTTTCTTTGCCGCTGGCTTCGCAGCCGTCTTTTTCTCTGCAGCTTTCTTAGCAGCTGGTTTTGCCGCTGCCTTTTTCTCTGCCGCCTTTTTCTCCGCCGGCTTTACAGCTGCTTTTTTAGCTGCTGTCTTCTTTGTGTTCTTTTCTTCCTTCGCTACCGTTTCTTTTCCCTTTTTCGCTGGCATTTAAATGCTCCTCCCGAAAATATCAATTTTTTGGATCTTTTCCTGCTCCCGTTTGAGCTCCACCATTCTGGACAGATCCTGCTCCTCTTCTAATTGCTTGTTAATGCTGTTCAGCTTGATCCGTATCACACACTCGTTGAGCTGCTTATAAAGCTCTTCTTTTTCAATTTCATTGTCTGTACGTGAATCTAAAACAGCCGCAGCCTCTTCCTGCACTTCCGGCTCTTCAAAGCTGCTTATGATACCAACCGGATCAAACTTTCCTTGCCGAAGCTGTGGAAACAGCAGTATTGCAATCTCCTTACAGGGCGACAGGTCAAAATCGTTCTCATCAATCACCTGACTGATCTTGTCATATAATGACGGATCCTGCGCCATTTTTGAAAGGATGGTCTTTTGACAGATCAAAAGTGCTTTGCTGTTTTCCTCTTTCTTTGTCGGCAATGGCCGTACCGGTTCGTATCTTGTTATATTATCGCTGCTTAAAGCCAGTTTTTTTGTTTTATCTTTCAGCAGCGCATAATCCATTCCGAATTCTTTCGAGACAGCCTTCACATAATTTTCCTGCTCCATCCCATCCGTAAATCGGCTGAGCCGGCGGGCAACCTCGTTAAAAAATTTGGTACTCTCATCCGGATCATTCAGGTCATAGGAAGGCTGCATGCAGTGGATCTCAAAAAGGACACTGTTTTGCGCATTCTTAAGCCTCTTGCTATATTCTTCTGCCCCTTCTGCTTTGATCAGCTCATCCGGATCTTTATAGGGACTCAAATTTGCGATCTTGACCGAAATCCCTGCTTCTCTAAGCTTTGGAATCGCTCGTAATGCGGCATCCTGTCCGGCGGAATCGGAATCATAAGAGATAATGACATTCTGTGTATAACGCCTTAAGATTCCTGCATGCCCTTCTGTCAGAGCCGTTCCCAAGGATGCGACCGCATTCGTAAAGCCTGCCTGATGAAGAGAGATCACATCCATATAGCCTTCCACGAGGATCAGTTCTTTTCCTTTGTGGCGCTTTGCCACATGAAGGCCATATAAGGTTTTTCGTTTGTTAAAGCATTCCGTTTCCGGGGAATTCAGATATTTCGGCTCCCCGTCTCCCATCACTCTGCCGCCAAAGGCAACGACCTTGCTCCGAACGTCCATGATTGGAAACATGGCACGGTTCCAGAAGTAATCATGCGTATCTGTCTCTTTGATCGTGCAAAGCCCGGACGCCTTAATGATCTCGTCCGAAAAGTTTTTACTTTTCAGATAGCGGTACAGATCGTCTCTGTATTTATCCGAATAGCCCAGGCCAAAACCTGTGATTGTCTCGTCGGTCAGTCCTCTGTCTTTAAAATAACTATATGCCTTTGCTCCGCGTTCGCTTTTCATCAGATGATAAAAATACTTCGCGGCTTCTTTATTGACCTCTAAAATAGCTTCCCTGCGTTTTGCCCTGGCACTTTCCTCTCTGGAGATATCCGGTTTTGGAAGTGCGATCCCGGCTCTGTCCGCCAGCATTTTCAATGCGTCAAGATAGGTCGCGTTCTCATATTTCATGACGAAAGTCAGAACGCTTCCTCCCTTATGACAGCCAAAGCAGTAATACATCTGCTTTGCCCCATTATCCGTGACGGAAAAGGACGGGGTTTTCTCATTATGAAACGGACAAAGCCCGAAGTACGTGGACCCTTTCTTGGTCAGTCTCACATAACTTCCGATGACATCCACAATATTGTTGGCCTCAATGACCTGATCGATCACTTCCTGTGGATAGAACATTACTCCTCCGCTGTCGTCTCTTCTGCAACCGGCGCTTGCTCTGCAGATTCTGTCATAGACTGCATGAGAATATATAAGTTATTCAAGTCCTTGTTGCCGGCTAAGGCATCGCTTAAGCGATTATTGGTATCGGTCAGCAGCGAGCGGATCGGCTCACGATAAGAGACCAGGTTCATGAATTTTAAGATATTCTGGTCCGTATACATATCCGAGCAGATCTTAAGTGCTGCCGCTTCTTTATCATATTTTAGGTAAAAGCTGTCTACAGACGGCGCCGTTGCATCAATATTGGCAAAGTGGATGTCGTTGCCTACAAATGCAACGATATCATTTTCCTCGATTCCCGGTGTGACATAGACCTTGAAATTGTCATACTGGTTCACGATGGTGGAAATTTCTGTCGTAATATTCGCTTTTGCCGGATCATCAAACATGGCCTCAAGCTCTGTGGTGTTTCCGGAAGATAGTCCTGTGTAATAGGAAACAAAGAAATCATCGATTGCCGCAACATCATTGAGCTTGATCTCCTGATTGCGGATCTGGTCCATGTAGTTGTCACTTTTTCTGTGTTTTGCTCCAGCGGTTGCCGCCAGAACGATCAACACAATGATGATCAGAAGAACGGTCGCCAGGATGCCGGTCAGCTGTTTATGGTTTTTTACAAAGTTTGTAAAGCCCCTGCGGGTTTTTCCAAAAATCTGTTTCGCATCCGTTTTCTTAGAGGCCGGCTTCTTCGCAGCTTTCACTTTTTGTTCCGGCTGTTTTGCTTCTTCGCCGGCTGATTCCGCTTTTACTTCTGGATCTGAGGATTCTTCGTCTGCAGATTCTGTGTCCACTTTTTCTTTATCTTCAGGTTCTATGAGTTCTGCAGTTTCCTCAACTGGCTCTGTTTCCTCTGCAGTTTCCACCGCCGGTTCTGGATCTTCAGCAGTTTCCGGTTCCGCAGAATCTACAGTTTCCATCTCTGCTTCAATTACGGCTTCATCTGCTGCTACGGTTTCCTCTACAGCAGCTTCCTCTTCTGTTACCAGCTCCGTTTCTGCTTCCGCAACAACCGGCTCTGCAGGAACTGCTTCCACTTTTTCTGCCGGAACTTCGGCAAGCTCCACGCTGTTTTCAGCTGGAAACTTTTCCCGTCTTGGCTCCGGAGGAGTCACCTGGGCAGCAGAAAGAGACTGCTGCGGTCTTCTCCTTGCAGGTTTTTGTCCTCTATGACTGGGCATTCTTCTTGCGAATGCATCTGTTTTGATCATATCATTGGTATTTCTCTCATCAACACCCACGAAGGTTCCTCCAATGCATTTATGCCGGCATGAGCCTTTTTGTTTTTAGACAACAACAAAACCAAGAAAGGCTTCCCTTTCCCGATTTTGAATGCAATGATAACAAGTTTTTATGTCGAAAAGGTGAATCGTCAGTCTGTTCCAAACAGGCGGTCTCCGGCATCGCCGAGACCCGGGACAATATAACCTTTTTCGTTCAGATGGTCATCCAGTGCGGCAAGCGTGATATCCACATCCGGATGATCTTTTTCGATTCGTGCAACGCCTTCCGGTACGCCTACAAGGCAGACCAGCATGATCTTCTTTGCACCACGTTTTTTGATATTCGTGATCGCTGCAGATGCACTTCCGCCGGTAGCCAGCATCGGATCTGTAACGATGACGATGGATTTATCCATGTCTTTCGGGAATCTCGCATAGTATTCATGCGGCTCCAGTGTATCATGATCACGGTACATACCGATATGTCCGATCTTTGCAGTCGGGATGATATCACGGAAACCGTCTACCAGTCCGATACCTGCTCTCAGGATCGGAACCAGCACGATCTTCTCCGCCATTTCATAGCCTGTCGTTTCACAAATAGGAGTGACGATCTTCTTTTCCACGATCGGAACCTCTCTCGTCACTTCATATGCCATCAGTTTGGCGATCTCATCCAGGTTTTGTTTGAAAATATAGGTGGAGGTATCAGCTTCCCTCATGATCGATAATTTATGTTTGATAAGCGAATGATCCAGAACCGTTAACATGTCTGCCTCCTTAGAATTATATTCACCAAGACAAATTTTATCACGCAAGGACTCTGATTTCAACTCAATTCCCAGATTAGAAGAAGGACAGCGAATGCTTTATCGCTGCCCTTTGAAATTTCGTATTTCCCATAATAGATTTGTTTTAAGATTGGGGATCATATGGCGTAAGTTCTCGTATCACCTCCATTTCTTCTGCTGTAAATGTGTAATCATTTTCTAATTGATCGGCCATTGCCTGTCTTAGAAAATGGGATACCGTGATGCCCTTTTTCATTGCATAGGCCTTGATCAAATAGCCTTCTTCATCACTGATTCTGACTGAAATAACCATGTTTTCTGCCTCCTGGATTGAATAGCCATAATTAAAACGTTGCTCACGGACTATAGCATGCCGGAAGGATCTGCTGCCGAAAATGGTCCCGAGATACATGTTTACGGTCATAAACGGCTTTTTTTCTTGCCAGAACAGGTATGTTTCTACTATAATAGGGAGAAATTTTGACTGAATTCATCCTTTCAACACATTTATTGAATAAGATGAATGCGTTTTAATAACCAATATTGGAGATTTAAGAATGAAATATACCAGACGAACAGACAATCAAAGCCGTCGATCTGAAGATCTAGATATCATCGGAAGCCGAAAGAGCCGGCGTTCTTCCGGCGAACTGAACCATGAACAATTTCTTTTTGAAGATTATGATCTGAACGAAGATCTGGGAGGCATCGGAAGTTCCGGTGCTGACAGACTCTATCGAAGCGAACGCCGCACCTCTTCTGAGTCCCCGGCAAGAAGACGTGCATCTCAATCCCGCAGTCATTATGAGGAGCGGAACGCAGAAGCAGCGGAACGCCCGGTAAGACGTTCCTCTGCGCAAAATGTAGAAGGAAGAGCCCGTGCTGCACGTCCCGAAGCTGGCGCAGCTGCTCAAAGAGCAAGAATGGAACGCGCACAGATGGCGGACGGCAGAAGGCGCACTGCTCGTCCGGAAGCCGCTGGAACTGCACAAAGAACTAGATCAGAACGCGCACAGACTCAAGAAGGCAGAGCCCGTACAGCCCGCCCGGAAACTCAAGGAACTGCACAAAGAGCAAGAGCAGAACGCGCACAGTCTCAAGAAGGCAGAACCCGCTCTTCCCGTCCGGAAACCAGCGCAGCTGCACAGCGCAGCAGAAACGAGGGCGCACAGTCTGCAGAGCGTCCGCTGCGAGGCTATAAGACCGCAGGAAAAAGCGGCAAGCCGAAAAAGACCTTAAAGAAAGATATCTTCGGAATCATTATGCTTGCCCTTCAGGGTGCACTTTCCGTCGCTCTGATCGTCGTGCTCAGCATTTTGGATGTGCTTCCAATCGGATATTTCATCCTTTTAGTTGCAATACTCTTAATCCTTTGGGGATTTGTATTCTTTACACAGTTTAAGCGTTATAAAAAGCTACCTTTGATCGGCAAGATCTTCTCGATCGTTCTTTGTATCGTCTTGATCGTCGGTAACTACTACATGATCATTACTAACAAGGCAATCGATAAAGTAACGGAAGACGTTGCTTATAACATCGACTATATCGATGTCGTTGTTATGGCCAATGATCCGGCCCAGAAGATTGAGGATGCTGCGGATTATACCTTTGGTACGCAGGCGACCTTTGAGCCGATCAATTTGAATACCGCGATCAATGATATTGAAGATGCCATCGGTAAAGAGCCGAAAACCAAGGACTATGTGTCCGCATTAAATCAGTGCGATGCGCTCTACTCCGGCGAGGTCAAGGCGATCATTTATAACCGCGACTTTGTGACCGCGATGGAAGAGCGTCATCCGAACTACGATGAAGAAACGCGTGTCATCATGACGATCACGATCAAAGAAGAGGTCGATATCAAGGCAAATAGCAACGTCGATGTTACGACGCAGCCGTTCCTCTTCTATATCAGTGGTAATGATGAGTACGGAGATATTTCGATCTCCGGTCGTACCGACGTCAATATGCTGATCGCTGTGAACCCGGTCTCCCGCCAGGTCCTTATGATCAACACCCCACGTGACTATTATGTAGAGCTCCCGGGTGTATCCGGCGGCATGCGGGATAAGCTGACCCACTCCGGCGTCTATGGCGTTCAGTGCCAGATTGACACAATGAGTGCTTTATATGGATATGATGTTGACTATTACTGCAAGGTCAACTTCTCTTCCCTGATCGATATTATCAATGCACTT
Organism: Lachnospiraceae bacterium; assembly: GCA_045546255.1. Taxonomy (GTDB): domain Bacteria; phylum Bacillota; class Clostridia; order Lachnospirales; family Lachnospiraceae; genus RGIG5612. The sequence goes on along the minus strand of JAZQCK010000078.1, from coordinate 58,022 downwards.
GGCGGCATTGACTTATATAACCCGTATGAATTCCAGTTCTCTTACAGTGATACGGTCTTCCCGGAGGGAATGATCCACCTTGGAGGATGGGATGCGCTGGAATACTGCAGAGAGCGTGAAAGCTTAGAAGACGGCGATAATGAACGTGGACGTCACCAGCAGATGGTCATCGAGGCGATCATTAATAAGCTCCTCTCCTCTGCCGGCTTTACTGCTTATTCACAGCTGATCAAGACGCTGGAGAAATGCTGTATCACTAACATGCCGAAAGAAGGTATTTCTGCACTCGTTAAGAAACAGCTGGCAGAAGGTGGCGGCTGGACGATCACAAAGGCAAGCGCAGAAGGCGGTGGCATGATGCAGGCAACCTTCTCCATGGGCGATATGGGACTTTATGTCACGATGCCGTATGCACAGTCCATCCGCAATATTCAGGAAATGCTCCGCGCACTGTATGCAGGTGAGGAAGTCGTAGCACTCCAGATGTCTGAAAACGATGACTTCACCTATATTGCTGAACCAGGTCCGGTTCCGGAAGTCTATGTAGAAGAAGATGAGACGGAAGAGACCGCATCTACGGAGGCCGTGGCACCTGAACCGGTCATTGATGATGGCGGCGGTGAAGATACCGGCGGTGATGGTGGCTCCGTTGAGCCAATCGATGGTGGCTCCGTTGAGCCAATCGATGGCGGCGGTGAAGGCGGCGAAGGCGGTGAAGGCGGCGGTGATGGCGGTGGCGTCTGATTCAAGCCAATTTGATTGTTGCTAGTATCATTTACTACTTATCCAAATACTTTGAAAGATAGAATAAGACCACGGAATTGAAACACTCAAACCGTGGTCTGTTTTTTCTTAAATTAGCAAACGAAGCCTGCAGGCTGAATCAAAAGAACTCTGCTGATATGTCTCAAGTTCCGGCTAATCCTCCTGCGTCAAGATATCCTTGCTTTCTAAGATTGCAAGCACAATAAAGAGCCCGATCACCGCAAAGGAGACTCCGATCGCTGATATTTTTTTAATTTCTTTGACTTTTCTTTTCTTCATAACTATTTCGTTCCGGTCGAACCGAACCCTCCTTCTCCGCGAACAGTCTCTTCCAGTTCATCGACAACATTCCAGTCAGCAGCAATGAACGGTGCGATCACGAGCTGTGCGATCCGCTCTCCATGCTCGATCACTCTGGCCTCTTTGGAATGATTGAATAAAGATACCATGACTTCTCCGCGATAATCCGCATCGACGACACCAACTTTATTGGAAGGCGCTAAACCCTTCTTAGTTGCAAGGCCGCTTCTTGCATAGATTAGGCCTGCATAGCCCACTGGGATTTCCATCGCAAGTCCCGTATGGATCAGGACCGCTTCTCCCGGCTCAATTGTTACCGCTTCTTCTAAACAGGCATAAAGGTCTGCGCCTGCGGAAAACTCACTGCCGTAGGTCGGCAGGATTGCTTTATCATCTAATTTCTCAACATTAACTTTTGTGCTCATTCTGATATCCTTTATTCTTTCTAAAATCTATTCTGGCTCCTGACTAGTAAACACCAGGTACCTCAGGAAAAAACTGCCAACAATTAAACTCCGGGGCGAACCCTGACTAAGAGCAGCCTTCCTTTTCCGACTTTGATGTTTGTCGTCTTGCCTGGCAATGGCTCATTGCTGACTCCATATTGCCAGTCACAATCAATTTCCGCATCCTGAAGCTCATATTTCGCGTTTTCGACGTTGATCTCCTCTGCCTCTCCAGTAATATTCAAAAGTGAAAAATAAGCCCAGGAATCGCTTACAGAGGCCTCCTTGTCTGAGATGATCTCCATTTCTGAATAATCGTCGATCAGCTTCGCCTTTTTTCCCATGGTATCCAGCATCAGAAGGATCGATACGTTTCCAAGCGTGTGGTCCAGCCTTGCCCCTGCAGCTCCCAGAAGCAGAAAGTCTTCAAAGCCACGGCCTAACGCTTCCTTCACGGCAAATACCGTGTCTGTATCATCTTTGATGATCGGAAGAACGATCGTCTCCACATCCAGATGCGGATTTTCATGCGAATCAAAATCCCCCACGATGAGGTCCGGATCCCGCTCTAAGAACGCCTGATGTTTCAAGCCGCAATCGCAATAGACAACGAAATCATCCTCTCGCAGATAGCTGCGTGCAAATTCATAGTCTTCAATACCTGCTCCGCCAACGATCACACACCGTCTCATTTTTACTGCTCCATTCTTTCCGGTTCATCTCTCTATGTTGATCTTATTATACCTCTTTTCAGGCGAAAATACAGTTATTTCATCGACATAAGAGAAAAACAACGTTCCTCCTGCATAGCAGAAAAGATCCTGCAGCTATACAGGACCTTCTCTGTTCGGCAGGTCAAATGATCCGCCACCGAATGCTCAAAATGTATTTTAAAAATGAAATACCGATAAATTAGATTCCCTTGATGATGATGTCATCCGTCAGCGGCTGCTGTGCTTCTTCAGAACGCACAGCTATTTCTCTGTTATGTTTAGCTGACTCATCATCAGGAGCCAGTTCCAACGCTTTATCAAAACTGGATATAGCGTCTTTGTATTTTTTCATGCAAAGGAATGCCGTTCCCTGATTGATATAAAGATCTTTCAGATCACTGTCATTTTCCGCAATTCCTTCTGTACAGACCAGAAATGCTGCCATTGCTTTTTTATCTTTTAACAGTCTTCCTGAATTTGCAACATAGTCCATTTCTTCGATCCTCCTGTATTCCAGACAGTTTATTCGTTATAGCTTATAATGCCGATCAGGCCACTTTCCTGAAAGATCACCGGTTCAACGGCGGAGCCGGAAGAGGTGTGATCCAATCTGACAAAGCATGTTTCACTTCCTGAATGCGTTCTTTATTCTCACGTACCGCTTTGAAAGGTGCCCGCTGCTTTACATGAACTTCTTCCTCGTTCGGGTTATCATTCAGCCTGCAAAGCTCTGCCCCGCCATCCCAGGCAACATACATCTTTCCGTTATCTGCAAAACGGACATCTCCCTGAATATTGCAGACCGGACAGCGGACACGGTTTCCATTTAACTGAAGGACATCACCATGGCAGACAGGACAGAATTCCGGATTGTCTTCTCCTCCGCGGTAATATGGCTCATCCTGATTCATCAGGGCATCTGCCATACGTCTTCCCAAAAGCCCGGCACGTTCAATTTTTTCATCCAGCAGTGCCATGTAATCTTTTGCAGAACAGAATTGAACGACCATCTGGTCCACCAGGTTCATCTGGCTTCCGCAAAGCTCCACGGCTGTGAAATTCAACATTGGTTTGATCAGGTTCGTCATGTCGCTTCCGCCGACAGCGATCGTTGCGCAGAGCGTGTGCTGCTGCCCTGCAATCTCATGATGCTTTGCAAAGTTCTTGGAATGGATCCGGTTTAAAAGGACTAAAAGGATCCCTGGGACCGTAAGATTATAGATTGCTGTGGAAAGAATGATCCCGTCAGCCTCTTTAACTTTATCCACGATATAGGATAAATGATCACTGTCTTCTTTATAGCAGCAGAAATATCCGCTTTCCGGAAATTTCCCGTCCGGCCAGTTATCGGAATTGGAGCAAAGCTCACATCCAGTGCAGGGATTGATATGATGCTCCTGCAACCTTAGATACTCCACCTCAAAGCCTTTTTCGTTTGCTTCCATGAGCGCTTTCTTCAATAAGAGTTCTGAATTTCCGTCTTTTCTTCCGCAGCTGATTCCTAATATTTTCATATGACTCCTTTATTAATTAATGCAATGTTGTTTTAGAGGGAGGCAGGCCGCCACAAAGCAGCCTGCCCAAATTATGGAAAACACAAACTTCTATGATCACGATTAGACGATTGCGTTTTTCTCATCAAATGCAATACCGCGTTTTGCGTTCAGATCTTTTCTCATCTGGATCAGTTCGCTCTCTTTTACTGAGTTGATCAGGAAGAAACCGATCAGAGTCAGGAAGATAAAGATGATCGGAAGCAGCGGATAGATAATGGAAATACCGGTCTGTGCTGCCGCCGTCTGCTCGATTGCACCTTCTTTATATCCAACAAGTGTCAGTGCCAGGGTTACCACATAGGTTGAAATACCAAGCCCTAATTTCTGGCAGAAGGAAATAAATGCGGTAACGATACCAGGGGCATTGATGCCGTATTTCCACTCGCCCCAGTCGATCGCATCCGGCATGGAGCGGAAGATGATCGCATTAAATAGCTGAAGGAAACTCTGGAAGATACACTGTCCGATGATCAGCACCGGAATATTTCCTTGGCTGAGCCATGTCATGATCCAGCAGACAAGCATTGCTCCGCCTGAGATAAAGTACAGCGCATTTCTTTTTAACTTCTGGCTTAAGATCGGACCGACAACCGTATTGAAGATCGCACCTACAATGGTAGCCGTTGTCATAACCGTTGCGATCATTGCCGGATTTCCCTGATAATAAGTGTAGTAATAGGATGTTAAAGTCGTGGTTGCGGTTGCCATCATGAACATGAAGACGTTGATCAGCAAAGCTCCCCATAACAGTTTATTGCCTTTAAATACACGGAACTCATCTTTGATCTTCAGTTTCTCAGCCGGATTTTCGCTGGCATCAGCAGCCGCCTGATCCCACATACGGAGTGTGGAACGCTCTTTACTGGTGATTGCTGCAATGATGGCAAATACCAAAGTGATGCCACTTACGATCATGGCTGTGATCATGTAGCCTCTGCGGTTTGTCATGTCAAAGTTACTGAACTTTAAGATCAAATTGATTCCAAAATAAGAAATCAAAACACCGGTTGCGGCTGCAGACCACTGTCTCCAGGTCGTCATCGTTCTCTTCTCTTTCGGATCATCGGTGCAGACAGCCGTCTGGGCAGAAAGCCACTGGAAGTTGACGGTTGCAAAGATCGACCCGTAAAGAATGTAAATAATATACATGAACAGGACCGCCATAGCAGAACCTGTACCAATGGCTCCCGGTACACCAAAGACAAAAACGAACGCGACGGCGGTCGGGATAAGAGATCCCAGATACCACGGTTTAAACTTACCGAAGCGGTTCTTCTTCGTTCTGTCGGCGATCATTCCGAATCCGATATCTGTAAATGCATCTACGATCCTGCAGATCAACGTCATGGTACCTACAGCAAGAGCGCTGACACCCACAGCAGTTGTAAAATACAAAACCATGTAGGAGGCGATCATTGTATTCTGGAATGTGTAAGATGACTCACCCAGAGCAAAGCCAAGATAATGATACCATTTCATTTTATTACTCTTTTCCATATCTTCCTCTCCTTCATAAAATGAATATCCAATAAGTTACCAATCGTAATTCCCTTATTATTTTTTATCACGCGGCGGTTTAACCATGTATTTCTCATCCCACGGTTTGTAAGCCGCAACTTTTTCTTTGATAAACGGTCTGTTCGGAGCAAAGGCATCCGAAACCGCCATAACCTCATCATTGTGATCCTTCAGTCCCTGATACAGATAACGGGAGTGGGATTTCTGCTCTTCCGTAAAGGTCACTTTTACTTCACCATCTACAACATCGATCGTTCCGTCGATACCGCAGACGGCGCAGGAGACTTTATCGGTTCCCGGATACAGCATCATCAGGCCCTGATGGCACATCGGACAGATATGCTCTTCTCCGAAGTACGGATTTTTATGATCCGGCGCATCATTGAGCTCATAAGGAACCTCCGTCTCAAAGCTCTTGACCATGTTTCTTCCAAGCTCTCGGGCACGCTCTAAAAGATCCGGATAGAAGCACGCTGCACCTTGATCCGATACGCCCGTAACATTCATCTGATCTGCAATATTAAACTGCGCAGAGAACATTAAGGTCTGCATAGATGCCAGACAAAGAGAAACCCAATGCTCTGTTGTTGCTCCGCCGACGGAGATCATGGCACCGACCTTACGTCTAAAGAGACGTTCATCGATATTCTGCTCACCAAACTCAAATTTCGCATCCACGCCTTTATTCTTGTAGGATTCCCAATTTGACGCTACGTCAACTCTCGGGCCCATGATTCTGTCACGGATCGTAAGGAGCATTCCCGGAGGCGTCAGGGAATAGCACGGAGCTGCAAGCAGGAAGCCATCGCAGTCCATGATCTTGTTATAAAGCCAGGCAGCGTCATCTTTGTGGATGCAGTATTCTGCGCCTTTCATGATGACCGGGCATGGCCAGCAGATATTGCAGGTGTGGATATTGAGGTCCAGCATTCTGCAAAATTCAACTTCTGCGCCAAGCTCTTCTGCAGCATGCAGTGCTTCTTTTGCGAAGATCTCGCAGTTTGCGCCTTTTTGGCCGCAGGTCAAAGCAAAAATTTTCATTCGTTTCTCCTTTCCACTTCCGCACTGTGCGTACGGTTTCATTCTGTTTCTACCAAAGTGAAGCCGGTAATCTGATCTCGATACAGCGTTTCGGACAATTCATCCAGCAGATACCGCAGAACCAGCATTCTCCATCATATTTCAGATATGGATAGCCTGCCTCGTTTACAGCAAGAACGTCCTCCGGGCAATTGTCGTAACATTTCATGCATTTAATGCATTTGTCGTTTTCAATCTTTACAACTTTCATTTATTTGCCCTCCTCCAGATATTCAGGTTTTAATTCCGGTGCGCGCATCATCTCGATCACATCTTTTCCGTCTACGATGTGGCAAATGGAAATGTAGTTGTCATTTGCTGGATTCCGTTCCGGATAATCATTCCGGATAAAGTTTCCTCTGGATTCCTTTCTTTCCATGCAGGCCCTCAAATGAAGCACACTTCCGTCAAAGATATTCCGGACTTCAACGCATCTCATCAGATCATGCGGGGTTTTTGCCATCAGCTGCGGCATAAACGCTCTCTTCAAAGATCCGAGCCTCTTTAAACCTTCTTTCAGCTTACCTTCAGAGATATGCATTCCAACGTAATGGTCATTGATATAGCGGATCGAACTTTCCATTTCCATCGGCTCTGTTCCGTCTTCCACAAAGATCGGCGCGTAGACCTCGTCGATGACATCCTGCACGTGCTGCATATCGATCTCAGGTTCCGGTGCCGAAGCGCAGTATTCTTTCATCTGGCTTCCTACAATAATGCCGCTGATGCAGGCTGAGCCGCATCCTCCAAGTCCCAGTGCCGTATCACCTGCAATGTAAAGTCCTTCAACGCCTGAGTAGAAATTTTCATCCGTAAAGATACCGGAAAGGCCGTAAAAGCCAAATCTGCGGTTTTCCATCAGTTCATATCTGTGATTCTTTGGATTAAAACCTCTTTGCTCACCCAGATATAAAGATACAAAGCGCTCATCCGCAATGCAGATCTCATTTCGTTTCTGATAGGTGTCATTAAAATGCTCGATCGTGCAATAGATCGGATCTAAGCCTGCTTTTTCAATCTCGTCATACATCTTAGCCGTCGGGAACGGGATTGCCTCTCCTTTTGCATTCATCCACTGACCGCGGATGCCATCCCCATGGTCGATTGATCCAAACGGAAGAGTGATATCATCTCGGATCCGGTAGTTCCAGTCCGTTGCAATGTCCATGTTGGCAAGTTTTGCGCCCACTTTATAACATGCATTAAATCCATCTCCGGAAATCGAACTAGGATGGCCGTGATAGCGCATTTTATATTTCCAGTGCATCGGTGTCTCGCCGGAATAATGTCTGGAAAGATTGTTGGTGCAGACCACAACTGCTCTCGCCTTAATGACACAGAATTCTCCTGTCCTGACATTAAGGGCAGTTGCTCCGCAGACTTTTCCATTTTGGTCAGTTAACAGATCAACCATCATGGTACGGTCTAATACCTGAACACCAACTTCCCTGCACTTCTTCGCCATCACAGGCTTCACATCCAGCCAGTGAACACCGATCATGATTTTTTTACCGAACCAGCCATTGCGGACCCAGTGATAATCATCATCTTCCCAGCGCATCGGATAGCCCCAGCGCTCCATTTTTTCAAGAGCCCACCAGCTTTTCGCACCCAGGATATAGCCGACGTTCGGATTCATAAGGGCTCCCGGACCTCCTAAAAGTTCGTGCCGACCCATAAAGAATTTCACATATTCCAGGTTTGTGACGCCTTCTCTCGGGAAATCCATAACATGATCCATTCCCATGCCGGAATGGCCGCTTCGCTCTGTCTTTGCTTTTTCAAGGAGGATCGTCTTCACACCGTTTTCAGCCGCTTCGATCGCCGCACTGCAGCCGGCATCTCCGCCGCCCACCACAAGAAAGTCACAGTCGTAAATTTTTATTTCGTTTAACTCCGGTTTTTTCATTCTGGATTCTATTCCTTTCCTTTCAGAATTTCCTGCATTCCTTATCTGCATATGTCAGACAGGTATTTGTTCTTTAGCTGTTTTTATTTTAAAAAGCAAGCAGGAATTTGGGAAACAAATCTTATCCGCTACTTGAACAACATAAAAGTTGTCCAAAGGGATGACAGCTTTGTTTTACAGTTGTAGCAGAACATAGTATGATAGATGCAGAAAAGGAGATTTAGATCATGAGCAGGGATATTCTGATCGAGACTTTTTTCAGTTTATCAAAGACACTTAGTTTTTCCGGGACTGCCAGAGAGCTGGGCATTTCCCAGCAGGCAGTCAGCAAAAACATTGCCCGCCTGGAGGCAAATCTGGGTTTTACGCTGCTGAACAGAAATTCTCACAAAGTGACCCTTACGACCTGGGGAAAACGCTTTTTAGAAGCAAATACAGAATACAATGAGAAAATACTTGAGATAAAGGATCTCTTTCAATCCGATAATAATACGGTAAAGCTTTTGACGCTGAATCAGCCTGAATTTGATCTTTTAAGAACGATCAAGCCACTTTTTATTCCGGAAACAGATACGGAGATCTCAATTGAAACCTCTGCGACGCAGCCGGATGCCTGGCCGCTGAAACTTGTGGACGGAACAGCGGATTTTGTCGTTACGCTGGACCGTTTCATCCCGGAAACAGATCTTTTCTGTACATTCCCGATCTACTCCTTTGAGATCTGTATCCTAGTATCAAAAGATCACCCACTCTATCACGAAGGGGTGGACTATAAAGTCTTTCGAAACGAACCTTTTGTAGCCGGAACTACACTCGACAATTTATTCGGAGCATCGATCAACTTTGTCCAAAAAGATATCAATGCCTTTGATCTGGATCCGAGCTATATTGTCATGCAGACGAATGCTGCCGGCTCAAATACAAAAGCCGCAGAAGATTTTGTTGCTCAAGGCTCCGGAATCATTGTCGGTGCTTCCCTTTTTGGCGATTACGCGGATAAAAACCTGGTTGCTGTCCCGACCGGGAAATTCAATCATATTGCTGGCGTCTGGCATAAAGACTCCAAAAAAATATATTTAAAAAAAGTAGCTGAATATATCCATGCCTGCTATGAAGATGCATATAAAAGTTAAGAAACCCACTGCATAATAAAAGGATCTGCACGCAGATCCTTTTATATCTTATCAAAAGTTTTTTAATGATTTTTCGATCCTGTCAATTATATCGTTTTCTGCTTTCTTCGTAGATATAGCTGTAATATCTCGGATCCATACCGAACTGCATGCCAACATAACAATTCTCCGGATAGGTGTCGAGGAATTTCTTCACCTCATCCTTTAAAACTTCATCCGGCGTATCCGGAGGAAGCATCGGAGGCTCGACTCCGAGTTTGATATCTTTGCCATATTCTTTATAAAGCTTTTCTTTGTTGTTCATGGTCTGTCCGGCCCACATATCAACGCCAGCATCGATCATGCACGGAACAAGGAGCTCGTCATTTCCGCAGCAATGGAATTCGAAACCGATTCCGTACTTATGCGCAGAATCCACGACTCTTCTGAGATATGGCATTACCATCTCATGGCAAGTGTCATAGGAGAACAGCGGAGCTCTCTGGCTTCCCCAGTCATCGTGGAACCAGACCATATCCGGCTGGAACCATTTTGCCATATGATACAGCAGATCATCATAGAAGTAGCAAAGGCGGTCAAAGAGAGCGTGAACCGCATCCTGCTCGTCTTCATCGATCATGGCAAGAAGCGCCGGCGTCATATCCACAAAGGAAATGAGACGCTCAAAGAAGCCGGTAAAGATCGTCATCTTGATCGCTCTTCTGTCATTTAAGAAATCACGGTTTTTTGCAAGGCAGCCTGCCCAATCCCATTTGCTGACATCCGGGAAGACGACTTTTTTCTCCCAATCGTTGATATCCTCTAAGAATGGTTTTCCCGGGCGGACGGTCGAACCGTTCGCACTTGGAACGAACTCCCACTCAATGCCAAAATAATCTTTGTTGTACACACTTTCCGGGAAGAACGGCGTCTGCTGAATGACCATCGCTCTTGCAATATTATCCGGAATGATGTCCGGATTAAACATCAGCATCTCATAGGAGGATGGCATCCAAAGCGGTTTCTCGCCGGCAAGAAACATTTTGATATTCTCGACCGGCTGGATCGGGGTCTTATAGATCGGAAGACCATTTTCACCCGGCCGGAATCCCGGATAGTAATCCAGGATCGTCATCTCATCCTGATCAAATGGTATCTTAATCTCAGGTGTAACCATATCCTACTCTCCTTTTCGTGATTTAAATTCTACTCTAATCGTTCTTTAAGCTTTTTAACATGTTAATCCAGAATATAATCTGCTGCATTTTCTCCTGCCATACGTCCGGAGTTTAAGGCAAATCCCATTGTGTTGCCCGGAAGCTGGAAGACATAGCTGTCTCCATAGATGCTGCAGACATCTGTACCTGCACCATAAAGACCTGGAATCGTCTCGAAGTCCTGTGTGATGACTTCCAGTTTATGATTCACCTTGATTCCTCCAAGGCTGCCATATGCTGCGACGCAGAAGCAGGCTGCATAATAAGGCGCCTTCTTAACGGCTTTCATATAGCGGTAATCTTTGTTGAATAAGGTATCTCTTCCGCCTTCGCAGTCATGGTTATAGGTTTCAATCGTTTCCTCAAGGCCTGCTAAATCAATACCAGTCTTTTCGCAGAGTTCTTCCAACGTATCTGCCTTTACAAAATACGGATAGTTATTTGCAACAGCTGACTCAACATCTTTATCAAAAATATCCATGATATCTGCGCCATGGACCATGGAGATCAGATCAAGACCCTTCTTCTCATAACGTTTCTTGATGCTCTCATCCATGATGATCCAGCAGCGTCTGTCTTTCTGCTGATCAATGGCATTCGTAGTAAAGGTACCGTTTCCAAGCTGTCCTTCATCATAGAAGCGCTCGCCAAACAGGTTGACCATCAGGTTCGGCTGACGCATAACCGCATCGATTGAGAAATAGTTCATATTATCAGGAATGCGATAGTTGAGTTCCATATGCATTTCCGTCTTTCCTGCGCCTGCTTCCCAAGCCATCTTGATTCCGTCACCGGTCAGAGCATCGCCTTCATAGGAGAAAATATCGACTCCATAGGTATAGCCGGTGTATTTTTTCATGAATTCGTGATCGGATGCAAAGCCGCCTGTCGCGATCACAGCTGCTTTGCACTCAAAGAGGAGCTCTTCTCCTGCTGCATTCGTCGCATAAACGCCATTGACAACGCCGTCTTCTTTACGCAGTCCGGTTGCCCAGGTCTCAAGAAGGATCTGGATTCCCATCTCATCGGCGCGTTCTGTCATGCGGCGCATCATCGTGCCGGCTGCACGCGGTCCCGGTCTTCCTTCATCCGGAATGACATAGTGCCAGGTTGCTTCCGACTCCTCATAGAACTTGGACGGAACAAAGCGAACGCCCATGCCCTCGAGCCATTCAATCGTATCAGCAGATTTATCAATATATTTCTTAACAAGTAAGGAATCGCTTCTCCAATGGGTATAGGTCATGAACTGCTTGAAGGCTTTTTCCTTCGTAACGCCCATCATGCCCTCTCTCTGCTGGCGGGTTTCAATTCCAAGCGGTCCCATTCCCATGTTGGCGGTACCACCGGTCATCTTTGTCTTTTCAAGAACGATGACCTCGGATGCGTCCAAACCGTTTTCAACAGCTGCGATTGCAGCCGCAAGTCCCGCCGGGCCGGCAGCGATAACGACTAATTGTTTCTTCTCAGTTTTCATATCATATATCTCCTTTTTGCTAGCTCTTGCAAAATATCAATTCACTACGGATTTTTACAGCAACATCCCACAGCTTTCAGCAGATATTACTGTAAAAACCCGGCGGAACGGAACGAATTCCGCTCCGCCAAATGGTCTTATTATACGATTGCGTTCTTAGCGTCGAACTCACGACCACGTTTCTCGTCAAGGTCTTTTCTCATCTGAACCAGTTCGTCTTTCTTAACAGAGTTAATTACGAAGAATCCGATCAGAGAAAGGATAACGAAGATCGTCGGGATCAACGGATAGATCACGCGGATGCCTGCTGCAGCCTCTGCGGTCTGCTCAAGAGCACCTTCTTTGTATCCAACCCAGGTAAGAGCTGCGGTAACAAGGAATGTAGAAACACCCATACCGAGTTTCTGGAAGAAGGAGATGGATGCGGAGATCATACCAGGAGCACGAACGCCGTATTTCCACTCGCCCCAGTCAACTGCATCCGGGATGGAACGGAAGATGATGTTACTGAACAGGATGATACCTGCCTGGAAGAAGCACTGTGCAATGGTCAGTACAAGGATGCTCTTCATTGCAAGGAAGGTAACGATCCAGCAGATAACAACGATTGCACCGGAGATGAAATACAGAGCATTTCTTCCGAGCTTCTGTGTCAGGATCGGTCCAACAATGATATTGAATGCGGATCCTGCGATCGTTGCGATCGTCATAACGGTAGCGATTGCAGCCGGATTTCCTACATAGTAGGTATAGAAGTAGGATGTTAATGTTGTGGTTGCGGTTGCCAGCATGAAGTTGAAGAGGTTGATGAGCAGTGCGCCCCAAAGCATTCTGTTGCCTTTGAAGACTTTAAACTCGTCTTTGATTTTCAGCTTCTGAGCCGGATTATCTGTCGTTACGGAATCCTGTGCCCACTGATTCAGAACGGAACGTTCTTTACTTGTGACTGCAGAATAGATACCAAGGATAAGGCTGATTCCTGCAATAATAATTGCGGTCCACATGAATCCTTTTCTTTCCATCAGGTTGTTTCCGGAGAAAAGTAGGATCAGGTTGATACCTGTGTAGGAAATAACGATACCTGCAACTGCCATAGCAATATGACGCCAGGTGATCATCGTTCTCTTTTCCTTCGGATCATCGGTGCAGACAGCAGTCTGAGCGGATAACCACTGATAGTTGACCGTTGCAAAGATGGAACCAAAGAGGATGTACATGATGTATGCCCAAAGAATTGCTGCTGCACTTCCTATGCCGATTCCGCCCGGAACGGTAAATACCAAAACGAAGGAGACTGCCGTCGGGATCAATGAACCGACATACCATGGTTTAAATTTACCCATCTTATTCTTCTTCGTACGGTCAGCCAACATACCGAATCCAAGGTCGGTAAATGCGTCGATGATACGGCAGACAAGGGTCAGTGTACCAATGGTAAGTGCCGGGATACCGATCGTTGTGGTGAAATAGAGAACCATGTAGGAAGCTACGAAGGTATTCTCAATTGTGTAGCTCATCTCACCAAGAGCGTACCCCAAATGGTGGTACCATTTCATTTTTTGAGTGTTTTCCATAATTTTTCCCTCTCTCAATAAAACTAAAATGTAATTCTCTTCCGGAGAAGAGAAAGGAAACCCCTCTCTTCTCCGGGTAAAAACTTAGTTACGAAGCGCCTTTACCCGCTAAGCTTACGCCTGTTTCGGCTGTTTGCTCGGCGGCTTGATCAGGAATTCCTTCTCAAGCGGCTTGTAAGACTTTCTGTTCTCCTGAATCTGAGGAAGTTTATCTTTGATCGTTTTTCCGACTTCAAAGACTTCATCATCATGGTCTTTCAGACCCTGGAACAGGTGTCTGGAGTGGCTCATTTCCTCTTCAGTAAATGTGAATTTAACTTTTCCATCTTCCACACTTACTTTTCCGTCGATACCGCAGATTGCGCAGGAAACCTTATCAGAATCCGGATAGAACATCATCAGGTTCTGATGGCACATCGGGCAATAGCCTTCCGGTCCATAATACGGTTTCTTGTGATCGATCGCATCGTTCAGCTCATACGGAACATCTACTTCGAAACTCTTAACCATATTTCTGCCAAGCTGTCTTGCCTGCTCTAAGAGTTCCGGGAAGAGGGTTGCTGCGCCGTCTTCTGCAACACCGGTCACATTCATCTGGTCACAGACATTGAACTGTGCCGGGAACATTAAGGTCTGCATAGAAGCTAAGCAAAGGGATACCCAGTGCTCTGTGGTAGCGCCGCCGACAGAGATCATCGCACCGACTTTACGGCGGAAGATACGCTCGTCAATTTCCATATCGCCGAATTTGTCTGTCAGGTCGTTCTTCACCATCTGTTTCATTTTCCAGTTGCAGGCAATATCAACTCTCGGTCCCATGATACGGTCACGGATCGCGATCAGCTGTCCCGGAGGCGTCAGGGAATAGCAAGGAGCTGCAAGAAGGAATCCGTCTGCGTCAAACAGCTTATTATAAAGCCAAGCAGCATCATCCTTATAAATGCAGTGCTCTGCGCCCTTCATGATAACCGGGCAAGGCCAGCAGACTGCGCAGGAATGGATCTCAAGATCCAGCATACGGATCATCTCAACTTCAGCGCCCATCTCTTTTGCAGCGTTCAGCGCTTCGATTGTGAAGATCTCGCAGTTTGCGTTTCTTCTTCCTGCTGTTAAAGCAACAATTTTCATATAATTTCTCCTTTCCTACCAGAGTGATGCCGGCAGTCTTAATTCAATACAACGTTTTGGACAATTCATCCAGCAGATGCCGCAGAACCAGCACTCGCCGTCATACTTCAGGTACGGATATCCTTCTTCGTTCACTGCAAGAACATCTTCCGGGCAATTGTCGTAGCACTTCATGCATTTAATGCACTTATCATTTTCGATCTTTACAACTTTCATTTTATTTGCCCTCCTCTAAGTATTCCGGTTTCAGCTCCGGTGCGCGCATCAGTTCGATGGTGTCTTTTCCGTCAACCAGACGGCAGACAGAAATGTGGTTATCGTTTTCCGGATTTCTTTCCGGATAATCGTTTCTTAAGAAGTTACCGCGGGATTCTTTTCTTTCCATGCAGGCTCTGAAGTGAAGAACGCTGCCGTCAAAGATGTTGCGGACTTCGATGCATCTCATAAGGTCGTGAGGAGTCTTTGCCATCAGATGCGGCATGAAATGTTCTTTGAGGGAACCAAGTCTCTTAAGACCCTCTTTTAACTTACCTTCAGAAATATGCATTCCGACATAACGATCGTTGATATAGCGGATGGAGCTTTCCATTTCCATTGGCTCTGTACCGTCTTCTTCATAAAGCGGTGCATAAACTTCATCGATCACATCCTGAACATGAGCCATATCGATCTCCGGTTCCGGAGCGGTTGCGCAGTAATCTTTCATCTGGTTTCCGACGATGATACCGCTGATGCAGGCAGATCCGCATCCGCCAAGACCTAACACAGTGTCACCACCGCAGTAAAGGCCTTCTACATCGGTCTTGAAGTTCTCATCTGTATAAACACCGGAAAGACCATAGAAACCGAAACGTCTGTTTTCCATCAGCTCATAACGGTGAGTCTTCGGATTGAAGCCTCTCTGCTCTGCCAGATACAGGGAAACGAAACGCTCATCTGCGATGCAGATTTCATTTCTCTTCTGATAAATATCATTGAAATGCTCGATTGTGCAATAGATCGGATCTAAGCCGGCTTTCTCAATCTCGTCATACATTTTTGCTGTCGGGAACGGGATTGCTTCGCCTTTCGCGTTCATCCACTGACCACGGATACCATCACCATGGTCGATAGAGCCAAACGGAAGAGAGATATCATCACGGATACGATAGTTCCAGTTCGTTGCAATATCCATGTTGCAAAGGCCAGCGCCGACTTTATAGCAAGCATTGAAACCATCACCGGAGATGCTGCCCGGATGTCCGTGGAAACGCATTTTGTATTTCCAGTGCATCGGAGTCTCGGAAGTATAGTTTCTAGCCAGGTTACAGGTGGATACCATAACTGCTTTTGCTTTGATGACACAGAATTCACCGGTACGTACGTTGAATGCAGTTGCGCCGCAGACTTTACCGTTCTTGTCAGTCAGCAGATCGACCATCATGGTTCTGTTCAGAGTCTGAACACCGACTTCTTTACATTTCTTTGCCATTGCCGGTTTTACATCCAGCCAATGAACACCGATCATGATCTTCTTGCCGAACCATCCGTTACGTACCCAGTGATAATCATCAGTATCTTCCCAGCGCATCGGATATCCCCATTTGTTCATCTTGTCCAGAGCCCACCAGCTCTTAGCGCCGAGGATATAGCCAACGTTCGGGTTCATTAAAGCTCCAGGTCCGCCAAGGAGTTCATGGCGTCCCATAAAGAACTTCACATAATCTAAATTGCTGACACCTTCTCTTGGGAAGTCCATAACATGGTCCATACCCATTCCAGAGTGTCCGCTTCTTGCGGTGTTTGCTTTTTCAAGGATGATGGTCTTGACACCATTTTCAGCTGCTTCGATCGCTGCGGAACATCCGGCATCGCCACCACCTACGACAAGGAAGTCGCACTCATAAACTTTCACATCTTGAGCATTCGGTTTTGTGATCATTTATTTGCCCTCCCTTTCTTTCATAAATTTGTCCCAGTTCGCAATCGTCTCTTCCGTGACCTTTTCGAATTTGGCGATCTCTTCATTTTCATATTCTTCATCACCATATCTGCAGGTCCGTACGTAGTCCGGTTTTACGAGATTTAAAGCGTCATGGTAGCTGATGTCCAGCTCTTCCGCTTTCTCACGAACGAGTTTTAATAATGGAAATTCGAATTTTTCTTCGTAAACTCCACCACCGTAGGTTTCGCTCATAAATTTCTCCTCTCTTTGTTACATTGGAGACAGGGGACGGTTCTCTGTCTCCTTTTTTTATTTATCTTGGAGACAGAGACCCGTCCCCTGTCTCCATTCATTTTTTCTTAGCCTCTGTAAACGTAATCTCCAGCCGTGTATTTCGGCGGGATCACAGGGATCTGCAGGAAGGAATCATACTGTCCGCCTGTATGGAAGACATGGATTCCATCGCCGTTATCCGACGCGATGTTGACCTTCGGATCTTCGAACCAGTCGGATTTTACGAAACGGCCGGTAACCTCAATGCGAAGGGTCTCGCCTTTATGCCAGATACGGCTGTGCGGATACATTTCGATCTCGACCGGAACGATCTCGCCCGGAGAAAGCTTCTGGAGATTCTTGTGGGACTGTACCGGCTGGAAGTCGGTTGCCATCTTCTCATCAAGCTCTCTGTGGGAAACTCTCATGTATCCCCATGCGCCTCTATATGGCTCATGCATAGCGTAGACCGGGATATGCTCGCCATTTACGCCGTTCTTCTTAACCCATACAAAGAGGTCCATATCATCATAGCCGCGGCACTCGCAATACAGTTTCAGTTTCATGTAGCCGGTGATCTCAGTGTCTTCTTCGAACTTATAATCAAAGATGACAGTTTCTTTCATCGGATCATAAGAAACTTCTGCTTCTTTTTCGAACGGCTGCTCAAGGCTTGTTCCCATATTAGAAGCATCCAGATAGATCTTCTTATACTCGGTTCTCTTGATCGGCCAGTTATCTTCAACACGTTTGACTGCATAGTCATAATCATATGCATCCATAACGTCGACACGTACCTTCGGAGTGAACTCCCAGCCGTTTCTGACATTCTTCAGATAACGATCATAGAATGCGGTAAGATCCGCTACGTTATCTCTGTCGTATGTATCCGGCCACTCGAATTCTCTGTGGGCACGGAGCCATTTCTTACCGGAGCGGATACGACGGAAAGTCTCTAAAGATCCGCGAAGGTGGATATGGCACCAGCCGGAGCAAACGTAAGTAGGAATACGGATCTGATTCCATTTTACGATCTTGCTCTCCCAGTATTTGTTCATCATCGGATATTTTGCTGCCATCGTAGGAAGATCCTCGATGTAGTTTTTGCAGGCGATACCTGCAAGGATATCTTCATTGAAGGAAGGAGCCATGATACCGCCGACTGCTAAGGACTCTCTGTACATATCAGCTGTAAGCTCCCAGAGAGCTACGCAGGTCAGATGAGGCGGCTGTTCAGCTGCGATTCTTGCTGCGCTCATTGCAACACCGGAGTTTCCAAAAAGAGCGATCTTGCCGGAGCACCAGTCCTGCTCCGCTGCCCACTCGATGTAATCATAACCATCGCGCGCGCCCTGCGGACCATACTGCTCTACATTTCCTTCGGAGTTACCAACACCTCTCGGGTCAACGTTTGCTACGGCATAGCCGATATGGCACCAGTAGCCCGGGTCGGTGGATTCAAATTTTGACATTTCTGATACAGTTCCTGGCGGAACTCCCATCAGTTTCCACTCCTGCATTCCCTCTGCCGGTCTTTTTGAGAACGGGCTCCAGGAGATCAGAAGAGGAAATTTCTTACCAGGTTCGTCCGGCATATAGATATCAGAATAGATCACCGTGCCGTCACGGAGCGTTGTAGCAACGTCCTGCATGCAGATGATCCCTTCTTCCGGGCTGTAGGTTCTCGGATTCAGTTTTCCGCAGAAGTTGAAGAGGTGCGGACGTTCGCCTCTGGCGATCATCGCCTCCATCTCTTCTTTGGTCTTACCCGGAACACCTTTACGGTAAGCAACTTCGATTGTTTCGCCGTCAAAGTCTTCAGGTATCCAAATAATCTCTTTTTCCAATCTGTTCACCTCAATTTCTTTGCTGTTAATAAACTACCTAAAGGCTGTTTCTCTATGTATTTTTCTTGCGTTTTCCGCACACAAACACAGAGTTATCCCTTTGTTTGATTTGATTGTATTAAAGAACTCCGGCATATGGAAACATCATTTAGAACCCGGAGGTAACAACCAAAAAGTTGTTGAAGTTCAAAAACTGCTATGCTACTATTTTTTATGTGGGTAGTTTCTTAAAGTAATAAGATTTTTGAAGCGAGTTTTACCTTGAGGATTTTCTGACTGATTCTGACTTTTCTTAATATCTCAGGGCATACAATTGTGAATTGATGAACAAAGAAGGTTGATTATGAGTCTTGACGTTCAAATGGAATGTTTTTTTAATCTGGCAGAGACGCTGAATTTCAGTGAAACGGCAAAGCAGCTATACATTTCCCAGCAGGCAGTCAGTAAAAACATCTCCAAGCTGGAAACCAAGATTGGTTTCCCTCTTTTCTACCGCAGCCCACATAAAGTGCAGATCACGCCCTGGGGGAAAAGATATCTGGAGCTCAACAAGCAGTTTTTAAAGGATTGCGGGGTTCTTTTAGAAGATTATCATCAGGCAAACAATCATTTTTCTGTCCTTACCTTAAATCAGCCGGATTTCGAACCAGTCAAACGAATGCATCCCTTTACCATTCCGGGAACGGATTATACAGCAAATGTGGAACTGTCTTTTGATACTCCTGCCTTCGGCATCGAACGCCTTCTAGCCAGAGAGACGGATATGCTGGTTACGATCGACCGCTTCGTCCAGAATGTGCCCGGGATCATCGTAAAGCCGATCCATCACTTAGAAGCGGCCCTTCTGGTTTCAAAACGGCATCCGAAGTATCACCCGGGTGTAAATTATCAGGAGTTTAAACATGATGCGTTTATCGCAGGCGTTACCAGCGACAACTTCTTTGAGACACGTGACAGCATCATGCGTGATATTGCCAACTTTGGGCTCGAGCCAAAATCGATCATCATCGTATCCGATGCACCGAAAGCCCTGGAAGCTGTTTCAAAGGGCGATGGCATTATTCTGGGCTCTGTCATGGCCCGCCCTCCTTATGAAAGTGAGATTGCAACAGTTCCCACCGGCATCATGAATCAGGTTGTCTGTGTCTGGAATGAAAATCTGGGGAAATCGTATTCCGAGGCATTTGCGGATTTCTTGAGTCATGAATTTGAAATGGCCGAACAGGACCGGCTGGGGGAACAGCTGAAATAACATCGTCTTCTCAGGCAGGACCTTAAAGGTCCTTTTTTTTTACAACTTTTTTGTTGTTCAGGGCATTCAATTATTTTGTTTCATTAACAAAGTTTTCAATGCTATTTTAAATAAAACATATAAATAATAATCAGGAGTTCAGATATGAATACAAAATTGTTTCATCAGAGGATCAAAAACATTGTGGATGCATGTTCGTTTAAAGAACCTGACAAAGTGCCCGTCGGATTTGAGGGGATGTACTGGCAGTACGGCCTTGCAGATGCAACGTTGGAAGAACTCAACAGTCCGGTCTATACACAGGAGGAACATGTAAAACGTTATTGCCGCTATTTCGACCAAGTTCCGTTTGACTTTACGGTCAATACAGGCGCTTATGAGGCTTATGATGCTTTTCTGGCGCTTGGCTCTGATAAGTATCCCCTTGGACGTGACCGATGCACCGTCCAGCATAATCAGGTAGGATATAACTTCATGACGGATGAGGAATATGACCTTCTGATCGAAGAGCCTGATTATTTCATGAATGAATACTGGTTTAAGCGGAATGTTCCGGCATTTAAAGAGCCGCGAGACAAGGCCTATGCCATGTTAAAAGAGGCTGCAGTCTGTACCCGCCGTTCTGCAGATTTTGAAGAGGAGGTCTGTAAGACAGCCGTAAGAGATTATTCCATTGTTCCGGTTCTCGGGATGACGGCTTCCGGTCCGGTCAATCAGTTAAAGGCTGCAGGCATCTTGGATCAGTCCGATCAGCCTACGGAATACCAATACGGCAGTTCCTTTGGCATGTATATGTCAACTTTGGATAATATGCATGACATCTACCGCGGCATGATGGATACGTTCGCAGATCTTTCTGATAACCGCGATCATCTGGATGCGGCAATCGGAGCTATCGACCGGACGCGTTTTGAACAGTTCAAAACGATGCCTCCTCCGAAGTTTGAGCCAAACCCGCTTCCGATGTGCGGCTGCATTTTCCACATTTCAGCTTTTATCGGACTCGAAGATCAGATGAAATACTGGTTTCAAGGCTTTAAAAAGGCTCTGCTCCCATTTGCAGAAGCCGGAAAAAAGATCTGTCTCCGGGGAGAAGGTGCTTTCAAGCATTTGCTGGAGCCATTTAAGGAATTTCCAAAAGGCAGTGTCATGATCCAGCTGGATAGCGATGATCCGTTTGAAGCCAAAAAAATCATCGGCGACCACCAGGTGATCTGCGGCGGTTTTCCACTTGCAATGCTTCATCTGCATGATCTTCAAAAATGCAAAGACCGGGTGGATAAATGTTTTGAGGAGCTAGCGCCGGGTGGCGGCTATATGTTCAACATGGATAAGCCTCTGCTTTCACCAAGTGATGGAGACCCGGAACTGCTGAAGGATCTGTACGGATACATTAACGAAAAGTCTGTTAAAGCCTGATCAACCTATAGCAATACCAGACATGAAATATCACCGATAAAGATTATTTGAGAAAAGACAGGAGCTATCATGGATAAGAAATTTGATACATTGATCGAAAAAATCACAAATGAAAACAATGCCTGCTATTCGATTTCAGAGCTGCTGGATGAGCTTTTGAAAGATGAGTCCTGGGAAGCTGATCCGCAAAGACGTTTCCAGACGGTCATGATGCTGAAATCCAAGCTGAACAACGCCTGATGGCATCACAACTATTTGGTTGTTTTTAGATTTTGTAATATTTGTTTCTATTTAAATTCACGGAGTGCTAATCTTTAAATACAAAGGTTGGCACTCTTTTTGTACGGCCAAAAAAACAGTCACGAAACAATAAAGAAATATAAAACAGTGAAAGCAATTTCAGGAGGAAATTCAAATGGCAAAAATCGTAGCAGATGTTGCAGTCATCGGATTAGGCCCGGCAGGTCTTGCGGCCTGTGTTTCTGCAGCAGAAAATGATTTGAAAGTTGTCGGTTTTGAAAAAGCGGCGATGTGCGGCGGCGCTGCAAATATGGGCGGCGGTCCGTTTGGTGTGGAAAGCCGCGTTCAGAAAGCGGAAATGAGTGAACTGACAAAAGAAAAAGTTTTCGAAGAATTTATGGATTATGTTCACTGGAACTGTGATGCCCGCCTCGTCCATGACTACTTCTGGCAGTCCGGCGATACCATTGACTGGCTCGAAGATATGGGCGTGGAATTTGGTAAAGTCGGTAAATTCTATGCCGGCAGCTGGAACACCTGGCATATGGTGACCCCGGAAGGCGGCGGAAAGCCGGGCGGAATGCGTGCAGCATCAACTATGAACAAGCGCATCCTGGAAAGAGCTGTGGAACTCGGAGCTGAGATCCATACAAATACAGCAGTTAAGAAGATCATTAAAACAGATGACAGAATCACCGGTCTGATCGCACAGAAAGAAAATGGCGAAGAGATTGAAGTCGAGGCAAAAGCTGTCATCATCGCAACCGGCGGATTTGGTGATAACCCGCAGATGATCAAAGAGGAATGTGACTACACATTCGGTAAAGATATGTTCAACTTTGCAATTCCGGGACTTAAAGGTGACGGGCTTCGTCTTGCCTGGGAAGTCGGCGCGATGAAAGGCAAGATTGATATGGAAACGAACACGAAGACCCGTGTTCCGGATGAGTGCTTTGCTCTTGCAAACATTTTTAACCAGCCGAACCTTCTTGTAAACCTTTCCGGTGAAAGGGTCATGAATGAGGCTTATTCTGAAAACCCTGCGATCCTAGCGAATGTTCTGAAACGCCAGCCGCAGCGCTATGCGATCATGATCGCATCTGATAAGCTAGTAAAATACTACTATCGTAACGGCCTTGATTGGGCAGGAATTGCAGGTTCGATCTTTGGCAACACGATGAATTTCCTGGAAGAACAGCTTGAAACAGCAAAAGAGCTTGCTCCGGAAAAGGCTTATATTACGGATGCAACGGATGAAGAGCTTTGTGAGTTCTTTGGAATCGATCTTGAGACATTCCGCGAGACCTTAGAGGAATACAATGATCTTTGTGAGGAAGGCTATGACGATGTCTTCAACAAAGAGCATAAATACATGCGCAAGATCGAAGGTAAGCTTTGGGGTGGCGCAATCGCGCTCTCCGCATACGGAAGCCTTGGCGGAATCCAGATCAACCACAAGACTCAGGTCTTGGACCCTGACTACCGCCCGATCAAAGGTTTATATGCAGCCGGAACAGACACCTGTGATATTTATGCAGGAACTTATCTGTACAAGCTCCCGGGCAACACCATGGGTTATGCCGTTAACACCGGCCGTATGGCAGGCGATAACGTTGCAAAATATATCAGAAAACTGGAAGGTTAAAACATGTTGAACCACTCCCAGTGGGAGAATCAAGCAAACATTCACGAATACAAGTATAAAGATATTAATTAGGAGGAAGATTCAAATGAAAATTTTAGCAGTCAGCGCCGGAAGAAAAGACGGTAACTGTGAGGTATTTACAAAAGCAGCTTTAATGGAAGCTGAGAAGATGGGACTTGAGGTCGAGCTCGTCCGCCTTCGTGACATGGATATTTATCCATGTACTGCATGCTCAGGACAGTTCTGTGCAGCAATGGACGACCCGACAAAATGCGTTCATGGCAAAGATGATGCCGCATTCCTGATCGACAAATTCTTAGACTGTGACGGATTCTTAATGGCAGGTCCGGTCTACTCTACAACCGGTTCTTCCATGACCGTTGCATTCCGCGACAGAGTTTTTGGACCAAAGATCGACGCCGTCATGATGAGCCGTTTCGGAACTCCAAAGTGGGCAGAAGGCAGAGTAAAATCCCGTCCGGGCGCTCTGATCAGCGTAGGTGGCGCTCTTTCAAGCCACTGGGTATCCATGGGTATTCCGACACTCTACTCCACCTGCTTCTCCGCATCCACGGATGTTGTTGACTTCATGAACGTTACCGGTATCGCAAACCCGGGCGCAGCAACATTAGACGAAGCATATCTGGAGCGCGCAAGACAGCTTGGACGTAACCTTGCTCAGGCAGTTCTCGATAACGACCACAGCTGGAGAGGCGAGCCGAGCGAAGAAGATGTTTGCCCATCCTGCCACTTCAACGCTATGCTCTTCAACCCGAAGAAAAAAGACGTATGGTGCGCAATCTGCGGAACTCATGGCCACATCTTAATGGATGGCGACGAGATGAAGATCGAATGGCCGGAAGAAGAACAGCACGAGAACCACACCAAGCCATGCGGACTCGAGGCACACGGCGACGAGATCGGCGAAGTTCTTATGAACCGCTACATGCCGCATAAGGACGAGATCCCGGCGAAACTGAAAGTATATCAGGATTACAATGCATGTATCGTAAAATCCCCATCCGCAGAAGCAAAGAAAGCCGCTATCCTTGCAAACCTTAACAAAGAAAAAGAAGCATAAACCTCTCCTACTAAGACTTCTTATATAGTTATTGCAAGAACCAAAACTGAGCAGGACAATCCTGCTCAGTTTTTTGTTTTGTTCATGCAGGTCTTTAAAACCAACAGGTTTTCAAAAAAGCCGCCGGGTTAACTCCCAACGGCTTTATCAAATCCTTTCTTAGATTCCCTTGATCACTTCACTTCTCATACAAGGTCCATGAGGCTCCTTGAGTTCTTCCGGATGCGGGCCCCAGCCATGAGGCGGACGGTCATCTTCCGGTTTATACTTGATCGCAATGTTGTATGCTTCTTCCTTGCCTGCTTCATCACCTAAATTCTTCAGGCAGATGGCTTTGCAATAATAGAACTCACCGAAATCATCGTTCAGCTCCAGGCCCTTATTGATCAAATCAAGTGCTTCCTCATATTTGCCCTGTAAGATCTTAACGCATGCGATGTTATACATCAGCTCCCAGCTATCCGGCTGCTGTGCCAACGCTTTCTCATAAATTTCAACTGACTCATCGAGTTTACCAAGACGTCTTCTGACATTTCCGCAATTCATCAAGTTGAAGAAATGATTTGGGAACTTCTGGTATGTGATCTCATAGTTCTGAAGAGCCTCTTCATGGCGCTGCATTTCACGGATTGCCATGCTGCGGTTGTACTGTGCATCGCCGTCAGTCGGATCCAGCTCGCAGGCCTTATCAAACATTTCCAGAGATTTTTCAAACTGCTTCATGTAAAGATAAGCAATTCCTTCGTTAACATAAAGAGCTGCGACATCCGGGCTGCCTTCTCCGATTCCCTGCTCGCAGAGGATCAGTGCCGCCTGTGCCTTTTTGTCTTTTAACAATGCTCCGCTTCGTGCTACATAATCAATCATATTCCTAAACCTCCAGTTATAAATAATTACTTATACGATAGGCATCAGCAGCAATCCGTCCCATGACTTTCATTCACCGCTCTAAGCATAAACGAAACGGCTTCCACTCACCCATAAAAACCATACCACAGCCGGATTCAATAGAGAAACAAAAGTTGCAGCCTTTAGGCTACAACCTTTTTGTTGTGATGTTGTAAATTGAAACAGTCTACGGTTTCACAAATGTAATGCCATACTCTCCACCATTTGGAACAACCCGCAGAACAAAGTAATTCTCCTGCAAGAATGGCAGCGCGCTTGATTCGATTTCATTGATCGCATAAAGGATATCTGCATCCGGATCAATTATCAGCACGTATTCATATCCTCCCTTAAGCAGATTCTGCGCCCAGATCCTCGTCATCTCACGCTGGCTTGTTACAACTCCATCCTCTGCTTCATTAAACAGTTTATCGCACCAGATATTCTGGATATTTAGCTTGCTTCCGATGGCTTCAAGCGCATAAGTCTCGTGTCTTTGAGACTGCTTGCGTGTGTCGCCTCCAAGGGCGAGGTAACATTTCGCCGGGTGCTTGACAGAATACTGTTTTACGCCGGCATCTTTGATCATGATGGCCGTCTCCGGATTCTGCCCGATAGCCGGCAAATTGGTTGTACCCGACGGATTAAGGACGGCCGCATCCTGCCCCTGCTGCACCATGGTTTCCAGTTTCGGGATCATCTGCGCCGCCTCATTCATGCTGTCATTTTTCAGCTGATAATTTCTGCTGTTAAAAAGAAGCAGAACTGCCGCTAAAATGATCAACGCCTCAATAAACATCAATCTCCCGGAATTCACTGGCTTCGACGGAAGGATATTCACGATCACACTCTTGGAAATCGCCCGCGCTTCCGCCCGAGTCATTTCCTTATTCGAAGATTCGCTCATATCCGATTCTCGGCCGGTAGCTTTCACTTCACTTTGAACTGGCTGCCCCGATTCATTCTTTAACTGCTCATGTAATACTAGCCCGGCATCCGCCCACTTCTGCTCCGTTTCCGCAATTTCCTTAAGTTCGCCTTCGTCTGCCTCATGATCTTCCTGATATTCCTGATAATTGTCGTCGATCAGTTTTCCGCGGAAGCTGTACTCTGCTTTCGGGTTCATTCTTGCAAAGAAGCGCAGCATGAAATAAATGAAGGCTGCGAAGGTGAAAGTCGACGTATAGCGATGAATGGAAGAAAGCATCAGGCCATAGTGGCTGGTGTAGCCATAGAAGAAGATCAGGAATGCTACAACAAAGCCTGCTGCTCCGATTAGTGCCGCCTTTTTCGGAATGTCTTTTAGAATAAATGTCATAAACAGGCCAAACAAAATAAAGAACAGCACATAATACACAAACGGAATATGACCCCAGGAAGCCATGCCTTTTAGGACATTCACCAGTTTCGTCCCTGTAAAGGAGGACAGCTGCATATCAATAAACTCGCCGGTCCCTCTGCGGTTGATGATCCATTGCCAGGAAAAATATGAGATGGCGATTGCAATGAGAGGAATGACAGTATAGAGAATCTTGCGACCCCATCCACTGCCGTTTTTCTGCATCACCAGCATGATCACCACTGCCATCACAAATGCTACGCACGCATAGATTGCGCCCATGTTTTTAAGTGTTGGCAACACGAATAAAGTGATAGAAAAACTGATCATATCGAAGCCGTGACGTGTCGGGTTGTTGATGGCTTGATAAAAGGCATATCCCATGAGGCATCCCAGGATTGGATCAATATATAGACTTACAAAGAAGAAATTCCAGTCCCCGCTCGGGCCGTTTCCATTCACAGTCAGAACGATTGGTATCACGACCGCAAAGAATAAGATCAAAGGCAGCATATACCACTGTTTCCATTTCAGCTGCTTTGCCGCCGGAATGATCAAAGCTGCCATAAAGATCCAACAAACTGCGAAGATGCTTCCGTAGCTGAATGTACCTGATAGTGCCGTAAAGAAATAGACGAGCAGCGCCATTCCCGGCGGATAGGACTGCATAGTGGTAAAAAGGAGCGAGCCCTCCCCTACCTGCATTGCTTCCGTAAAGTGCAGTGCTTTCGGCATCGCCGCCCAAAGCCGGAGCTCATCCCAGACGGCCGGCTTCAGATGATTTGCATAGATGATAAATAAAACAGATAAGCCCAGAAAAAGAACCGTTCCGGAGGTGAAGAGTTTCTCAAATAAAAAGCCTCGAGCCGTAATCGCTTGATTATCTTGTATTACGGAATCACTTGCAGGAGCATATGGGTTTTCTTTGGCAGCAACTTTCCTAGATGCAATTTTAGTAACAGCAAATAGTATCATCGCGAAAAAAACCACATAAATCAAGAAGCGCCCAATGATTAGTAGATTCAGACAATAAAAAATATACAGGCACACGATCGTGCCCATCATCGTAAGCGGAATGCACTCTTCCGTTTTTCTTTTGCTGATGATTCCTAGTGCACAGCTTGCAAGAAGAATCACGATCAGCATGATTACAACTGAAATCATGTTAGTATTCTATCACAATCCACCGGCAGATTTCACTATTTCATGCTAGAAGCTTAAAACATGCGCATTATTCTTCGTCATTACTCAAGATAATATGCACAGCAGCCCCCTAAAAAGCCATTTCAAATAATCGCTAGTGATGTCCTGAAATAACTTGCTAGTATTCAACTCATGCATCCTGGGCCCAAGTTCATACATTTCCCACCATTTTTTAACGCGTATTTTGCCAATAATACTAGCATTCATGCATCCTGAGATTCACTTCACAAAAATCCCACCACTTTTTCATTGAAAAAGATGGTGGGAAATGTGTGAACTTTATTCAAATATGCATATTTCATCATTTTCACCACTGATTCAAATCAGAAAAGTGGTGGGAAATGTGTGAAATCACCGTCAAGCTGCATGAACCGGCAGATTCTATTACCGAGTCGCTAGGCTCACTTCGGCAACTCACTGCGTTCGTTGTTCCTTCTCGGATTATAGCCGTTTGTGCAAGCACGACGGCTGCAATCCTCACTTCGGCATTCGCTTCGCTCATGTTCCTTCTCGCCTAATGTCCGCTTGCGTAAACGCAGCGGCCGCTAGGCTCACTTCGGCAACTTAAACGAGCTCTTCAAGGAGACGATGCGGTTAAAGACCAGTTTCTCGTCAGTTGTGTCATGAGAGTCGACGTTAAAGTAGCCATGACGGACGAACTGGAAGTGGTCTCCCGGTTTTGCTTTCGCAAGTTCCGGCTCGATGTAGCAGCTGTCCATAACAGTCAGGGAATTCGGATTGATGTTGCGCTCCTCATCCACCAGCTGCTCATAGAGTCTTGCCTCTGCCTTCACTGCATGTCTTGCGCTGACCCAGTGGATCGTGCCTTTAACTTTACGGCCTTCGAAGCCAGATCCGCTTCTGGTCTCCGGATCATAGGTTACATGAACCTCGGTGACTTTGCCGGTCTCATCCTTCTTGTAGTCCACGCAGGTGACAAAGTATGCATTCATAAGACGCACCTCGTTGCCCGGGAACAAACGGAAGTATTTCTTCGGCGGCTCTTCCATAAAGTCTTCTCTGTCGATATAGAGTTCTTTGCAAAACGGGACCTTGCGGCTTCCCATTTCTTCGTTCTCTGGATTATTGACCGCGTCCATATATTCGACCTGGTCTTCCGGATAGTTATCGATGATCAGCTTGATTGGATCCAGTACTGCCATATAGCGCGGTGCCTTCGGCTTTAAGTCTTCTCTCAGGCAATACTCCAGCATTGCATAATCAGAAGAGCTCTGTGCCTTTGCAACACCGGAAAGCTCGATAAACATGCGGATCGACTCCGGTGTGAAGCCACGACGGCGAAGTGCTGCGATCGTCACAAGTCTCGGATCGTCCCAGCCGTCTACGGTTCCGTTTGCCACAAGCTCCTTAATATAACGTTTTCCGGTAATAACACCGGTCAGATACATCTTTGCAAACTCGATCTGGCGCGGCGACTCTTCAAAACCGACGTTCTCGATGACCCAGTCATAAAGCGGTCTGTGGTCTTCAAACTCCATTGTGCAGATGGAATGGGTGACGCCTTCGACGGCATCCTCGATTGGATGGGCAAAGTCATACATCGGATAGATGCACCACTTATCCCCTGTTCTATGATGCGTAACATGTGCCACACGATAGATGACCGGATCACGCATGTTCATATTCGGGGACGCCATATCAATCTTCGCGCGCAGAACACGTGCGCCATCCTCGATCGCGCCGCTCTTCATCTCTTCAAAGAGCGCAAGGTTTTCCTCGACGGAACGATTCCGATATGGGCTTTCTTTGCCCGGTGTTTCAAACGTTCCGCGGTACTCTCTGATCTCATCGGCCGTCAGATCACAGACATAAGCCTTTCCATCTTTGATCAGCTTGACTGCTGCCTCATACATCTTATCGAAATAGTCGGAAGCAAAGTACAGGCGGTCTTCGAAGTCTGCGCCAAGCCACTTCACGTCAGCGATGATGGAATCCACAAACTCCACATCCTCTTTCGTCGGGTTGGTATCATCAAAGCGCAGATTGAATGTGCCGTTGTACTCTTCTGCCAGACCATAGTTTAAAAGGATCGACTTTGCATGGCCGATATGCAGATAGCCGTTCGGTTCCGGTGGAAACCGGGTCTCCACGCGGCTATAATTACCTTCTGCAAGATCCTTATCAATTTCCTGCTCTATAAAATTTCTTGAAACTTTTTGTTCTTCCATAGTAAGATCCTAACTTGTATGCTCTGATTTCAGTTTCTTTTTCACAGTGCTGAGGATGACTCAGCTTTATAAATTACAGAAGAGCCGGACATATTCGTCCGGCTCATAATGCTCATTCACGAAGTATTACTGAATTGCGTTTTTTGCTGTCTCTGCCAGAGCTGCGAAGCCTGCTGCATCGTTTACTGCAATGTCAGCTAAGACTTTTCTGTTCATCGTGTTGCCAGCTGTCTTCAGTCCATACATAAACTTGCTGTAAGAAAGACCGTTCATTCTTGCTGCTGCGTTGATTCTTGCGATCCACAGCTGTCTGAACTGACGTTTTCTCTGCTTTCTTCCTGCATAGGAAGATGCGAGTGCTCTCATTACGGACTGCTTTGCAATTCTATACTGTTTTGATCTGGCTCCTCTATAACCTTTTGCCAGCTTAAGTGTTCTATTGTGTCTTTTCTTTGCGTTTAAACCGCCTTTAATTCTTGCCATTTCTTATTCCTCCTTTGACTAAAAAGTTCTTACAGATATGGTAAGATCTTCTTCATGTTCTTTACATTCGTAGCATCAGTCATAGTGGCCTTACGAAGATTACGTTTTCTCTTCGTGGTCTTTTTGTTTAAGATATGGCTCTTGTAAGCTTTATTTCTCTTAAGATTTCCGTTTGCTGTCTTTTTGAAACGTTTCGCCGCAGCTCTTTTTGTTTTAATCTTTGGCATTTTTATTCCCTCCTGGCTGTTAATTATTATCGTATTATTTCTTCTTTGTAAGGAACATGACCATGTTCCTGCCTTCAACTTTCGGGGCTTTGTCGACCGTGGCAATATCTTCGAGCATTTCAGCAAAGTCATCTAAGACATGCTTGTTCTCCTGCATATGTGCCATCTCGCGTCCCCTGAATCTCAGTGCAACTTTCACTTTGTCGCCTTTTTCAATGAACTTACGTGCCATGTTCGCTTTCGTCTTAATATCGTTCACATCAATATTCGGTGAAAGACGAATCTCTTTGATCTCAATGGTCTTTTGCTTTTTCCGCGCTTCTTTCTCTTTTCTGGCCTGCTCATAACGGAACTTACCAAAATCGATAATCTTGCATACAGGCGGATTTGCCGTCGGGGCAATTAACACCAGATCAACTCCGGCCTCATCTGCAGCTGCTCTTGCTTCCTCGATGGAAACAACGCCTCTTTGCTGGCCATCAGCGTCAATCAGTCTTACTTCACGCTCCCTGATTTGTTCATTAATTAAGTAGTTGATGTCACACCTCCTAATCCTTTACTGAAAGTTGTAAATATCCTTAAAAATAAAAGAAGATAGTTCAAAGAACTATCCACTCATACATCTAAGATGCGGCATACTTCTGCCGATCTTAAAAATATTAACCAACGTGCGCCCGATTGCGACGAGGTGAGAGTGGATACTCTTCTTTGTTTTCAAACGACTGCAATATAATAACACCTGATCCTCAGCACTGTCAATAGAGAAATTTGTTGATTCATTATTGTATGCAGAGAAATCTTTTGTGACTTTCGGCAGCACTTAGCAAGCTGTGCGGACGATACGCAGGTCGAGGAGCGCTACTTGCTACGCACCGCAGACCGGAGTTTGTGCGAAGCGAGCCCAGCGACCGCGGTGCTTGCACAGGCGGTCATTGGGCGAGAACGATACAGCGAAACTTGTTTTCGCTCCATCGGACGTGCAGCGAGCTTATCCGAAGGACGTGAGCAAAGCGAGCGGTGCTGACCGTACGGAGCAGAAAGATTTACTCTGCATAAAATAATAAAAATCAAGAAATCGTATATGACGGGCTGACGATGAGGTCCATCTTCTCATCATGGGGCTCGGTCGGAATGTGCTCGTAGATCTGGAAATCAAAGCACAGCGCCACTTTGTGGAAGATGGTGTCCGGATGGGAATCCAGATATTTATCATAGAAACCGCCTCCATAGCCGATGCGGTTCTTTTCTTTATCAAATGCAAGGCCTGGCATGAGGATCAAAACTTCTTTTTCATCTGCGATCCGTTCCGGATGCTCCGTGATCAACTCTGCCGGCGGCTCTGGAATCCCCATAAAGTTTGGAACGCATTCATCCATCGACTTCAGATAGACGAATTCCATATAGTCATGCTTCGGCTCGCCTTTTTTATTAAAGCTTTTCCCGCTCTTCAGCATGATCGGAACGGCTGCCCTCTTTCCGTCCAGGATCGCCTGCTCAATCATCGGGATCGTCTGCACCTCG
Organism: Lachnospiraceae bacterium; assembly: GCA_045546255.1. Taxonomy (GTDB): domain Bacteria; phylum Bacillota; class Clostridia; order Lachnospirales; family Lachnospiraceae; genus RGIG5612. Next base: position 25,696 of record JAZQCK010000078.1, on the reverse strand, counting down.
CTGTTATATGACATATAAAAATAAATCGCCTCTGCCTCTTTATAGGCATCCAGGCTGCAGAACTTCTCTTTCAGCTGAGCAGACCACTCTTCGACCTGATCTCTTTCCAGCGCATTCTTCTTATCCGTTACTTCCTGTCTGATTTCTCTCTTGTCCATTCTCATGCCTCTTTATCTCATCGAAAACTTCACAAGCAGCATCTCGACGCCCACCTGCTCGTTCAGGTCGCCGCTTTTGATCTTGCGGTCGGTCTCTGAGATTTCCTCTAAAATATCCCTCACGTCTTTCATCTTAAAGCCGCCGTGCAGGTACCCCTCGGCGTTTCGAATCACAAAATCACGCTTCTTTAAAATGCGGGCAACATCCTGGGTTGTGTAGCCTTTGTTCCGAAGTTCCGCCGTCTGAAGGAGGGTACGGAACTGGATGCGCAGCATCGCGAGGATATAAAGCGGATGCTCCCGGTTCACAAGCAGATCGTTATATTTGCGCAGGACCGTTTTTACATCCTTCTTTCCCATCGCGCCGAGCATATCAAAAATCTTAGATTCTACATCTTCGGAAGAAATCGCCAGGATATCGTCGGCTGTGATTTCCGTGCTTTCACCGACATAACCGATGATCTTTTCATATTCGCGGCGGAGCTTATCATAATCGGTTCCAACTCGGTCGACCAGAAGCTGCAGCGCTCCGCGGTTTGCTCTCTTTCCAGCCTGTGCAAAGCCCTTGGCCAGCCAGTTGATCACATCCCCATCCGTATCGCCTGCGCACTCCACGACAGTGCCCTTCTTCTGGATCTGCTTGTAGATCTTTTTATTCTTTGCAACGGCATCTTCAAAGAAGGCAAGACAGGTCGTCGGCGGAAGGTCTTCTAAGATCTTAAGGATCATAGCGTCCGCATTCTCTTCTTTTTCACCATCCTCTTCCGTCTCAGAGGCATCATCTGCTGCCGCCTTGCCTTTTCCCTTGAACTTCCCTGAGTTTTCCACTACAACAAGGCGCTTTTCAGCAAAGAATGGAAGCGTCACCACGCTGTCATAAACCTCTGCAAAATTAATGGAATTACCCTCAAAATAAGAGTAATTCATATCATTATTTTCCGTGACCGCTTTTCGCAGGTTGTCACGGTAAAGGCGCTTTTTATAATTTTCTTCTCCGTAAAACAGATACACATTTGAAACAGTATCTGCCGTGAATTTCATTGTGCTCATATCAGTGCCTATCATATCCCATCAGGGGCTTTCTTTGCAACAAAATTGCGGCACCTTTAATGCCGCAATCTTGTTTTGCCATTCTTTTTAAAGCAAAGGATCACTTGAGATCCTGATTAGCAAGTTTGAAATCCCAGTTCAACAAAGTTTCCGGTTAAATTAGAATGTAATGACCTTCGGCTCTGCTGTGAAACTGGAGAAAGTTGCTGTTGCATCCTTGAAGTAAAGAACCTGTGTATTGTCATCTTCTGCAGAATACATTGCTTTAAGATTCGGATGCTCATCCAGCATGTGCTGTTTTGCAGCAATGTTGTCGTCATTCACTAAGGTTCCTGCAAGTCTCAGCCAGGTTCCGTCTGCGAAGCAGCAAAGCTCAGCCTTCGGATTTGCTGCAAGCTGTTTGGAAACGTCTTTTACTTTGCCTGTCTGAATATAAAGCTTGCCCTCGAAAAGATCGATCGTTCCGAACGGACGAACTCTCGGCTGGTCGCCTTCAACGGTTGCTAAATAATAGGTTCCGCATTTTTTAATGAAATCATATACTTCCTGCATGAGTTTGCTCCTTTCTATCCATCAAAATATTCTTTTTTCATTTTTAATATATCGCATGAATGAATAATTCTCAAGGTCTCAGCTATTTCAAATATTGAATGAGCTCATATTCTGAAAGTAGGATCTAGGTTCTGTTCATAAAAGAATTTCCGGCTCTATGCTGCGCTCAAAAGAGTTGTTACAGAAGCCTCTCCATCCCGGCTGATCACTGCTTCAATCTCCCCTGACTCTGCAGTGACATAAATCTCTGCTCCTGACTCCTCTAATCGTTTAATCACATCCGGATGCGGATGACCATAGCTGTTATGGACGCCAGCTGATACGACGGCAAACTCCGGCTTTACTGCTTCCAAGAACGCAGCTGTTGTGGAAAAGCGGGAACCGTGATGCGCCACTTTTAAAAGATCGCAGTCAGAAAGCAGCCCCTCACGAATTAAAAGCCGCTCTTCCTCTGCTCCAAGGTCTCCCGTAAAAAGAGCTCGAAATCCCTGATAGTCAAGCTGCAAAACTGCGGAATAAGCATTTGCCTCGCTGCTTTGAAAGTCTGTATCCGGATGGAGACAGGAAAACCTAAGTTCGCTATCTTCCAGCCTCACTCCTCTATGCAACATGATGAGATTGACCTCAGCCTCCTTCGCCTTTTGAAGCAGCATTTGGTAATGCTCATTTTCCGGCATAGAAGGAAGGGCCAGATTCTTAATCTTAATGTGCCCTGCACCGGTATCTTCCAGCATGCTGATGACCGCGGAAATATGATCCGTGTCCGGATGAGTTACGATTACAAAGTCGATTGTCCGGATTCCACGGTACTTGAGCGCACTTTCCATGCGGTAGCGGTAAAGTTCTGTTACAGAGGCCGACCCGCTGTCGATCAGATAGTTCGCTCCGGAGGGCGATTCGATCAGAATGCTCTCGCCCTGATCCACATCAAAAAAGGTGATATGCAAAGAAGAATCGGCAGGGCGGATCAATAATAGTGCAAGAATTATGCAGATGCCTCCGAGAGCAATAATGGATGGTAAGCGTGATTTAAGCACTGTCCGAACATTCGGCAGGAAAACAAGCGTGCCCAGCAAAACAAGATATAGTGCGATCTTCCACCCACTCCAGTGCCCGGTGATCAGGATGCTGAAGGGGACCTTGTCATAAATGGCACAGAGCAGTTCGATAAAAGAGATCAGATAGACACCGGCGCCGATCAGCATCCGTCCAAGGAACAGACTAACAAGGCCCAGCAAAACGCCGATCACTCCACTCTCTAAAACGACTCCCATAAGCGGAACGACCACTAAGTTTAACAAAACGGAAAGGACCGGAATCTCATAGTAGGTGTTGATGATCACAGGGAGTGTCGTCAAGGTGACGGAAAAGCTCATTAAAAAAGCTTCCAAAGCCTTCGTCCAGAACATTGGGTTCTCATCTGTTTTATTCCTGATGAGAAACATGAATTCCCTTAGCGCAGGCATCACTAGTCCGATTCCGATGATCGCGCTGAAAGATAGCTGGAATCCGCTATGATAAAGATACATTGGGTTCGATAAAAGCAAGAAAATCGCAGAGAGGCCAAGTGCAGAAAGAAGATCAAAGCTTTTTCCAAACTTTAAGGCCACAAGGCGGATCAAAAACATCAGTGTCGCCCGAACCGCAGATGCGCTTTCTCCGCTCATGATGCAGAAGCATATCATAACGCTCCCCGAAATGAGCGCTGCAAACAAAAAGCGCATGCGCTTCCGCAAAAACGAAAAAAGAGACATCCCGATAAAAGAAATATGGAGCCCTGAGATCGCAAGGATGTGGGCGATACCGCTTTTCCGATAAAGGTCCTTGGTTTCTGCATCCAGCCCGGAGCGGTCTCCTGTCAGGATCGCCGTAAAAATCTCAGCGTGATTAGCCGTTCCATTCACCAGTGAAGTGATCGAGCCCAGCAGCCGCTCTTTCAGCCACAGCATCGCACAGCGGATGGGATAGACCTTCCGGCTTAGAATCAACAGATCTCCATCCAGCCGGTATTTCCCGGAAACCCCCAGAGAATGATAATAATCCCCTTCATCATAGTTGCCCTCATTCCTCGCCACACGGAACTCTTCACAAAGGACATCCGCCCGAATGACATTTCCGGGTAACAGCTCTCCGATATTGCTCCCTTCTTTTGGAACAAGCAAAAGAACATTTCCCACGCGGACCCTGCCCTCATCCAAAAAGCAGGAAGCATTTTTCAGATACAGATAAAAACTGCTGCTCTTTTCTTCTGTTTTAAGAAGCGTCCCGGAAAGCGTGCAGGCTTCGCCAGCATGGACTTTCTGTGGAAAGAAGTCAATGCCGATCAAACTATGTAGGATCCAGATTCCAAGCACCAAAAGAAAGGCGCCTGTAAACAGCGGACGCTTCATGCCATTTTCTGATTGGATTTCGGTGTGAAAAGATTACTGCTGAATATACGTATTGTCTCTTACGATCGGTGAGCTGAGGTCCATCGAACCATGCAGCACAACATCCGTCGCTCCGTCGACCATGAAATAAACGGAATGCACGTAGGTCAACTGGCAGAGGGAATTGACGATCGAATAGATCATCAGCTCATCGCTGACCGGCTGTTCCTGATTCAGGAAGTCTTTGCCGAAGTTGACATAGCAGATATGATCAGTCGTTACAACGCTGTTTAACGTGATGCCCGGTGCGATCGTTCTGCCGGCTTCGCCCTGTGCCGGACCTTCAAGAAGTCTTGAAAGAATATATTCCTCCATCGAGGAGTTACTGTTATCAATGTTAAAGCGGTAAACGACCGGAACCAGTTTCTCGCCGCTTGCATCTGCAAAATAGATCGTAAGGTCTGTCTCCTGCTTCAGCATTCCCTCTTCCGTCAAAAGAACGTTCACGAAGGTGTCTTTGGTCATGATGCCGATGTTATCGCCGGTGGAATTGACGATCGGGGTTGAAGCCACAGTAAAGGTAACGCCTGTTACATTTGGAACCTGGATCAGGGTCAGTACAACCGAGGCACGGAAGATAATCTCGCGCACATTCGACATCTGAAGATATGGGCTGCTAAAGTCCAGCGTTACAAGGCCGTCTTTTACGATAATGCCCTCGAGATTGACCGTGTCCGGCTTGACCGTATAATACGTCGTATCTTCCTCGTTCTGCGTAAACATGATATCAAGGAGCGTCTGGATCAGCTCGACCTGTTCCATCTCCTCTGCGCCTTCGATCTTTTCCTCTTTGAAGATGATATCATCCGCATTTTGATTGGTGTAATATACCATGAACGTATCCGGAGGCAGCTGTGACGGGTCCGTTGTCCGGTTTCCGCAGGCAGCACAAAGAGTCATGAAGATCATGACTAAGATCATGCTCACTATTCTGCTTAAGAGTCGTTTCGTTCTTTTCATATTAACTATTCTGCTTATCCAGGTAGGTCAGCGGGATCTGCATCGTAAAGGTCGTTCCCTTATCCACCTGACTGAAGACTTTGATTGAGCCGTTATGCGCCATAACGATCGTCTTTGTAATGGCAAGTCCTAAACCGCTGCCGCCGGTTGCACGGTCACGCGCCTTATCCACACGGTAGAAGCGGTCGAAGATATGCTCCTGGGCCTCCTCCGGAATTCCGAAGCCGTTATCCTGAACTTTCACATAAAAATAGGTTTTATCTGCATTGAGGGAAACATGGACCCACCCGTCCACGTTGTTATATTTCACGGCATTTACGACCAGGTTGGAAATACACATGGAGAACTTCGTCTCATCCACTTCCGCAATGACCGGGTTAAAGCTTTCCATGACAAGCTCGATATTCTTTTCTTTTGCAAGCGGCCGGATCAGCTTCAGCTGCGCTTCGATCAGCTCATTGATATTGACCGGAGCAACATTCATCTCAATACCGGTGCTGTCCATCTTCACGAGGGTCAGAAGATCCGTGATGATATTATTCTCACGATCCAGCTCGTTGACAATGTCCCCTAAGAACTCCTGATATAGTTCTTCCGGAACGCCCTGCTGCCCGACCAAGGACTCCGCTAAAACCTTCATGGATGTCATCGGAGTCTTCAGTTCATGGGACACGTTTGATACGAATTCCTGTCTCGATGCTTCGAGCTGGTTGATGCGCCGAAGCATGGTATTAAAGGAATTTGAAATGGCTTTCAGTTCGCTTGCACCTGCAATCGAAATATTCTCGGCGGTTCCGCCTTCTCCGATATGTTCGATCGTCTCTTCAATATTCCGGAACGGTTTGGAAAGCTGATACATCGCAAAAATCGCCCAGGCAATCAAGGCAATGGCCAGAATAATGATCACTGTATTTAAGACCAGACGGATCGATCCCATGGCAGAAAAGATATCGGCGATCGAGGACGTCGCAAAAAGAACGTGGGTGATCTTTCCGGATTGCGGCTCCTTGATGGCCTGCGTCAGGACGATACACTGGTTCTTTTTATCCGTGTAGGCCTGATTGACCCCGTTAAAGCACTGGTTCACTTCCGCCGAAATGCAGAGTTTTCCTTTATTGATCTGATAAGTATCGCTCGTGATCGTAAAGTCACGGTTGATAATTTGAACGCGGCTTAAAAACACACCGGCGATATCTTCTGCCAGTGTGTTGAAATAGGCATCCACCTCGTTATCTTCATAACTGTTGCCGTTGGAATAAAACAGATTGCTGAGCATGGAGAACTGTGCACTGATGTTCTTCGTCCTTGTTTCAATGATCCGGTTCTCAGTCACACTTATGCCAACAACGGAAATAATGATCAGGGGAATTAACCCGGCGACAAGTACGAATCCCAGTATTCTGAATCTCAGACTTCCGAAAAATTCTTTACTGCGCTTTAAAATAGTAGCCCACTCCCCATTTAGTATTTACATATTTCGGGTCTTTCGGATTGTCCTCGATCTTCTCACGCAGTCTTCTGACATGCACATCGACAGTTCGGACATCACCCGGATATTCATAGCCCCATACAAGGCTTAAAAGCTGCTCACGGCTGTATACCTTGTTCGGGTTATTGACAAGAAGCTCTAAAAGGTCAAATTCTTTTGCTGTAAGATTGACTTCGCGGTCCTGAATGAAAACACGTCTGGAATCTAAATCCATACGCAGGCCGCCTCTTGCGATCTCGCCGGTCGTCTCTTTGGTCATGCGTTTGCTGCGGCGGAACATTGCACGGATCCTGGCCTTGACCTCAAGAATGTTGAACGGCTTTGTGATATAGTCGTCCGCACCATACTCGAGACCTAAGATTTTGTCCATGTCGCCGCCTTTTGCTGTCAGCATGATGATCGGCATATTGGAGAATTCGCGGATTGCTTTGCAGACTTCAAATCCGTCCATCTTCGGAAGCATGATGTCGAGAAGTACGACATCGTATTCACATTTCTGTGCCATGGCAAGTGCTTCTTCACCATCATAGGCGCATTCCACATCCATGCCATCCTGTTCCAAGGAGAATTTGATTCCTTTTACAATCAGTTTTTCGTCATCTACAACTAATACTTTACTCATGAATTACACCCTTATATGCTCTTTGATTTTTTCGTAGGAACTTTCCTTGATACCTGCAACGTTCATGATCTCCTCGATCGATGCAAAGTTTCCTGCGCTCTCGCGATAAGAAACAATGGCTTCTGCCTTGATATCGCCGATTCCCGGTAAGGTCTTAAGCTCATCTAAACCTGCTGTATTAATGTTCACAAGCCCGTCTTCTGAAGCTGCTTCCGCTTCTGCTTCTTGCGGGACAGTGCCGGATGCGACCTCTTCTTTGCTCGGAATATAGATCTGAACTCCGTCTTCAGCCTCTTTTGCAAGATTCACATACTCGGTATCCGCCTCTTCCGTAAGACCGCCTGCCAGCTCGACCGCTTCATGAATCCTCGCGCCCTGCTTCAGATAATAGACGCCGGGCTGATTCACGCTCCCGCACACATGAACGCAAAGGGGTTCTTCGCTTTCCGTTTCTGTGCTTTCCGCTTCTGCCAGCGTAGTCTCTTCTTCTAAGACAACGGCTTCTTCGGCTTTTTTTGCTTTGTTTTTCATGCTGCAGCTGAAGATCACGCCTGCAACCACGAATACCAGCAAAACGAGCAAAACCTTAATATAATTTTTTTTATTCTGATTCATGTTCTCCTCCTAAATATGCTCTTAGGAAAAGAACCTCTGACCTCGTTTATTTTACAAAAGTTTTACAGCCTTCGCAATACTTTTGTAACATTTTAAAAATGAAAGTTTTAAATAGACTACTGCCCTTCCTGTCCGGTACGGGTAGCGAGCTGTAAATAGACGGATGCCTCAAAAGAATCGAAGGCAGCCGCAGCCTCTCCTCCGTCCCAGATGGAAAGGAACATGCTCTTCATATCTTTCCAGAGTTCTTCTGTTTCGATAAATTTCGGAAGGCTTGCGCTCTCATCATACAGCATATAGACATCTGCATAGCCTTTTCCGGAATAATCCATACGTTTCGCACTCATGAACCCTGTCAGTTCATAAATGTTTTTGGTATTATCGTAGGTCATATATTTCGCAAGCGCTTCTGCCTCTGCGGTATGCGAAGACATCGGATTCACGCAGACGCACCAGGTCGTAGATAACGCTTTTGAAGGAATCGCAGCGGTTACGGAAGGCATCGGACTGATTGCAAAATTGGTCTGTTCTCGGTTTAATGCCTCAAGGGAGCTGCATTTTAAGATCGCCGTCATGCTTCGTCCAAAGACAAAACTGTTTTCCACCAGGTCATAGGTCGTTGTGGCACGGTTGATATTGGTTTTTGTCTGAAGGTCTTTAAAGACGGAAAGTGCCGCGCTCGCCTGCTCCTTATTCAGCTCAATGTTTGCCGCATCATCTCCGGCCTCACCTCCTAAGTTGAGAGATGCGCCAATAAAATGGTAATTGAACAAAAGATCATTCACATCATAAAGGATCACCATATCGATCGGAGAATCTGCCTGCTTGGTGAAGCTTTCCGCACTGGCTGCAATCGTCTCAAAACTTGCCGGAGCGCGGTCCATATAATCCGTGTTGTATACAAAGTATTCCATGTCAAAGCACAGCGGATAGGCAACCTGCCTGCCGCCGTAACGAACCGATGTGAGCGATTTCACAGAATAATTCTGAAGTGTATAGATATCAGGATAGGCGTTTTCTTTCGCCAGAGATCCGAGATAAGCCTGCTCCAGACGGGAGGTGTCCGTAATATAAAGATCTGGTGCGCCTTCTCCGTCCACGTTCTTCTTGTTCATGTTCTCATAGAATGAAACAACTGAGACCAGTTCACAGCCAACGCGAAGGCCCTGCTTGCGGAAATAGTCGCTTTGAAGCTGCTCCACATAAGGCGTCAGCGCCTCGTCATAATACCAAAGGGTCAGGTCATAATCCTGCTGGATCTCACGGTCACCCCTCTGCTCTGTGGATTCCGACCAGCTCGGTCTTACTGCTTTTGCAACCAAAATCACGGCTGCGGCAAGCACAGCCATGATCGCTATTCTGATGATGTAATTTCTGACAGTTCGTTTCATTCTTAGTTGATTTCTTCAGCCGGAATTTCATCCGCTTTCTTTTCTTTGCCGGTCGGTTTGGTCCATGACATAAAGTTGCACTTCGGATAGCCTTCGCAGCCATAGTATCTGCGGCCCTTTTTCGTCTTGCGGACGATCAGCTCTTTGCCGCATTCAGGACACTTGACCCCTGCCTTTTCCACGATCGACTGCGTATTTCTGCACTCCGGAAAGCCCGGGCAGGCAAGGAATTTTCCGTGCGGTCCAAATTTAATGACCATGTTGCGTCCGCATTTTTCGCAGATCACATCGGAAACTTCATCCTTAACTTTGATCTTTTCGAGTTTCGCTCTGGCCGCATCAATAGATTCTTTCAGGCCCGGGTAAAACTCCCTTAAGACTTCTTTCCATTCTGTCGTTCCTTCTTCGATACCGTCCAGTTTTGCCTCTACATTGGCAGTGAACTGTGCGTCTACAATATCCGGGAACGCTGTGACCATAATATCATTTACGACCTTGCCAAGCTCAGTGACAAGGAGATTTTTCTTTTCTTTCCGGACATAATGGCGCGCAAGGATCGTCGTGATCGTCGGAGAATACGTACTCGGACGTCCGATGCCCATCTCTTCCATTGCCTTGACCAGCGATGCTTCCGTGAAGTGTGCCGGCGGCTGGGTGAAATGCTGGGTGCCTTCATACTGCACCTCATCGATTTTTGCTTCCATCGTCAGGTTGGAGACCACGTTGTTCTTTTCTTCTTTTTCGTCATCTCCCGGTGTATAGACTTTCATAAAGCCGTCAAAAGTCTGCTTGGAAGCCGTTGCCTTAAAGATATAACCGTTCACCTCAAAGTTGATCGCTGTCACATCATATTTGGCATTTGTCATGCGGCTTGCCGCAAAGCGCTTCCAGATCAGCTGGTAAAGACGCATGCTGTCTCGGTCGAGCTTGGTCTTCAAGGAATCCGGCGTCACAGTGATGTCGGTCGGTCGGATTGCCTCATGCGCATCCTGTACTTTTCCTTTTCCACTCGAAGCACTCTTTGCGTGAGATACATATTCTGCGCCATAAGTTTGTTCAATGTATGTCTTCGCACTGCTGACCGCTTCATCCGAAACTCTGACAGAGTCGGTACGAAGGTAGGTAATATAACCACCTTCATAGAGCGCCTGTGCAACACGCATCGTCTTCTGTGTCGTGAAGTTCATCACTTTAGAAGCTTCCTGCTGGAGCGTAGATGTGACAAACGGCAGCGGTGCCTTCTTGATACGCTCAGACTTTTTGATGCTTTCGATCGTCATTTCCTTTCCTTCAATCTTAGAAAGGATCTCATCTAACTGCGCTTTATTTGTAATATCGATCTTCTGGGCTTTATCACCGTAGAATTTTGCGATGATCGACTTTTTCTCGCCATGGATGTGCACATCTGCGTCCAGATTCCAGTACTCTTCCGGAACAAAAGCGTCGATCTGCGCATCGCGTTCACAAACCATACGCAATGCGACGGACTGCACACGGCCTGCGGAAAGGCCTCTCTTGACTTTTTCCCAGAGGATTGGGCTGATACCGTATCCAACCAGTCTGTCCAGAGCTCTTCTTGCCTGCTGTGCATCCACAAGGTCCATGTCGATCTCTCTGGAATTCTTCAAAGAATTTGCGACTGCGGTCTTTGTGATCTCGTTGAAGGTGATCCTGGCTTTCTTTTTATCATCCAGATTTAAGGCCTCGGAAAGATGCCAGCTGATCGCCTCTCCTTCGCGGTCAGGGTCGGTTGCGAGATACACTTTGTTTGCGTCCTTTGCAAGGCGCTTCAATTCGGAAAGTGTCTCCCCTTTACCACGGATCGTGATATATTTCGGCTCAAAGTCATGCTCCACATCGATTCCCATTGTGCTTTTCGGAAGATCGCGCACGTGGCCTTTGGAAGCTACGACTTCGTAGTTCTTGCCTAAATACTTTTTAACGGTTTTCACCTTTGCCGGTGACTCCACAATTACCAGATTTTTTGCCATTTGATAGATTTCCTTACTATATTAATTTACTAATTTCTGAAACTATGCATGCTTACGGATTGCTGTTTTGTCTTCGACAACTCCCCGCATAGCACTCTTGCCTTCATTAGGGCCTAGCATGGCTTATACACCAAACCATATTGGCTTGTCAACTCATAAAATTCGTATGTATGTGTTCTTTGAGACCTCCTGAACCAGGCCGAGTAATTCCATTTCAGCAAGCAAAGAAGCTGTTATTTCAGCGCTTTCTTTGCTTTTTTCGATGATGCTTTGAAGGCTAGTCGGCTTCGTTTCTATGAGATCAAATATTTTTTTCAGATCCTCCCGCATTCCACTGATTTCGGTCTTTTGTTTTCCTTTTTTGACTTTCGAAGCTCCGGAAGGAGATTTTTTTCTTCTATATAGATTAGGGGCTGATTGATTCTGCTGCGAAGCAGTTTGATTCATACTTAAAGTGCCCTCTTCGCTCTTCCGATTAGCTCCCGGATCATTCTGCTCTATAAGCTTTGGCGATTCCTCTAATTTAGGGTTCCTATATATTTCTTCCAGGAGATATTCGGGGCTGATCAGAATGCCGGCCCCGTCAGCGATCATTCGATTGCATCCGAAGCTTGCCTTATCCGTCAGCCGTCCTGGCAGCGCATAGACATCCCTGCCCTGCTCTAAAGCATAACGGACCGTGATCAGCGTTCCACTCCGTTCTTTTGCTTCCATCACCAAAAGGCGGTCGCTTAGGCCGCTGATCAGCCGGTTCCTTAAAGGAAACTGCCAGGCAATTGGCTGCGTACCCATCGGATATTCACTGATGATCCCGCCACCCGAAGAGATGATCTCATAATACAGGCTGAAGTTTTCTACCGGATAGATTACGTCGATTCCGCTTCCTAAGACGGCGAAGGTCTTTCCTCCAACCGAAAGCGCCCCTCTTGCGCTCATGGAATCGATGCCTGCCGCCATTCCGCTGATGATCTGAACGCCGGCGGCCGCAAGGCTTCCCGCAAAGCTCAGCGCCATCTTTTTTCCATATTCGCTGCAGGCTCTGGCCCCGACCATTCCAGCTGAAGGAAGGTTCGGATCCGGAAGATTTCCTTTGACATAAAGGCAAAAGGGCGGATCCGGAATGGTTTTCAGTTTTTCCGGAAACTCCTCTGATTCCGGATGCAGAAAACGAATGCCATCCCTACGGATTGTTTCTAAAAGATACAGAGCGTCTGCAGTATTTTTGCTTTCAGCAAACGCAGCCGCCTGCTTTGCCGTGAGTAGACCACACGCCTTCAAATTGTCTGCATTTTCCTGATAGATTGCTTCCGGCGCGCCACAAACAGACAGGAGTTTCTGCAGCGTTTCCTGATAGATTCCCGGTATATTGCAAAGCCAAAACCAATATTCATCCCTTGTCATATTCTCTCCTTGTTTGATCATCTCCTTATTTGATCATCTCCTACATTTCAATCACGGTATTCCGATAGCCGATTGCTTCTAATAGATGCGGTCTCTTGATCACATCGCTTCCGTCGATATCGGCAATCGTCCTTGCGACCTTTATGATCTTGAAATAGCCCCTGGCGGATAAATGATACTTATCGTAGGCCAGCTCGAGCATCTGCTTTGCGCGCTCTTCCATCTCGCAGTATTTCCTGATCCGTTGATTATCCATTTGGGCATTGAAATCGATAGGTTCATTCAGAAAGCGGTTTTTCTGCATCTCATGGGCGCGTTCCACCGCTTTCCGCATTTCTTCTGAGCTCATAGATTTCTCCATTCCGCTCAGGTCCGTAACCTGCACCTTTTCCACAGCAACGCAGATGTCGATCCGATCTAAAACAGGACCTTTGATCTTACCAAAATAGCGTCTGACATCCTGTTCCGAGCAGGAGCAAAGGTTTCTGTCAGGATAGTAGCCACACCGGCAGGGATTGAGCGCCATCACCAGCATCACATCCGCCGGAAAGACCGCCCGATACGCAGCCCGGTTGATCACGACCTGCTTATCTTCGAGCGGCTGCCTTAAGGTTTCGATCGTATCGGTTTTAAACTCCGCGGCTTCGTCCAGAAATAAAATGCCTTTATGCGCAAGCGTCACTTCGCCGGGACGCGGAACGGCAGAACCTCCGATCAGAGCAGGGCCTGAAATGCTGTGATGCGGAGCACGAAAGGGGCGCTCCGTTATCAGGCTTTGGTTTTTTAAGAGCCCGGCAGCCGAATAGATTTTGGAAACTTCCAGGCACTCCTCCGGCGAAAGCTGATTGATGATAGAGGGAATCCTCTGTGCCATCAGACTTTTCCCGGATCCCGGCGGGCCAATATACAAAAGATTATGAAAGCCTGCTGCAGCAACCATAGTCGCCCTTTTTGCAGCTTCCTGTCCCTTTACATCTTTAAAATCCAAAGGGCTTTCCCGGTAGCGCAGGTCTAGCAGTTCTTTCAAGTCTGCTTTCTCTATTTTTTCGAGGCTTTTATTTTTCAAGTCTCTGACAAACAATGAAAGGGAGGACACTCCGAAAATATCGACCTCTTCCACATAGCGCCCTTCAAACGCACAGGCTTTTGGAATCACCAGTTTCTTAACGCCCTGTTCTTTTGCATAGACGGCAATGGGGAGAATGCCGTTAACTGGAAGGACACTTCCGTCCATGCTCAGTTCGCCGACCATCATCATCCCTTCCACCGCCTCCGGTTCAATATAGCCAAGTGCAGAAAGCAGCGCGATCGCCATTGGAAGGTCAAATCCGGATCCGTTTTTTCGAAGTCCTGCAGGCGACAGGTTGATCGTGACCTTTCTTGCAGGAATATCAAAGCCGGAGTTTTCAATGGCTCTTAACACCCGCTCTTTCGCTTCCCTTACTTCTGAAGATGGAAGGCCTACCATGTTGAAGGACGGAAGACCTCCTGCAACATCGACTTCAACGCTTACCATCTGCGGAACGACACCAAAAACAGACGCACTGTTTACACTGCAAAACATACTTTTCTGCTCCTTTTTTCTGAAAAATATAGCCTTCTGCGGAACGCAGAAAAACTTTGAAGTTCTTAAGTGTCGTCAGCATACTCTGTATACATTTTCGCGTCAAACGTATACAGAAAGTTCACGAAAAGTTCATCAAGTCATACAAAAAATAGACCTGTGGACAACAAAAGAGACCGCGATGCGGTCCCTTCTGTCTTAACATATCAGGTCAAAAGAAATTGTATTATTCAGATTAAAAATTCTTTTTTCGACACGATAATCATATCAAAAATAAAATACCAAGATATAGCAAATTCATCCGTTTTTTGTAATTATTTTATTTAAAAAAAGAAATGGTGCGCAACTCTGTGCACCACTCCTTATGCAGATCATTCATATCAGTTATACGTTTTTTATAGCAGTATCGATCCTGCCTGAAGGCTCGATTTTTCAAGTAGAAGCTGTTCTTCGCTCTTGGTCAGTCTTATGTTTCCTGACAGGTAGTCATTTACTGCTTCGATCGCTTTCTGTGCAAGATCGGCATCACGATAGATATCAAAGTTCTTAAATGAAAGGGCTCCGCTCTGGCGGATTCCGGTAAACTCTCCTGGTCCTCTGAGTTCTAGATCTTTCGAAGCAATCTCAAATCCATCGTTGGAAGTCTTGAGGATTTCCAGTCGTTCCATCGCTTCTTTTGAACCGTTATTGCAGACAAAAATGCAGTAACTTTGATTGCCGCCTCTTCCGACACGTCCTCTCAGCTGATGCAGTGCTGCAAGACCAAAGCGGTTCGCATCCTCGACCATCATGACTGTCGCATTCGGAACATCCACACCGACCTCAACAACGGTCGTGGATACCAAGACCTTAATCTGCCCTTCTGCAAAACGGGTCATGATTTCGTTTTTCTTTGCCGGTGTCATCTGGCCGTGCAGCATGCCAATGGATATATCCTCTCTTAAGACATCTCGGAGCATTTCTGTATAATCCGTAACATTCTGGGCATCGACGCCCTCTGAAAATTCAACCAGCGGACAGATGATATAGGCCTGATGGCCTTTATCCACTTCCTTTTCGATAAAGCGGTAAGCCTGCTCTTTATAGGAATCATCCACAACCGCATTCTTGATCGGCTTTCTGCCTCCTGGGAGCTGGTCAATCACAGAAACATCCATATTTCCGTAGATAATCAGCGCAAGCGTTCTCGGGATTGGTGTCGCGCTCATGACGATCATATGCGGCTGGATCTCTTTGCCGGAAACCGATGCTTTCTGTGCCAGTGCCTCTCTTTGTTTGATCCCAAAGCGATGCTGCTCATCTGTCACGATCAAACCCAGGTTATGGTACTTTGCCTTCTCCTGAAACAGCGCATGGGTTCCAATAATGATATGGATTCGCCCATTCTCCAAGGCATCATAAACAACTCGCTTTTCAAGCGCTGTCATGGAGCCGGTTAAAAGAGCGACATTCAGGTCAATGCCGTTTTCTTTAAACATCCGGGTGATATTTTCATAATGCTGGGAAGCCAAAACTTCTGTCGGCGCCATCAGGGCTCCCTGGTAACCGGAGAATGCAGCATTCATCAAGGCTGCAATCGCAACGATCGTTTTTCCCGAGCCGACATCTCCCTGGATCAGACGGTTCATGACATAGCCTGACATCATGTCAGTATTGATCTCATCGATCACCTTTTTCTGCGCATCTGTTAAATGAAACGGAAGTTTTTCTATGAATTCATCGGTTTGCGCACAGCTTTTGATCTGCACCTCAGACGCTGCTTTCGCATTGCTTTCATTACGCTTCATCGCAAGAATAAAGAGGAAGATCTCTTCAAACGACATGCGGACCGCCCCGGCCATATATGCCTCTTTCGTTTCCGGGAAATGCAGATTGCTGACCGCATAACTCTTCTTGCATAAGCCATATTTAACCCGAATCTCGCCCGGGAGCGGATCTTCTATATCCAGCTTAGCAAACGCCTCGCCATCCATCGCCTGACGGACTGCATTCGCGATTGAAGTCGAACTCAGCCCTTTTGTCAGGGGATAGACCGGCTGCATGCTGTTCATTTTTTTCGCGTATTCTTCCGGTGTATAGACTTTCGGCTGATTGAGCTGCAGAACGCCATATTTTCGGCTGACTCTGCCCCTTAAGATATACAGCTCGCCCGGATGGACCGCATCTTTCATAAATGGAGCGTTGAACCAGGTCACTTTGATGGTTTTTCCAATCTCATCTTTGAACTGCGCGGTCGTGATCGTCATCTTTTTGACCCGTCTTTGGAAGAGGTCCTGCGTGAAGACGCCCCTTACTGCAGCAAAAGTCTTGTATCCGATCTCCCCGACTGTGACAGGCGGAAAAAAGAGTTCATAATCGCGAGGAAAGAACTCTAACAGTTCCTCCTGCGTATGAACTCCAAGCTTTTCAAAATATTCTTTTGTTTTCTCGCCGATGCCTTTCAGCGCTGTCAGTTCCATTCGCTGTCCTTCCAATGTTCCTCATATAGAAAAGGCAGAAGCTTCCTCCTGCCTAATCACATTTCAGTTTCTTATTGTTATTCGACAGAGACGATATAATAGTAGACCGGCTGTCCTCCGTAGGTCACCTCAATATCAACATCTTCGAATTCTGCCTCGATCTGGTCGGCGATTTCCTGTGCATCGTCTTCCGTTACATCGGCGCCATAGTATATGGTAACCAGCTCCGAAAAGTCGTCCATCATGGCTTTGACAGCGTTTACGGTAACTTCCTTAAGGTCCGCACCGGCTGCTAGCATATGTCCGTCGCCGATTCCCATATAATCGCCGTTTAAGATCTTTGTTCCGTCAATCTCTGTATCACGGATGGAATGCGTGATTTCCGCTGTTTTGATCTCCTCAGCTGCTTCTGTCAGCTGGGTCGTATTATCTTCGATGGAAAGCGCCGGAACATAATTGATCACGGCATTGATTCCCTGGCAGACAGTCTTCGTCGGGATCACGATGACGTTTTTATCTTCCGTCAACGCCGCTGCCTGCTGTGCTGCCAGAATGATGTTTTTGTTATTCGGAAGCACAAATACATTCTCTGCGTTGATCTTTGCTACGGCTGCAAGGATATCCTCTGTGCTCGGATTCATCGTCTGCCCGCCTTCGATCACTTCGTCGACGCTCATGCCTTTAAAGATCTGTGCCAATCCGTCACCAGAACAAACAGCCACAAATCCGACTTCTTTACGAAGCTCTGCCATGAACATATCCGTAACTTCCACTTTTTTACCATCACCGAACTCTGCCGGGGTCTCGGTCTGCATGGTGACAGGGCCTACAACTTCCTTCGGCGCTCTGCTCATCTCAGCTGCAGCTTTATCTGCCTCTTTGATCACTTTCTCGTTATGCTCATAGCGCATGTTGTCGATCTTGAGATTTGTCAAAGAACCATAAGTTAACGCCTTTTCGATTGCCTCACCCGGATGATTCGTATGAACATGAACTTTCACGACATCATCCATACTGACGCATACAATAGAATCGCCAATGGACTCCAAAAAGGCCTTAAATTCATCTTCTTCGCTTTCCGGGAACTCTTTTCCCAGATCAATGATAAATTCAGTGCAGTAGCCAAATTTGATATCAGAAGTTTCGATATTTGTGGTATCGATCCTGCGGGAAGCAGCCTCCGGCTCCTTAGCAACCACATCACGCGGAGAAGCCAGGTCAACGTCTTTTCCGCAATAAGCATCAAGTGCTCCTCCCAGAAACTCAACCAGTCCCTGTCCACCGGAATCTACAACGCCTGCCTCTTTTAATACAGGAAGCATATCCGGCGTCTTTTCCAGGATCTCTTCTGCATATTTTAAGATTTCCGTTAAGAAGGCCTCCATGGAAAGATCCGATTTGCAAAGCTCCGTTGCTTTTTCTGAAGCTGCTTTGGAAACGGTAAGGATTGTTCCTTCTTTCGGCTTCATAACTGCCTTATATGCGGTCTTAACTGCACGCTCAAAGGCACTTGCAATCAGCTTTTTATCGATCTCTGAATGTCCTTCGATCTCTTTTGAGAAACCACGGACAAGCTGGGACATGATAACGCCAGAGTTTCCGCGGGCACCACGCAGCGTTCCGGATGCGATCGTTTTGCTGACCTCATCCATGCCTGCATCCTCACCGAGGTTTCCCAGTTCGTTGACTGCGTTCATCAAGGTGAGTGTCATATTCGTTCCCGTATCTCCATCCGGAACCGGGAATACATTCAATTCATTGATCCACTCCTGTTTGGAGTCTAATCTTTTCGTACCAGCCAAAAATGCCTTTTTCAGCATTTTTGCATCAAAAACATTTGCCACGTTCTGCCTCCTTAATCGATCACCCGCACGCCTTCAACAATGATGCTGATTTTCTTCACGGTAAAACCGGTCGTGCTCTCAACTTGATATTTCACGGCGTCCATCAGGTTTGCAGATACAGTTTCAATCGAAACGCCAAAGGCTACGATCACATGGAACTCCAGGAACACGTCATTGTTCTGAACCTCTACTCTGATGCCCTTGGTAATACTGTTACGGGTCAAAAGCTTTACGAGTCCATCCCGTTTGCTTAAAGCCGCCATACCCACGATGCCTGCACACTCCAGTGCTGTTAATCCAGCCATCTTTGCAATAACACTGTTCTCAACGATAACTTTTCCGTATTCGGTGTTATACTTTCCTTTCATAAGAGGCCTCCGTTCATACCATACAAGTGCAAACTTTTGCTTTTATATTATAAACTATAATATGGGAGTTTGAAAGTGAATAATATAATATCAGCTCGCTCGTTATAAGCGGAGCGCTTGGCTCACTTCGCGCAAAAAAAGAGAACCTTGCGGTTCTCTGATTTGTTTTGGTTATGCTCTTTCAACTTTGCCTGATCTGAGGCAGGAAGTACATACGTGCATCTTTCTTGCGCCGCCGCCTGTTTTAACCTTAACAGACTTGATATTTGATTTCCAGATCTTATTGGATCTTCTATGTGAGTGGCTGACTGCATTTCCAAAGTGAACGCCTTTACCACAGATATCACATTTTGCCATGTTTTTTGCACCTCCTTTTAGAGTTCTATGCCTAAGGCACGTGTGGTATTTTACCAAACATCATGGGGTATTGCAAGCCTTATTTTATGTTTTTTTATTTTCTATACCAGTCCATCTATTACCTTTTGCCGGTTTGGTGGTATAGAAAATGAAAACTCACTGATTCACACAACTTTTGCCGGTAATTCACTCTGTAAAAAAGCTGCTTGATAGGATATAATGATTATGTATGAGCCATACTAATTTTTCAGAACAAAAGGAGAATGTATTATGCCATTAGTAACAACCAAAGAAATGTTTGAAAAAGCCTATAACGGCGGTTATGCAATCGGTGCGTTCAACGTGAATAACATGGAGATCGTCCAGGGTATCACAGAAGCTGCAAAAGATTTAAATGCACCTTTGATCCTTCAGGTTTCCAAAGGTGCACGTGCCTATGCGAACCATACATATTTAATGAAGCTTGTGGAAGCTGCAATCGAAGAGACCGGTCTTCCGATCTGTCTTCACTTAGACCATGGCGACAGCTTTGAGCTCTGCAAGAGCTGCATCGATGGTGGCTTCACTTCCGTTATGATCGATAAATCCGGCCTTCCGCTGGAAGAAAACATCCAGGTCACACGTCAGGTCGTAGAATATGCCCATGACCACGGCGTTGTCGTTGAAGCAGAGCTTGGAACTCTGGCAGGCATTGAGGATGAAGTCAATGTCAGCGCAGAAGATTCTTCCTATACCCGTCCGGAAGATGTTCAGGAATTCGTTGAAAAAACAGGCTGTGATTCTCTTGCGATCGCGATCGGAACCAGCCATGGTGCATATAAATTTAAACCAGGAACAAAGCCACAGCTTCGTTTTGACATCTTAGAAGATGTCGCTGCAAGACTTCCTGGCTTCCCGATCGTTCTCCACGGCTCCTCTTCCGTTCCTCAGGAATTTGTAAAGATCATCAACGAGAACGGCGGAAATATGCCGGGTGCAATCGGCGTTCCGGAAGATCAGCTTAGAAAGGCTGCTTCCATGGCTGTCTGCAAGATCAATATCGACTCCGATCTTCGTCTTGCCATGACCGCAACGATCCGCCAGTACTTTAACGAGCATCCGGATCACTTTGATCCTCGTCAGTATCTGAAACCGGCAAGAGAAGCCATCAAGCAGATGGTCGCTCATAAGATCACAGACGTCTTAGGATGCGACGGCAAGGCTTGATTGTAGAAAGGAATATAAGACTATGAGTGAAAAATTAATCGGCAGTGCAATCTTCGGACAATCCGGAGGACCGACATCCGTTATCAATGCAAGCGCTTATGGAGTGATCCGTACCGCACTTGATGCAGAAGAGATCACAAACGTTTACGGCGCGGAAAATGGAATCGTCGGTGTTTTAAATGACCGTCTCTTTGATATGTCCAAGGAAGATGCCGGAGAACTGGAGCTCCTTGTTAACACCCCGTCCTCTGCTCTTGGCTCCTGCAGATATAAAATCGCAGATCCGGAAGAGGATGAGACAGATTACAAAAAGATCCTCCAGATCTTCAAGAAATATAATGTCCGCTATTTCTTCTATAACGGCGGAAACGATTCCATGGACACCTGCAACAAGATCTACCGTTACATGAAGAAAGTCGGCTATGACTGCCGCGTGATCGGTGTCCCGAAGACGATCGATAACGACTTGACCGGAACGGACCACTGCCCCGGATTCGGAAGTGCTGCACGTTATATTGCGACAAGCTGCATGGAAGTCAGCAAGGACAACCAGGTCTATACAACCGACAACATCACGGTCATGGAGATCATGGGACGTCATGCAGGCTGGCTGACCGCGGCATCCTGCCTCGCCTCCTATAAAGGCGAAGGCCCGGATCTGATCTACCTTCCGGAGACGGACTTTGATCTGGATCAGTTCTTTGATGATGTGCAGAAAGTGCACGAGGAAAAAGGCGACGTTTTCGTAGCGGTTTCCGAAGGTATCCACTATGACAATGGCAGATTCGTTTCTGAGGTTCAGACCTCTACGACTGATGGCTTCGGCCATGCACAGCTCGGAGGCGTTGCAAACTATCTGGCAGACCTCTTGAAGAACCGTACTGGCATCAAGACCCGTGCGATCGAGCTTAGCCTCCTTCAGCGTTCTGCAGCTCACCAGGCTTCCGCTACGGACATTGACGAAGCGATCGCCGCAGGTAAGGCCGCTGTAGAAGCTGCACTCTCCGGAAAGACCGGAAAAATGGTGGCTTTCAAACGTGATGAGAGTTCCAAGGAATACAAATGCGATATCGCGCTTGTTCCATTGAGCGATGCAGCAAACGCAGAAAAGAAGATCCCGCGCGAATGGATCAATAAGAAAGGCAATTTCGTAAGCAAAGAATTCGTAAAATATGCCCTTCCGCTCATTCAGGGACAGCCGATCCGCTACTATGAGGATTCCCTCCCTAGATATGCAAAGTTGAAGAAAGAATTAGCAAAATAAAAGCTGGCAAAACCAGGGTTGAACCGTTAATAAAAGCTAATAAAACAGTAAAGAGCCTCCCAAATGGGAGGCTCTGTTTTTATTATTTCAGTTAACTGATTTCGTTCTTAGATAAAGTCCTCGATACGCGGCATTTCATCTTCGCCTTCGTCATCGACCTTTGTTTTATTCTTTCTGATGCCGGTCAGCTTATTCACGATATCCGGGATCAGCTCGATCAGCTTGTTCACAGAATCTTTGTCTTTGATATTTACGATCTTTGAGGTACCATTCTGAATCACAAGAACAGCAGACGGCGTAATCTTCGCACCTGCTCCACCTGCCCCATTATTCTTGGACTCTTTATTGAATGAGCCTGCTGCAACACCAAATGACACATCTGCCATCGGAAACACAACGATGTCTTTATACTGAATCGGCTCGCCTATAATGGTCTTCGTTGATACGAAATTTTCCAGACTGTTCATCAAAGATTCAACAGTTCCTTCAAATTTATCAGCCATTGAAGTACCTCCTTATGACTTTCGTAACACGCTGCACATCGCGATCGAAATACAGCCTTGCAATACATAATAACATATATCCGATAAAAATTCTCCCCTTAATTGATAAATTAAGAGAAATTCCTTTTTTATAGAACTCCGGAGTCAGGATCAGCTTCCCTTTGCTGATGGCTTCGGCAATTGGCGCTGCGTTGCCGTAAAGGATCGCGGTGTTGGCGGGGTCCTCTAATCCAAAGCCAATAGAACCGGCGATTTTTCTTGGCTTTAGGTGATTCAGGATATTGAGCAATTCCACCTTCAAGCGCTTCAATGCCCTTTTTGTTGCCCGTGCCTGCCAGATGCGCTTTGCTGTCTG
Source organism: Lachnospiraceae bacterium (assembly GCA_045546255.1). Lineage (GTDB taxonomy): Bacteria > Bacillota > Clostridia > Lachnospirales > Lachnospiraceae > RGIG5612. Next base: position 3,118 of record JAZQCK010000078.1, on the reverse strand, counting down.
GAACTTACCATAAAGCTCTTTTAATTTATCAATGCGTGCACGGACTTTTTCTTTAAAGCTCCGGGCTTTATCGAGGATCTTCTGCTCTTCTTTCTTTTCCTTTTTTTCCTGCTTTTTCTCTTCTTTTGCCTGCTCTTTTTCCTGGCGTTTTTCCTGCTTTGCCGCCTCTGCTTTTTCTGCCTTTTCTTCCGCTTTTTCGAGTTCCTTACTCAGTTTTTCATACTGCTTTTTGTCGGAGATGATCTCTTCTTCCTGTAAGACTTCACGGATGGTCTCCACCTCATCTTCGCCCAAAACGCCTTTCATCAACTTGATTCCGGCGACTTTAACGACATAGCTCAGGCGTTTTTCTTTATAGTCCACGACGGCTTTTGCAAGACCCAAAAGCCATCCGGCAGAAGCCTCTCCTTCAATATCCGCATTTTCTCCTTCCGCCTTAACCTTATAACGGATGGGCACAAAAAGAACCAAGCACAAAAGAAGCAGAACGAGTGCAACGATGCCTGCCAGCACAAACCCTATGATTTTTAGAATCTGCAGTACAATCATGCAAAATACCCTCTGACATCATAGGTGCCGGTCTTTTGAAAGACATCCTGAATGATGTTAGCTGCGACCTCAAGCGCTTCTTCTTTCGTGACAGCAAGCCCTAAGATCTTGCGTTCCCGGTTCTGTTCTTTGTATAACATAAAAGCCGGCAAAACATCGAGAAGGTCTTTCCCGTTGGATGCCGGTGTGATCACATAGACACCAAAGGAAATCGAATGTTTTTCCAGCTGATTGATCAGTTTCGTTTTTTTCTTTCCGGCTTCTTCGCCGAGATATAAATTGCTATACCATTTCATAGCTTGTCATACTTAATGTTTCATGCAAACAATGCTTTTAATTGAAATCCTCCGAACAAATAGAAGTGGCTTAACGGCCAAACTTCCTCTCGATGCGCGGATCCACGATTCTTGTAAGACGTTTCTTTTTCAGGTAATCCAGTCTGCCGCCGATCGCTGCAGCACTGTTTTCGCCGGATTCTTTTAAGCGTACGCCTATAGCACTGCTCCGGCTTTCCTGCTTCAACTCATCGGCACTGCCTGCAAAAACGCCTTCTCCTACTGCATCCGGAATCGCAGCTGTTTCTTTTGCCTTTAACGCCTTCTCTTTTGCATAGGAAATCTTATTTAACACACCTCCAAGGATCAGAGAAAGCGGAAGCACGATGCAGCCGACGATCAATCCTGCAAAGCAGTACCACGGCGGATAATATTCGCTTGCTGTATGGATCATCCCGGAAGAAGCATAAAGAATGATGACACAGGCTGCGCCGATCAGAAGCATCACGATGCCCCAGATCACGCATCTGAGCCAGTGATTTGCCTTGTTGGAATGACGGATTGCTACAGCTCCGGTCGCAATCTGGAAGAGACCGGTCAAAATGCCAAAGAGGCCATAAAAGATCAAAAGACCGGTCAAGGTATCTTTCCCCATCTCCTCGAACTTCAATGCGCCGACAAAGCCGTAAAACATCGCAAATAAGATGCCCGCTACACCAAACAGAACCAGCAATATTCCCGCAACTTTTAAGACCGCGTTGCCTTTTGTCATTCCCATTTTCCTCCAAGAGCAAACGAAAAATATAGTATTCAAGATTATAACATATATGGCCGGGAATTACACCCGGCCATACTGACTTTTGATTAGAAATCTTATTGTTTTACAGCTTAGTTCTGTCCGTCGAATTTGTCTTTTACATCTTCAACAACATCGCCTGCTTTATCAACAGCTTTGTCTGCGAATTCTTTCACATCGCCTACAACATCGCCTGCTTTGTCAACAGCTTTGTCTGCGAATTCTTTGACATCACCTGCAACATCAGTAGCTGTGTCTTTTGCTTCTTTTGCAAGACCAACAACGTCGTCATCGATGTTCTTAACTTCTGCTGCCATATCACCTGCAAGACCAGCGAAGGAAACATCCTGTCCTGCACCTTTCTTGTTCATAACAGCACCAACGATAGCAAGTACCGGAACTGCCATACCAAGGATGATGGATACAACAGTAGATCCGCCGCTAGAGATGGTTGCTCCATACTCTCTTGCGATAGCGCCTGCTCCAACAGCAGTGATGATGGTTCCTGCAAGCTGAAGGATGATAACGATGATAGCCCATACCATGCACTTCGTAGCTTTCTCCGGTTTTCTGGCATTCTTTGTGCAGATGATACCGGCGATCAGCTCAGCGATGGATGCAAGAATCGTGATGATAATTCCAACAATGATTCCGCCCGGAGCGCCAGCTGAAATAAGAACAGCAACAGCTGCGATCAGAATGATAGAAACAATGATACTGATGGCACCACCGACGATCATGATGATACCCATGACTTTCAGCAGTGTGCCGCCTTTAGCAGTTTGAGTTTGTTCCATAATGAATTACCTCCTAATTAGAATAATAACATTTAACGGAGGTTATTATACCACGAAACCAAGAGAATGACTATAAATATGCTTAGTTTATTTGTGAATATAATGAAATGAACAGGCTATTTCAGCAGACGAAGCTTCCTTGCGACCGCAATGATCTTGGTTCCGCCCGGGAACATATAAAGCTCATCGACGTCAACGACTTTAAGAAGCAGCAATGCTAAACCATAGATAATGATGGCTAAGATGATCGAAATGATGACAGCAAAGGTGTTGCTGTGAAGGAGCTTACGAAGACCCATGTTGATAAAGAACACGCAGACACCCATGATAGCAGAACAGATTGCAGGAAGAACAAAGGTCTTCACCTTCTCCTGCTTGTATCCAAGATACTTCTTCAGTGAGCGTGCGTTCAGGAAGCACACCGTAAAGGAGAAGATCATATCGCAGATCACGACTGCGAAGATGTCGATCTTCAGAATGAACAGCATTCCGACCAGGATGATCGCATGGAACACCAGTGCGATCGCGGAGTGGATGACCGGGATGCGCATTTTATCGATGCCCTGAAGGATCGAGTTTGTGATTGTGGATAAGGAATAAAGAACGACAGAGATACAGCCGATCATCAGCATCAGGGATACTTTATCCGGGTCCACACTCGTCGGGAACAGCAAATTGATGATCGGTTTTGCCAGAACACC
>JAZQCK010000077.1:0-57097 GCA_045546255.1 Lachnospiraceae bacterium | reverse complement strand
GAAGACCAACGGTCGATCAGGCCCGGATCATTGCTTCCGACCTCATCGCCTTCCGGTCCTAAAATAGCTCCCGGAACTTTTTTCAATCTCTGGAACCACTCTTCCTGAAGACCACGTACAAACTGCTTATTCTTATAGGACAGATGCGGAACCATGATGACGTATCCACCAGTTGCATCGCCTCCCATATATCCATACCGTTCCAAAAGGACAATGTCCTTCGCTCCTGCTCTTGCTGCAGCGATTGCTGCGGAATGACCTGCTGCACCACCGCCGCAGACAAGAATATCACATTCATCAAAAATCTCGATACTTCTTGCTTCTTCCAGAAACATTTTATTCATCTTTTTTCCTCCTGTCTGAGCGCTATAAAAAAACTTACTTTTCCACTTTCTGCGGTCATTGTAAAGGATTGGGTTAGACAAGAGTCAAACTGTGAAAATGCCGAATAAAAAGGAAGCTGTTTGTGGAAAGTGAACAAGATGAATCCGGCTAGCTGCGGAGAGCTTCTTATGAATGACCTCATCAAAAATGAAAAATTGACCGCCCTTCTGCTCTGTGTTATACAAAATTTATAATTGTATTTTTTTATAACACATTCCCACTTAGGGACAGAAAGGGATTTATGTATCTGGCAGTGAAAGAATGGTTTGCCGACTGGAACTTGATCTCGATCATTGTCCGCCTTCTGATCGCAGGCCTCATTGGTTTTCTGATCGGCTATGACCGAGAGCGCAGAAAGAAACCGGCCGGTATCCGCACGCACATCATCGTTTGTCTGGGTAGCGCATTGATTGCTATGACTTCCATCTATACACTTTATATGTTCCCAGGCGCAGATATTGATATCACGAGGCTCGGCGGACAGATGCTCACCGGCATCGGCTTTTTAGGCGCCGGTGTCATCTTCATATCAAAGAAAAACCGTATCGAAGGTTTAACAAGTGCAGCCGGCATTTGGGCCTGCACCTGCTGCGGCCTTGCAATCGGCTTCGGCTTTTTTGAGGGCACTCTGATCACCGCAGCTCTGATCATCATTACAATACTGCTGCTTCCCGTATTTGAACGAAAACTTCACAGGCGTGATAAAGAGTTTGACCTCTATCTTGAATTTGAGCCCGGGACCAGCCCGGCTGCTTTTCTCCGTCTGCTCCATTCTGAGGATGTTTCTTATTCCAATTATCAGGTGCTGCAGGAAGACAATGGGACAGAAGGGCCGATCGCGATCCTCAGCATATCGATGAATCCGTCAGATGATAAAGAAGCCTTTCTGGATCAGGCAAGAAACTTAGAGGGTTTAAGATATCTGCATGAACACATTTCAAAGAAGATTTAAAATGAGGTGAATGATTATGATGAAGGATGATAAATTTTTCTGGTTTAAAGAAAACCGCATTGTGATTCCTGGCGTGAAGGGAGAGCATGTTTTCATGCATCTTACGGATTCGCATATTGATGTTGTAGACGAACTAAGCACCCAAGAAGAACGCGAAAAATACGACTACCAGCACGAGCTTTGGGCAAAATATAAGAAGATCTTTGCAGATAAATTCGGCGAACCTTATGGCGAGCCCCAGATGATCACGATGCTTGAGGCGTTTGAGAAGCAACTGGCACTTGCGGAAGAACTGAAGCCGGAGGCACTCCTTTTGACAGGAGATATTCTGGACAACATGCATCCTGCCGGAGAACGCTATCTGGTGAAGCGCATGGCAGAATATCCCGGGCCTTTCCTGGCGACACCGGGCAACCATGAAGACCCTGCCCTTCCGGGTGTCTGGGAAAGCGGAGTTCATACAATTGAAAGCGACGGTTTCCGCATTGCTGCTGTCGATGACAGTCGCCTGACCGTTTCTTCCGAAGACCTCGCTGCGCTCAAAGCACTCTGCGAGGAAGGCATCCCGATCATCATCCTCTGCCATGCTCCATTTGCAACTTCTTACTGCTTAGAAGAAATGAGTAAACTGGATCCGTATTTCTATTTCACGGAAGAGTCAGACGATGAAAACGCACGCGAGTTTATAGAGCTGTGCGTAACAAACGATATGATCAAAGCCGTTGTCTGCGGACATGTCCATGGATACCTCAAGATGGAATTTGCTCTGGGCAAACCTATGATCATCGGCTCGCAAGGACATGCGGGCGCAGTGGATATCATAACGGTTGCCGGAGAATGATCTTTTGATTAGTAAAACAATATGTTCAAAAAAATGATGTATGTAGAAAACAGGAGAAAATAAATGATACCGAATATGCGTGATCTTGGCGGGATCAAGACAGTAGATGGAGCTGAGATTTCTTTTGGAAAGCTGATTAGATCCGCTTCTTTAGTGGAAGCTGAAAAGGAAGATCTAAAAGGGATTTCTAAGATCATTGATCTTCGCACCCCGCAGGAGACGATTGAAAAACCGGATAAAACCTTTGGCGTTCCCTATCTGCACCAGCCAGTCTTCGTAGAACGCGTGGACGGAATCACCCGGGAAGAAAGGGCCCGCTGGGTCGGTGCTCCAAACATGGACCAAATCTATGCAAGGATCACTGACCATCACTCGGCATCTTTCCGCACGACACTGCTTACGATCATGGAGCATGATTACACCACTGGCGCAGTTCTCTGGCATTGTTCCGAAGGAAAGGACCGCTGCGGGATGACAACCGCGCTTGTCCTTGAAATCCTCGGGGTCCCGAGGGATGTGATCATGGAAGACTATCTGAAGACCAATCTCATCAACCTGGAGAAAGCGAAGAAGATCAGAGAGAAGGTCCGCGAAGAACGTGGAGAGGAAGCGGCGGAAAACGTCTATAAAGCAACCATTGCTCACCCAAGTTATTTAGAGGCTTCCTGGGATGCGATGGGAGATGATTATATCAAGGGATGCCTGGGAATTGATGAAGCCATTATAGAGAAATTCCGTAAGACGATCCTTCAGTAGAAAAAAGAGGAGTCAAAACATGAACGCAAACGACAATACCCGTCCTCTGGTCCTTGTGTCAGGAAAACATACAGAAGATGCCATACAACGCTTTCAAACTCTTCCGGACTGCCGCATCGTTTTTGAAGAAAAAATGGAAAACTTTTGCGATAAGGATCTGGCAGAAGCAGAGATCTTTGTTGGCATGATCACGAAGGAAGTGGCTGCCCAAATGCCGAAGCTGCGTTTTGTGCAGCTTTTTAGTGCCGGCGCAAATACATTTACCTGGCTTCCTGAGGAAGTGGTGTTGGCAAATGCGTATGGTGCCTATGCGGACTCCATTGCAGAGCACTTGCTGACAACAACCATGATGGCGCTCAAACGGATGCCGGAATATCTGAAAATGCAAAATGAACAGCTTTGGGAGCTGCTGTATGAAATCGGCAGGATCGAGGGTGCGAAAGTCCTTTCCGTCGGGATGGGCGCGATCGGAACTGCCTACCTGAAAAAAGTGACCGCACTTGGAGCGATTGGTTATGGCGTACGACGAACGATTCATGATATGCCCGACTTTGTGGAGGAACTGGTTACACCGGAAGATATGGACCGTCTCCTCCCGGAGATGGATATTGTTGCACTGAGTCTTCCAGGCACGGCAGACGTCAAAGATATGTTTGATGAGAGGCGGCTCCGACTGATGAAAAAGACAGCCATCATTCTTAATGTTGGCCGCGGCAATTCGATCGTAACAGAGGATCTGATCAAAGTGCTGAACGACGGTCATCTTAAGGCAGCCTGCCTCGACGTGATGAATCCGGAACCGCTACCGAAAGATCATCCCCTCTGGACAACGCCTCGTGTTTATCTGACACCGCACATTTCCGGCGGATACCGCGCCGGCGTAAACTATGACCGCGTGATCGATCGTGTTATTTCAAACGTAACACTGGTTTTAAAGGGAGAACCTCCGATCCATATCGTGGACCGGGAACTTGGATACTGATAGAAGTTTCTGAACTGAATCTTTTGCAACAGAAAAGGATGCCAGTGGCATCCTTTTTTGTTGCAACGGAGAGGGTGGGATTCGCTCCGGCGGCTCTGCCGCCTATCACGCCGCGTCAGACTCTGCGCAGCTTCTGCTGCTTGAGTCTTCCTTGTTCGAATCCCACCTTTGAACCCCAACGAAAAAACAGAACACCATCGGTGTTCTGTTCTTTCGTACGGAGAGGGTGGGATTCGAACCCACGCGCCCTTGCGGACAAACGGTTTTCAAGACCGCCTCGTTATGACCACTTCGATACCTCTCCGGATACATATGACGCGCCTTAAGACGCGAGTTGTATTTTATCATCAGAGCCTTGCTTTTGCAAGTTCTAAATCGTCCGGTGTTGTGATTTTACTGTTCTCGTAAGATGTTTTTACAAGCTTGATTTTCTGCTCCGGATTGATGGCTTCGATCACCATGGAATCGTCGGTAAAAAGCTTTCCTGCTCCGACATATCGTCCAACGTCTATGGCGCTCGATTCATCTCCTTCGGAAGATGCAGCAATCGGCACTTTCCACTGCATTCCAACTGCCTTATCATAGGCCGTTTTGATCAGCCCATAACGGAATCCCTGCGGAGTCTGGATCTGCCAGGTCTGTGCCCTGACAGTGGTTGCGGCAACGAAATCCTGCTCATCCGAAATCTTGATCGTATCTTTGACCGGCATTGCTGCAATGGCCGCGCCGTTTTCTTCCACAGCCCGGATCATCTCATTGATCTCCTCCGGCTTGATGAACGGCCTAGCCCCGTCATGGATCAAAACGACATCGTCTTCCTTTGCAACGGTGCGCAGATCATCGAGACCATGATGTACGGAATTGAATCGCTCTTCTCCGCCCTGACAAACACGGATCACTTTTTTAAGTCCGTACTTATCAACGATCTCGCTGACAACAAACTGAAGATGCGCCTCATCCGCAACAATAGAGACCACATCCACATTGGAATCTTCAAACGCCTTCAGCGTATAGTAAAGGAGCGGTTTTCCGTTCACTTCGATATATTGTTTTGGGATTTCTGTGCCGACACGCTTTCCGCTGCCTCCGGCCAGAATGATTCCATAGACTTTCATCAGCTTTCCGTTTTCACTACTCCAGTTTCAGTCCCGGAACTGCGTTCAGATCAAGGCCTGCCCGCTTTCCGTTCATAAACTCATAATAACCTGCTGCGCCAATCATCGCCGCATTATCGGTACAAAGGATCGGTGCCGGGCAATAGAACGATGCGCCTGCGCCTTCAACCGCTTCCTTTAAAGCGTTCCTTAAGGTCTGGTTTGATGCAACACCGCCGGCCATCGCAAACTTGTTGATGCCAAATTCATCGAGTGCCATAAGGACGCGTTCCCTCATCGTATCGACCACATCCTGCTGGAAGGAGGCAGCGATATCTGCCTGAAATTTCTCGTCGATCTCCTGCCCTTTCATTTTATAGGAGTTGATCGTATTTAAGACCGCAGATTTCACGCCTGAGAAACTGAAATCATATGGATTTTCAGCAATCTTTGCACGCGGAAATTCAAAGGCATGCGGGTCTCCGTTATGTGCTGCTTTTTCTACTTTCGGACCGCCCGGATAGCCGAGACCAATCGCACGCGCGATCTTATCATAAGCCTCTCCTGCCGCATCGTCTCTGGTTCTTCCAATGATCTCATAATCCGTATGAGAGACAACTTTGACCAAGTGTGTATGTCCGCCGGATGCCACGAGGCAAAGGAACGGCGGTTCCAGTTCCGGATATTCAATATAGTTAGCGCAGACATGTCCTTTGATATGGTGAACGCCAACTAACGGAATGTTCTTTGCAAATGCCAGAGCCTTTGCAAACGCAACGCCAACCAATAAAGCACCAACAAGACCCGGTCCATAGGTTACGGCGATGGCATCGATATCATCTAAGGTCTTTCCGGCATCATCCAACGCCTTCTGCACGATCTGGTTGATTTTTTCGATATGCGCTCTGGATGCGATCTCCGGGACAACGCCCCCGTAGATCGTGTGCAGATCGATCTGTGAATAAATCGCATTGGAAAGGACTTCTCTGCCGTTGACGGTCACTGCTGCTGCCGTCTCGTCACAGGAAGTCTCTATGGAAAGTATTGTGATTTTCTCGTTTGCTTTGCTCATGTCTTTTATGATTGCTCTTTTCTGTTTCTATTGTAGTCTTAATATTCCGTCTATCTTGTGTATGCTTTTTCAAAAGCTTACTCTTCTTCGAAATTCAGATCCTTACTCTTTAAATCTTTTCCGTAGTAAACACGGTCGAAGATCTTATGGACATCATCCATATATTCTCTCGGATGCACGAGCGACGGGCTGTAATGCGTCAGCCACATCTCCTTCGGCTGTGCTTTGGCGCCCAGCTCTGCCGCTTCATAAAAGGTCATATGTTTTTTCTTTTCTGCATCCGCCTGCTTCTCTTTCTCGCCATACATGCCTTCGCAGATGAAAAGGTCTGCGTCTTTTGCCGCCTCTGCGATCTGCGGAACCGGTCTCGTATCAGTGCAGTACGTAACTTTCAATCCTTTTCTTGCAGGCCCTAAGACCATATCCGGAGTATAAGTCTTTCCTTCATGCTCCACCGTTTCACCATCCTGGAGTTTTCCCCACAGCTGGACCGGAAGATTTAAAGCTTTCGCTCTTTCCACATCAAATTTTCCGGCGCGGTCAACTAAAATGTTATATCCATAGCAGGTCACGCGGTGATGCACCTTGAACGCTTCGATCCGGTATTCGCCGAACCAGAGCTCCTGGAAATCATCTTCTAATTCAATATAGTTGATTGGAAACGGAAGTTCCGGTGCAATGATCCGCAAGGAATCCACGACTTTCTTTAAGCCCCTTGGCCCCACTAAAGTCAATGTCTCTGTGCGGTCAGAATTTCCCATCGTTAAAAGGAGTCCCGGCAATCCTCCAATGTGGTCTCCATGAAAATGGGTGAAGAGAATCAGATCGATCGGCTTAAACGGCCAGCCCTTTTCCTTAATCGCGATCTGGGTGCCTTCCCCGCAATCTATTAAAATAGATGAACCGTTAAAACGTGCCATGAGCGCCGTCAAATGGCGGCGTGGAAGCGGCATCATTCCTCCAGTTCCTAATAAACAAACATCAAGCATTCTTATGAATCCTCTTTATAATTCTTTTAAGAAAAGCAGCGCATCCTCTGTCGGCTCACGGTAGAAATCTTTTCTTCTTCCGTTCTGCACAAATCCATGCTTTTCATATAAGGCAATGGCTGCATCGTTGCTGGTCCTGACTTCCAAATTGATGGAAGTCACTCCGCGCTCATGCGCCATGTCATAAACAATATCCAAAAGTTCAGAGGCGATCCCCATCTCGCGATAGTTGTCATCCACGCCAATACTGACAAGGTTCCCCTCATCCAGCACGCACATGACCGCTGCATAGCCGATCGTCTCTTCTTTATCTCTTGCAACCACGAAAATTGTATTTCCGGCTTCCATATAATGCGCAATGCTCGCCTCGCTCCATGGGGTGGAAAAGAACCTTCGCTCCATCTCCGAGACTTTCGCAATGTCGTCATAACTTAATTCATAGTAGCCGATTTCCATGCAACTTATTCGCCCTTCTCTTCTGCTTCTTTTTCTGCTTTCACGCGCTCTGCCTGACTTTTCTGAAGGTAGTCCGGAGCTTCTGCATCCGCAGGCACAGTCATGCCGTGATAGAAGAAGAGCTGCCCCAGCAAAGCAACGGTATCCGCTCTCTGTATCATGCCTTCATCCGGCGCATATTCATAATCAAAGGTCGCGAGCTTTTCAATCTTTTCATGATATTCAAACAGACCATCGCCCAAGAAAACAACCGGTGGCGGATTTCCATCCAAGCTGGTAAGGAGTTCTAATCGCTCCATCAGCTCTTCGATCGACATCACGCAGCTATCCTGATAGACTTCAAAATCCAGGGTGTTGTCTGCTCTTAAAACAAAGGTGAAGATTCCCGTATAAACCGTTCCTCTTCTCGCATCGATCATCGGAACGATAAAGCCAGGGCTGCCCAAAAGGTTATATGCCATCGCATGGAGCGTCGGGATATGGATCAGCGGCTTATTTAAAGCCATGCCAAGTCCTTTCGCGGTTGCGCTTCCGATCCGGAGCCCTGTAAAAGAACCCGGTCCTGCGCTCACGGCGATCGCATCCACTGTGTTCAGATCAATGCCGGTGTCATTGACCATCTCATCGATCATCGGCATTAAAGTTTCAGATGTCGTGACCTGAAACTCGCCCACCTTCATGCCCTGAACCTCGCCGTCTTTTAAGAGGGCGACGGAAGCTAATGGCCCTGATGTTTCAATTGCTAAAATCTGTATGCTCATAGTGTTCTACTCAATCGTGATCTTTCTGTAATCAAACCCTTTTTCCAGGTCTTTTTCAATCGTAATGTATTTCGTGTGTTCCGGAAGGATCTCTTTGATCTGCTCGCCCCATTCGATCATGCAGACGCCTTGTCCAAAGGCATATTCATCGAAGCCGATCTCAAACATTTCATCCGGATCTGCTATGCGGTAGACATCAAAATGGTACAGCGGCAGACGCCCTTCCTCATAGGTCTGAAGGATCGTAAAGGTCGGAGAGCAAATAGGGGTCTCAATCCCGAGCCCCTTTGCAAGACCGGAAGTGAAAACCGTTTTTCCCGTCCCAAGATCTCCCGTGATACAGTAGACCTCACCGGGCTTTGCTTCTTGTCCTGTTTTCACTCCCAGTTCGTATGTGTCTTTTTCTGTCTGTGATTCAAAAACCATATTAGTCTTCTGCTGTAAATGCGTCATGAACCGCACGTGCTGCACGGTCAGCTTCTTCCTCGTCAACCAGAACAGTGATACGGATCTCACTTGTGGAGATCATTTTGATGTTGATTCCGGCATTGTAGATTGCCTCAAACATACGGCTTGCGACACCGGAGTCTGTCATCATGCCTGCGCCGACGATAGAAACTTTTGCAACATTATCTTCGTGTGTAATAGAATCAAAGCCGATCTGTGCTTTTGCATCCTCGAGCACTTTGATTGCTTCATCTAAGTCTTTGGAATCAACTGTAAAGGAGATGTCTTTTGTGCCATCTCTTCCGATTGACTGTAAAATAATATCAACTACGATATTTTTCTTGCCTAAAACATTAAATACATTAAACGCTGTTCCCGGAATATCTTTCAGACCGATCAAGGAAATTCTTGCCGGGCTCTTATCAACAGCAACACCACTTACTAATCGTTTTTCCACAGTTAAATCCTCCTTCACAACGGTTCCCGGTGCATCAGAAAGTGATGAACGGACAACCAGTTCCACTCCGTATTTCTTTGCCATGCCGACACTGCGGTTATGCAGCACCTGTGCTCCCAGTGAGGCAAGGTCTAACATTTCATCATAAGTAATTTCGTCCAGCTTCTTTGCATTCGGAACGATACGCGGGTCACAGGTATAAACGCCGTCAACATCCGTGTAGATCTCGCAGGCATCTGCATGAAGCGCTGCTGCAAGTGCAACTGCTGTTGTATCAGATCCGCCGCGGCCTAAGGTCGTAACATCATCGTATTTATTTACGCCCTGGAAACCAGTAACCAAAACGATACGCTTGTTATCGAGTTCGGTTAAGATCCTGTCGCGGTCGATCTTGCGAAGTCGCGCATTTCCATATGCTTTCGTCGTATGCATTGCGACCTGGAAGGCATTGAGGGAAACGGCCGGATAGCCCATTTCCATGATTGCCATCGCGCAAAGGCTGACACTGACCTGCTCTCCTGTGCTGAGCAGCATATCAAGTTCTCTCTTGGACGGTTTTGCCGTGATCTTGGATGCAAGGTCTAAGAGATTATCTGTTGTATCTCCCATTGCGGAAAGAACGACGACAACATCATTTCCTTTTTTGTACTCTTCGATACATCTTCTTGCGACGTTCCGGATGCGGTCCGGATCACCTACGGAAGTACCTCCGAATTTCTTTACGATCAACATAAATTTTTTCCTGCTTTCTATCTTAAAATTTCTTTAACAGTTTCTTGATTTATTTCACCTGGATGATATTGCGAATATGCTCATTGCCTTCGATCTTGGAGTAGAACTCGCTAAAGGTTAGCTCTTCCGTTACGATGGCGTACTCTTCCGGATGGTCTTCTAAAGTCATGAGCTGTTCGATCTTAAACATTGTCTTCATCTCTTCACATTCTGCATCCACGCGGACAAAGAACTTGCTCCAGTGGGTGGAGTGGTCTTCGAGATTTGCCGGCTCTGCGTCCCACTTGATCGGAATATTGACATGAAGGTGTTTGACCTCATCGATGATATCGGAAACAACAGCGGATGCGGTCGGAAGCTTTCCTGCGCCTGCTCCGTAGAACATGGTATCGCCTAAGAGGTTTCCGTGAGTTTCTATGCCGTTCATCACATCGTCTACCATGTAGAGCATGTGTTTTTTATCGATCATGTGCGGAGCTACTTCAGAATAAATCTTGCCGTCGATGTTGTATGTGATACCTAAGAGCTTGATCTTCTTTCCAAGAGCCTTGGCATATTTCATGTCGATATCCGTGATCTTACGGATACCTTCTGTCGTAATATCATTAAAGTCGACATTCTTTCCATAGATCAGGCTGGAAAGGATTGCAATCTTTCTAGCTGCATCAAAGCCGTCAACATCCGCCGTTGGGTCTGCTTCTGCATAACCTAATGCCTGCGCATCCTTTAACGCCTCTTCATAAGTGCTGCCTTCTTCATACATCTTTGTCAGGATGTAGTTCGTTGTTCCATTTAAGATACCTGTGATATGGTGGATCGTATCCACATTGAGGGATCTTAAGATTGGACGGATGATCGGGATTCCGCCACCGACGCTTGCTTCGAAAAGGAAGTTTAAGCTCTTCTCTCTTGCAAGTTCAATCAGTTCTGGTCCGAATTCTGCAACCAGTGCTTTATTAGAAGTGCAGACGCTCTTTCCTTTTTCCAATGCTTCTTTTGCAAACTCATAAGCCGGATGGGTTCCGCCCATAACTTCTACGATAATATCAACTTCCGGATCATTGACGATCACGCTATAATCATGCACTAAGATCGACTCAATTGGAGAGCCGGGAAAATCCCTGAGGTCCAGCACATATTTGACATTGATTTCCTGTCCGGCATGTTCTTTGATGACGTCTCTGTTAATATCCAGTGCTTCGACAACACCGGAGCCGATGGTACCATAACCTAAAACTGCTACATTGATCATCGTTTTTTCCTCTTTCTCTTATTATTTATCCACTTCGCTACTTTTTATTTTTTGTTGATCCACTTCAGATACTCGTTAATGAATGCGTCAATATCTCCATCCAGTACTGCGCCGACGTTTCCGACTTCGCAGCCGGTACGGGTATCTTTTACTAAGGTGTAAGGCTGCATGACATAGGAACGGATCTGATTGCCCCAGCCGATCTCGGTCACTTCGCCTCGGATATCCGCCATTGCCTGCGCCTGCTCTTCTTTTTTCCTGAGATAAAGCTGGCTCTTCAGCATCTGCATTGCTTTATCTTTGTTCTGGAACTGGCTGCGTTCGTTCTGACACTGGACCACGATGCCTGTCGGGATATGCGTGATACGGATCGCTGAACTTGTTTTGTTGATATGCTGTCCGCCGGCTCCGGAGCTTCGATAGGTATCGATGCGGATATCATCATCCGCGATCTCAATATCTAAGTCCTCTTCAATATCCGGCATCACATCGCAGCTTACAAAACTGGTCTGTCGCTTTCCAGCTGCATTGAATGGGCTGATGCGGACCAGGCGGTGAACGCCTTTTTCGCTTTTCAGCATGCCGTATGCATTCTCACCCGTAATCTGAATTGTAACGGATTTGATGCCGGCTTCCTCGCCTTCACGATAATCCAGAACCTCATACTTAAATCCATGACGCTCTGCCCAGCGGCAGTACATGCGATAGAGCATGCTTGCCCAGTCGCAGCTTTCCGTTCCGCCTGCACCAGCGTTAAGAGAAAGGATCGCATCGAGGTTATCAAACTCTCCTGAAAGAAGCGTAGATACGCGGTAGTCATCATAAGCAGACTTAAAGGATGAAAACTCCTCTTCCACTTCCTGCGCAAGCTCCTCATCGTTTTCTTCTTCCGCCATCAAAAGAAGCGTCTGAAGATCTTCAAACGAGGTGTTGATCTTATCAAAGCGTTCGATCTCTCCTTTGAGGCTCTTCATCTCCTTCATCAAGGAAGCGCTGTTTTTCGCATCTTCCCAGAATCCCGGCTGATTCATCAAGCCCTCGATTTCGGCAATTCTTGCCTCTTTTTCATCGCGCGCTAATGCCCTGCCCATGTCTTCCATAGGCTCTTTATATTGTCCTAATTCGTATTTGATTTGATCAAGAAGTACCATAACTCGATGATTATAAACTATCTTTCTTTATTAATAAAGAAAAAAATAAAAAATGCGGGTGACAGGACTTGAACCTGCACGGTCTCCCACTAGATCCTAAGTCTAGCGCGTCTGCCAGTTCCGCCACACCCGCATTTATAAATGCCTGTATAAGATAACACAAAGCAGAAAAAAAGGGAACCTTTGTTTCAAAGATTCCCTTAGTAATAAGCCATTATTCAAAGCTTCGTCCGTCTGTTTAGTTTGAAGCGCTCTCGCTCTCTACAGGGACTTCAGCTGCTGGGGTTGTCTCCGCATTGGTCTTCTCATCTACGAAGACAACATTGTCTTCTAATGCTTCCATTGCCAGATCAAACTTGAATTCTAAGTTCTCATACAGGAACAGCCAGGTCTCTCCGGACTGGGTCTTGAACTCTTCCAGTGTATACTGGTTGGAGTAGCCGTTACGTGCCATGTACATTGCGATCGACTGATCCAGCTGCTCATCGGTCCAGGTGATCTTCTTATCTTTGATGATCTTATCGACCAGCATGATCGTATCAAGATAGTAGTGAGCCTCTTCCGTTGTATAGGTATCTGCATCTGTATATCCATACATAACAGCATATTCATCCGGAGTTGTTCCATACATTGCTGCATAGTAATCCAGAGAATCCAGAGAATACTGCTTCAGCATTGCTTCCTGCTCCTCATCATAGGAGGTCACATGCTCTTTTGTCTGGAGCTCTTCAAACATTGCAGTGTGCAGGTAATAGTTATAGATGTAATCGTGGACATATTCTTCCAGTTCTTCAACCGTGTTCAGTTCTTTGTCCAGATAATTCAAAGAATAATCATTGACAAAGTGATCCGTCAGTTCCGGAACAACGGTCACCGTTTTGCTATTGATCGTCACATCAAAAGTTGCCGGTTTTCCTGCAAGGTCTGTGTTCTGATAATCAGCCGGGAAAGTGACGTTGATCGTTTTCGTTTTTCCGATTTCTGCTCCGATCAGTCCGGATTCAAATCCGTCGATCATCATTCCGCTTCCGATTGTCAGAGACTGACCCTGCGCGCTTCCGCCATCAAACACTTCGCCGGTTTCGGCAAGTTTTCCAACGTAGTCGATATTCAGCTGATCTCCGTCAGCAACTACACCTTCCGTAACCTCCTCAGATGTGGACTGGCTCTGAAGAATGTTGGTGATATACTGCTGAACGGTCTCATCCGTAACTTCTACAGCCGAATTCAGGACTTCAATCTCGGAATAATCATCCACTTCGATCTTTGCTTTCTGCTTCGGTGTAAACCATCCGGATTTATATCCGACAAATGCAAGGCATGCAAGAACGATGATTGCACATACAACGATGACGATCACGTTCGTCTTGTCTAGTTTCTTTTTCTTTTTGATGATCGGCGGTTCTTTGACTGCAGAACCTTTTGTCTTTTCTGCTTCTTCCGCTAATTTAGCTTCGACTTCTTCCTTGTCTTTAAGTTCCGCTTCTTCTGCTGCCGCACCTGCTGCGAGGATATCCGCTCCGACTTCCTGTGCATTGGCTGCAACATCTTCAGAAGCTGCGCCTTCGCCAAGCTCTGTCTTGAGTTCCTCAGCCACTTCTTCCATCTCTGCAGCCGTCTCTGCTGCAGCCTCAGCGCTTTCTTCCGCTGCTTCCGCCGCTTCTTCTGCAAGCTTAGCCTCTACTTCCGCTTTTTCTTTGACCGCTTCTTCTTCGAGGGCTGCCCCTGCTGCAAGGATGTCTGCTCCGACTTCCTGCGCCTTTGCTTCAATCTCCTCAGAAGCTGCGCCTTCACCGACTTCCGTTTTCAGTTCCTCTGCGGTTTCTTCTAATTCCGCAGCAGTGTCAGCAATTTCCTCAGAAGTTGCTTCTACTTCTTCTGCAACTTCTTCCAGTTTCTTATTGTCTTCCATCTATTTTGACCTCATTTCTTCAAGTTCATTATTAAATGCACAACGTTTGAATTTTAGCACAACGTTTTTAAATAATAAAGAACATATTTTATTACGATCTTATTCCGTTCGGAGCGCAACGACCGGATCCTGTCTGGACGCTTTCTTAGCCGGGATCAGTCCGCCGATCATCGTGATCACAATACTGATCACGATCAGGATGATGGCACTGACCGGAGGCAGTTTTGCGCTAAGGACAGTGGAATCCATTAAGGAGTGCACGATGGCATTGATCGGCAGGATCAACAGCAAGGATACTCCAACTCCTAAGATTCCGGAAAGACATCCGATAATAAACGTCTCCGCGTTGAACACATTGGAAATATTGCGTTTGGATGCACCAAGTGCTCTTAAGACACCGATCTCCTTCGTCCTTTCAAGAACAGAGATATTCGTTATGATTCCGATCATGATACAGGATACAAAGAGCGAAACACCGACAAAGCCGATCAAGACGTAGGAGATGGCATTGATGATCGTTGTAATGGATGATGTTAAAAGTGCTACATAATCGGTGTACGTAATCTTGTTCTCTTCTTCTACTCTTTCATTGTATGCCTGAATCGACGCTGCGATTCCGTCTTTTCCTTCAAAGCTGTCTGCGTACAGACTGATCATGGTCGGCGCATCATAGCTGACATAACCGAATTTCGTCAGGTTTCCATCATAGCTGGAAACACCGATCATCTGGTCAAATACCTTAGCAAGCGACTTCTGCGTTGCAATATTATCCAGCCAGAACTGTACCGTTTCTGCGGTATCCCCTTCCTCATCCGACAGGGAAATATTTTCCATTGCCGCTCCCATGCCGGACAAATCCAGGTTGCTCATATCCATGCTGCTGAAGTCTAAGCTGCTAAGATCTAAGCTGCTGAAATCCAGACCACTGACATCGACTTTGCTGAAGTCGATCTGACTGAGATCGATATCGCTAAGATCCAGACCGCTTAAGTCCACGCCGGAAAAATCGATCTTACTGTAATCGATCTGGCTCATATCCACCTGTGAAAAGTCTAAAGCAGAAAAATCGATTCCCAATGCCGCTATTTCCGCCGGATTTATATTAGAAAGAGCCTCTTGAAGTTCAGCCACTGTCGTCGCTTCAGCAAGCGGCTTCAAGATTGCCGGAAGCTCGCCTCCTAGCTGCTCCGTGATCTGCTGCAGGGCATTCTGCATGCCCAGAAAGACCATCTGTTCTACAACCTGAGGAACGACGTTCTGCATCAGCTGCGGTACGACCTCTTCCTGAAGCTGGGTCGAAGCCTTCGCCATGACCTGAGGCACGACCTGTTCGACCATCTGCTGCATGGCAGAACGCATCGCCTGCTCCATTGCTTTGCTGATGATCGCCTGCATCTGCTGCTGCATCTGGCTCATCGCCTGAGTCATGATCGACTGGACTGCCTGCTGGATCGCAGGTGCTAAGGTCTGCTGAAGGGCTGCTCCGACCTGCTCGCTGACCGCGCTCATCTGCGTTGTCATGAGCGCTCTCATAGCACCTTCATAGTCCGCGATCATAAGAGTGGAAAAGGCATTCGCCTTATCGTCATGAGACAAACCATTTAGATACGCTCTGGCTTTGACTGCCTTATACGCTTCATCTGGTTCTTCTTCCATAAACGCCTGTCCGGTAAGGACATCGGTATCCGGATTATTTTTCTGTGCGGTGATCACATCGCTGTTGTTTCCACGTTCCACGATATAATCCGTAAGCTTCGTTGTATAACAGACTGTTGTCTCGAGACTGCGGATATCTGAATCTTCCGAGGCCTTTACGAGACCTACGATTTTAATCGGAACGGCATTCTTCATCTGCTCTTCCAGTTTTTCCTCATCATCTCCAGTGTAGCTGAACGTTCCGCTAGCTGTTTTTTCATAGCGGTCGCTGGCGAGGACCAGATAGAATGTGTGGTCACAGATTTCTTTATAATTCAGTTCGATCGGAGTCGGCTCTTCGTCTTTTTCCACCTTGTGAACTGCATCCTCATACTCTGCTTTTGAGATCAAACCTAACTGGTATAAGGTTCCCGAGAACAGGCTGCCGCTTTGGTTCAGGACGATCACAGCCTCATCGTAGCTGTCAGGCCAGTTTCCATAAACCACATCATAGTTGTCCTTGATCAGCGCACTGACAGTGTCCCCGTTGGCGCCCGCCATCATTTCAGAGAAATTAGCTGCATTCTGATTGCTTCCGCCGCCAAACATGGCGGATGCATTGCTCAGCATTAAAGACCTTGCCTGCATGAGATTTCCAAGCACGTTGTCGTCATCAGAAAACTCACTGGTAACATCCAGGTCCGTATCTACCAGTTTATGATTTTTGTCATAGGAATAAACTTTAAAGTCCACATCATAGGTGTAAACGATCCCGTTTTCCCCAACATACTGATGGATCTCACTGTTTTTATCATCCAGGTATTTTTTGAAATCTGTCAGGTTGTTTTCTTTAATGCTCGTTGTGACTGCTGAGCTAGCTTCAATATCAAAATAGTTGGCCGGAACTCCCGTAGGCTCCGTCTCCTCTTCTTCTCCGTTTTCTTTCTGTGCTTCCTCAAACTCCTCGTCAATTCCTTCCCCATTTCCCATAAAAGAAGAAAGGTCAAGGCTGGTCGCACTGATCGTGATCGGATAAGATGCCATGGTATCTCTCTGGATCTTATCGATATAGTCATTCACGCCCGTCGAAAGAGAAAGAATGAGAGCGATACCAATGATGCCGATCGAGCCAGCAAAGCTGGTTAAGATCGTGCGGCCTTTCTTTGTTTTGAGGTTACTGAAACTTAAGCCTAAAGAAGTGAGGAAAGACATGGAGGCTTTTCGTTTTTTCTTTGTTTTCCCCTGTTTCGCCTGATTAGTAATCTGTGGCTGCAGTCCTTCATCCACCGCCGTTGCTGTATGAGTTGCCGCTCCACCCGCTGATATAGCGGCTGCACCAACACTATCTTCCGCCCCGTAAGGCACTGCGCCAAAAAGCTCTGCATCGGAGCACGGCATCGTGTCATCCGTGATCTTTCCGTCGCGCAGGCGGATGATGCGGGAAGCATATTCTTCTGCCAGCTCCGGGTTATGGGTAACCATTACGACGAGGCGGTCCTTCGCCACTTCTTTCATCAGGTCCATAACCTGAATACTGGTCTCGGTATCTAATGCACCGGTCGGTTCGTCCGCCAGCAAGATATCCGGATCATTTACCAGCGCTCTTGCAAGGGCAACGCGCTGCATCTGTCCACCGGATAACTGGTTCGGTTTTTTGTTGATATGATCTGCAAGGCCGACCTGGACCAGAGCATTCTTTGCCCGCTCTTTTCGCTCTCTTGCAGAAAGACCTGCGATCGTTAAGGCAAGCTCAACGTTCGCTAAGATACTCTGATGTGAGATCAGGTTATAGCTCTGGAACACAAAGCCGATAGAGTGGTTGCGGTAGGTATCCCAGTCTCTGTCGTTATATTCTTTTGTGGAAATCCCATTGATCACAAGGTCTCCGCTGTCATAGCGGTCGAGACCTCCGATGATATTGAGGAGCGTCGTTTTTCCGGAACCGGAAGGACCTAAGATGGCAACGAATTCGCTGTCTCTTAGGTTGAAGCTGACATTATCCAGTGCCTTCTGCACCAGATCTCCTGTCTTATATTGTTTTGAGATATTCTTTATCTGTAACATCCTGGACCATTTCCATAGAATTTTGGTATATCAATATTGCACTATACAGAGAAGAAATGTAGAAAGTGTGAAAAGTGCAGATACTAACAAAATATTATACTCCTCTACAATCTCCTTGAGAAGAAGAAAAAACTGTGCTATTCTATCGCTTAGTTTTCAAGCAATCAGGCAGGGATTGGAAGCTCATGATCGAAGTAGAAGCGAAAAAGAAAGCAAAAGAAAAGATCGTCTGGAAAGAGGTGTTCCGGGATTTTTTCCTTCATTGCAAAACATATCCGATCAAGCAGATCCTGAGTGCAGCATATATCCCGGCTGCGCTCATTTATCTTGAGTTTTTCTTCCGTCTGCTCTCTGTCCAGGAACCTTTGACCTGGTATAACTGGCTTGGCATCATCTTTGCCTCCCTCGCCGGAGGTCTTTTGGCAGATCTTCTCTGCAGCATTACCAAAAATGAAAAACTGAATGCGTGGTTTGCGTTTATCATTCTCCAGTTTTTATCCGTGGCCTTTATGATCATCCACTTTGTGAAGCTGGAGTTCAGCATTTATATCGGCCCGCAGTCGATCATTGGCGGAGCGAACGGAATCACCCAGCATGCCGGAAACTATATTCAGGAGATCGTCCTTCGGAACTGGCCGACGATCCTGATCTTTGAGGCTCCGGCCCTGCTCTTCCTTTTGCTCATGCTGATCTTTAAGCCGTTTCAGTTCAAGCGCTTTCAGGCATTGGGCTATATCCAGATTCTGATGGTGGTTGCAATCTTCGAACTGGCAGCCGGCGTTCCGCTCACAAACACCTCCCCTGCATGGGAGCTTTTAACCAGCGAATTTGACTACGACAGCGCAGTCCGCTCTTTTGATGCGCAGACTGCAACAAAGCTTGATGTTGCCTATAGTGTATTCGGAAATCCCTGGAAGCAGAATTTCTGGATCGATGAGGAACATAATGTCCAGATCGACAATCCTTCTGATTACAATATGATCCAGATCGACTTCGACGAGCTCAAGGACGAAAGCACCAATATCTATATTTCCCGTATCCATGACTATGTCGAAAGCCTGGAACCTTCTAAGAAAAATCAATACACCGGCTTATTTAAAGGGAAAAACCTGATCGAGATCACCGCAGAATCCTATACTCCCTATATTCTGGATGAGGAGCTGACTCCGGTTCTTTATAAACTGGTCCATAATGGCTTTGTCTTTGACGACTATTATCAGCCGCTGTGGGCGGGTTCCACGACGACAGGCGAATTTCAGATCCTGACAGGACTCCTTCCTTCCAATGGCTACTATTCCATGCTGCGGACCGCAGATAAAAATATGTATCTGACGATCGGCAATGAATTGTTGAGAGAAAACTACACCAGTCTTGCGTTCCACAATGGAACCTATGACTACTTTGACCGGAACCAGACGCATTGCAACTTAGGCTACAGCCGTTTCTATGCAAACGGAAGCGGAATGACAGGGCTTACAGGGCACACCGCATGGCCGCAGAGCGATGTGGAGATGATGGAGTTTTCCATTCCGAAATTTATTGATAAAGAGCCGTTTAACGCCTACTTCATGACCTTGAGTGGCCACTCCAAATATGATATGAAAAACTTTGTCGTCCGAAAGAATATCGACGAGGTCCGCACCTGGGCAGAAAAGAACGGAAAAGATTATACAGATGCTGTCTTAAGTTATTTTGCTGCCAACCTGGAATTTGAAAAATCCATGGAATATCTTCTAAAAGAGTTGGAAAAAGCCGGCGTTTTGGAGAACACCGTGATCGTCATGACCGGCGACCATTATCCTTATGCGCTCTCGGATGACTATGATATCGATGACACCGGACATGTGGAATACCATGATGTTATGCCGAACCTGATCAACCTCTTTGGATTTGAGCCGGAGACAGAACAGGAATACAGCCATAACTCCCTCGTCATCTGGACTCCATCTATGGACGGGTCCAATTCGGTCCATATCTCAGAGCCTGTCTGCAGTGTGGATATGCTTCCGACTCTTTCCAACCTCTTCGGTTTGGAATATGACTCCCGCATGCTTGCAGGACGTGATGTCTTTGCAGAAAACATGGAGCCGCTCGTCATCTTCTTAAACTACCACTGGCTCACAGACCGCGGCTACTACAATGCGGAAACCAGGGAATATACGCCAAACGAAGGCTGCTCTTTTGACGGCGCAAATGATCCGGACTTTGCCTCTGACAAAGAATACGTCGAATACATCAATAAGATCGTCAAAAACAAGATGATCTTCTCCCAGAATGTCCCGCTCTACGACTACTATAATGTCGTTTTCGGAAGCGAGGAGTAAACAGAAAATTTCTTTCAAAAAACATTTGAATATAGTATGATTAACTGTGAGGTAATTTCGAATTCCTCACAGTATTTTTTAGGAGGTCAATTATGTCTGAGAAAATCAAATTAGAACTTGATCCGAAGGTTCCAACACTGGATATTCAATCATTACCGACCGCAGCGCCGGTTTCCGCTCCGCTCGATACCGTTCAGCTCAAAGAAGAGCTGACGACGGAAGGAACTGCACGCTACATGGACGATGTCAATCTTACCGAAGAAGAGCAAAAAATGGTCGACGATTTTGCAGAACAGATCGACCTTTCCAATACCAATATTGTTCTTCAGTACGGCGCAGCCAGCCAGAAGAAAATTGCAGACTTCTCTGACAGTGCTTTAGAAGGCGTAAGAACCAAAGACTTAGGGGAAGTTGGAAATGCAATTGCTTCTTTAGTTGCTGAGCTCAAAGGCTTCAGTGTCGGTGAAGAAGAAAAGAAAGGAATCGCAGGCTGGTTCAAGAAAAAAGGAAGTAAACTCGCACAGCTTAAGGCCCGCTATGATTCCGCAGATAAAAACGTGGATAAGATCTCCGGTGTTCTGATGGATCACCAGAATCAGCTGACCACCGATATCGTCATGATGGATAAGATGTACGATTCCAACCTTGTTTATTTCAAGGAGCTGACCATGTACATCCTTGCCGGAAAGAAAGCTTTAGAGAAAGCACAGAAGACGACTCTGGTAGAACTTCAGAATAAAGCAAAAGAATCCGGTCTCACAGAAGATGCACAGGCTGCAAATGACTATGCTGCTCTCTGCGACCGCTTTGACAAGAAACTCTACGACTTAGAGCTCACCCGTACGATCAGCATGCAGATGGCTCCACAGATCCGTCTGATCCAGAACAGCGACACGCTGATGGTGGAAAAGATCCAGTCGACCTTAAGTAACACCATTCCGCTCTGGAAAAACCAGATGGTCCTTGCCATGGGCATGATCCATTCCGAAGAGGCGATGAAGGCCCAGAAGGAAGTCAACGATCTCACCAATGAGCTGATCCAGAAGAATGCAGAAAAACTGCATCAGGGATCCGTTGAGATCGCAGAAGAGAGCGAGCGCGGCATTATTGATATCGAAACGGTAACGCATGCTAACGAAGAGCTGATCGCATCCCTGGATGAAGTCATTAAAATCCAGGAAGAAGGACGTATCAAACGCCGCGTTGCGGAAGACCAGCTTGGACAGGTGGAAGCTCAGCTGAAGCAGAAACTTCTGGATATCAGAAATGCGGAGCTGAAGTCCACAGACGACAGCATTCAGTAATATTGATTCGGAGTAAGACACTATGAGAGGAAGACGCTTAGGCTGTTTTGGAGGATTGGCAGTTGTCGCAGTCGGCATCGCCGCGCTGGCACTGATCAGGCGATTTGTACCGTCTGTTTTCTCTGCCTTTGCATGGGTTGCAGGAATCGCAGTTGCGATCCTTGTCATCATTTTGATCCTTATCATCTTTCTGGCAAATAAAGCAACTAAATCCTTGAAGAAGAAAGAGCCGGCTCCGGAACCGGATCCGGCTGTTCAGACCCAAACGAACACGACGAATCTTCCGCCGGAACAGGCAGCGGTCATCAACAAAGGACGTTCCGACCTGCTTACAGTGCGCAAGATCCTGTCCCGTATCCACAATATGGATATTTCTCAATCCGGGCGTGATGTCTGCGCTTCCTTGGATAAACTGCTTCAGGCTTTAAGAGAAAAACCGGAGAAGATCAAAAACAGCCGTCAGTTCCTGAATTATTACATTCCGACTCTTGCGGAGGTCCTGACCAAATATCAGCGGCTCGAAGCAAATGGCGTCGTAACAAACGACAACACGGAAAAAGTCAAGAACTTCCTAATCGATTTCCGAAAAGCCTCCGGCAAACAGTATCAGAGTCTGTTTGAAGATGATAAGCTGGATATGACCGTTGATATCGAAGCGATGGCGATCGCGATCAAGCGGGACGGCTTATTAGACGAAGACTTTGACAGACCACCCGTGAACGAAGCTTCTGTCAGTGAAGAGTTTGTGGACAGTACCCCTATGCAAGAGGGAACCCCTCTGATCATTGATGCGCCGGACAACACGGTTGTGGTCGAAGATGATATGACCGTGATTGACGCGGTAAACCATGCCGCTGAAAAAGAAAGCGAGAGTGAAAAAGAGAAAGATTTCGTGCATTAAAAGAACTGATCATACCAGACTAAGAAGGTATAGATCGTCCATACTTTTTTGTAACAATCCTGCTTGCCGCTTTTAAAAGTGGCAAGCAGTTTGTTTATCTTTGAAACATCAAAAAACTGCTTTGCAGAGTCACTATTAAATTTATTCTGAATCTCTTTAAAGAGCCCTTCTTCTTTCATCCATGCTCTTAGAGGAACCGGAAAGCCAAGTTTTTTCTTTTTATAGGCTTCATTTGGGATCACCTTAGATGCTGCAAGACGAAGCGCAGGCTTTGTTGTTTCTGCATTGATCTTTGCTGCTTTTGGAAGGCTCCTTGCAACCTTATAAACTTCATCATCCAAAAACGGAGTTCTTGCTTCTAAGCCAAACATCATCGTGTTTCTATCAACTGCATGCAGGAAGTCTTTTACCAGCCAGAAATAATAATCAATGATCTGGCGTTTTACCATGGACGGCGAATTTTTCTGAGCAGCAAAAAACGGCGCTGTAATTTCACGTGTATGAAGTTGCTGCTTGTTATTAACCACAGAAAGCGCTTCTTTATCGCTGAAGACCCTTCCAAGGCCAATATAATTATCCTCCAGTTTTAATCCTCTCCGGTATACAAAGTTTCTTCCCGGAAACTCCGGCAGAAGTCCGGCAAGAGCAGATGCCGCTCTTCGGATCGGATAAGGTATCTTCATGTACCAGCTCTGGTCAATTTCTTCGCGATAGGAAAGATAGCCTCCAAATAGTTCATCCGCTCCTTCTCCGCTCGTTACGACCTTTACATATTCAGATGCCTTTTCTGCAACAAAATAAAGAGCAATTGCCGCCGGATCCGCCAGGGGTTCATCCATGTGATACTGGATATTGGGAAAGGCTTTGATATAGTCTTCTCTCGTAATCTGCCTGGAATAGTTTTCGATCCCGAGTTTTTCCGAAAGATCTTTTGCATAGGAAATCTCATCATATCTCGGATCTGCATAACCAACCGTAAAGGTCTTTTGAGGTTTTGCAAGGGAAACCAGGTAGGAAGAGTCAATACCGCTGGATAAAAATCCACCGACCTCAACATCTGCAAAGCCATGGGCCTTAACGGAGTTTTCCATTGCCTTGCCGATTTTTTCTGCAGTTTCATCCGCCTGATATGTATCCCCTTCTTCAAGCTCTAATTCAAAGAATTTTTGGATCTCAAAGTTGCCGTTTTTCCATATCATCTGATGCCCCGGTTCTAAGCGGAATACGCCTTGAAAGAAGGTCTCTTCCGTTGGCGTGGAGTTGAAGCAGAGATAGGACGCTAAGATCGTCTCATTAAACTTTTTATCAAACTCCGGATGATCAAGAAAGGCTTTGATCTCAGATGCAAACAAAAGCCCTGTCGGTGTCCGGTAATAATAAAGCGGCTTGATTCCCCATTTATCGCGTGCTAAATAAAGCTGCTGCGCAGGTTTATCCCAGATGGCAAAACCATACATACCACGAAGTTTTTTCGTAAGCTCTGTGCCCCACTCTTCATAACCGTGCACTAAAACTTCTGTATCTGTCTGCGTTTCAAATGTATGTCCTGCCGCTTTTAATTCTTCTCTTAAGGTCTGGAAATTATAGATCTCGCCGTTAAACACGACGATGATATCTTTTTTCTCATTGTAGATTGGCTGGTCGCCTGTATTAAGGTCGATGATCGCAAGGCGCCTGTGCCCTAAACCGCAAAGTTCGTCCGCGTAAAAGCCCTCTCCGTCCGGGCCCCTGTGGGCAATCCGGTCCGTCATGTTTTTAAGGACTTGCTGATCGATTCCTTTATTACTGATATATCCTGCGATCCCGCACATAAGAATTCTCCTAAATAAAAATAAGGTCTTCGACAACATCCCTGTCTAAGACCCCTTTGCCTTGCTGAAAGCAATTTTACAACGCCAAGAAAAAAAGGTCAATAAAATCAAAACGTAGTATAATGAAAAAAACTGTAAATACACATGAATGGAGCGGCATATGAAAAAGACAAAATTATCTGCGAAATTCTGGACGACACTTGTGATCTTCAGCCTGATCGGCCAGGTTGCCTGGGTTGTCGAAAACATGTATTTTAACGTCTTCATCTATAAGATGTTCCGGGCATCTGCTAGCGACATCTCTTTTATGGTGGCTGCAAGTGCGGTCGTGGCAACGCTGACCACGATCTTCATTGGAGCCCTCTCTGATAAACTAGGAAAACGAAAGATCTTTATCTGTGGCGGCTATATCATCTGGGGTATCACGATCCTGGCCTTTGCTTTTATCCGCTCTGATGTGATCAGCTCTATATTTGCCGTCACAACATCTGCTGCCTCGATCGGTGTTACGCTTGTTATTATCATGGACTGCGTAATGACCTTTTTCGGTTCTACTGCAAATGATGCCTGCTTTAATGCATGGCTTACAGATTCAACCGATTCTACAAACCGCGGCGGTGCAGAAGGCATCAACGCCATGATGCCGCTTGTTGCGATCCTGGTTGTTTTCGGTGGCTTCATGGGATTTGATCTTGATCTTCCGGAGAGCTGGACAACGATCTTTTTGATCATTGGAATTGCCGTTTCCATAATTGGTATCCTCGGAATCTTTATTGTAAAAGAACCGGTAATCGATAAATCTGCAAACGGCAAATATTGGGCAAATATTGTTTACGGCTTCCGCCCTTTTGTCATGAAGAAAAATCCCGTGCTCTATGCTTCACTTGCCGCATTTGCACTCTTTAATATTTCCATTCAGATTTTCATGCCTTATCTGATCCTCTACTATGAGGTCTCACTCGGCATGGAAAACTATGTTATGGTCATGGCGCCTGCCATTATTGTGGCAGCTGTTGTAACCTTCTTCTATGGGAAGTTTTATGACAAGGTACATTTTAAGATAGCCGTGATCCCTGCTTTGATCATGCTCGCGATCGGCTATCTCTTACTGCTCTTCTTCCAAAGCACAGCCCTGGTCTTTATCGGATCCCTCTTTATGATGAGCGGTTATCTTGCAGGCATGGCAGTCTTTGGTGCAATGATCCGTGATCACACGCCGGAAAACAGAGCCGGCATGTTCCAGGGTCTTCGCATTGTTGGACAGGTCTTGATCCCGGGTATCATCGGTCCCGCAATTGGGGCAGCTGTTTTGAAAAATGCGGAACAGATCGTAAATTCTGATGGCACAACATCATTTATACCGAACACCAATATATTTCTTGCGGCGCTGATCGCAGCTGTCTGCATTGTTCCTGTACTGCTCATCATTTTCCGCATGTTAAAGAAGGCAGAAGTGAAAAAGCGTGCCTAAGATATTACAAGGCCGTGATGTTTTGCACGCAAAAAACAAAAGACAGGAGTAAGATTGAACAAACAGTTTTGCGAACTAACTACATACGGGCACGATAGTATCCCTGAAACTCCATGGGACGTTTATCCACGCCCGCAGTTTAAAAGGGAAAGTTTTATCAACCTCAATGGCGTTTGGGAGTTTACAGCGCATGAGCCTGAAATGTTTACAAGCCGTATCCTGGTTCCTTATCCTGTTGAGTCACGGCTTTCAGGAATTCAAAAGCATTTTCCGGAAGGAACGCCCCTCTGGTATTCAAGAGAACTTCCGCCATTTTCTTTTGATGAAAATGATTGCGTGCTTCTCCACGTAGATGCTGTCGATCAGGAAGCAGATATTTATATCAACGATCAATTTGTCACCCATATCAGGACTTTCGAAGGATATGACGGGATCGATATTACAGCATTTTTGAAAGAAAAAAACGCTATCTCTATCTGTGTCACAGATGACCTGAATAAGAAAGAATTCCCCTACGGCAAGCAGACTCTAAAACGCGGAGGCATGTGGTATACTCCGTTTTCCGGAATCTGGCAAAGTGTTTGGCTGGAAGTTGTTCCGAAAGAGCGTATTCGCACTATTCTTATTGAGACAAGTTTAACAGAGGCTGTGATCCAAATCGAAGGACCAACAGGAGGAACCGTTCTCTTTGAAGAAAACGAATTTCCCTTTACAGAAGGGATGATCGCCCTTTCTCCTAAGGAGCCTGTCTGCTGGACTCCGGAAAATCCAAAGCTTTATCACTTTGAAATCCGGGCAGGCAAAGATAAAGTTCAATCCTACTTTGCCCTTCGAACGCTGTCCGTCGAAGAAACAGAAAAAGGAAAGCGACTCTGCCTGAACGAAAAACCCTACTTTTTCCACGGGCTTTTAGATCAGGGTTATTGGCCAGACGGGATCTGCACTCCGCCGGAACCTTCCTGCTTCACGGAAGATATTCACGCGATGAAAGAGTTTGGCTTTAATACGCTCAGAAAACACATCAAACGGGAGCCCGCCTTTTTCTATTATGAATGTGACCGTCTTGGAATGGTTGTATTTCAGGACATGATCAATAATGGCTCCTATTCCTTCTTCAAAGACACTCTGCTTCCTACGATTGGAACCAAAATGCTGGATGATACAAAAATGGAAAAAGAGCCTCATGTCCGTGAAATGTTTCTGCTGTCTCTGGAACGCATGGTGAAGCACCTTAGGAACTACCCTTCCATATGTCTTTGGACGATCTTCAACGAAGGCTGGGGACAGTTCGAAAGCAGCAAGGCATATGAAAAGCTAAAAGAACTGGATCCCTCCCGTTTCATTGACACGGCGTCAGGATGGTTCCACCCGGAAAAGAGTGATGTGGAAAGCCTGCATGTTTATTTCAAAAAGTTTAAGCTGCCGCTTTCCGATAAACCAATCCTGCTTTCCGAGTTCGGCGGTTATTCTTTTAAATTAAAAGACCACTCCTTTAATCTTGGAAAGACATACGGCTATCGCTTCTATAAAGAGCATGCTGCTTTTATGAAAGCCTTATTGAAACTCTATCGGGAAGAGATCATCCCTGCTGCAAAGGCAGGCCTTTCAGGTGCCATTTATACTCAGGTTTCTGATGTGGAAGATGAGACCAACGGTCTTCTAACTTACGACCGGGCTTTTTGCAAAGCCGACAAAAAAAGCCTCCAGGCAATTGCCCAAAGGCTGATCGATTTATAAAGGTTCCACGCAACCGTCATCAATCAAGCAAATCGTATTGATTAATGCCTGATAACAGTTCTCGATTCCCTTTTCATTCAGGTTATCAAAACTGTCTTTTCGGGTGTGATAATAATCCTCAAGTTTATGATTAAGTCCGGTGACAGCAACAGAGCGGAACCCGCCTTTTGTGAAGGCGGCGCTGTCTGTAGATCCGCCCATTGGGGGCACCCAACCGCTTTTACACGGAATACCCGCTTCATTCGCAGCTTTTAAGAACAACTCTGCAAGAGCTGCATCCGCTTTCAGCGTCCCGTTCAAATCTTTTTTATTGACCATCAAAAACTCAGGGTCGTGAATCGTATCAAACACATAAATATAAGTCGGAACATCTGAATAGTCGTCTTTATGGGCTTTGCACCATGCCTTTGCGCCCCGGAGTCCGCTTTCTTCAGAACCTGTCAGAATCACGCCGATCTCCGTGTTTTCAAGAGTGATCTCCTGTTTTTCCATCTCTTTTAATATCGAAATCCCCAGGTAGCATCCGGTGAGATTATCATTCGCCCCGTCGACCACAATCTTTTTGTTTCTAAGGAAGCAGAGGCCAATCCATGCCGGAACAAAGATGAGGCCGATAAGGGCAGCTGTCATCGTCCACTTTCCCGCACCCGCCAAGGAACAAATGGAAAGGGCAATGTAATACAGCACACCAAGCACCGCCACAACGCCATGCGCTTCAAATACCACTCCGTTAAAGTAATAGTTGAGCGGCCATTCCCAGGCTGCATCAATATGGCCGTTGATAAAGACTCGCCGCTTTACCTCTCCGCTACATGGACGGATTGCCGTGACATTCACGCTGGTCTTCTTTGGAAAGAAGCGGTCGATGACCTCAAAATACAAAACAAACTGGAAAAGGAAAAGCAGGATGGAAAGGACGCCTGCTGCAATGCTGAACCATGGCCCCACAAAGAACAAGGCGCAGCAAAGCACATCCAGCACGCAGGAAAAATAAAGATA
Source organism: Lachnospiraceae bacterium (assembly GCA_045546255.1). Lineage (GTDB taxonomy): Bacteria > Bacillota > Clostridia > Lachnospirales > Lachnospiraceae > RGIG5612. The sequence goes on along the minus strand of JAZQCK010000077.1, from coordinate 28,613 downwards.
TCCATAGAACGCGCCCGGATGTTCGCTGAACGATTCTGTGACAACCTGAGGCAATCCGCATTCACTTTGAAGCGTCTTGGCCATATACGCTGCCGCTTCGCGTTCGCCCTCACTTCCCGGTGCCCGCTTCTTCATGTTCCGGCAGATATGGGTGATCTCACTGACCATATATGCAGTTGCTGCTTTACTGCGCTCCAAAAGAGCTTTCATGTTGTTCATATGATTACTATAAATCCAGCTTATGTCTGCTTTGTGACCACAGCCGTGGATGACGGTGACAATATGCCCCTCTCGTTTATAAACTTATACTGTATGCGTATATTAATCAATTAGTTTTCTTTATTTTCTTGTTGAATGGTTTCCAAGCCCAGATAGGAACAAGAAAGCTTCCGACTTTTCTTGTATCTTATTGGCTGTGCAGCGCATGAAACAAGAAAACATGCAAAAAGGCTGAAAAATCAGACTTTTTTGCATGTTTTTAAGCATCATTTTTTATTTTTCTTGTTACCTACTGGCCTCGCGAAGCCTGAAACAAGAAAAGTTGTCAATCCGGCTTTTCATCTAAGATCTACTCGAACTCGATCGTTCCTGGTGGTTTACTCGTAAGGTCATAAAGTACGCGGTTGACGCCCTTTACTTCGTTTATGATGCGGCTCGTAACTTTAAAGAGCACTTCGTACGGGATCTGTGCACTTTCCGCCGTCATGAAGTCGCTGGTTAAGACAGCGCGGAGTGCGACAGCATAATCATAGGTCCTGAAGTCTCCCATAACGCCCACAGAGCGCATATTGGTGAGTCCGGCAAAGTACTGGCCTAATTCTTTGTCAACGCAGGCAAGGGCCACTTCCTCGCGGAATATCGCATCTGCATCCTGGACGATGCGGACTTTATCTTCTGTGATCTCACCGACGATACGGACACCGAGTCCCGGTCCCGGGAATGGCTGGCGGAAGACCAGATAATCCGGGATTCCAAGCTCTAACCCGACTTTACGGACTTCATCTTTAAAGAGCTGCCTAAGAGGTTCGATAATCTCCTTAAACTGGATCACATCCGGAAGTCCTCCGACATTATGATGGGATTTGATCACTGCGGATGCGCCGAGTCCGGATTCAATGACATCCGGATAGATCGTTCCCTGTACAAGGAAATCCACTTCGCCGATTTCTTTTGCGGCTTCTTCAAAGACGCGGATAAATTCTTCGCCGATGATCTTTCTCTTCTGTTCCGGCTCTGTTACGCCTTTTAGTTTTTCATAATATCTCTGCTGTGCATTGATACGGATAAAGTTGAGGTCATACTGCCCGTCGGGGCCAAAGATTGCTTCCACTTCATCCCCTTCATTTTTTCTTAAGAGGCCGTGATCCACAAACACGCAGGTGAGCTGCTTGCCAACGGCTTTGCTCATCAGCACTGCTGCAACTGAAGAGTCGACTCCGCCGGATAAGGCACAAAGAACTTTTCCATCTCCGACTTTTTCGCGGATGGATTGGATGGAATCTTCCACAAAGGAATCCATTCTCCAATCACCTTCGCAGCCACAGATCTCATAGACAAAGTTTGCAAACATCTTGCTGCCTTCCGGCGTATGTGCCACTTCCGGATGGAACTGCACGGCATAAATCTTCTCCGCTTCGTTTTCCATTGCCGCTGCCGGACAGTCTTTCGTCGTTGCAATCACGCGATAACCTTCCGGAAGCTTAGCAATATAGTCCGTATGGCTCATCCAGGTGACAGTTTCTGCTTCGACCCCGTGGAAGAGTTTTGAGGTTTTATTAATATTCGTTGACGTATGGCCGTACTCACTGACCGGAGCTGTGGCGACCGTTCCGCCCGCCATATATGCGATCAGCTGAGACCCATAGCAGATACCTAAAACCGGAATCCCAAGTTTTAAGATTTCTGGATCAAAATGCGGGGAGGACTCATCGTAGACACTATTCGGTCCACCTGTAAAAATGATCCCTTTATAGCCTTCTTTGGCGATTTCTTCTAAACTTGTATTGTGGTAAGAACGGATCTCCGCATATACATGCTCTTCCCTGACTCTTCTTGCGATCAGTTGGTTATACTGTCCGCCAAAATCCAACACTAAGATTTTTTCCATATTTCTCTAACACTTTCTTTAATCACATCCTGTTTTTAAAAAGCGGGGCTGTTGCGATAAAGGTATTACGCAGCGCCCCTTTTTTGCAAGCAACTATATTGCCATAAACTGTTACACATTAATATCTTCTGACTCAACGCCTTCGCCAAGTGTGTACGGTTTGATCTTTTCAAGATAACGCTCTACCTGCTCCGGGCATCTTCCAATAAACTGGGAAGGATTTAATACCGCACGGATCTCTTCCTCGGTCATCTTGAACTCCGGATGGGATGCAAGGTCTTTTAAGAGGTCGTACTCTTCTCCGTTCTTTTTCTTAGCAACGGCATCCATCGAACAGGTGCGGATGATCTCGTGCAGCTGCTGGCGGTCGCCGCCACGCTTTACAGCTTCCATCATGATATTCTCCGTCGCATTAAACGGAAGAAATTCATTCACTGCTTTCTCGATCACTTTCTCATTCACACGCAGTCCTTTAAGAACGTTGTTTAAGAGTTTCAAAATCGCATCTGCGCAAAGGAAAGCTTCCGGCATGGAGATTCTCTTGTTCGCGGAATCGTCCAGCGTTCTTTCCAGCCACTGGGTCTGCGCCGTCATATGGGCATTCAATGCATCTGCGATCAGATAACGGCTTAAGGAACAGATGCGCTCGCTTCTCATCGGGTTTCTCTTATATGCCATTGCAGAAGATCCGATCTGGCTTTCTTCAAACGGCTCTTCGATCTGGCCGTCATGCTGAAGGAGCCGGATATCGGTCGCAATCTTCGATGCGGTCTGAGCAAAAAGACTTAAGACGTTGATGATGCGGCTGTCTTCTTTTCTTGGATAGGTCTGTCCGTTGACTTCGTAGATCTCATCGAAATCAAACGCAGAGGCGATCTTTTTATTCATCTCATCGATCTTTTTCGTATCGCCCTCGAAGAGCTCCATAAAGCTGGCTTCAGTTCCTGTGGTTCCTCTGCATCCTAAGAACTTGATCGTTTCAATAACATGATCGATATCTTCTAAATCACTTACCATGTCGCGGATCCAAAGAGATGCCCGTTTCCCGACGGTCACCAGCTGTGCCGGCTGATAATGCGTATAGCCTAAAGTCGGAACAGCTTTATATTTGTCAGCAAACTCTGCTGCTGAGCGGATTGCCGTTCGCAGTTTTTCACGAATATCGCAAAGCGCTTCTCTGTAAAGGATCAGATCCGCGTTATCGGTAACGTAGCAGCTCGTTGCGCCAAGGTGAATAATGCCAGCTGCAGAAGGTGCGACTTTTCCATAAGTATAGACATGTGCCATCACATCATGACGCACTTCTTTTTCGCGCTGTGCAGCACATTCGTAATCGATCTCATCTTTGTGAGCTTTCAGCTCATCGACCTGTTCCTGTGTGATCGGAAGTCCTAAATCATGCTCAGCCTGAGCCAGTTCGATCCAAAGCACTCTCCAGGTTTTGATCCTGGTCTCGTGAGAGAAGAGCTTTAACATATATTCAGATGCATATCTTTGAGATAACGGAGATTCATATTTTTCGTACATGCGTCTTTCCTTTCGTAACTCGGTCATTCAATAACTTAGGGATAATCCATTTATACGGATTATCCCTAATATCATAACTGTTAACCCCTCATCTTTCAAGGTTCATTCTCTATACCAGGAACAGGAGATAGCCATAGTTTGGAATCGGCCAGTACTTCTCTGCTGTCATGGTCTCTGCCTCATCGCAGACAGTTCTGAGTTCCTTCATCTTCGGAAGGATATTGTCACGGATGAAGTAGCATGCTTCCTGATCTTCTGCAATTGCGCCCGCCGCTTCAGTCAAATCTTCCAGTTCCAGATTCAATCGGTCAATCTCATCTGCGATAGCAGAAAGTTTTTCAATCAGGCGGCTTTCATATTTGCAGGCAAGATCCGGATTGAACTTCCGTTTTGCATTTACCGTTCCTGCAAGCTCTCCAAGATAGCCTTCCACCGCCGGAAGGATCTGCTTATCGACCATATCTGTCATGGTCCGCGCCTCGATCATAAGCGTCTTTCGGTAGTTTTCCAGTAGGATCGCGCAGCGGGATTCCAGCTCGACCTTTACATAAACCTTCTGCTCCGTGAGCATCTTGACGTTCTTTTCATCAAGAAGATGCGGAAGTGCATCCGGTGTGGTCCTATAGTTGCAAAGGCCTCTTGCCTCTGCTTCTTTGATCCACTCGTCATCATATCCGTTTCCGTTAAAGATGATGCGTCTGTGATCCGCAAAGGTCTTCTGAATCAGTTTATGCACGGCATCCTCAAAGTTCTCTGCTTTTTCCAAGCGGTCTGCATAGATCCTTAAGGATTCTGCAACTGCGGAGTTCAGCATGATATTAGTGCATGCAATGCTGTCTGCTGAACCAACCATACGGAACTCGAATTTATTTCCGGTAAAAGCGAACGGTGACGTTCTGTTTCTGTCCGTATTATCTTTTACGAATTTCGGAAGAACATCAACTCCGAGTTTCATGATCTGCTTTTCTGCTGCCTTATAATCCGTCTCTTCGATGATCGCATCCATAACAGCTGTCAGCTCATCTCCTAAGAACATGGAGACGACTGCAGGCGGAGCCTCGTTTGCTCCAAGACGATTGTCATTTCCGGCCGTTGCGACTGCGATACGAAGGAGGTCCTGATAATCATCCACTGCCTTGATGACTGCGCAGAGGAAGATCAAAAACTGTGCATTTTCATACGGAGTATCTCCCGGAGATAAAAGGTTGATCCCGGTATCTGTGCTGATGGACCAGTTGTTGTGCTTACCGCTTCCATTTACGCCGTCAAACGGTTTTTCATGAAGCAGGCAGACCAGATTATGCTTTTCAGCAACCTTCTGCATCACATCCATCATCAGCTGGTTGTGATCCGTTGCGATATTGGTCGAGGTATAAATCGGTGCGAGCTCGTGCTGTGCCGGTGCCACCTCGTTGTGCTTTGTCTTTGCTGTGATTCCCAGTTTCCAAAGCTCTCTGTCGAGGTCTTCCATATAAGCTGCAACACGCGGATTTAATGCTCCGAAATAATGGTCATCCATCTCCTGGCCCTTCGGCGGCATAGCTCCAAAAAGCGTCCTTCCGGTAAACACCAGGTCTTTTCTTTTTCCGTAAAGTTCTCTGTCGATCAGAAAGTATTCCTGCTCTGCTCCGACGGAGGTGCGGACATATTTGGCATCTTCATTGCCGAAAAGTCTTAAGATGCGGAGCGCCTCTCTGTTCAGAGCTTCCATGGAACGAAGGAGCGGTGTCTTTTTATCCAGTGCCTCTCCATTGTAGGAGCAGAAGGCGGTCGGAATGTAGAGCGTCTTTCCTTTTACAAACGCATAAGAGGTCGGATCCCATGCGGTATAACCCCTTGCCTCAAACGTGGCGCGGATTCCGCCGGAAGGGAATGAGGAAGCGTCCGGCTCACCTTTGATGAGCTCTTTTCCGGAAAATTCCATGACCACTCTGCCATCAGAAGATGGGGAAATAAAGCTGTCATGTTTTTCTGCTGTAACGCCCGTCAGCGGCTGGAACCAGTGCGTGAAGTGGGTCGCTCCTTTTTCGATCGCCCAATCTTTCATAGCTTCAGCAACAACATTCGCCACGGATAGATCCAGCGGAGCACCTTCATCGATGGTCTTCTTCAGTTTGATGTACGTATCCGAAGAAAGGCTTGCTTTCATCGTCAGATCATCAAATACATTACTGGCAAAAATCTCGGTTATTTTTTCCATAATCTTCCTTCCTGTCCTCTCACCGTTCCATTTGGTGTCTCTAACCACAAAAGGCAACGGAGCCGGTGAGACTTTCATCTCTAAGACACCATTGCCTTTTCTTGGGCGTATTATCATTCTTTTTGAACGAATTGTCAATACCGTTTTGAGGATTCGTCAACTTGCCAAACAGCATTCAACACATCGGAACATCAATTGTGCAATAATTCCGTGAACTCCCTCATATCTGCCACTTCTTCGATCCTTCCTGCAAGCTCAATGATCTTTTTTGCATTGGCTGCAGGGAGTTTTCCATACGCATTGAACTGATCCATAAACTTTGCAATCAGTTCTTCCTTCTCCGGATAACGTTCCATGACCATGAAGTTCTGCTCTGCCTCGATCGTCGAACCGTCTTTCATCTCCAGAACAACTTTGACCGCAGGGATTCCTCCTTCCGGCTCGTAAATATCCATCGTTGCTTCTTCTGCAAGACGGACAAGCTCTGTATCTGCTTGAATCGCAGAGGTCTGTACGGTTGCTACCGAAACATTTCCATAAATTGCGCTGCAGGTTACTGCAAAGCGATATGCAAAGAGTGCATTCAAATGGTTACGAAGTGTAAACGGATTGGAATAATAGCCATGGTAAATATTCTTTGCTCCATAGAAATGGACTGCTTTGATCGATGCCGCATCGATCGTTCCGTATTTATCAAGAAGCATCTGATGAACGGCTCTTCCTGCAAACGCTGCTGCCGTCATAGGGATGCCTCCCGGACTGATCTTAAAGGCACACTCGGTATAATAAACCTGTCCCAAATCCTCGAAGATCTTCTCATAAAGTTCCGGATAGTTTCCGTCTGCCACTCGCTGTGCGATCAGGCCGCCGTTTCCGTAATAAGGATCCTCTAAGCCTTTCCATCCGCCTTTTGCATACTCTGCACACATAATACCGGCACGTGCACTGACACCGTTATGCAGATAGACTTCCTGCGAATAATCGAAGTAGGAGTTCGCCGGGTCTGTGGCGTTTGTTGCGGCAAAGCTTAAGGCTGCTTTCATCTGCGTTGCATCCAGATGATAATATCTTCCAGCAACAGCTGCTGCCGCAGAAGATACTAAAAGCATATCGACCGGCCATCTGACCGGAAGGGAATAAAGCAGTCTTCCGGCAATGTTTTCCCCGGCTACATCATTTACGATCAGATCTTTTCCAGATACGCCAAAGTGGTCCGCAAGCGTTAAGCTCATCGGGATCACCGTTTCTCCCATATGAGATGGCATCGCATCTCCCATGACCCGGAACAACATGTTTCCGTAATCATTGGATCTCGCCTTGATCGCATTGAGCATGGCAGCATTTGGAAGAGGAAGTCTTAAACCGTCCGACGCAAACACGGCAGCCTCCGGCTTTCCTCCCCAGTCTTTATAGCGGGCTTCCAGAAAATCATTTTCCTCTACGATCGCACCGCCGAAAATACATCCGACCATATCTAACAAACGGTCCTTAAAGATGCGGATATTTTCTTCACTAAGGTCCTCATATTTCGTGTTAACGATGCTCTCGCAAAACAGATCGATCCCTTTCGGGCTTACATATTTTTCATTCATATCGTCACCTTCTATAAACTGATCGCATCAAATAATTCATCCAGGTTTTCGAGCTCTTCTAAATGCATGATGAGATCGGCTGCTTTGTCCAGTTTGTCGTCTGTCAGAATCGTTGCGCCCATATCTTTGAAACGCTGGATCATTTCTTCATCTGTGAACGCATAGCCCTCGACTTTTGCACCCTTCGGATACATCGTCTCTTTCTTGAAGACCTGTCCTCTTGCCTTCACTTCGATCCTTCCATACCAGCTCTTCGGATCTTTCTTCCGATTCTCTGCATACTCCGGTGCAATGTTCATATGCACTTTCTGCATGAACTCACGAACAGCCGGATCTTTCAGCGCTTTCTTGGACTGCCATTCCGGACCGTTTCCATAGCCGTTGATCACCAGTGCAAAACAATACGGCGCACTGAACTGCACATCGATCTGGTTCTCCACCGCATACTGATCCGGATGTGCATTAAACGGTGCCGTGAAGCACTGGATGTCTTCGATCTCGAAGCGTGTCAGGTTCTCTTCTGCGATCAGAGCATTGAAGCAGTCTAAAATTGGATGGATGAAGGAGCAGCACGGATACGGCTTATAGATATAGCCGAGGATATTCCATCTCTCTCCAAGTCCTCCTGCCACCTGTTCTTCATTCCAGATTTCCTTGGAATTGTTGTTATATACCGGGAAGCCGAATTCATTATCCAATGTCGTCGGGTTGCTCTCATAGCCGAGCTTTGCAAGCATTGCAGCTTCCACTCCGCCCTGAGCAAGCCATGAAACCGGCGCATATTTGATCATGGACTTTGGCATAGAGCTTTCCCAGTCATGCGCAACCGGAAGGGTGCAATAGTAAGCAGCGATTGCAAGTGCCTGGTTGATCTGAGCTCTGCTAAGTCCCATCGCAACTGCATTTCCAACTGCCGCACCAATAATACTCTCATTGCTGTTACTGAAAATATCTGGTGTCTTGTTATATTTCATGTATGAAATGATCATCTGCATACCGAATATGCTGACAAGGCGAAGAGCAATCTCCTGTCCGACAGTAAGTGCCGCCAGGAGTTCTTTTCCGCTGATCTTTTCTTTCTCTCCCACTGCCAGAATACTTGGAAGAACCGTCGGTGGAATATGCGGGATCGGGTCTCCATCCAGTCCGTTTAACAGCTCTGCATTCGCAAAAGCTGCTGCCGCTGCGGAAACCTTTCCGCCAACACCGATCAGAGTTGACTCTTCTCTGCCGCCAAGCTCATGCGCCATGGCAACACCGATCTTTCCTTTATCTGATGCGATACCCGCCAGCGCATTTCCAATGCCATCCAGCAACGTCATTTTTACTTCGTGGATGACTTCTTCCGGAATGTTTTCATACGTTCCGTATTTTTCAGCAAAATCCAGTAATCTATCTGTAACACTCATGTTTTATCTCCTTGTTTGTTTGTCTTTATTTGTAATTCCCGTCATAGGCTTCAATCGCCTTGTTCAGGTCTTCCAAAACATTAAACACTTCTGTGTAGCCTTCATCATAAAGCTGCTGAAGGGACTCATCGCCTAACGGCTGTGCTTTTTCGATCCATGGGGTCATCTGATCTCCGGTGATATACGTAACCGGGATTCCCCACTCTTCACAGTCATCTAAGTGCTTCTGATCTTTTACCGCCCAGCTTTCTGCGCAGGATGCAAAGAAGTCGTCATTGGTCCACTCTTCCATGAAGATGGTCTTTAATTCATCATTAAAAGAATTCCATACATCCAGGTTGATTGAGAAGGTGGAACAGCCAGTCGCAAAACTTCTCTCCAGCATATATGCATGTTTGGAGAGCTGAAGTGCACCGAAAATATTGGTCAGATATAAACCTGCCATGATCGCATCTACAACTCCGCTCTGCATACAGGAATAGGCCTCCGTCAGAGGCTGATCAACCGGGGTTGCTCCACATGCCTGAATGAATTTATTTTCCACATTACTCGTCGCCAGGACCTTCATTCCCGCAAGATCTTCCGGAACCAGGATATCTTTATCTTCTCTTAAAACAATGGATGTTCCCCAGGTACCCATAAAGAAGAATGGCTTTATGTTCTGCGCCTCAAATTCTGCCATACAGGTCTCATTGTTCGGAATGAAATCACGCAGGACATCTGCTGTCATTGCAAACTGTGTAAAGCCCAGGAACGGGTATCCGATGACCTGCTCCGTATATGGGAACCGATCCTTAAAGTTTGCAAGGCTGACCTCTGCCAGATCACACATGCCGCTGCTTAACGCATCCAGTGAACCGGTCGCATTTACAAGAGATCCGCCATAATAATTAACGAAGGTTACTTTTCCTCCGGTACGTTTCGTAATATTTTCAAGTGCCTGAGTGTAGACTGCCATGGAACTTTCCGCTGAGGAAAAACTGAACACAAGCTCCATTGCAGGGCCTGTATATTCCCCGGTGTCCACATAACCGCTCCCGGCAGCTGAGCCTCCGCCCGCAGAGCCCTGTCCGCCGCCGCTTCCGCCGCACGCAGTCAAAGAAGCAAGAAGTAAGATGGCTGCAAGTGCAACGCTAATGATCCTCATCATTTTTTTCATGCTGTCTCCTCCTTACATTCGATGAAAAAGGCAGGGCACTTTGAAAGTGCCCCGCCATAATTAGAGCTTCTTATTTGAATCTTCCGTCGTAGTTTTCAATGGTCTCATTCAACTGATCAAAGACTTCGAATACATGCTCATTGCCTGCATCTTTGAGTGCCTGAAGTTTTTCATCGCCAAACGGTTTTGCCATTTCTTTCCACGGATCCATGTCTGCGCCTTCGATCCAGGTTACCGGGATGCCCCACTCTTCACAGTCGTCTAAATGACTCTGATCCTGCTCATCCCAGAAGATCTTAGCTTCGGTCCAGAAGGTCTCATTATTGAACTCGTCTGTAATGATCTCCTGAAGGTCCGGTGTCATGCTGTCCCAAAGGTCTTTGTTTACTGCAAAGGTACGAAGGCCTGTGGTGAAGCTGTTCTCGAGCATATATACGCTCTTAGCAAGCTGCAATGCACCAAAGATGTTCGTTACATAAAGTCCGATCATAACGCCGTCAATAACGCCGTTCTGCATGTTGGAGTACATCTCTGTCGGCGGCTGAGCAACCGGAGTTGCACCTGCAGCCATGAGGAAGTTGTTCTCAATATCGCTGGTTGCCATGATCTTCTTTCCTGCCAGATCCTGAGGAACTTTTACAGGAACATTTTCTCTCATAACCAGGGAAGTTCCCCAGACACCAACGAAGAATACCGGATGGATATTGGCTGCTTCGAACTCAGCCATGCAGTATTCATTGTTCGGAATGAACTGGTTCATAACTTCCGTTGCCATTGCAAGGCTAGTGTAGCCGAGGAACGGATACTCGTTGACCTGCTGTGAATATGGGAAACGGTCCTTAAAGTTGGTAAGGGTGATGTCTGCCATATCGCACATGCCGGAGCCGCAGGCATCGAGGGATTCGGTTGCGCTTGCAAGAGATCCGCCGAAATAGTTCACAAAGGTTACCTTGCCGCCTGTTCTGGCTGTGATTCTCTCCTCTACAGATGTATACAGTGAGCAGAAAGATTCACTGGATGCAAAACTGAAGACGATCTCCATCGGATCACCGGTGTATTCTCCGGTATCCACATAGGTCGGTTTTTCCCCGCCGCTTCCTGCTGCAGAAGCCGCGCCGCCACCATCAGATCCGCCGCAGGCTGCCAGTGCTGCAACTGCAAACACCAGTGCCAGTAACAAACTTAATACTTTTGCTATACGTTTCATGTTCTCCTCCTATTCCTATTGTTTTTCTATCTTATTATTTTAATAAAGAACGTATCTGTTTCCCACTCCTACTTCATCATATTCGGGATAAAGGTTGCAATCTGCGGAAATGCGATCATCAGAGCCAGGATAATAATGTCTACTGCCAGGAACGGCAGGACGCCCTTAAAGATCTGCCCCGCAGGCTTTTGTATCGTTCCTGCAAGCGTAAAGACGGTCATACCGACCGGTGGTGAAATACCGCCGACTGCCATCAGTTTTACGACAAATGCGCCGAGCCAGATCGGATCGAACCCTCTTCTTATCAGCGCTGTATAAAGCACCGGAACGGTAAGTACGATCATCGGTACATCCGGAAGGAACATACCAAGGATGAAGTATAGTACGATCAGAGCAGCTGCAATGACCCAGTTTGGAACGGTGAGTCCTGCAATAAAGTTTGCCAGGAACATCGGCACACGGGAAAGGCTCATGAAAGATACAAAGATATAGGTGGATGCGACCAGGAAGAATACCATGCCGCACATGATGGCTGTATCTTTCAATGCTCTCATCAAATTCTTGATCGTAATCTGACGGAACGCAAATGCAATGATGATGGAACCAAATGCTCCAATCGCTCCTGCCTCTGTTGTTGTAAAGAATCCGCCATAGATTCCGCCCAGTACCAGAAGTAACAGCAGCAGGATCGGAATGATCTTGAGCAAAGTTTTCATCATAATCTTAAATGCAACCTTCGGTCCTTTTGGTCCGCGTTTTGGATTGATCAGGCAGAGGAACCAGATCAGCGCAATATATAAAACGATCTGGACGATACCGACGCCAAAACCGGACATGAACAGTTTTCCGATGGAGTTTTCTGTCAGGATACCGAAGATGATGAAGCCGATGCTCGGAGGGATCAAAATCGCAAGCGGTGCTCCGGCTGCGACCGAACCCAAGGCAAAGGTCTCATCATAATTATTCTTTTTCATTTCAGGGACTGCAACTTTCGCCATGACCATGGTAGCAATATGGGTCGATCCAGTGATCGCTCCCAGAACGCCGCAGGCTACGACTGTCGCGCTTGCCAGACCGCCCCTGAAGCGTCCGACAAAAGCATAGGCCGCGGCGTATAGGTCTTGTCCCATGGTCGATTCGGCTATGATCATACCCATTAGAGTGAACATTGGTATGACGGTAAAGGTATAGGAATTCAGATTGGAAAAGGCGGAGTTTCCGGCTACGGTCTCTGCAACGCCCATTCCCTTCAGGATAATGATTCCTACAATACTGACGACAAGCATCGCGGCACCGACCCACATCTTAAGCGCCAGTAAGATCAATAATACGATCAGACCAATCAGTCCTATTAGTTCAGGTCTCATTCTGTGCCTCCTTTCCCATCGTCTTCTTGTTTTTCTGTTTCTATCATCTCCGCGGTAACATCCGGCCCTTCGGCAGTCTGTGGCACCTCGCCATCCTTCGCCTCACCCGGATTTTCCCCATTCAGTAGTTTCTGAATCCGCGGCGGAATATTTTTACCAAATACAAAGACCGGATCCATATCTTCCAGTTCCGCTTCTCTCAGCCAGTTGCCTCTTACCGCATTCACGATCTTGCGGATCATAACGCTTAATGCTGTGATCGCACCAACGCCATAAGATAATGCAAAGAGTGCAATGAACGGCCACTGCGGAAGTCCGATCGTTGAATAACGGACTCCGTTATGCATACTCGTCATGGAATACATAAACTGTCTCCATGCGGTATAGCCGATCGCTACAAAGCACAGGAACAACAGGACGATATCCAAAATGACCTGCACTTTTTTCGGAAGACGGACGGTCACCATATTGACCTTGATCATTCGGTTGGATAACACAGCGGCACCCATTGCCGTGAGGTCAAACAGAAGCAGTAATGCTGCCCACTCGGTCGCACCGAGGATCGACGTGTTAAAAAACGTTCGGAGCACAACTTCTGCAACCATCATGAGCATCAATGCTGCTATGAACACCATGGTCAGCCAGACGAAAAACCGGCTGATCGCTCTGATTACTTTCATTTGTTTCTCCCTTCTTTTGCCGGTTAATGTCAGTTACGGCTGACGGTATTTTGCGAACTCTTCCGGATCTTCTGCTGCAAGTTTTGCAAGCTTCGTGTAGAGTCCGTATTTATGTTCTTCGCAAAGTTCCGTAAGTTCCGGATCAACATCTGTTCGTCTCGGTAGCGGAACATCCTGTTCCACCAGGATATCCTGTACCCGTTCAATGTTGACGTCATGAACTGTACTGTGATCCGTAACTGCAACTGCGGCTGCAACGCCTGCTGCCTGCCCGGTTCCAATACACTGCGGGATCAGGTTCAGCCAGTCAATCGCAACATTGTCAGAAGAGATATGACGTCCCGGGCAAAGCAGGTTCTGGACTCCCTGAGGAAGAATTGCTCTGTACGGGATCTCGATCGGTGCAGAATCATTGATCCTGCAGATCGTGCTGTGCCATGCGATGACATCATCAAACTCGCGATGGAATGCAAAGTCAGACATCGTCATCACATATTCGCCCTGAAGGCGGCGGCTGCATCTTGCACCGAGCTGCGGAGCAATATCATAAAGCTCTGCATTTTCGAAGCCAACAGCGTTATGTCTCATAAAGTCGATGATGTCGCGAATCTTATCTCTCACCAGCATCTCTGTGGCTGTAAGGTCTTTGACTTTCGTGCAGTCCATCGGTCCAATCCAGTTATTAAACCAGACCATATTGGGGTCCTGCGTCGGAAGAGGCATGATCAAATGGCCTAACATTCCTTTTAACGGACCTACGATCTTTCCAAATGCGGAAGGATCTTTCTGGTTATTCCGGAAGAATGCTTCATAATCTACATTCGTGACACGGAAGACCATAGCTGTATTTGTAGATCTTGTATCGGCATCTGCATCTGCTGCATATGGAGCTTTCGTCTGTGCGAAGAGGTCTCCATCCCCGGTCGCATCGATCACAACTTTAGCCAGGATCGCTTTTCTTCCTTCCTTGCTCTCAAAGATCACACCTTTGACGGCATCGTTCTCCACAATCGGAGCAGCTGCCCAGGTGTGGCAGTAAACACGGATGTTTTCTTTTTCTTCCAGAAGCATTTTGTCCATTTCGATCTTCAGCTGATTCGGCTCGAAATAAACGGAACGGACAACACGTTTCGGAACTTCCTCTACGCGGCTGACTGCATCCCAGATCGGCTCCCATTTGTGGATCACATCCGGATCTTCACTTCCGATCTCATCTCCTTCGGCACCGAGAACTGCGCCAGGAATCTTAGAAAGTCTGGTAAACCATTCTTCCTGAATTCCTCTGACAAAAGATTTTGTCCTCCAAGTCAGGTTCGGCACCATGATGACATAGCCGCCGGTAACATCGCCGCCCATGTAACCATAGCGCTCTAAGAGCACAATGTTTTTCGCCCCGGCCCTGGCTGCTGCAAGTGCAGCAGAATGACCGGCAGCACCACCGCCTACGACGAGGATATCGCACTCGTCAAAGACTTCGATGCTTCTGGCTTCCTCCATAAAAATCTTACTCATAGGCTACCTCCATATAAGCTGAAATTGACAGTGACAAGTCTGAAAATTATAATGAATATACTTAAATTTGCATCCACTCATCTTATTTTCTAGCTTCACTGTAAACTTTGGTGTAAGACGGAAGTCAACACCTTTTTCGGAGGAATATTATGCAATCGATTGGTGAAAACCAGGTTTTTACGATTGGAGAATTCATCAAGCTCTGTGATACGACCAGGGAAACTCTCTACCATTATGAAAAGCAGGGCCTACTTACGCCGCTTACCGATCCGAATAACGGCTATCGCAGCTATACGCCTCATGATTACTATACCTTCATGCTGATCGCCCACCTTACAAGAATCGGTTTTTCTTTACATGAAGTCAAAGATTATCTGCCGAGGCAAACGCTTTCAAACTACTTTGATGCGCTCACAACGAGCGATATCCGAAACGAAGAGAAACAAGAACAGTTAAAACTACGAAGGGAACGAACGACCAGAGGCCTAGATCAGCTGAAAAGCCTCGTAAACAAACCTTTGGATACGCCCCAGATCACCTACCGTGAAGAAGAGCTGTTTTTACGTGTTCCTTTTGACAATGACGATCCTATCATCAGCGATGTCCTCTGTTCTTCCGAGCAGGACAGATACTGCAAAGAAAACGGCTTTGACATTCAACGCCATTTCCATGGATACTACTCCGAAGAGCCATTTAAGGGACCCCTCCCAGTGTTTGATTACAATCTGGCAAAACTGGCTGAGCCCTGTGAATCAGAACGGCTCTTTGTCCGCCCGGCGGGAATGTATATTTCCATGTGCTATAAAGGACCATTCTATGGCGACTGTGCTCCTTCCTATAAGATCGTCAGCGATTATTTGAAATACCACCGCTATAAACCGCTGACCGGAATGTTTGTTGAGATCGCAGTCGGTCCGTTCCATACAAAAGATGTGAACGAGTTCGTTGCAGAACTTTCCATAAAGATAGAATAATTGACATCCATGAAGCAGCAATGGAATGATTCATTTTGAGAAGCATTAGAAATTTAGAGTCAAGCTAGAACATGAAAGAAACGAAAAGAGCCGTCGGATATGATATCGTCCGCGTTGTAGCGATGTTATTTGTGATAGCTCTGCATACAAACCCAAAACCATATCAAAATGGCTCTTTCGGACAGGAACTGTTCCTGTCCGTGTTTTATGCCTGCAATGGTCTGTTCTTTATGCTGAGCGGACGATTTGCACTAGCAGAAAAGCTGGATGGCGTCCGGGAGATTTTGAAATACTATAAGAATAAGCTCTTTACGCTGTTTATTCCGTTGCTTATCTTCGGCGGGCTTTCGTTCTGGGTCGACTTTTATAAAAGCGAAAAGGCCTATACCGCAGGTACTTTTTTCTTAGGGCTTTTAAAAGGGGTCCTCGGGGACTGGAACGACGGTTATCTTTGGTTCATGTTCGCTTTGGTCGGGCTGACGCTTGGAGCCCCCTTCCTCGGGAAAATGGTCCGGCACATGAGCAACAATGAACTCCACCTGCTTGCGGCCGTCGGACTTCTCTGGGAGATCTTTTCCGTATATATAGGGAAGAATGCAGGTCTCGGCTTCGGCTACAACAGCTGGTTTTTGCTTGGCTTTTCCTATTACTACTATTTGGGCTATTATGCGCACAGAACCTGGGAAAATGCTTCTTCTAAGAAGTTCCTGATCATAGCGGGCTTTGTCGCATTTGCGGTTAATGCGATCTGGACCTTTAAGATGCCGTATTACAGCTACAACGCACATGACCTGGCGCCGCTTTATACGCTTTATGTTGTTGGGCTTTATCTGCTGCTTGGCAGTATCAAATTAAGACCGGAAGGTCGCTTCGCAAAATTCATTTTCTGGGTGGCGCAGCAGTCCTACTTTGTCTACCTTCTCCACCGCATCCTTTTGAAACTCTGGATCAATGGATGGAAATTGTTTCCGTCAAAAGCCGCCAATTATATCGTCCATTATCTGATCTGCGTGATCTGCTCTGTCCTTGTAGCATTCCTTTTGAATCTGGCCTATAAACCGCTTTTAAAAAGGATAAAGAAACCACAGACTTAAAAGAATACTGAAGAATATACAAAAAAGACTCCAAATCAATTGGAGTCTTTTTCATGAGCGTGCGGGGATTCGAACCCCGGACAACTTGATTAAAAGTCAAGTGCTCTACCACCTGAGCTACACGCCCATATTGAATTATCAACCCTCTTAAAGAGGAACAGGGCTAGCAAGATTCGAACTTGCGAATGCAGGAGTCAAAGTCCTGTGCCTTACCGCTTGGCGATAGCCCTAAACAAAAAGTCTATCTGGTAAGGTGCTGCCCTTATTGAGGGTGGGTGATGGGACTCGAACCCACGGCCTCCAGAGCCACAATCTGGCGCGCTAGCCAACTGCGCCACACCCACCATATGAGTATCTATCTGACCCTGCCGGTCGAACGTGCCTGAAGGGATTCGAACCCCCGACCCACGGCTTAGAAGGCCGTTGCTCTATCCAGCTGAGCTACAGACACACTTGTGCCTAGTTCCCTTGAGGAAACTAAAAGCGGGTGATGGGAATCGAACCCACGTATCCAGCTTGGAAGGCTGGTGTTCTACCATTGAACTACACCCGCAATAAGTGGCGCATGTCACGCGACTTGTGACATTATATCACCAAGTATTTTCTTTGTAAATAGCGAATTTTAAAAACTTCCACGCCCGTTATTGATCGCGTCATCTTCCCTGATCATAGTCAAAACATCCCAGTGTTCTGCGAGTTTTCCATCTTCGATCCGGTACATATCAACGACCTTTGCGCTCTTTCCATCCTTAAAATGACACTGGAAGAAAACTGCGACACAATCATCGTCCGATTCAAAGACCTTCTTTACATCCATATATGGTTCTGCGCCAAAGAAATGCTCTGCAAACTCCTTAAATCCTTCTTTTCCATCTTTGACTTCCCAGCTGTGCTGCATATAGTCATCATGCATAAACTCATCCAGTTTGGAAAGATCATGCGCATTAAACACCTCATCAATAAACTTCATTACCAGTTCTTTATTTGTCATGTCTGCCTCCTGTATAAGTGCCCTCGCCACAGTACTTATGAGCCGCCCAATATCTGCGCGGCTCATAGTCAATTTCATGACTCAGATTATAAATGATTTCAGACGATTATCCAAGATACTCTGCTGCATTTTCTCCTGCCATGCGGCCAGAGTTGATTGCAAATCCCATCGTGTTTCCCGGGAAGGTGAATACATAAGACCCATCATAGATATCGTTGACATCACTGCCGGCACCATAAAATCCCGGTATCGGAATATGCTCCTCATTTAAGACGCGAAGGTCGGAGTCGATCAGGATGCCACCTAAGGAACCATACGCTCCGATGGAGATTGCGGCCGCATAGAATGGAGCCGTTTCGATCGGACGAAGGAATCTTCTGTCTTTCCCAAAAACCTGATCCCAGTTTTCCTCACAGCTTTCGTTGTACTCATCAATTGTCTTTTGGAGTTCCCCCACCGGGCAGCCCATCTTCTCTGCCAGTTCTTCCAGAGAGTCCGCAATGATCATGCTCTCCGGGGCCGCCTCTACTGCCTTCGGCATCATCTGCTCAAAGTATTCCACGATATTTCCAAACATCTTGGTCATATCATTCGGAACGTCGACCCCATTTCTCTTATAAGCTCCGATAATCCGCTTATCCAGAATTGAAAAGACTTTACGTTCTTTCTGGATATCGATCACATTAGCTGCATAAGAGGTGTTTTCCAAGAGCTCCTCATTCATCACCCGGTGGCCTTCTAAGTTAACGATCAGGTTCGGCTGGTTAAAGATATTGCTGAGAGGAAGGAACATATCATTCTTTGCGCCGGCTACAAGATGCGTGATCTTTTCCATACTCATCCGACCCTTGCCTGCGCCTGCCTCCCAAGCCATTTTCAATCCGTCGCCATCCACGCCCGGAATACGGAAATTGAACATATCCGTTCCAAAAGTATAGCCGGTATATTCTTTGATCATTTCCACATTATTTCCAAAACCGCCTGTTGCAATGATAACCGCTTTCGCTTCGCAGGTGATCTCTTCACCGGTTTTATCCACGGCAAGGACTCCGCAAACTTTCTCTCCGTCTTTTAAGATTTTCTTAACCGGAGTCTCCATGCGGATCTCAACGCCCAGTTCCACTGCTCTTTCCGTCATGCGCTTACACATTGCGCCTGCACTTCTTGGCCCTGGAATTCCGCCATCTTCCGGCATGACCATATGCCAGGTTCTGTGAGAGCCCGGGAAATATTTCTTTGCACCGGCAAACTGAACCCCCATATCCTGAAGCCACTGGATCGTGTCGCCTGATTTTTCAAAATAGTTCTTCACCAGTCTCGCATCCACATGCCAGCGGGTCTCACGCATATATTCCTCAAAAGCTTTTTCTACTGTGAGGCTTTCCATCATATCTTTCTGCAGTGGGCTTTCGACTGCAAACGGTCCCATGCCCATGTTGGCAGTTCCACCAGTGACAGCTGCCTTTTCAAAGATGATGACTTTCTTTTCATTTTCTGCTGCGGCGATTGCTGCTGCTAAGCCTGCAGGACCTGCTGCAACGACTGCCACATCACAACTGATGTTAGACATTATGATCTCCTCTTTACTAATCCTATTTCTCCGGTCTGCTTGGAACCAGAACGTTCTTCATCGCTTCATTTCGTGCATCCATTTCCGTGCGGTCTAAATTACGGAGTTTCGATCCGGTTGCAAGCATATCCTTCAAGTGCTGCATACGGCCTTCATCTGTGATCAGGGAATGTTTCTTATCTTCTTCGTTAAAGACCGGGGTTAATCCGCCGTTCCCATCGCTTTCCAGCTTACCCGGCATACCACAGACAAGACACTCGATCGCGCCAGTTGCAAGGTCGTTGATCTTGAATTCTTCTGCGTGGCAGCATGGGCAGATGCCTTTCGGTCCCACATACTCCGCAGTTCCGTTCATGACACATTCGCCGACATGCTTACCGCATTCTTTGATCTCTGCCAGCTTATCATCCTCGGTGCGGAGCATGACATTCCACTTATAATACTTTTCATCAACGATATTGAAGCCCATCGGGATTGCCCAGAGTTTCTGAAGCGGAAGGTTCAGACTGCACCAGTCGCTTCCGCCGTGTCCGATAAACGCAACCGGACGACGTTTGAAGGATCTCTCATCGATGCTTCTGCCATCCTGGATATTCTCTTCTTTTCTGCGTTTTGCAAAGACTTCACGGATCGTAATGTCATGGTTTGGACCGGTTCTGTCCATCAATGCTTTAAAATCAGAAGGGATCGTCTTTTCATAAGACGGAAGAACAACGATGATTCCGTCGCTGTCTAAGATCTTATCGTCGAGCCACTGGAAATCATCTTTCATTGTGCACTGTCCGTTATAAGCCAGTGGCGGATCCTGGCATTGGTTGCATTCAATACACGGCTTGATCGTAAGCTGTCTTAAGTTGATCAGTTCGACCTCACAGCCGGCTTCCTGCGCGCCTAAGAGAGCGGTCTTTGCGATATATTCGCCGGTCTCATTTCTTCTTCCGATTACTAATCCTAATACTTTCATTTTTTTCTCCATTCAGTGATCTTAAAAACTCTGTTTCTACAGTTATCATTTTATTTGTCGGCTTCCCAAAAAGGAAACAACATTGTATCTTGCTTCGCCACAAGAAAAACTTGTTTCAATCAATCATTTGAGTTGTTTCCTTTTCTTAACCATGGTTGATATAGTGAAGTCAAATAATCCGTTATTGGTATTTTAAAAACTGCAGTTTTAATAGGAGAAGTAAACGATGAGTGTGTATGAATTATTAAAAGAAAGAAAATACGAAGAAGCTCTTCCGCTGATTGAAAAAGCGTTGGAAGAAAATCCGAATGACGCAAAGATGTGGGGATATAAGGGTGTGGCTTTAAGAAACACCGGAAGGCCGGAGCTTGCCTGCCCTTGCTATGAGAAAGCTCTGGAGATCAACCCGGAAGATCCGGATATGTGGCTCAACCGGGGCATGAGCATCCGTTTTATGAACCGCAAGAATTCACATCTTCAAGCAATCGAATCTTATCAGAATGCGATCAAATATGATCCGAACTGTCTGGACGCATACTGCAACCTTGGTAATGTTACAAGCCGCATCGCTTTTACCACAGTTGATAAAGAAGAGGCCGCTAAATTCTACCAGATGTCAGAAGAAGCTTACGGAAAGGCTGTCAGCATGAAACCGGACAGCGCAGAGCTACACTGCAACCTGGCAGTGCTCTATCACAAAGAAGGCCGCTTAAACGATGCACTCGCAGAAGCTGCCGCAGCAATCGCGATCGATCCGGATTACCAGGATGGCTACTTCACAAAAGGTTGCATCTTGTCAGACATGCATGATGACGCTGCAGCGATTGACGCCTTTAACGAAGTCGTAAAAAGAAGTCCACGTACGATCACCGCATTAAAGACCTTTATCAATATGGGCGTATCTCTTTTCCTGACAGGAAATACAGAAAAAGCAATTATCGTCCTGACGGATGCGTCGCAATTGGTGCCTCAAGGGTTTAATCCAATGCTTCCATTAATGCATGCGAATGCGTTTTATAATCTGGCTCTGATCTATAAACGAACAGGAAGGGAAAAAGAAAGCAAGGAAGCTTTTAAGAAATATCAGGAATGCGAAGCCAAAGGCGAACTCTTCTATGATATTCGCAAAGAAGCGACCTCACCTTATGCTGCCGTGTTTGAGCATTTCAGTGAGTAAGACCTTTTCATAGCATTCATAATAAAACTGCAGCTTACATTGCAAGCTGCAGTTTTTATGATCCATATTATTACTGCTGATTTTCCTTCACTGCCGGTTTCCACTGGCTTAAATACTGGAATAGTTTTCTCACTTTCGCCTGTGTTTCCGGATCGTTTTCTTTGCTACGAACCAGGGCATAATTGACCGGGGTTTCTTTGATATCCAGCATTTCGATCAGCTCATCATTAAAGATCGGGTTAACTTCGAGGCAAAGCATAACGCCCCTGCCCTCTGCTACAAGCTGTTCCATCTTATGCATGTCACTCATCAGGATGATCGCAGTCGGCTCCAGGCCAATCTGCTTCACCATCGCATGCATAAAATTATCTGTATCATAAATATTCTTTCCCGCCTCTGTCTGGAGGATCAAGGGTTCTTTTTTATACTGCTTCCAATCGGCGCCCTTTTTGTAAAGCCGGTTTGTCGGCGCCACGCAGAGTTTCATGATCGTCTGTTCCAGGTTTTCGAGTTCAAATTTTTCTTTCTCTGTAATAAAGCAGTCCATCGATACGATTGCATCGAGTTCTCCCTGCTGCAGTTTTTCCTGCAGCTTATCCGGCGGCTCTAAGGATATTTTAAGGGCAAACTGATCCGGCTGCTCTTTTTGATAATCGTGAAACGCCCCCTGAAAACGATAGAAGTCCGGAGAATCCACGATACCAATCTGAAGCATTGCTTTATTATCGTTAAACTGACTTCTAAGTTCCCCTACCAGCTGAATATATTCATTTGAAATGCGGCGGATATTTTGGTAATAAATTTCCCCACAGGGAGAAAGCTTGACGGAATGCGTGTCACGGATTAAAAGCTTCATATCCAGTTCGTTCTCCAGTGCGGAAACATTCCGGCTAACTGCCTGCTGCGTTAAATACAGGCTTTCAGCCGCTTTGGTGAAGTTTAAATGTTCCGCAACCGCCATAAAACATTTCAACATTGATTCTGTAAGCATGGTCTTTCGCTCCTTACATTTTGTATCTATGCTTTGATGCCTTAATGCTCTTTGCTCACTTACAAGAAAGAATTGTAACAAGAATCATTCTAAGCAGCACTAATTAAAAGTACAAAAAAAAGGCGTCCGTTTTGGACGCCTTAATAAAGACTTTTTTCTGTATTACAACGCGGTCTGCCGTTTCTCGTTCAGCATATTGATCCTTAGCTTCACCAGTTTCTTGTGTTCACCGGCTGCAATTCTTGCAGAAATGAATACCAGGCAGATGATCATAACACCGGAAACGACATTCTGCATCGTATTGTTAAAGCCACAGCAGATCAGACCATAACTCATCATCTTCATTGAAAATACTGCAACGACAATCGCAATCACCTGATTAGAAAACCTTGCGATGAACGATCCGATCAGAACCGGAAGCATTGCATCGAACATAACGGATGCCGATGACATGTTGCTCGCTGCATCAACACTGCCAAAATAGTTGATATACGGAAGTGCCGCCAATCCGAAGAAAATTCCGCTGAACGCATAGGATATGATAACGTTCCTTCTCTCCTTCTTTCCGTTTTCAACAGCGATTTTTTTATTACCCGCAAATGCCTTCTGGTCAAAACCAAAACCGGTATATTCCATAACAACATGGAAGACAAGCATTGCGATGATCAAAATAATGAAGATTGTCGGTGCACCGCCGAACTCTCTGATCGGTCCACTTAAAATAACGATACCAGCTCCGCCTCTGTAAAGGACTGTGATCGACTCTAAGATCATCGTTACACCGAGAGAAACGATCATCGAAGGAAGTCTTAAGAACGCATACACCGCTCCGTTAAAGGTGGAGCAGATTACGCCGCTTACCATGCAAACAATCATAAAGAGCCAGCCCGGCCAGCCATGATCGACCGCAAGTGATCCAACTACAATTGCCGTAAGTGTGGTAACTGCACCTGCACTTAAGTCGATACGGAATGTTGCCATGTTTACGCTCATTCCCAACGCGATCAACACACCTACGCCAATATTCTGAAGCACATTTGGAATCAGGTTAAAACTGAAAACAGAAGGCGTGTCAAAAATATGTGTTACAGCAAAGAATACCACAAACACAAGAACCGGGAACGCCAGCGTACCTGCAATATTAATTAATATCTTTTTAACCTTTTCCATTTTCTTCTCCCTGCCCCGCTACGCTTTTAATATGCAGCGGGGCACTCATTCTTTTTTTACTTGGAATATCCGGCTATCTCTGAACTCCGTGACGAGCGCAGATATCATCAATCTGGCAGGACTGTGCAAGGTCGACCAGATCTGCATATGTTGCGTTCGGATTTTCAGCAATGATCAGAGTTTTAAGTTCATCAACTGTCCATGCCGGCTCATTTCCGTTTGTTCCCGTCGTCACATCCAGGAATAGCTGGCAGTCCTCTGCATTGTAGATATCGGTATAAGGCTGTTCTACACTCTTGTAGCCCGGATCATCCGGATATTTATCTCCATTCAAATAATTCAGAATGGAAACAACTGCAAATCCAACCTGTTGCGGGATTTTTTCATGGCAGAATGCAAGAACTCCGCTTTCAAAGAGGGATACACCGCCGTCAGACGGAAGTTCGTTGGAAATGACCTTGATTCCTTTATCTGCATACTTCGGATCCGTAACGATGGACTGCAGAATATCTAAAAGTCCATACAGGAAGTCGATTTCATCACCATGGGTTGCAAGAACCGTATCCGCTGCCGTGATCATGGCATCACCCGGGATTTCTCTCTTCTCGTCAACAATGACACCACCGCCGGAAGTAAAGCCTTCAATGAATCCCGCATCTTCCTGATCACCTGCCTCGATCATACCAGTCGGAGTGGAAACAACCGCACAATGGTCATATCCCTGATCCAGCATTACCTGAGCCTGATGTCTGCCAGCTTCCGCTGCATCTGTTTCCGGATGCATGCAGAGAACAAATTCTTCACTGGCCGATTTATAAAGCATCTCTTCTTCCGCAACTGTTGGTTTTCCTGTTACCAGAGCAAACGGAACACCTGCATCTGCACAGATTTTATCAATCTCAGTGATTCCGGAAGATACCAAAAGAATCAATCCGTCCTCACCTGCCGTGATCATGTTTTCTACCGTTGAAATACAACTATTGTTATCAAATCCACAGGTATACTGTGTGAACTCAATATCAAAAGCAGGTCCTAAATAGTTGGTGCAATAATCCCAGAGGGATGTTGCGATACGGCTTGTCCATGTAAAATACATGACACCGATTTTTGTTTTTCCACTGCTTGAGCCGCCTCCTGCAGCTGCTCCGGAGCCAGCCGCTCCGCCGCCTGAACCACAGGCTGAGAGCATTCCGATTACCATAATGCCCGCAAGCAATAATGCTAACGCTTTTTTGATTCTTTTCATGATTCTCCTCCTATAATTGTTTATTAAATCCATTTTTATGGAAGTAATTTATCTTTACTCTTCGGAAAACTTAAGTACACAACGATCAGGAAGACGATTCCGTTAACAAGATCGATGTAGTTATATGGGATTCCCGCAAGCTGCATTCCATTCGAAAGCATGACATAGGTCAAAGAGCCGATGATCGCATTACTGATCCGTGCGTGACGTCCTCCGCCGAACGGCATACCGCCGAAGACCAATGCAGTGATAACATCAAACTGCACACCGGAGCCGGTCTGATAGTCAACCTTTCCAATTCTCATCGTTAAAAAGAAGGATGCAATTCCGATGCAGACGCCTGCTATGATGAAAGAAATGATCTTCATCTTATTGACTTTGATGCCTGAGAACTTTGCAGCCTTTTCATTTCCACCCATAAGTCGGCAAGCTTTTCCGAGTGCTGTAAAATTAAACAAGAACCAACAAATCAGACCGACAACAATGATAATGATCAGTTTAACCGGAAGAGTATTGATCTTATCAAAGTCACCGGTGATCAAAATGATATGTTTGTTCGTATAAGCAGTTAAAATACCATTTGTAATAAACATAAAACAGAGGCTGGCCAGAAAGATCGGAATACCGGAAAAGGTTCCGACAAAGGAGCTAGCCACACAAAATGCACAAGCAACTGCGATTGCTACAATCAATGCAAGCCACATCTTTCCGGTGTTAACAATAATCGCCGTAAAAATTGTCGTACATCCTAAGATACCGGCAACAGACAGATCAAAGACTCCCCATGCCCAGTAGAAGACTGCCCCGATACTGCAGATAATGATCGGAAAGATCTGGTTGATGACCATCTTCGCATTTCGCAGAGTAAACATCCTTCCGCCGCTGAGGATTCCAAACACAACTAAAACCAGGATCAATCCAAGAATTGGCGCGAAGCTCGGCGCATATTGTCTGATAAAAGATTTTCTTTCTGCCATATCTCAGCCCTCTCTTAAATGAGATATTCCACAACATCGTGTTCGGAAAGATCCGGATCACGATAGAATTCTTTTGATAATTTTCCGTCTTTCAGAATCAGGATCCGGTCGCTCATACCGATTACCTCTGTCAGCTCCTCGCTGATCAAAAGGATCGCCTTACCCTGATTCCGAAGATTGTAAAGCAGGTTATACATCGTTGCTTTGACGCCGACATCAACACCACGCGTCGGACAGTCAAAGATAATAATGTCCGAATCATTTCCAACCCACTTACCAAAGGAAACCTTCTGTTTGTTACCGCCGGAAAGTGTGCTGACTTCCTGCATATCTCCGTAGCATTTGATCTCCAGCTCGTCGATCTGTTTCTTTGCGAACTTCTTCTCTGCTCCCGGAGGAATCACGCCCCATTTAGAAAGCTGATGGAGTGCACTCGCTGTCAGGTTATGTCCGATCGTATCGCGAAGCACCAGCGCTTCTTCATCACGGTTTTTGGAAACGTAGCCAATGCGGTTCAGAATGGCCGTTTTAATATCGGTGATCTTATTTTCACTCGGATAGACAGTCACTTCGCCGGTAATTGCCGGTTCCGCTCCAAAAAGGACTCTGCCAAGCTCGTGCATACCACAGCTTGAAAGTCCGCCGATTCCTAAGATTTCGCCCTTATGAAGCTCAAGGGAGAAGTTCTCAAGGATCTGTTCTGCAGAAACATTGTCCGCTTTCAGCGCGACCTCACCTGCTTCATAGGGTTCATAGTCAACACGATAATAGTTATCTGCTACTTCACGGCCGACCATCATCTGCTTGATCTTTTGAGATTCAAATTCTTCTTTTACAAGGTTGCCAATAATAACGCCATCTCTTAAGACCGTCAGGGTATTACAGATATCCATCAGTTCCTGAAGGTCATGGGAAATAAATAGAACGGCTTTTCCATCTTTCGCCATCTGCTGCATGATGCCGTAAAGACGTTCACGGCCGGCCTGGGAAAGAGCGGTCGTGGTCTCATCTACGATCAAAAGGTTCGGATCGTCCTGCATGGCTCTCGCAAGCTCGATCAGTTTTCTATCTTCTAAGGTTCTGCTTTCTGTGATATCTGCCGCATTGATATGCCCCATCGCAACGCTGTTCAGCATTTCCTGCGCTTTTTTGACCATATATTTCGGCGAGACAAATGGTCCTTTGCGAAAATCCCGTTCCCTTCCAAGGAAAATATTCTGCGCAACGGAAATAGAACCAATTGTTCCAATCTCCTGAACGATCATACTGATGCCCTGCCTCTGAGCATCGACGGTATTCTTTCTGTGGTATGGTTTTCCCTGATAGAACATTTCACCGGAATCGGCGTCCTGAATCCCCGCAATAATAGAAGAGACGGTGGATTTGCCGCTTCCGTTCTCCCCAATAAGACCGCGGATCTCGCCCGGATAAATCGTCATAGAGACGTCTTTCAGCGCTTTCACGATACCGAAAGACTTATTCATGTTTTTTACTTCAAAAATAGGTTCGCTCATAATGCCACCCTTCCTTTTATCCGTTATCAACATAGTAAATGACCCTCTTTTCAAATGGAAACAACAATCAAAAATTGTTATCACAACTTATGGTTGTAGATACGGAAAAAGGACCGTTGCCGGTCCTTTTTCCCAATCCCATTATGTATTTATACTTCCTCAAAAAGTCATACGAGTTCCAGTACTTTATAAAGCAAGGAATATAATTGTATCGCTTCCTGAGGTTCAAGGCGAACACAGCCTGCGACCTTCGCCGGAATCTCCAACGCTCTTTCGCGTAATGCCTTGCCCTCAGTTGTCAGTTCTGCGATCGTAACGCGTTCATCCTCTTTGGAACGGCTCCTTGTAAGAAGTCCTTTCTTTTCCAGATTCTTAAGGAGTGGAGTTAATGTTCCGCTGTCTAAATAAAGTTTCGCGCCCAGTTCTTTCACACTGATGCTGCCCTTTTCCCAAAGGACCATCATCGTGATGTACTGCGTATAAGTCAGATCCAGTTCGTTCAGATAAGGAGTGTAAAGATTAACTACCTTTCTTGCCGCCGCATAAAGCGGAAAACAAAACTGGTTCTCTAATTTCAGCGGATCTAATTCCTGCGTCAGGTTCAGTTCCATAATTACAGCAACTCCTCAACCTTTGCTTTTAACTCAGCCATATCCTGTGTCGGCTCGAGTCTTGCAGCAATATTGCCCTCACGGTCAATCACAAACTTCGTGAAGTTCCATTTGATCTTGCCATTGTTCTTAAAATCTTTATCCATTGCTTTTACAACACCATTCATCATCTTTGCTTTGATGCCTTTTCCAAAGCCTTCGAATGTGGTGTTCTCTGTCAGATATTTGTAAAGCGGAATTGCGTTTTCTCCGTTCACATCGATCTTTGTGAACTGAGGGAAGGTGATCTTATATCTCAGGGTGCAGAAATCATGGATTTCTCCATCTGTTCCCGGAGCCTGATTTCCAAACTGGTTGCAAGGGAAATCAAGGATCTCAAGACCATCTGCCTGGTGCTCTGCATAAAGAGTCTGAAGTTCATTGTACTGCGGTGTAAATCCGCATCCCGTTGCAGTGTTAACAATTACTAAAACTTTTCCTTTATAGTCTTCGAGTTTTACTTCGCTGCCGTCCTGTGCGACTACTGTAAAATCATAAATGCTCATTACTTTTAATCTCCTTTCGGGAATTTATA
>JAZQCK010000076.1:0-29788 GCA_045546255.1 Lachnospiraceae bacterium | reverse complement strand
AAGCAGATCACTATGACATTGATTTAGATGCACATGAGGCAGATTTCGCTGAGTAATGAGTAAAAAGAAAAAACAAAAACTGGATTTAACTCCGTTCGAGGACAGAGCACAGCTCTGTCCTTGTTTTGGTTTATGTGGAGGATGTACCTATCAGAAAATCTCCTATGAAAAGCAGCTGGAGATGAAGAAAGCAGAAGTTTTGAAACTCCTTCAAGGAGTCTATGCGGACTTTGATTTTGAAGGAATCGTCCCCAGTCCTTCGGAGAGTGGATACCGGAATAAAATGGAGTTCACCTTTGGAGACACTTGCAAAGATGGACCGTTTGCTTTAGGACTCCATCAAAAGGGCAGCTTTATGAATATCGTGGATATCAGGGAATGCATTTTGGTGCATCCGGATATGAACCTGATCCGCAATGCGGTCCGCGATTATTTTGCTGCACTTTATGAATCGGGGCAGATCGACTTTAAAAACAATAAAACCCAAAGAGGTTATTTAAGACACCTCTTGCTGAGACGAGCCGCAAAGACCGGAGAGATTCTCATTGCTCTGGTAACTACGTCTCCGGAAAAGAGCGATATTCCGGAGTTTTTGGCAATCAAAGATAGAATCGAAATCGAAGCCGGTTCAGGACCTGATGGTATCGATGAAACCGCGAAGCTTTCTGAGAATCCCTATGAAGAGCATGTTCTCCGCGGGTTTCTTCGGAGCGTAATGGAACTTAGTAGTTCCGGAAAACTTGAAGGAAGCATTACCGGAGTGCTGCATATCACAAATAACGCAGTCTCCGATGTTGTAAAAAGCGATAGGATTGATATTTTGTATGGTTCTGAGTATATCAATGAAGAGGTCCTGGGACTGAAGTTTAAGATTTCGCCATTTTCCTTTTTCCAGACCAATACTTTCGGCGCAGAATTGCTGTATTCGAAGGCAAGAGAGTATGCAGCTCTGGCGGGGGTAGAAGCAATTGAGCATGATCAGACAGGTCTGGGTGTCGGGAACAAACAGCCTCGAAAAGCAGAAACCCTCTTTGATCTGTACAGCGGCACCGGAACGATTGCACAGCTGATGGCTTCTGCAGCAGAAAAAGTGATTGGTGTGGAAATCGTGGAAGAAGCAGTCGAAGTCGCAAAAGAAAATGCAGCAATGAACCAGGTAGAAAATGTCTCGTTTATTGCAAGTGATGTGTTGAAAGTATTAGATGAACTGCCAAATCCGGATGCTATCATTCTTGATCCTCCGAGAGAAGGCATCAATCCGAAGGCATTGGGAAAGATCCTTGGTTATGGAGTAGGCGCAATCGTTTATGTCAGCTGTAAACCAACCTCGTTGGCCCGCGATTTAGAATCCTTCAAGATTGCCGGCTACCGGCTTGGAAAAGCCTGCTGCGTCGACATGTTCCCACAGACCCCACATGTTGAGACGGTGTGTCTTTTAACACGCCAATAGTTATAATAGGGAGCATTATGAACCATCTCGGAACAGTCAAACTGGAAACAGAAAGATTAATATTGAGACGCCTTACCTTAGACGATGCGGAATCGGTTTTTACGAATTGGGCATCGGATGCTGAGGTGACAAAGTATCTTACCTGGCCGACACACCAAAGTATAGAAGATTCTCTTGCTTATATGCAGTTTTGTGTGAATGGATATAGCGAATCAGCCTTCTATCAGTGGGGAGTCGTGCTCAAGGAGACGCAGGAATTGATCGGAAATGTTTCTGTGGTGAAAATTCTTGATGGAATCGATGGCTTGGAACTTGGCTGGGCCATAGGTCGAAACTATTGGGGAAACGGATATACAGCAGAAGCTGCTTTGACAATGATTGATTATTTATTTGATCAGGTCGGGGCAAACTGTATTTTTGCAGGGCACGATGTGAATAACCCTAATTCCGGACGTGTGATGCAGAAATGCGGCATGAAATTCGAAGGCATTTTAAGGCAGAGAGGACGAAACAATCAAGGGATTGTAGATATGGCATATTACTCGATTCTACAGTCAGACCGTTGAATAAGGAAACAGACAGATTTACTTAGAAAAGAAATCTGTGTATAGTTACAATTGAGTATATCGAAGAATCCGCATCACTTCAGTGTGGTTTTGAACGAGGAGCAGGGCATGGATGATTTCACAATCTCAATCGATGAGGTCGCAAAACTCCCGAAAGGAAGTTATGTATTTGTGGATATGCGCGGGGAGATTGCATATTCCCACGGGCATATTCCAGATGCCGTTTGCTGGAACGAAAATGAATCGACAGACAGTTTGCAGAAAGATAAAACGCTGATCATCTACTGCAGCGTTGGTGACAACAGCATTCCCGCAGCGAAAGGTCTCAGAGAGCAAGGATTTGACGCATATAGTTTAAAACGCGGTTTTAGGGAGTGGCTGTTAGCTCAATATAAAGGGATGAGTCCGGATGAACTACAGCGGTATGACCGGCAGATCATCCTTTCGCAGATTGGCGTAGAAGGACAGAAAAAGCTGAAGAATGCAAAGGTTCTGATTGTAGGTGCAGGAGGCCTTGGATCCCCCGTTGCGTTTTATCTTGCAGGAGCCGGGGTCGGAACAATCGGGATTATGGATGCAGATTCTGTCAGCCTTTCTAATTTGCACCGTCAGATCATTCACACTACTTCAAAGCTTGGAATGAATAAGGCGGAATCAGCAAAAGATGCAATGGAAGCTTTGAACGGGCTGATCCATGTGAAGACCTATCCGTTTTTCCTGACTCCTGAGAATGCGGAGGAAATCATAGCGGAATATGATTTTGTGATCGATGCGGCGGACAGCTTTGAAACGAAGTTTCTGATCAATGATGCGTGTGTGATTCTTAAAAAGCCGTTCTGCCATGGAGGCGTCGTTCAATTTACCGGGCAGGTTATGACATACGCACCAGGAGAAGGAGTTCCGTGTTTTCGCTGCATTATGGAAGAAATCCCCAAACCCGAACATGCGAAAAACTGCAGCTCGGTCGGTGTCATCGGTGCGGCGGTGGGAGTGATCGGCAGCCTTCAGGCACTGGAGACGATCAAGTACCTGACCGGTGCAGGAAATCTTCTGATTGGAAGGATGCTGTTTTTTGACGGACTCTCTATGGAAACGGATATCGTTCCTTTTGAGCAAAAAAATCCGGCTTGCCGGGTTTGCGGAGAAAACAAAAATATTTTCAGTGTAAAAGAAAACGCAGATGAGTATATGCAGAGAGCATGCAGAAAATAGGGAAAAAGTGAAAAAAAGAACCTCAAAAGAAATATTTGCAGAGGCAATCTTTGAATTGTCGAAAAAATACCCGATCGATAAGATCACGGTCAAGCAGATCGTGGAAGAGAGCGGGCTGTCTTTGCAGACGTTTTATAATCATTTTAAAGACAAATATGACCTGATCTTCTGGATTCATCACTTTGAAGGTGAACGGATGATGTCGAAGTTCGGGGATAATTCTTACGGCTACGATGAACTGGTCAAAGATAATATCCGCTTTTACCTGGAACACAAAGAGTTCATGCAGAGTGCCTTTACCAGCACGTTTGGAATCAGTACTTATACGGAAATGTCTTCAGAAAATGCATATCGGATTCTTTCGGATTATATAGTACTTCATTATGGGAAGGATGCTTTTACGGAAGAAATCGCATTCTATTTAAAAATGTTTGCTTTGAGTTCTGTGAAAATGACGACTGATTGGATGCAGCATTCTGATGGGCTCGCTCCGGAACAACTGACTTACTATCTAAAAGAAGGCATGCCGGAAAAACTGAAACCATTTCTTTTGGGAAAAACTTGATTCTTTTTACAATTACTCAATATTTTGAGTATTGACCAAATTCCTAACTTGAATATAGACCTTATCCTCCGTAAAATAGCTGAAAGAATTCAACTTGATGATTCTCTGCCATCACATTTTGCGGAGGTTTTTTATGCAGACAAAATTCGACTTACAGAAACATATTGAGCAGGGCGTAGAGCGTATCGTTGCAGATACGATCAAAGCAACTTTAAAGAATCCGAAAGAAAGTGCTTTTATGGCGAAGTTTGCGATTGCCAGTAAAAAGGCTTCAAAGCTTCGTTTGAAATATGAAGAAGAAGGGCTCCATGTTCCCGGTTTTCTTCTTGCAAGCATCACCAGCAGCTGCAATCTTCACTGTGCAGGCTGCTATTCCAGATGCATTGATTCCACATCTGATGCACCTCCGGTAAAACAGTTGACCGGAGAAGAGTGGACCCGTATTTTTAAAGAAGCGGATGAACTCGGAGTCAGTTTTATCTTAGTTGCTGGCGGGGAGCCGATGATCAGGCGTGATGTTATTGAAGCAGCCGGCACCATGAAAAATATCATTTTCCCGATCTTTACCAACGGCACATTTATTGATGAGCAATATTTCAAATTATTGGATGACTGCCGCAATTTGATCCCTGTGCTGAGTATCGAAGGAGGAAAAGAAGTCACTGATACAAGACGCGGAGAAGGAATCTTTGACCGTGTTATTGCTAATATGGACAGATTCCGTGAAATGGGCATCATTTTCGGAGCATCCATTACAGTGACAACTGAAAATTATAAGGAAGTCACCTCTCAGGAGTTTTTAGATGGCTTAATTGAAAAGGGCTGTAAGCTGGTCATTTATGTGGAGTTTGTCCCTGTGACAGAAGATTCAAAATATCTTGCTCCCGGCGAAACAGAACGGGCCTATATGACCGACACCCTCGACACACTGCGTTCCAGGTACAGTGAAGCAGTCATCTTATCTTTCCCGGGAGATGAACTTGCAATGGGCGGCTGTATGGCGGCTGGAAGAGAGTTTTTCCACATCAATTCCCATGGCGGAGCAGAACCTTGTCCGTTCTCCCCGTACTCGGATATCAATGTTAAAGAGACCTCTCTTAAAGACGCCATTCAGTCACCCCTTTTTGAAGCAATGCAGTCAGGCGGTCTCTTAAGCGGAGAACACGTTGGCGGCTGTGTGCTTTATGAAAAGAAAGATCTTGTCGAGGCTTTGATTGCAGAGAAAAGCCTTTGCTGATAATTTTTTGAGGGATAGGTTAGGGATTATAAAAGAGGTGCGCCTTTTCAGGACGCACCTCTTTTTGCGGTTACTGTTTTATCCGACTTTTTCGTCTGTGACCAGATTGACGGCCCATTTTCCAGACCTCAGCATAAAGAAGCCGATCAGGCATTTGACGATTTCGAGGCAGTTCACCAGGATGAAGACCATGACGATATCGATGGAAGTGAAGCGCGTAAGGACAAAGGCCAATGGAACGTAGGCGACCCAGATCAGGAAACTGTCAAAGATAAACGTGATAATTGTTTTTCCTCCAGTCCTTAAAGTAAAATAGCAGCAGTTGGTATAACCATATAAAGGCAGGAAGCAGGCCGTTGCATATAAAAACTGATTGGCAAGGCTCTTTACTGCCGGTGTCGTATTATAGATGCCTGTGATCAGTGGTGCAACGATTGCAAGAATGCCGCCTAAGACAATGCACATCACGATTGTAAGTGCAATGATCTGTTTATCTTCTTTTACGGCTTCTTCCGTTTTTCCTGCACCAAGTTTCTGACCTATGATGATGGCGATGGCTGAACCGGTTGCCATCATAGCACTGAAAAATAGATTGCTGATCGTAGAGTTGATATTTGTTGCAGAGACCACTTCAAGACCGCGGACAGAGTAGCACTGGTTTTGCATCGCCACCCCGGCTGACCAAAGCACCTCATTGATTAAAAGCGGTGTTCCTTTCTTTGCAACTTCTTTGATCAGTCTGGCCGGAACTTTTAAGCTCTTAAATAAACCAGTGAAGAAAGGGAATTTCACCTTCTTGGAATGGGTATAAACGATCAGAATGATGCACTCCGCAAATCGTGCAATGACTGTCGCAATTGCTGCACCTTCTGCGCCGAGCGCCGGAAGTCCCAACTTTCCGAAAATTAAAATATAGTTACCGACCAGGTTGACTGCAACAGCGATCACGCTGGCTTTCATTGGAAAGACCGTATCTTTTGTCTCCCTCAGTGTTCCGGAATAGACCTGCGTGATTGCGAAAGGAAGGAGCTGCAGCATCATGATATGCAGGTAGTTGAAACTGTGCGTAAAGGTTGCTGCAAGATCAAGAGCTTCGTTTCCTTCATGCAGAAAAGCATTGATCAGCTCTCTGCCGCCAAGCCAGAAGATGAGCGCAAACAGAACGGACGCAGCAGTCGCGATAAACAGCTTGATACGGATTGTGTTTGTAATGCCTTTTTCGTCGCCTTTGCCATAGAACTGAGCCGTGTAAATACCGGCGCCGGCGAGTCCTCCGAAAATGCAGAGGTTGAATACAAAAATCAGCTGATTTGCGATCGCAACGCCGGACATAGGCTCGGTACCGACCTGTCCGACCATGATGTTGTCTAATAGGCTTACAAAGTTCGTAATGACATTCTGTAGAAGAACAGGTGCCATGATTGCAAACACATACTTATAAAATTGACGGTTTCCTATATATTTTTTCAGCATTTAGATGGTATATCCTTCTACCAGGTTTAAAAGAAGCTTCACACTGATTTCCATTCCCTCTAAGGAGATATGTTCATACGGACCGTGGAAGGCTGAGCCGCCCGTTCCAAGATTTGGGCAGGGGAGTCCGCGGAAACTGAGTCTGGCTCCGTCTGTCCCGCCGCGGACAGGATAGATGCGGGGTTCAATGCCGGCTTTTAAAGCTGCCGTTTTTGCATGTTCAATCAAATGCATATGATCTTTCAGGATTTCAGCCATGTTGTAATAACTGTCTTCCATCTCAAGACATACAGTGCCTTCCCCGTATTTCTGGTTCAGTTTTGCCGCATTTTCTTCAAACGTCTTTTTGCGTGCTTCAAAGCTTTCGCGGTCGTGATCGCGGATAATGTACTTTAACACGGCTTTTTCTACGCATCCCTGAAAATCGACCAGATGGTAAAAGCCTTCATAGCCGCTGGTCGTTCTTGGCTGTTCGCCTTCCGGGAGCAGACCATTAAATTCACTTCCAACGACAGCCGCATTGACCATAATATCTTTTGCACTTCCCGGGTGCACGTTGACTCCCTTGATCGTGAGTTTTGCTGAAGCAGCATTGAAGGTTTCATATTCAATTCCGCCTTCCAGGTCGCCATCAGCGGTATAAGCAAAGTCAGCGCCAAAGCGGTCTAAGTCTAAAAGCTCAGCGCCGGATCCGATTTCTTCGTCAGGTGTGAAAGCAATACAGATCTTTCCATGTGGCTGCTCGCTTTTTATTAGTTCTTCAACCATTGTCATAATTACAGCAACGCCGCCTTTATCGTCTGCGCCTAAAATTGTAGTACCATCAGACGTGATGATCGTGCGTCCCTTCATATTGTTCAGATGAGGATAATCCTTCACTGAAATCGTTCTATTTCCTGCCGGCAGATCAATATCTTTCCCGTCATAGTTTTCGTGAACGAGCGGAGTTACCGGTTTGCTGCAAAAGTCGGAGACTGTATCCATATGGGCGATAAAGCCGATCGCAGGAACACTCTCCTGTCCTGCTGTTGCCGGAAGATATCCATAAACATAGCAGTGCTCATCTACATAAACGCCGGAAATCCCCATAGCGTTCATTTCTTCTTCTAATGCGCGGGCCAAATCAAACTGGCAGTCAGAAGAAGGTGTGGAGCCGCTGTTTTCGGCATCGCTTGGTGTAAAAATCTGAACGTATTTCAGAAAACGTTCTTTCAGTCTCTCTTTCATATGGGCCTCCTTTTTATGTATAAGATCATGAGCCGAAGGCTCAAACGAAAGATATTATAACACGCCTTGTTGAAGGCTGGAAGTTAAAGCTGAGTTGGCTTATAATAATAAAAGAAACGGTATCAATATTGCTTATCTGAGAATAGGAGGCAGTTATGAAGCTTACGTTTATCGGCGCTGATCACGAGGTGACCGGATCATGCACACTGATTGAAGCTTGCGGGAAGCATATTCTTGTGGATTGCGGTCTGGAGCAGGGAAAAGATACTTATGTCAATTGTGAGATTCCTGTTTCCCCGGGCGATATTGATGCATTGTTTCTGACGCATGCGCACATCGATCATTCCGGTAAGATTCCTGCGCTGCTCGCAAAAGGATATGAGAATCCGATCTATGCGACCGAAGCAACTACGAAACTCTGTGACATTATGCTTCGGGATTCAGCGCATATTCAGGAAAATGAGGCTGAGTGGAAAAACCGCAAAGCAAAGCGTTCCGGAGATGAGGCCGTTCAGCCAATTTATACGGTGCAGGATGCGGAAAATTCGATCAAACTGTTTAAATCCTGTTATTACGGAGAAGAGTATCAAGTCTTTGACGGCATCAAGATTCAGTTTCTCGATGCCGGGCATCTTCTGGGGTCAGCAAGTATTTTGGTAACGATCACGGAAAACGGAGAAACGAGAACCGTTCTGTTTTCCGGTGATGTCGGAAATATTGACCGCCCGTTGATCCGGGATCCTCAGAAACCGGAACATGCGGATTTTGTGATCATTGAATCAACCTATGGTGATCGTCTTCATGGACCGAGAGCGGATTACAAGACGCAGCTAGCAGAAGTGATCCAGGAAACCTTAGACCGCGGCGGAAATGTTGTCATTCCATCCTTTGCTGTAGGAAGGACGCAGATCCTTTTATATCTGCTCCGCGAGATCAAAGAAGAAAAACTCATTAAAGATCATGAATATTTCCCAGTCTATGTGGACAGCCCTCTGGCTGTTGAAGCGACACAGATTTATGCATCACCATTAACGCCGTTCTTTGATGATGAAGCATTGGCTCTGCTGGCGAAAGGAGTTAATCCGATCCAGTTTGATAATCTCCATCTTTCTGTTTCGACAGAGGAATCCAGACAGATCAATGTTGATCCGGTTCCAAAGGTGATCATCTCCGCATCCGGTATGTGTGAGGCAGGAAGGATCCGACACCATCTGAAACATAATCTGTGGAGAGAAGACTCCACGATCCTTTTTGTCGGCTATCAGGTGGAAGGAACGCTTGGCAGAAAACTCTTAAACGGAGCAGAGCATATCAAACTCTTCAACGAGGAGATCGTAGTGAGAGCCGATATCCGGGAAATGGATGACACGAGCGGACATGCAGATAGAGACATGCTGCTTGGATGGCTGGGGAATCTGAAAGACGCTCCGAAAAAAGTGTTTGTAAATCACGGAGACAATGAAGTATGCGAGATCTTTGCGGAAACCGTAAAAGAGAAGCTTGGCTTTGATGCTGTTGCACCTTATAGCGGCGATGCCTTTGATCTTTTGTTAGAAGACTTCACGGAAAAAGCTGCAATTGTAAAGGCAGTAAAGAAAAAGAAAGCAGCACATGAAAAAGTTTCTGCAGTTTATGAAGCTCTTTGGGAAGCAGGACAGAGACTCCTTCGTGTGATTGAGAGAAATAAGGGCGGAGCGAATAAAGATCTTGAGAAATTTACGGAACGGATCAATTCGCTTTGCGATAGATATGACAGATAAAAAATTCGGCTGTACAAAAAAGCTGAGTTTCAATTATAATATGCCCCGATAATAGAGGATAAGGAGAAGACCGACATGAAAGACATCCTGACACTTGGAAATGTAACCGCGCTAGAAGGCACAAAAGCATCCGGCTATCTTCCGGTTGTAAATTCAAATGTGGAAATTCCGATCACCCTGATCAATGGAGCAAAAGAAGGAAAAACAATCCTGATCTGCGGTGGTGTGCACAATGCAGAGTATGTAGGTATTCAGGCTGCGATGGAACTGGCTGATGAACTCAAGCCGGAAGAGGTATGCGGCAATATTATTATTATCCGCCTTGCAAACAGGACCGGTTTTGAACATCGTACGATGAGTCTGGTGTACGAAGATGGGAAAAATCTGAATAGAGTATTCCCGGGCACAGCTTCCGGCACCATGGCAGATAAAATTGCTTTCACCATGGAAAGCGAGATCTATCCGAAAATTGATTATTTTATTGATCTGCATTCGGGAGATGGTTTTGAGGGGCTGGAATCTTATGTTTACTGCCTCGGAAATGCGAATG
Source organism: Lachnospiraceae bacterium (assembly GCA_045546255.1). GTDB lineage: Bacteria > Bacillota > Clostridia > Lachnospirales > Lachnospiraceae > RGIG5612. Next base: position 19,748 of record JAZQCK010000076.1, on the reverse strand, counting down.
ATTATGTCGTCGAGACAAGCCGGAAAATGGCAGAGATCGCGCATGTAAATTATCTGGTCGTTTCACCATCTAATTCCGGAGGGGCATATAATTATGCAGGCCAGCTTGGAATCCCTTCGATCCTCTTAGAACGTGGCGGCAATTCCACCTGGTGTAAATCATTAGTTGATGAAGATAAACATGATGTAAAAAATATTCTTCGCTATTTAGGTATTTTAGAAGGTCATGCACATCGCCACGGAACTGTACCGAAAGAAGTCAGCCCAGTTATGTATGAAGATGCACCTGTTGACGGATGCTGGTATCCGGCCTTTCAGCCGGGTGAGACCTTCCGCGAAGGAGAAGTGCTGGGCGAGATCAAAGATTACTTCGGTAATGTGCTTTATACCTGCACTGCAAAACATGGCGGGATCATCCTGTATGAGACGATCAGTCTTTGCATCATGAAAGACAGTCCGATGGTTGCATATGGAATCTGGGATGAAGAAAAAGACGGAAAGATCGAAAAAGATTGTCCGGTCTGCGGCCAGAATGAGAAAGAGCTTGCGCTGGATCATGAACATAGACATTCCCATGTGCACGTATCCTATAATCATAGCTCAGATGATATGATCATCGAATAATTGTAATATTTTTCAATAATAAATTACATTGACAGAAAATTTATAATAATTATATAATTTTGATGCAAATTTAATAATGGACACGAGACAAGTTCTGCCGTTTGCGCAGATGAAAAGAGAAACCGGTGAAAATCCGGTACGATCCCGTCACTGTGATAGGGAGCGGAAGGCATAAATGTCACTGAAGAGTGTATTCTTTGGGAAGGCGCTAACCGCTATGATCTTAAGTCAGGAGAACTGCTTGTCTTGTTTAGCAGATTCATACGGTGTATATGAGAACTGTTTACAGAGATTAAACTTTTCGTAAAACTTCCTTTCTGTGATGACTGAATAGCTAAAAAACGAATAGTTTTTGTATTGCTTTCAAGTAAGCGCCATCTAACTTGAAAAAAGAGATCTCAGTTAGCAAAGACTAATAAAAGGCAGAAATCAAAAGACCCTATGAAGAGGGTCTTTTTCTTTTTACTCCATGGAATGCTTTGTCTGTTATTGAATCATGTTCCAATTAATACGATAAAGGAGAAAGTGAAATGAAAAAGAACATGAAAAAAATTCTTGCACTTGTCGGCGCAGCAGTTTTAGCTGTTGGCCTGCTGGCAGGATGCGGCAGTTCAGGCGGTGCTTCGGGAGGTTCAGGTTCAGCAGCTCCTTCAGGAGATCTTTCAACATTAAGATTTGGCTGCCAGATGTATAGTGATGGCCATGTAAGCCCGACCTATGATATCAATGGCGCATGGAACTGCATGCGTTATGGTATCGGCGAAGCATTATTCAAATTCAATGACAACATGGAAGTTGAGCCATGGCTTGCAGCAGACTCTGCAACTGAAGACTACATCACCTGGGTCATCACCCTGAGAGAAGGCGTTAAGTTCTCTTCCGGCAAAGACATGACGGCAACCGCTGTAAAAGAATCCTTTGACAGAATGATTGCTGACGGCCCGAACGGATCATCCACACCGGAAAAATATGTTCCGGCAGACACTGTCATCACAGCGGATGACGCAGCAAATACGGTCACCTTCGTTCTTCCGGCAGCGAATGCAAACTTCCTCGGAAACCTTGCATATCCTGTCTGCGAGATCGTTGACGTAGAAAACACAACAGATTGGAATAACGGTGTTATTGGAACAGGTCCGTATATGATCGATTCTTTCCAAGAACTGGTTGGATACACCATGAAGGCTAATCCATATTACTACGAAGAAGTTCCGTACGAAACAGTTGAAATCAAATTCATGGGCGATGCTTCTGCGAAGGCTATGGCTCTTCAGAGCGGAGAAGTTGATCTGGTAGAAAACATTACAAACGTATCCGATATCCAGACACTTGAAGCAGATGAAAACTTTACTGTTGATATTGCATCCGGTGTCCGCTGCGGTTTTGCATGGATGAACTTTAATGGAATCCTTGGAAATGAGACGCTTCGTCAGGCAATTCAAATGGCAGTTGACCATGAGACGATCTGCACATCTAACACGATCGGCGGACTTTACACTGCAGGCTACTCTGTACTTCCGTCCACACTTTCCTATGGATATGAAAATCTGAAAAATACCTATCCGTATGATCCGGACGCTGCGAATAAGCTTCTGGATGATGCCGGAATCAAAGATAGTGACGGCGACGGAATCCGTGAACTGAACGGACAGAACATCAATCTGAGATTCGTATCTTATGAGAATCGTCTCTTAAACGATTTCTCTGATGCATATGCACAGTATCTTGGAGAAATCGGAATTGGCGTAACAGCAGATTACGGCAGCTCTGATGATCAGTGGAGCAAGCTGGTTGCAGGCGAGTATGATCTGAACAACAACAACTGGACGACTGTGGGAACAGGTGACCCGACAGAGTACATGGCAAACTGGTACAGCAAAGCAGAAGCAAACTACTGCGGTTACAAAAACGACAAATATGACGCTCTTTACGAGGAGCTTCTCGGTGAGTTTGATACAGCTAAGAGAGCAGAACTCTTAGAGCAGATGCAGCAGATCCTGATCGATGATGCAGTTTGTATCGTTGACGGATACTACAATAGTTCTATGATCTACAACAAGAATGTGGGATATGCTCACATTCATACAGCAGATTACTACTGGATCACAACCGAGATCACACCGGCTAAATAATGATATTCTGCAAATCGGAGGGGATACAGCTTCGCCTGTATCCCCTTTGCTCAGTTTTTGGCTGAAAAAAAGATGTGAGAAACATACGTTACATGTATGGGGGTGAAACAGAGTTTTGAGTAGAAAAAAGATTTTAATGCGCATTGTTCAGATCGTGGTCGTACTGATCGGAATCAGTTTTCTGACCTTTCTTCTGACTTATCTTTCCCCGGGTGATCCTGCGCAGATCATGCTGACTTCTTCCGGCGTTATGCCGACACCGTCTGCCGTTAATGCTCTTAGAGAACAAATGGGATTCAACGACCCGTTCTTTGTTCAGTATTTCAGATGGCTGGGGAATGCACTTCATGGAGATTTCGGAACGTCCTTCTCTTTGAATAAGCCGGTCGTCGACCTGCTTCTTGCAAGACTTTGGCCGACGCTGAAGCTTACGTTATTTTCCATGATCTTAATGTTGGTTATTTCCGTACCTTTAGGTATGCTCTCGGCAGTTAAGAAAGACTCCTGGGCAGACAATCTGGTACGTGGCATTACATTTTTAGGAGTCTCGGTCCCTAACTTTTGGGTGGGCTTATTATTGATGCTTCTGTTCTGTGTGAAGCTGAAAATCTTCCCTGTCATCAGTTCCGGAGGAGACTTCAAGAGTATGGTCCTGCCGGCTGTAACATTGGCAATCGCTATGTCTGCAAAATATACCAGACAGGTCCGTACGGCCATTTTAGAAGAGCTGAGCCAGGACTATGTTGTTGGCGCAAGAGCAAGAGGTGTTCCGGAAAGAAAGATCCTTTGGAGAAACGTCTTTCCGAATTCGCTCCTTCCTTTGATCACAATGTTCGGTCTTTCGGTCGGCTCGTTATTAGGCGGAACCTCGGTCGTTGAAGTCATCTTCTCATATCCGGGTCTTGGAAATCTGGCAGTCTCTGCCATTACTTCCAATGACTATAACCTGATCCAGGGGTATGTGCTGTGGGTGGCTCTGATTTATATGGTGATCAACCTGATCGTAGACATTTCCTACAACTTCGTTGATCCGAGAATGAGATTGTCGAGGTGAGCGCTATGAATACAACTATGACATTGAAAAAGAAAAGCTTTTTTGTAAGGCATAAAACATTTTGTATCTTTGGAATTCTAGCGATCCTTTTGATCCTTATGGCAATCTTTGCACCAATTGTGACGGGCGGAGTAGATCCGACAAAGGGAAGTCTTGCGGATGCGATCCAGCCGCCTTCAGCTGAGCACATCTTCGGAACCGATAAAATGGGAAGGGATATTTTTGCCCGCGTAGTTTATGGAGCAAGAGTTTCTCTGGTTGCGGCGTTTGCTGTTGTCGGTCTTTCCTTTTTGATCGGAACCATCCTGGGCATTATCTCCGGCTATTTTAGAGGATTTGTAGATGCCGTCATCATGAGAATCGCGGATATGATGGTTTCTTTTCCGGGGCTTGTCCTTGCAATGGCAGTTGCAGGTATTCTTGGTGCAAGCATCGGAAACGCAATTCTTGCAATATCGGTAGTTACGTGGCCGAAATATGCGAGGCTTGCAAGGTCCCTGGTATTGAAGATCAGAGACAGGGACTACGTAGCGGCCGCAATTACGACAGGGTCCAAGACTCCTTATATGCTGGTCCGCTACATGCTGCCAAATGCGCTTCCGACACTCGTCATCACAGCAGCAACTGATATTGGATCCTTAATGCTCGAGTTGGCAGGTCTTTCCTTCTTAGGCTTTGGTGCTGTTGCGCCTACACCGGAATGGGGACTGATGCTTTCCGAGGGCAGGGCTTATATGCAGAATGCTCCGTGGTTAATGATATTCCCGGGTCTTGCTATCTTTATTACAGTTGTTATTTTCAACATGCTCGGTGATGGTCTTCGCGACATCTTAGATCCGAGATCAAATGATTAGGAGGTGAACGATATGGCAATGTTAGAAGTCAATAATATCACCATCTCCTATGGCGACCGTCCGACGGTAAAAGATTTTTCCCTGACTTTGGAACCGGGCAAGATCTGCTCGCTGGTTGGTGAATCCGGAAGCGGAAAAACCACCGTGATCAGAGCAATATTCGGCCTTCTTCCGGGTGGGGGCAAGGTGACTGAAGGAGACATTCTTTTTGAAGGGGAGTCTTTGCTGCAATATAAAAAAGACCAATGGAGAAAGCTCCGCGGAAGGGATATCTCTATGATCTTTCAGGATTCAGGCGCCATGATGAATCCTACGAAAAAGGTTGGAGCTGCTTTTACCGAGTATATCAGAACACATGAGAATATCTCCAAGCAGCAGGCAACAAAAAAAGGCATCGAAATGCTCGAACGAATGCGGCTTCCTTCCGGAGATAACGTTATGAGAAGCTACCCGTTTCAGCTTTCCGGAGGCATGCGGCAGAGAGTCGGCATTGCGATGGGTATGACCTATCAGCCGAAACTCCTTCTTGCAGATGAACCGACATCTGCGCTTGATGTTACGACACAGGCTCAGATCGTTCGTCAGATGATGGAACTTCGGGAAAACTACGGAACAGCGATCATTATCGTAACGCATAACCTTGGTGTGGCGGCTTATATGTCGGATCACATTATTGTTATGAAAAACGGTGTGATCGAAGACCAGGGCGATCGAGATCATATGCTGTATCATTCGGAAAATGAATATACACATAAACTCTTAGAAGCGGTTCCGTCGATTGGAGGTAAGCGTTATGTTTGATGAAAAAGATGTTTTGATAGAAGCCAAACACGTAACAAGAAAATTCCCGGCAGCGAAGGGGAAAGTTCTTACGGCCTGCAATGATGTAAATTTAAAATTCTATAAAGGAAAAACCCTGGGACTGGTAGGAGAATCCGGCTGCGGAAAGTCGACCTTTATGCGTTTTCTGGTATCTCTTGATAAACCGACAGAAGGAGAGATCCTTTACAGGGGACAGGATATTACGAAACTGAAGGGCGAAAAACTCAGACAGAACCGCCAGAATATCCAGATGGTATTTCAGGATCCGGCAACATCCTTTAACCCTAAGATGAAGATCCGGGACGTAATCTGTGAACCGCTTTTAAATTATAAGCGGATCAAACCTTCCGAGAAAAGAGCGAAAGCCAGAGAACTTCTTGAAATGGTGGAACTTCCGGGAGATTTTGAGGATCGCTATATGCATAACATGTCCGGCGGCCAAAGACAGCGTGTTGCGATCGCAAGGGCGTTGGCTCTGGAGCCTGAAGTGATCGTGATGGATGAGGCAACAAGTGCCTTGGACGTATCTGTGCAAAAAACGATCATTGAGCTGATCACGAAATTGCAAAGAGAAAAGAATATCACGATCGGCTTCATCTGCCATGATCTGGGACTGATCCAATCTTTCTCACATCAGGTAGCTGTTATGTATCTTGGAAATATTGTGGAAGTCATGCCGGGAGAAGACATCGGAGAAAAATGCAGACATCCGTATTCGAAGGCACTCCTTGCATCTGTATTCGACATCAAGATGGATTTCTCAAAAAAGATTGAAAGCATCGACAGCGAGATCCCTTCACCGCTTGATGTCCCGCCGGGCTGTCCGTTCTGTGACAGATGTGACCAGTGCATGGATATTTGCAGACAGGAACATCCTGTGCTGAAAGAAATCGCTCCAGGCCATGAAGTTGCCTGCCACTTGTATTAAAAAGGAGAAGCGAATGAAAAAAATACTAACATTTCTACTGGCTGCGCTTTTACTCTTTGGGTTGACAGCTTGTGGTACCGCTTCCTCAGGGACCGGATCTGCAGCTGCTGCAGGTGGAAGTGGAGATGCAACAGGAGAACTGAAAGAGCACACGATCGGTGTTCTTATCTACAATTTCGGTGACGATGAAGTTGTTGCATTCCGTAAGTATCTGATGGAGTATATTGGCCCTGCGTTTAATGTAAATTTCCTCTATTCCGGAAATGTTACGACAAAAGAAGAAGAGCTGGAATATATTCAGCAGGCAATCGATAACGGAGCAGAAGGTATCATGTCTTTCCTTAGCCAGGATCTTGAAGCCGAGGTGAAACTTTGTGCGGATAACGGAGTCTATTACATGCTCGCATCCGGTACAGTTTCAGATGAAGAGTTTGCAAAAGTTGAACGCAACGAATACTTCCTTGGTGCCGTTGGACCCGGAACCTTTATCGAATATAAAGCCGGCGCGGATATGGCAAATCACTTTGCATCCAAAAAAGGAAGCAATGAATATTTTGTCCTAAGTGGTGGAGCATCATTGGGAAATGCGATGCATCAGCAAAGGACACAGGGGATTTTAGATACCCTTCAGACAGCATATGGCGTAAGCTTTGAAAAATCTTCGGAAGAACTTGCGCTCACGGACGTTCCGCTTGAAATAGAAGCGGGCGAACTTAAGATCTGCATTTGTCCGGGCTATATCAGCAGGGATGAAATGTTTGAGACGATCAAAGAAGAATACGTCAAACATCAATATGAGAATGTACTGTCATCTTTGGCAATCTCCCGAATGGCTGACATTGTAAAAGATGCAAAGATCGGAGTGGTCGACTGCTACAGCGAGGCGAATCTTCAATTGTTCAATAATGGAACCCTGGACTATCTTTCCGGTAAATACAGCTCCATTATCGGACCTTCTTTTGCGGCGATGTATAACGCTATTACCGGTTATGCTGATGAGCTTCGTGTAAGCGGAAATGCCTTCCACATTGCACAGGGCTTCTGGTGCTCTGAAAATGTCGAGGATTATGAAGAGAAATATGTGCTTGCAAGCAGCATGGAAATGAATGCATACAATTATGAAGATCTTCAGGAAGTGATCAAAGTATTTAATCCGGATGCGACACTGGATGATCTTAAAAAGCTTGCAGAAGCATATACGTTTAAAGATGCAGTCGAACGAAGAGCAAAATAAAAAATCCGGCCGGTTTTGAGCCGGCCGGGAATAAATCAAACCACCGGAAGGTTTTTAAAAACAGTCTTTAATAACTTTTGAAGGAGAAGACTTTCGTCTGTATCGGATGCCTTGTAATATACTTCTTTTCCTTCACGTCTGCTAACGATCAGGCGACTGTCACGAAGTGAACGAAGGTGATGCGAGGCAGCAGGGGAGGACATCCCAAGGGCTGCAGAGATATTGATCACACATTCCTCGCAGTTGCAGAGCAACCAAAAAATACGGATGCGGTTTGCATCGCCAAGTTTTTTGAAGATTTCTGCAACGAGGGTGAACTGATCCATATCAGATAGCTGTTCAATCATTTTATTGATTTTACTTGAAGAATTATGTTGATGAGGCAACTGCATCTGCGGCATTTTAGCTCCCTTCTTCCATGTAATAAAAACTTTAAAACTATATTAATCAAATAAGGATTGACTTTCAAGAGAAAAGTTATATACTTACATCAGAACAATTAAACGAACACTTAATCGTTTAACGGATAAAGAAAGGAAAATAATTATGAAAAAAACTTACAAAATTGACGTTGATTGTGCAGCATGTGCAGACAAAATGGAAGTTGCAGCTCAGAAGACAGAGGGCGTAAAAGAGTGCACTGTTAACTTTATGACCTTAAAGATGAAAGTTGAATTTGAAGAGGGAGCAGATGTACAGAGTGTTATGGAAAACGTTCGTGCTAACTGCAAGAAAGTTGAAGACGACTGTGAGGTCTTTATCTAATACGACTGGGATTCGTGGAAATCCCACGGACACATTGTCGACAGCATTCGGTCTTAAAACCGATGAAGGAGATTTGACATCATGAATAAGAAACAAAAAAACTTGTTGATCAGAATCATAATTGCAGCAGTCTTCTTTGTTCCGCTGTACCTGATTTCTGAAGATATCGTTCATGTAGAACTTCCGAAATGGGTGATTATCGTACTGTTTCTGATTCCATATCTGACGGTTGGATATGACATTCTCCGTAAGGCCGCTCTCGGAATTAAGAATAAACAGGTATTTGATGAGAACTTCCTGATGGCGATCGCAACGATTGGCGCCATTGTTCTTGGCGAATATGGCGAAGGTGTTGCCGTTATGCTTTTATATCAGGTCGGTGAATTGTTCCAAAGTTATGCAGTTGGAAAGAGCCGTCGGAATATTTCGGATCTGATGGATATCCGGCCGGATTATGCAAACATTGAAGTCGATGGTGAACTTGAGCAGGTTGATCCTGAAGAAGTTGAGATTGGATCCATCATTGTTGTTCAGCCCGGTGAAAAAGTTCCTCTTGATGGAGTAATCGTTGAAGGAAAATCTGCGATGAACACCAGCGCTTTGACAGGTGAAAGCAAGCCTGTTGATGTAGAAGAGGGCCATACGGTCCTTAGCGGAAGTATCAATATGACAGGTGTGCTGAAGATCGAAACCACGACGGAATTCGACGAATCAACAGCATCTAAGATCCTGGATCTGGTTGAGAATGCATCTTCGAGAAAATCCAAATCAGAGAACTTTATCTCTAAGTTTGCCCGTGTTTATACACCGATCGTTGTTTATTGCGCACTGGCACTTGCAATCCTTCCGCCGCTCTTTATCATGCTCACAAAGATCGGCATGGGTAACTATGAGACGATTGGTAAGTTATGGATGGATTGGGTACTCCGTGCCTGCACCTTCCTTGTTATCAGTTGTCCGTGTGCCGTTGTAATCAGTATTCCTCTGAGCTTCTTTGCCGGCATCGGTGGAGCAAGCAAGCAGGGTATTCTGGTCAAGGGATCGAACTACCTGGAGACACTTTCCCAGGTGCGTACGATCGCGTTTGATAAGACCGGAACGATCACAAAAGGAAACTTTGAAGTCACCGCAATTCACCATAGCCCGCTGGAAGAGAAAACAATGCTTGAGTATGCAGCCTTGGCTGAATGCCACTCATCTCACCCAATCAGTTTAAGCCTTCAGCAGGCATATGCTGGAAAACTTGATCAAAGCCGTGTTACGGATGTTCAGGAGATCAGCGGTCACGGTATCGTGGCTAAAGTAGATGGCCATGATGTTGCGATCGGAAATGAAAAGATGATGACAAAGGTTGGAGTGGAGTTCCATCCGTGCAGTCATGTGGGAACGATCATCCATATGGCATTAGATGGTGAATATGCCGGACACATTGTCATTTCGGATGAACTAAAACCGACATCCAAAGAAGCAATGGCTGCATTAAAGAAAGCCGGAGTTGAAAAGACAGTCATGCTGACAGGTGATGCGAAATCGGTTGCAGAAAAAGTTGCTCAGGAAGTTGGCGTTTCCGATTTCCGTGCAGAACTTCTGCCGGCTGATAAGGTCACAGCAGTTGAGGAGCTTCTTACAGAATGCACAGGTAATAAGAGACTGGCGTTTGTTGGTGATGGTATTAACGATGCCCCGGTTCTTTCCCGTGCAGATATCGGAATCGCGATGGGCGCACTTGGATCTGACGCTGCAATTGAAGCAGCAGATATTGTCTTAATGGATGATGATCCGCTTAAGATCCCGAAGGCAATCAAGATTTCCAGAAAGTGCCTTGGCATTGTAAAGCAGAATATCGTGTTTGCACTTGCTGTTAAAATCATCTGCCTGATCCTGGCAGCTTTAGGTATCGCGAACATGTGGGTTGCGATTATTGCAGACGTTGGCGTTATGATCCTTGCAGTATTAAATGCAATCCGTTGCCTGTTTGTAAGTAAATTATAATTTCAATATTGTGAGTGGCAGGGTTTAAGGCATATGCAGCTTTAAATCCTGTCATTTTCATAAAATGGGGGCATGCAAGTGCTCCGAAAATTCCTTAAATAAAGATGGCATCTAAGACGAAGACAATCGATATGACAAAAGGACCGATCTTTGGTCCGCTCGTTCTTTTTATGCTTCCGCTGATCGGTGGAAGCGTTTTTCAGCAACTTTACAATACCGTCGATTTTATTTTCGTAGGAAACTTTTTGGACAAGACAGCCGCTGCGGCAGTTGGCGCCAGTGCTACGTTAATTAATTGTACAATTGGACTTTTCTCAGGGATTGCTGTGGGTACAACGGTAGTTGCGGCCAGAGCAATTGGTGCGGGAGAAAAGGAGAGAGCTGCGAAAGCGCTGCATAGTTCCGTAACCTTTGGCCTGATAGGAGGATTCATTCTTCTTGGACTTGGCATTGCTTTTTCCCCGGCGATACTAAGACTCTTAAATACACCGGAGTCTGTCATGCCGCAGGCTATCAGCTATATCCGGATCTATCTGATCAGTCTGCCGATGCTGATCTTCTACAATATGGTTTCCGGCGGCCTCCGCGCAGAGGGGGATTCGGCCACTCCATTTAAGGTACTTGTGATCTGCGGTCTTTTAAATGTCGGATTTGACGCACTATTTATTGTTGTCATTCCGATGGGCGTTGCAGGTGCGGCTGTTGCGACAACTTTGACGCAAACGCTTTCTGCGATCCTGATAGGCATATTTGCATCTTCTAAAAAAAGAGATCTAAGGCTCTCTTTCAAGCAGCTTGGAATTGATAAGGGCGTGTTAAAGAATATTCTAAGGATTGGTCTGCCGACGGGAGTCCAGACGATCATCATTACAATCTCCAATGTGTTTGTTCAATACTTTATCAACGACTTTGGGGAGACTGCGGTCGCAGCCTTTGCAACTTACTACAAGGTTGAGAATCTGATCTTCCTTGTGATCCTGGCGATAGGGCAGGCTTCAACGACCTTTGCAAGCCAGAATGCGGGAGCCGGAGATTATAAGCGTATCAGAAAAGGAAGTCTTGTCCTGCTTGCGACAGGAGGCGCAGCGACGATCGTGATCGCCGGGCTGATCCTCTTGTTTGCACCGAATGTCTTTCGCTGGTTTATGAAGGATCCGGACGTCGTCAAGACTGCGATATCGCTTGCGATGGTCTCTTTCCCGTTCTACTGGATCTATCCTGCAATTGAGGTCTTTGGCGGAGCCATCCGCTCCTTGGGTTATTCGATTACATCAATGATCGTGATCATTATTAACCTTTGCGTGATCAGGATCGGTCTTTTGGCGCTTTTTTCGAATACAATTCATACCCCGCAGTCTTTAGCGGCAGTCTATCCGATCACCTGGGCGACAGCAGCGATCTCTTTTGTTGTGATCTTTTTTATCCTCATACAAAAATATATAAAGGGAAAAAGCGCATAGATGTAATTTCTCCGGCTCAGTGCTAAAATACTCTGTAAAAGAGCAGAGGGCAGAATTATGAGAAAAATTGCCGTGATCTCCGGTGTCGCCGGAGGGATGGGTCTTAAAACTGCAGAGAAATTTATTCGAGAAGGCTTTGAAGTTTTCGGATTGGATATCCGTGCGCCCAAAGAGCTGAATGCCATTCATTTTATCCGGACAGATATTACGGACCAGGAAGCCGTTCAAAACGCTTTTAAAGAGGTTTCCGGCTATACAGATAAGATTGACTGCCTGATCCACATGGCGGGCGTTTATGACCTGAATTCGCTTGTGGAAATGAGCGAAGAGGACTTTGTCCGGATTTTTAATATCAATTTGTTTGCCGGCTATCGGATCAATAAAACCTTTCTTCCGCTTATAAAGCAAGGCGGAAAGATTCTTATGACTTCAAGTGAGCTGGGACCGCTCGATCCGCTGCCATTTACCGGTATTTACGGAATCACAAAAACAGCGGTAGAGAAGTATGCGTATTCTCTTCGGATGGAACTGCAGCTTTTAGATATTGATGTTATCGTTCTAAGACCCGGTGCGATCGACACGGGACTTTTAGATGTCTCGACCAAGCGTCTTGATGATTTCTGCAGCAATACGAGTCTGTATTCCTGTAATGCGGAAAGATTTAAAAGAATCGTAGATAGTGTGGAGTCCAAGAAAGTTCCGCCGGAAAGGATCGCTGATCTGGCTTATAAAGCGGTAATTGCGAAGAAACCGAAGCTTGTCTATACTATAAATAGAAATCCTTTATTGCTGCTGCTGAACGCTTTGCCGGACAGGCTGCAGAATTGGATCATTAAGAAAATATTGAAGTAGAGAAGATAAGGATCGGGTATTAGAAAGGATAAGCTATGAATCGCGAGAAAATTATTGTTATGCTGGCTGAAGGATTTGAGGAAGTCGAAGCACTGACGACTGTCGATCTGCTTCGTAGAGCCCAGCTGCCGGTCTATACCGCCTCAATCACCGGAAGAAGACAGGTGGATGGAGCACATGGAGTAGCGATCATCGCAGATAAAGTATTTGAAGATATTGATTTTGATGAGGTCAAAATAATCGTTCTTCCGGGCGGCATGCCGGGAACAACAAACCTTTTGAACTATCAGCCCTTAACAGATGTGCTTAAACAGTTTGCTGCAGAAGACAGACCCCTTGGCGCGATCTGTGCAGCACCGATGGTGTTTGCGGCACATGGAATCTTAAGCGGCAAAAAAGCAACGATTTATGCAGGTATGGAAGAGCATCTGAAAGATGCTGTCTGGACAGAAGGAAATGTTGTTTGTGATGGAAATATCCTTACATCCAAAGGCCCTGGAACAGCAATGGACTTTGCACTGGCATTGATCGCATTCTTAGCAGATGAGGAAAAGGCAGCAGAAGTGAAAGCAGGGCTGCTGTATCAGAAATAATAAAGAAGTAGGGATCTCCTTGTTCAAATCCCTCCATTTAAATTCAGACAAAAAAAAACATCCCATCGGGATGTTTTTTTGTTTAACGGAGAAGCAGGGATTTGAACCCTGGCGCCGCTATTAACGACCTACTCCCTTTCCAGGGGAGCCCCTTCGGCCAGCTTGGGTACTTCTCCATAAAGCTCGCTTCGATTTTTCGAACATTCAATACTTTACACGATTTCCTTTTTAAAAGCAAGGACAAAATGCAATGCATTGTTTTTGCCGGCTAAATCTTGTATGATTAGTCCATGAGCGATTTACAGATTGTAGAAGTCAAAACAAAATCTCAGCTTCGGAAGTTTGTTCGTGTTCCCAACAAAATGTTCCATGATGTTCCGCAGTTTGTCCCTTCTTTTTACGGGGATGATCTTGCTGACTGGGATCATGCCAAAAACCCTGCTTTTCAATATTGTGAAGCAAAGGCCTTTTTGGCTTACCGCGGAGGCAAGATCGTGGGACGGATCGGCGCGATCTTAAATCATCAGGCGAATGAAATCTGGGGAACGAAGCGGATGCGCTTTTCACAAGCGGACTTTATTGATGATCCGGAAGTGGCGGACGCGCTGTTTCAGGCGGTAGAAGATTGGGCAAAGGAAAAAGGCTGCGATGAAGTGCACGGCCCTTTAGGCTTTTGCGATCTGGACAGGGAAGGCATGCTGGTAGAGGGCTTTGACAAGCGCAATATGTTTATTACATACTACAATCTGCCTTATTATAATGAGCATTTGAAACGTCTGGGCTATCAGAAAGATATCGACTGGATCGAATACAAAATTCCAGTTCCGAAAGAGACAGATAAGATATATGCTGCGATTGATGCATTAGCAAAGAGAGTTGCAGAGCGGGGCGGCTATCATAAAGTGCAATGGAACAGACGCTCCAAATATAAGCCCTATATCAAGGACTTTTTCGAGTTGGTTAATCTAGCGTATGCAGAACTGTACGGAGTCGTGGAGCTGTCGCAGGAACAGATCGAAAAGTATGCAGATAAGTTTATTCCGTTGATCAATCCGGATTACTGCTGTCTTGTTCTGGATGAGAACGAGAAACTGGCAGGCTTCGGAGTCTGCTGTCCATCCGTTGCAGAGGCAATGAAAAAGAGCGACGGAAGGCTGTTCCCATTTGGCTGGATTGGTGTGTTAAAGGCGCTGCACAAGAATAATGCTGTGGATCTTCTTTTGATTGCAGTCAGACCAGAGCTTCGGAGCAAAGGCGTGAATGCGATCATCATCGATCATATCATGAAAAGTTGTATCAAAAACGGAATCGAATATGCAGAGACCGGACCACAGCTGGAAACCAATTCCAAAGTGCTAAGCCAGTGGCGAGCGTTTGAAAAAGAACAGCATAAACGGAGACGCTGCTATATCAAAAGCATTAAAGAATGACAGAAAGTATAAACAACCACGAATCATATTTAGCGAATGGAGTAGAAAGAAATAATGGAGAGAAATCTGGAAGAAGTTAGAAATTTTTTTTCAGAAGATAAATATGCAACGAAACTGACCGGCATCGTGATCGAAGATGCCAAGGAGAACTATTCCTGCTGTACATTGGAACTGACCGATGATCATAAAAATCTGTTTGGCGATGTTATGGGTGGAGCCCTTTTTACCTTGGCTGATTTTGCTTTTGCAGTTGCATCGAATAAACCGGAACGATATACGGCAACCTTGACCAGCGAGATCCGTTACCTTGCCCAGACAAAAGGAACAAAGCTGAAGGCAGAATGCAACGTCGTTAAAGACGGAAAAAGGACCTGCTTCGCAGATATTACGATTATAGATGATCTGGGCGTAAAAGTGGCGCTGGTCACAGTCAGCGGCATTCATCTTTCTTAAATAAGACACTTCGTTTTCCGACGATTGCCACTTTTAATATCATAGCCGAGAATGTCGATTACATCCTTGAAATGTGAATGTCATTTGATGAAAATCAAATGACATTTTTTTGTAGTTTTTATCATTTGAGCTGTATCTATATAAGTAAGAGAACAAAAATGATAATAATGAATAGGAGCGTTGGTATGAAAGGGAAAGATAAGTGTAAAATATTAAAGGAAATCCGGAAGCAGATTGCCGAAGAAAACGAAATTGAATGGGTCACTGAAGAATGCAGACATAAAGGAGAGTGTAAAGGGACCTGCCCGAGGTGTGAAAGCGAAGTGCGCAAGTTGGAAAGAGAATTGGAAATGCGCAGACGGATTGGAAAAACTGTCGCGCTGGTCGGACTTTCGGCTCTCTGCGTTACAGGACTTGCAGCTTGTGGGCCGAGTGGATTAGGACAGGGCGGACCTGAACCGGACGATCTTATGGGAGCAATCGATATCGTTGAAACGGTTCCTCCGGAAACAAATCCAGATGACATTATGATATTAGATGGAGAAATCGCTCTTCCGGAGATGCAGGAAAATGATACGGATGTTCCGGGAGATGAAATCATCCCTGCAGATGACTTTGAGCTTTCCGGAGATGTCTGGGTGGAGTCGTGAAATGAACGAACTTAGATTTCAATCGATTGGAATAGACCGCTTAAGAATGGCGACGGACGGCGAAGGTGTCACAACATTGGTGGCAGGCTTTGGCTGCCCGCTTCGCTGTAAGTACTGCCTGAATCCGCAGTGCTTTGAAAGGGAAAATCCGGTTAAGACATATTCCATTCAGGAACTCTTAGATGAGGTTGCAATCGATGACTTGTATTTCCAGGCAACAGGGGGAGGGGTTGTCTTTGGCGGAGGAGAACCGCTCCTGCAGGCAGAGTTTATTCATGCCTTTAAAGAGCAGGCTCCGAAAGAGTGGAGGCTGTACCTGGAGTCCTCGCTTTCTGTTCCAATGGAACAGCTGGAGAAAGTGATAGATGATATTGACTTTTTCTTGATCGATATTAAAGATATGGATCCGAAAATCTATGAAGCATATACAGGCCGTAAGCCTCAGAGGCTGCTTCAAAATCTGGAACTCTTAGTGCAACGCGAGAAAGCTGACATCACTAAAATCCGGATTCCTCTGATCCCGGAGTATAACGATGACAGACGAAGACAGCTTAGCATAGAAAAATTACAGGCAATGGGATTCTCTGAATTTGACCTCTTCGATTATAATCTCCCGCGGGCATTGGAAAAACGACGTGCTAGCGGAGGGAGACATTTTTCTTCCAGCGACCACTGAAATAGTAGATCCAGGAGACCAATAGTCCCATGGTAAAACCAAAGACTCCGTTCCACCAAATCACTGTATATCCAAGAAAGTCACTATAGCGGAACAGATAGGTGACCAGGACACGTACTCCAAGGGCAACAGATGCAACAACGGTTGGAAAACCACTGTGGTTCGCGCCTTGGAACAGTCCAAAGAGTGGGATATAGAGCGATAAAATGATATTGATAATTGCAACGGTCTGCAGATGTGCTTCACAATATGTAAGCGCCTGATCGCTCAGACCGAAAAGGCCTGCAATATCTTTCGAGAAAATGAATACGGCAGCAGAGAAAAATAATGTCATGCTGAAAGAAAAGAGGACGCTTTGCCAGACGCCTGTCCGGACGCGGTCCATTTTTTCTGCCCCGATATTCTGCCCGGTATAAGTTGCCATAGTTGTCATGAAAGCATTTGCAGGAAGTCCCAGATACATTTCAATACGATGCCCTGCAGTATAAGACGCCATCATAGTCTGCCCGAATTCATTTACCGCGCGCTGGATTGCGGTGATGCCGATCGATACGATCATAAGCTGCAGCGCGATTGGAAAACCAACCTTGCATGACTTTAGTGCATGTGCGCCATTCCAGGTAAACTCCTTTATCTTAAATCGGAAAATCGGATATTTCTTTATCATGTAGATATAGGCAGCAATGAAGGAGGCAAGCTGGGATATCACTGTCGCCACTGCCGCACCGGCAACGTCCCAATGGAAGACGGCAACAAACAGAAGGTCGAGCCCAATGTTCATCACAGAAGCGATCAGCAGAAAATAAAGCGTGGCAGCACTGTCTCCGACAGAACGCAGGATCGCAGCAAAACTGTTATACCCAAACTGAAAAATGAGCCCGACTGCATAGATTCGGAAATAGAGGACTGTTTTATCAATAATATCAGATGGCACATGAATCAGATAAGCATAGGCAGGTCTGGCAACGAAAATACTGATAATTGCTACAAGAATGCCAACACCGACTAATAGAAGAATACCGGTGGAAGCATGTTCGCGGACCATCTTTCGGTCATCGGCCCCATAATGCTGGGCGATCACGACTCCGTTTCCGGAAGAGAGGCCCATGGCGAACGCAAGAAAGAAAAACACAAAACTGCCGGTTGTGCCAATTGCGGAAAGCGATGCCTCTCCGGCATAATTACCAACGATGATGGCATCGACTGTATTATATAACTGTTGGAGGACTGCACCGGCAAGCACCGGAAGGGCAAAACGAAGGATGTGTTTCCACGAAGCGCCCTCTGTCATAGTTTTTGATTTCATTTCTCATTCATCTTTCTTTAGCAGGCCGAAAAACGGACAGATACTCTTTATATTAATATATAGAATCGCCTCTTGATAGGCAATGGTTCAAAAATACAGAATTGGTATCTCAATCTTGTATTATTGTGATACATCTGCGCGTTTTGCCGGCGTTCTGAGGTTTTTAAAACTTTCTGACAAATCTTATAGTGCGTGTGGTAAAATATAAGAAATAATTTTTGGAGGAGGGCAACATGAGAGAATATCTTACCATAGACAAGGTAATCGCAAGACAGATCGTAGATTCCAGAGGTAATCCGACGGTCGAGGCGGAGGTTCATCTGGCAGATGGCACCGTAGGCAGGGGCGCATCCCCGAGCGGCGCATCGACAGGAGAGTTCGAAGCTCTGGAGCTGCGTGATGGAGATAAATCCAATTACTGTGGAAAGAGTGTTTTAAAAGCAGTTGATAATGTCAATACTGTGATTGCAAAAGCAATTGAGGGAATGGACGCAAGCGACCTTTATGCAGTCGATGCGGCTATGTTGAAAGCAGACGGGACCAAGGATAAATCCAACCTTGGTGCGAATGCGATCCTCGCTGTTTCCATTGCCTGCGCTCGTGCAGCAGCAATCTCACTGGATATTCCGCTGTATCGTTTCTTAGGCGGCGTCAATGCAAACAGACTTCCTGTTCCGATGATGAACATCTTAAACGGTGGCGCACATGCTTCCAATTCTGTTGATACACAGGAATTCATGATCATGCCGGTCGGAGCTCCTTCCTTTAAAGAAGCGTTAAGATGGTGCGCAGAAGTTTTCCACGCACTGCAGAAACTTTTAAAGAGTGAAGGCGAGACCACGGCGGTTGGTGATGAGGGCGGTTTTGCTCCGGATCTGGAAAGCGATGAGGATGCGATTGAGCATATCCTTCAGGCAATCAAAGACGCAGGCTATGAGCCAGGCAAAGATTTCAGACTTGCAATGGATGCAGCAGCATCTGAGTGGAAGAGCGAAAAAGGAAAAGGCTTCTATCATCAGCCAAAATCAGGAAAAGATTTCACTTCAGAAGAACTGATCGCACATTGGGAAGGCCTGATCGAGAAATACCCTATTATTTCCATTGAAGATGGTCTGGATGAAGAGGACTGGGAAGGATGGAAAATCATGACAGACAAACTGGGTGGAAAGATTCAGCTTGTCGGAGATGATCTTTTTGTAACCAACACAGAAAGACTGAAGAAGGGTATTGACAGCGGATGCGGAAACTCCATCCTGATCAAACTGAATCAGATTGGAACCGTGACCGAAACATTAGAAGCAATCAAGATGGCGCACAAGGCAGGATATACTGCAGTTACCTCTCATAGATCTGGTGAGACCGAAGATACAACGATCGCAGATCTTGCAGTGGCACTGAATACAGGACAGATCAAAACTGGTGCTCCGTCCAGAAGCGAACGTGTTGCGAAATACAACCAGCTGCTTCGCATTGAGGAAGAACTCGGAGACAGTGCAGTTTATCCGGGAATGGGAGCATTCTAATGAGTTGACTTCGTGTCAATAAAATAATGTTAAGAATCAATTTAGAAAGAGGAAAGCCGCAAAGCGGCTTTCCTCTTTTATTATTGAAAATAATGATTGAATTTTGAAAGATTTTTTAGTAAGATAAAAGTCCACCTCGCTTTTGGAGGGAAATGCACAAATTTAGATACATAAAAAGTGATAAAAACTTTAAAAAGTTTGTTGACAATCCAAAATCACGGTGGTATTATAGCAAAGCTGTCGCTCAAGACGGCGCTTAAGAACCTTGATAATTGAATAGTATAACCATCCCTGAAATTTCTTATAAATTTCAAATAAGCGAACACTTCAGTGAAGTGAAAAAAACGGATGTTTAGCCAAAGTTTTCTTTGAGCGTAAACGATCAAAACAAGTCATTTGCT
>JAZQCK010000075.1:0-5278 GCA_045546255.1 Lachnospiraceae bacterium | reverse complement strand
CACCCCTGCACGGAGGTCTGCCCCAAAAATGCCGTTCAGATCATAAACGGAAAATCCGTCATTGATCCGGACCTTTGTATCAAATGTGGAAAATGCACACAGGCATGTCCTTACGGTGCGATCATCCGCCTTGAGCGTCCTTGCTCAAAAGCCTGCGGTGTAAATGCGATCGGCTCGGATGAATACGGCAGGGCTCAGATCGATCAGGAAAAATGCGTGAAGTGCGGCATGTGTTTTGCAAACTGCCCGTTCGGAGCAATTGCGGATAAATCCCAGATTTTCCAGACGATTCAGGCAATCCGCAGTGACGTTCCGGTTTATGCAGCAATCGCCCCGGCATTCGTTGGTCAGTTCGGACCGGATATGACAATGAAAGGAATCCGCGCCGCAATGAAGGCACTGGGATTTGAAGACGCCATTGAGGTTGCGATCGGCGCAGACCTTTGCACGATTCAGGAAGCCGAAGCCTTCGTAGAAGAAGTCCCGTCGAAGATGCCGTTTATGGGAACCTCCTGTTGTCCGGCCTGGTCCAGCATGGCAAAGAAAATGCTCCCAGGTCAGGAAGAGTGCATTTCCATGGCGCTGACGCCAATGGTGCTGACCGCCCGTCTGATCAAAGAGAAAAACCCGGGATGCAAAGTCGCCTTTATCGGCCCATGTGCGGCGAAAAAGCGTGAAGCCTGCAGAAAAGCTGTCCGGAGCGAGGTGGACTTTGTTCTTACCTTCGAAGAAGTGCTCGGAATGTTCGAAGCAAAGGAAATCGATTTTACAAAACTGGAAGTCGGCAAAGCGATGCACGGAGCCAGCGGAGATGCAAGAGGCTTTGCAATCAGCGGCGGCGTTGCAGAGGCGGTTGCAAATATCATCCACGAGCGCTATCCGGAACGCGAATTTGGAATCGAGCGCGCCGAAGGATTGGAAGCATGCAAGAAGATGCTGACTCTGGCGAAGGCCGGAAAGTATAACGGCTACCTTCTGGAAGGAATGGCCTGCCCGCACGGATGCGTCGGAGGCGCAGGCACCGTCCAGCCGATCGAAGTCTCAAAGAAGACCGTCGAAAAGAACAAGGCAGCTTCCACACATGCCCATGCATCCGCCAGCGCTTATCAGGACTTGCTGGCAATCCTGGAGAAAGAATAAAATAACGCGAAGATACACAAAAGCCGCTTCCGAAGAAGCGGCTTTGTTTCTATTAGTCCTTAGTTATTAATCAAAATCCCATGGAACAATGAAGTCCGTCATATTGGTGAGCCAGCTGCTATATCCATATCTTGCTCCGCGTGTGACACTCAGCGGTGTAAGGGCGACCGACTGGATGCTCTTAAAGGCATGGTCATCGCCCGGATTCAAATAAGATCCCACTGCGC
This sequence comes from Lachnospiraceae bacterium, assembly GCA_045546255.1. Classification (GTDB taxonomy): domain Bacteria; phylum Bacillota; class Clostridia; order Lachnospirales; family Lachnospiraceae; genus RGIG5612. The sequence continues at coordinate 3,911 of JAZQCK010000075.1, read as the reverse complement.
TGATCGCATAATACTCGCCATCCTCTTCTCCCACATACATCACGATGTGTCCGCTGAATTTCAATAGTGCTCCAGGGAGGAGATTGTTCAGGACTTCTTTTTTCTGATCATCCTGAGCCTCATCGACAACAAACTTGTAGTTGTTAGAAGGCGTTTCTGTCTGCCAGTTCGTATTACGTGGGAGCTCCAGGCCGCAGCAGGAATAGATCGTTCTGGTGTACAGCGAGCAGTCCATGGACTCGAGCATTCCGCCCCATCCATAGCGGTCTCCCAGACAATTGAATGCAAGCTCTAAAAGGTTTTCGCTTGTCAGCGGTACATAGCCCTTATGCACACCCATGTCTTTATTCTGTGAGATCAATGCCATGGACTTCACATAGTTTCCGTTGACATCGCGAGTCGGTACGTAGACGACATAGTTATTGATACGGTTACGTTCCCCGATCATCTCCGGAACAGCATCGTCCGGAACCAGTTTGAGTTTCGTTCCGATCATCAGCTTTAACGCCGAAGTTTCCGGCGTCAGATAGGACGGTTCCAGAGTCAGACGGTCCATGGTGACCACCAGGAAATTATCGTCTGTCATATTCCAGGAATCATTCCACTCATCTTTATCTTCACAGAACGCAAGGTCCTCCGTGCTGACCCAGCCGGTGCAAATGTTGGAATAGCCCCAAGCAAATTTACCGTCTCCCGTGATCAGTTTTACAACGAACGGTTCGTTGATATTCATGCTGGAAAGAGTAAGCTCTTCATCCGTATCATCAGAAGCGTATCCAATAAAGTCCGCAGTCGGCCATGCTTTCATATCTGCGCGTCTGGAAACAACGGCATATTTTATACTGTCATTATCCGTCGTCTCCGCACTCAGAATATTGGCTTTGATTGCCTCAAAATATGCCGCCTTTTCCTCCTCACTCATCTTCACGCGGTTTTTATACATGGTGTCTGACGGGATGACATCATTAGCAAGGCTGTTCTTCTGGTTGTTTCCGTTAAAGTTTTCGCCAATGCTGTTCAGATCGTACATATTTGTGTCAGCTGTTTCTATGATCGTCTTATTGAATGCAGCAATCTCTTCCGGAGTTTTCAAAACAGCATCCGGATTCTCGAGTTTTGATTTCCAATAGTCGGCATCGCACATCTGATAAGTGACGCCCTCTGCAAACGCGAGATTTCCTATATTGGATTCATCCTTCGTTTCTTCTTCGCCGGAATCATCAGACGATGGTTCCGTGGAAGGTTCCTCAGAAGCAGGCTCTTCCGCCGGCATCGTGTTTTCTTTCTTTTCCGGCTCTGCTGCAACATAGATATATTTCGGAACTTCTTTTTCTACATAAACCACGTTCTGTCCGGCAGTGCCGCCTGTAGCATTATTGGCGCCATTGTTGCCACCTGCAGCTTGATCCTTCTTGTCTTTGTTGCCTCCGGAATTGGAAGTGCTGTCCTTGCTGTCTTTCGACTCGGAGCCCTTGTCTTTTCCATCCTTAGTATCGGCGCTGCTGCCGTTCTGCTCTGCAGCTCCACCTGCCACAAGAGTTTTGTACTCAGCGATCTCTGCCTTCAAGCTTGCATTCTCATGTTTTGCCGAAACCGTAAAAATGATTCCGAGTGCAAGCACGATGGCAAGCACGATCCAGGAGATAATGCTGATTGTTTTCCAGTGGTTTTTCATTTGGTTCGTCCTTTCTTCCGTTGTTTTCTTTAGTAATCATTTTATGCATTCAGGGAAGTATAGATTTCCACGGTCATATCCGAATGGATGGGAGGCACTGGCTCTTTTCGCACCAAATACCGTGCATCCAATCGACAAAGCGGAGGATAAAAGATCTCCAAGGCTGTTGATGCCATCCAAAAAGATGGCATGGAATGTAAAAATCCTGCCGACAATGATCTTCGAAACCGACAAAAGCAGATTCATGATCATGCCGCCAATATTATATTTGATAATAATCTGGTTTCTGGCCTTTACTTCCATTACCGTCTCCTACCCTGGCGAAATCATTTTTCATCGTTATTTGTATCATAGCACAGTTCTGATCATGCATGCGATCAGATATTTCATTCGGTCTTCCGAAGACTCCAGCGGACAGTCCAGAAGTGTTTTGATGTTGTTCATCCGGTACAGGATCGTGTTCCGGTGAATATACATTTTTTCAGAAACCGCTTTGATCGAGCCCCCGTTATTTAAAAAGCATTCCAGGGTCTCTACATAGTCGGAATTATGTTTTTCATCATAATCGGTCAAAGGCTTCAGGACCTCTTCCGATAATTCCTTTAAGAGTGCTTTATCTTCCACAGAATAAAGCAGGCGGTACAGGCCCATCTTGTCAAAATAGACAACACGCTTTTTCCCGGAATATGCCATTCTTACCGCAGCTTGTGCTCTTTTGTATGCAATATGCAGATTGTGAATACCTGTTACCTGGGAGCTGATACCGATGCCGATCTTCTTTTGCGGCATTCTCTCTTTCAGCCTTTTGGCAAAAGGCTCTAAGATTTCTTCACTTTGCTTCTTGCTGATCGCGTTCATGATGACGACAAAAAAGGAGTCATAATAAAAGAAATGTCCGTTATGCGTCAGGTTTGTCAGAAGAAGCTGCATCCGGTAGGAGATCCTTCTCCGCTCCACGGTATCCATGCTGTCAAGGTCGCCCGAAGTGATCAGCGCAATCTGAAAGCTGCCGTCAAGATCAAAGTACGCCCTGAGATCCCTGCTATATTGATCGACTGAATCCGGAGATTCGATCGCCTGGATAAAAGCGTTTGAGATCTGATCATCTGCCACCGATTGAAAGAAGACCTGCACACTCAGATCTTTGATCATGTCCGCAAGATAGATTTCCCAAGGTACCGTAAGCAAGGGAAGATCATTCTCATCACAATATTGGATGACTGACTTCGGAATCTCTTTGATATATTTTCCGGTATTGATAATCAGGCCCGATGCACCTGTTGCAGAGAGCTCCTTAACAAGTTTTTCGAGGCTGGCCGTGGTTTTAAAACCGAGCCCGGTTGTGACCGCCAGCTCCTTGCCTTTAAAGTTTTGTATGATCGTCAGATCTTCAATCATCATCAGCCAGCTGATGGAGTTTGACCAGCCGCCTTCTCCGGCAACCAGTTTCATCTTATATCTGTCCTCTGATATGGTGCGCATATCTTCTACCGTAAAACCCATGCTGAAATCCCCTTTCTTCCATCGCTTTACTTTTTTGTGACGGGAGCACAAATAATTTCTTTATTTTCTTGCTTTCGGTATATAGATTTTAAAAAAATCTTTGATAATATGTTCACAGAAAACAAAAAACTACCCCAACGAGCTGATTATAAAAGGAGGATATGGACATGTCAATTATGCTGAATGATTACGTTACTGTAAAAGATTTAAAACCAGTTGTTCCGTCATGGTTCCGTCAGGAGCGTTATGATTACTGTGAACGAGCTGCTGCCGGCTCCAATACTGCAAAACGCAGCATTTTCTCCCGCCGCTCAGGAAGAAAACAGAGTAAATAAGAGAAAAACAGCGCAAATAACTGGACAAATCCTGCTTCGATAACGAGCAGGATTTTTTTTATTGGTATATAATCAAACATAGCAGGTAATATATCATCATTGTGCATGGGGGTAGGACTATGAAAATTGCAATTGTAGGTATGACAGATAAACTGCGCAGCGAACTCCTTGCCGTATGTGAAGGACGGGGGATGGAAGTCCTTAAGGAGAAGGACGCGCAAAACTTGACGTCAGAGGATCTCGGCGCATTAAATGCTGTAATCGATGCAACGGATCCTGCGCAGCTTTCTGATGCAGATGCCTTTCGGATGAATTCAGCTCATCTTTCTGAACTGCTTTCTAAGCACCCGAAGACGCGTTACATCCACATCGGAGAAAAAGCGGAAGCTGCGAACGAG
>JAZQCK010000074.1:0-30387 GCA_045546255.1 Lachnospiraceae bacterium | reverse complement strand
TTGTCTGCCCCGTAGTAGTCACGCATCTTCACATAGGATTCCAGCGTTCCGATATACAGATAATCATGGTGTTCCAAATCCGTGTTTTCACTGTCGACGCTGTAATAGAACCAGTCTCCGTAGACGGTATGATACACTCTTTTTTCAATCAGTTTGCCGGATGCTTCAAACGCCTTCAGATCCTCCTCGGTCGTAAAGTGATACTCGACGCCTTCGGTCTCTCCGGCTCTTTTCGGCCGCGTAGTATAGCCGACATAGAGTTTTAAATCCAGCCGCTTATCGGCCAGCAGTTTTGAATAGATCGTGTCCTTACCGGACGCGCTTTTTCCCATTAAAAAGTAGATCTTTCCCATTGGATCACTTCCAGTCCTTCGTCAATATAATTCCGCACCTGATTCCATTTCTCCATCGTAAACACCTCTCCCGGCGCTACGATCGGACATCCCGGCGGATAGAGATAAATAAAATCTTTATAGACTTTGTCTATTTTTGATAGATAGAGGAGCGAGATCTCCTGCAGCTGTTTTTCGTTATAGGCGGGATCGCCCGGATAGCTTCGGACTCTGGCGGCTGCTGCGAGTCCTTTATAGAGCCTTTGAAATCCTTCTTCCGTATCCATGACACTCGTCATTCCCAAAACGTGTCTGGAGCCGGCCGCTTCCATCTGCAGTTTATGTTCTTTCAGGAGATATCTTCCAAGTTCTGCCCCGGACATCTGTCGGCTGACAAAGCACAGCTTGGATGGATCAACATCAAAAATATGATACTGACCGATCATTTCTTCGCCCAGAAGGTCCACGGCCTGAAGATTCGAGTAGCGTTCCCTGAATGTCTTCAGTTGCTGAACATAAGTATTGAATTCGCTTTCATTATCCACGCACCATTCTACGCAGTATTCCATACTCGCCATCAGGCCATAGGATGGAGACGTCGTCGTGAAAACACTGAGCGCTCTTTCTACTTTTCTTGCCAGTTCTTCGTCGCCATTTATGAAGACCAGCGCAGTCTGATTGAGGGACGGCAAGGTCTTATGCAGACTTTGGACAACGATATCCGCTCCCAGATAGATCGCAGAAACCGGAAAGGCATCATGATACGGCAGGTGCGCTCCATGCGCCTCGTCGACGATCAGGATCGTCTCATATTTATGAACAATCTCCGCGATGGTTTTTACATCGGATAAAAAACCTTCGTAGGTAGGAGACGTGATCAAGACAGCTTTGATATTGCTGTGTCGTTTTAACAGGTTTTCAACGTCCTCCGGGGAAACGCCGCCGTAGATCATGCTGCCTTCGATCACTTCTTCCGGATAGAGATAATAGACTTTTCGTCCATTGATGGAAAGCCCGTCGAATACCGACTTGTGGCAGTTGCGTGCCACACAGACGGTTCCTCCTTTCGGGACCGCAGACAGTGCTGCAAGCATCCCTGCACTGCTCCCGTTCACTGACATCAGCACCTGCTTTGCTCCATACACATCGCAGAAGCGTTTCTGCATTTTTTTGATCATGCCGGAAGGATCATGGAGATTATCGAAGCCATCGACTTCCGTAATATCAATATCATATGGGTTTTCAATTCCAGGCACGCGGAAATTCCTTTTATGCCCAGGCATGCAAAAAGGATAGATATCCGACTTTCCGTATTGAATTAGCTTTTCGTACAAACTTTCTTTCATATTGATTGCGTTATTCCTCGAGAGCTTTCTTAAATGCAAGCGGAAGAAAACCAATAAGATCTTCTGCATTCATACAGATCTCTCCAACGAACTCTGCTGCAAGATCGCCGGCGCTTCCATGAATATAGGCGCCACAGGCTGCCGCATCAAATGCAGAAAGACCCTGCCCCGCAAATGCAGCAATGATACCGGAAAGAACATCTCCGCTTCCGCCTGCTGCCATGCCCGGATTACCACTCTCGTTTTTGATCAGCTCTTTCGATGGCGCGCAGATCAGCGTCCCTGCACCTTTTAAAAGAACCGTGCAGTTGTATTTTTCAGCCAAAGCTTTAGCGGCCTCTATCCGCTCTTCTTCTGTTTTGATCGGGAGATTGTCCCCAAGGAGCCTTCTGGCCTCCCCAACGTGAGGAGTTAGGACAATATCCGCCTTAGAACAACGGATCAGCTCTTCGCTGATGTCTCCCCGCGAGATGGCGTTCAGCGCATCCGCATCAAGTACCAGCTTTCCCTCATAGGATTCCGCAAGCCTTTTAAGCAGAGCGATCCGTTCTTCGTCATCTCCCAGTCCGCTTCCTGCGGCAATCGCATCATATTCATTAAAATCAGCGTTCTTCTTTAAGCTCACGCAGGTCGCCACGGGAACTGCGGTCTGAAGGATCGGATAGATCGAATCGTCAAAAGACGGCAGAAGAAAGCGGACAAGCCCTGCGCCGCTTCTTACGGCAGCACGCCCCGCTAAAACGGCAGCGCCTGCCATGCCGACGCTTCCGGCAAAGATCAGGACTCTGCCGAAGTCCCCTTTATGCGCATCCCGTTTTCGTTCCGGGAAGCATTCTTTGATTTGTCTGCTGCCGATGATCTCCATTTTGCTCCTTCTATCTTTTAATTCTGCTGCTGCTCCGGACGGACCTCTGTCATATTCTCTGCATTCTCCATGTAATCGCCGGTCGCATAATCGATCAATGCGCCGGGCTCAGCGTTATACACAAAAATGCAGAATTCCAAAGCTCCGTCATCTTCTACAGAGTAGGCTTCCATCAGTACGCCTCTGCAGATCAGCTCATCATCTTTATAGAGCGGTGTCACGCGGTACATGACATGATTATCTTCATGATCCCAGAGATATCTGGTCACTTTCTTTTCATAGTCCTGCATGTTGACTTCATTAAACGTCGCTGTGCCTGTGACAAGATTTTCGATTTTATTCAGTCCGGAGAGCTTCCACATCAGCAGATGGCTGCGCTCGTAAAAACCGCCGCCATGCCAGCCGGAAGGTTTAAGGTCTGAAATGCTGGATCGCTCACCTGTCTGGATATGCGGCTCATCGGCACACATCATGGCATAACCGGCCCTTCCGTATTCATCCAGATCAGACAGATAGGTATAATACTCATCCCTGATCTCATCCGGTTTAAAGAAGGTCTCCCCGTCCTGCACTTCAATAATATAATTTTTCCCGTCAAATTCCGGGATCGAGATATCATAAACCTGGAACAGAGTCGGGGCATCAGCAGGTGCCAATGGATCTTTGGCACCGTTTTTCCCCGCCACCACTTTGATGATGATAATGGCAGCAAGGACTAAAATCGCGATGCCGATCTCCGTGATCCGGAGCTTTGTTTTTTTATTTTTTGAACCGTCTGGTTCCGTTCCTTTTTTCTGTTCCTGATCGTACATAAACGCTTCCATTCCACAAAGCGAGCGCTTTGCTGATTTTTTTACTGATTTTTCACTCAATCAATGGGTGAATTTTACCATATTTACCCCCTTCTTTCCAGTAAAGTTAATCCCCCCAAAGAGCATCTCTTGTGATATAATGCAGATAAGTAACAAAGGGAAGGTTTGTGGGTTTGAAAAAAGCATCATCTTCAGAGCCAACAGAAGAATTACTCTATATCTTTGGCGAGGGTAAGTATTATCACGCTTATCATATCTTTGGTTCCCATATTGAAAAATCGGGAGTGCGCTTCACTGTCTGGGCACCTTTTGTTAAAAGTGTGTCTGTGATCGGTGACTGGAACGATTGGAAAAGCAGAGAAGGCAGTTTCTTAGACGGCGGCGACTATTTAGAGCCGGTCGGAACGAGCGGTGCCTGGTCCGGTCTTTTAAAAGAGCCGAAAAAAGGCATGTGCTATAAATATGTGATTGAAACTTCCAGAGGAAAGCTCCTGTATAAAGCTGATCCTTATGCGATCTATTCCCAGAAAAGACCGGAAACAGCGTCTGTGATCTGGGATCTGAAATACAAGTGGAACGATCAGAACTGGATGGAAAAGCGGAAGCAGAAAAACCACTTCAAGGAACCCGGAAATATTTATGAGGTCCACTTAGGTTCCTGGAAGAGACATGCTCCAGCAGAAGACGATCCGGATAACGTCAACTGTTCCGAATATTACACGTACAGAGAATTAGCCGATACTCTGATCCCTTATGTGAAAAACATGGGTTATACCCATATCGAAATTTTACCGGTCATGGAGCATCCTCTAGATGCCTCCTGGGGTTACCAGACGACTGGTTTCTTTTCTGCGACCTCCCGTTACGGTACGCCGCAGGATCTGATGTTCTTCATTGACAGCTGCCACAAGGCAGGGATCAGTGTCATTTTAGACTGGGTTCCTGGTCATTTCTGCAGAGATGACCACGGCCTTTGCAGATTCAATGGAAGAAAACTTTATGAAGAGATGGAGCACCCGAACTGGGGAACCTTCAAGTTTGACTACGGCAGAGGCCAGGTCCGCAGTTTCCTTCTTTCGAGTGCCATGTTCTGGCTCGAGCAGTTCCATGCAGACGGCATACGTGTGGACGGAGTCAGCAGCATCTTATACATGAACTTCGGAATCGACGATGAAAAGCAAAAGCGTTTCAACAAAGACGGGGCAGAATCTGATCTGAATGCGATCGAGTTCCTTCAGGAACTGGCGCGCATGGTCGGCCAGTACTACCCGGATGTCTATACGATCGCCGAAGAAAGCACAGCATGGCCGCTCGTGACCTATCCGCCGGATGCAGGCGGTTTAGGCTTCCACTACAAGTGGGATATGGGATGGATGAACGATACCCTTCGTTTCATGCAGACGGATTTCCCTTCCCGCAGCGATTTCCATGGGCTCTTAACCTTCTCCATGATGTATGCGTTCAATGAGAATTTCATTCTGCCGTTATCGCATGATGAAGTCGTTCACGGCAAGAAATCCCTGATCGGACGTATGCCGGGAGATTACTGGAGACAGTTTGCAAACTTAAGACTCCTTCTGCTCTATCAAATGACGCACCCTGGCAAAAAGCTGAACTTCATGGGCAGTGAATTTGCCGAGTTCATCGAGTGGCGGGAGTACGAAGAACTGGAATGGTTCATGCTGGGTTATGAGACCCATGCAAAACATAAGGAGTATGTCAAAGCGCTGAATCATTTCTATAAAAACGAAGTGGCTCTTTGGAGCAACGATCATGACTGGTCCGGCTTTAGCTGGCTGGATGCAGACAATAACAAGCAGAATATCGTAAGTTACATTCGGACGAGTGCCGGCGGAAGAAGCCGTCTGATCTGTGCGCTGAACTTCGGCGTGCAGACCTATCGAAAATTCCGCATCGGCGTTCCAAAACCGGGATTTTATAAAGAAGTCTTTAACTCTGATAAAGAGGAGTTTGGAGGAAGCGGGAAGCTGTCAGAGACGATCGTCAAGGCAGAAGATATTCCGATGCACGGACAGCCCTACTCCATTGAGATCACGGTCCCTCCGGTTGGCGGAACCGTCTGGAAAAGAACAAACAAAAAAGGATAAAAACTATATGTTCAGCAGTAAAGAAAACTTCAAAAAAGAATTTGAGCAGACGATCAAAAGTATCTATGCAAAGCCGTATGACAAATGTACAGGCTATGAAAAATATATGGCACTGGCGGACATGGTCGCAACTGAGGCCGGAAGCATCCGCTCGGAAAACGTAAAGCGTTCCATCGACACCAGTAATAAAAAGGTCTTTTACTTTTCCATGGAGTTCCTGATCGGACGCCTCCTGGAAAATTATCTGTATAACCTCGGTGTCCGTGACATCGTAGCAGAGGCCTTAGCCGAAATGGGCGATAATTTGGAAGATCTCTGCGGGTTTGAGCCGGATCCGGGTCTTGGAAACGGCGGTCTAGGACGCCTTGCCGCCTGCTTTTTGGATTCCATGTCCTCGATTGGCATCGAAGGCGTCGGCGTCGGACTTCGCTATAAGTTCGGTCTCTTCCGCCAGAAGATCGTAAACGGAAGACAGACAGAACTGCCGGACGCATGGCTCGAAAATGATTATCCATGGGAAGTTAAGCACCCGGAAGATACCGTCATCGTCCGTTTCGGAGGCCACGTAGAAAGAACCTATGCTGACGGCGAAACCCACTTCGAACACAAAGGATACCAGATGGTCTGTGCGGTTCCGTATGATGTGCCGATCCTTGGCGAAGGTGGAAAGAACGTCGGTGTGCTCCATCTCTTTGACGCACAGCCGATGCATGAAACGATCGATATGGAAGCGTTTAACCGCGGCGACTATGCAGCGGCAATGAAAGAGCGCTGCGATATCGACGCCATGACAAGCATCCTCTACCCGGATGACAGCAATGGTATGGGGCGAAAGCTGAGACTCCGTCAGGAATATTTGCTCGTTGCTGCCGGCATTGAAAACATCATCAGAGATTATAAATCCCGTTACGGAACGGATGAGTGGGACAAATTCCCGGATCGTGTCAGCATTCATATCAACGATACCCATCCGACTCTCTGCATTCCGGAACTGATCCGTGTTCTGATCGACGATGAAGGACTCGAATGGGATGATGCATGGACGATCACTCGAGATATGATTTCATTCACAAACCACACCGTTCTTCCTGAAGCAATGGAAAAATGGCCGATCGATATGTTCAAGGAACTCCTCCCACGTGTCTATATGATCGTAGAAGAGATTGACCGCAGGTTCCGTGAGGATATGGGAAAACGTGGTATTACAGATTATGAAACCCTTAGAAGAACATCTATTTTATGGGACAATCAGGTAAAGATGGCAAATCTCTCTATTATCTGCAGCCACTCGGTCAACGGCGTTGCCGCACTGCATACGGAGATTTTAAAAAACGATGTGTTCCATGATTTCAACGCAATCTTTCCGGAGCGCTTTAACAATAAGACAAACGGCATCAGCCACAGACGCTTTATGATCCAGTCCAATCCGGCTTTGGCAAAGCTGATCACGGATACGATCGGAGATGAATGGCTCCATGATTTTAATAAGATCGAAAAACTTTCAGACTTTAAATATGATGCAGATCTAATGGCGCGCCTGCGTGCAGTAAAAAGAGAGAATAAACTCCGTCTGGCTGCTTACATCAAAAAAACAAGTGGCATTTTAGTCAATCCGGATTCTGTCTTTGACATTCAGGTCAAGCGTATCCATGCCTATAAGAGACAGCTATTAAATGTCTTTAAGATCTTAGATCTCTATAACCGGATCAAACGTAATCCGGACCTTGATATCTGTCCATACACCTTTGTGCTGGCCGGAAAAGCGGCACAGGGCTATGCCTTTGCAAAAGAAGTCATCCACTTGATCAACACGGTTGCAAACCTGGTCAACTCCGACCCGATCGTAAGCAAGAAGATCAAGGTCGTTTTCGTAGAAAACTTCTGTGTATCCAACGCACAGCTGATCTACCCTGCTGCGGATATTTCCGAACAGATTTCCACCGCAGGCAAGGAAGCCAGCGGAACCGGCAACATGAAATTTATGATGAACGGTGCCATCACGCTCGGCACCTTAGACGGTGCAAACGTTGAGATCTTAGAGCAGGTCGGAAGAGAAAACATGGAGATTTTCGGACTGACCTCTGATGAAACGGCCGCATTTACGATGCACGGCGGATATAACTCGCAGGAAACTGCAGAGGCAGACCTTCGCCTGAAACGGATCACGTCCCAGTTAGTGGACGGAACCTTAAAAGACGGCTATGGACAAGCGGTAGGATTCTGGGGAATCTATGATGACCTGCTTGCACGCAGCGACGAATATTTTGTTATGAAAGACTTTGATGCTTATATCAAAGCATTTGAAAACTTAGACCGGATTTACAGAGACGAGCAGCATTGGGGCGCGATGTCTCTGACCAATATTGCCAGATCGGCATTCTTTTCCAGTGATCGTACGATCCGCGAGTATGCAGATGATATCTGGCACGTAAGTCACAGGTAATTATTGTTTTATGGAGGTGTAGTAAATGTCAGGAAAGAAATGTATTGCCATGCTTCTTGCAGGCGGTCAGGGGAGCCGCTTAGGAGCACTGACAAAAAACATTGCCAAGCCGGCAGTTTCGTTTGCCGGAAAATATCGAATCATTGATTTCAGTTTATCGAACTGTGTCAATTCCTCGATCGATACGGTTGGTGTTTTAACGCAGTACAAACCGCTGGTTTTAAACCATTATATCGGAACCGGCGAACCATGGGATCTGGACTCGACCGACGGCGGTGTTCACATCCTCCCGCCTTATGCAACTGAGACCGGCGGCAGATGGTACGATGGCACTGCAGATGCCATTTATCGAAACATCGACTTTATCGACCAGTATACTCCGGAGCACGTATTGATCCTTTCCGGAGACCATCTGTACAAAATGGATTATGCAGATATGCTTTCGGAACATATTGCACACGACGCAGATCTTACGATTTCTGTTTATGATGTTCCATTAGAAGAGGCCAGCCGTTTCGGCATCATGTCTGTTAATGAGGAAGGCCGTATTTATAAATTCTCCGAAAAGCCGAAAAACCCGGACAGCACATTGGCTTCGATGGGTATCTACATCTTTAAATGGCCGGTCTTAAGGGCTGCTTTACTGGCTGACCATAAAGTCGAAGACTCCGAACACGACTTCGGAAAAAATATCATCCCGACACTGATGAGCGGTGGCAAGAAACTATATCCGTATTACTTCCACGGTTATTGGAAAGATGTCGGAACGATCGACAGCTACTATGAGGCCCAGATGGAGATGATCAGTAAAGAAATCGGAACCATGATGTTCCAGGAGGGAAGTCACATCTTCTCAAACTCCAACCTCTACCCTGCCCACTATGTAGGTAAAAAAGGAAAAGTGAAATCTTCTATGGTCAGCAATGGCTGTGTCGTCGAAGGCAGTGTAACGCATTCAAGCCTTGCCTCTGCAGTGATCGTCGGAGAAGGATCAAAAGTGAAAGACGCTGTCCTTCTGCCGAATGTCATCGTCGGCAAGAATTGCAAGATCACAAAGGCAATCGTTAATGAAGGTGTTGCCATCAAGGACGGTTCCGTCATCGAAGATCCGGACGGAAAGATCATTGTAGTCAGCGCTGCAAGTGAATGGGCGAGGTGAGAAAAATGAAAAAAACAATTGGACTTATTTCTGCGAACTATATTATCGAGGATATTGATCAGCTCATGGAAGAGAGAGCCCTTGCGGCAATGCCGTTCGGTGGAAGATATCGTCTGATCGACTTTCCTCTTTCCAATATGAAAAACTCAGGGATCAGCACAGTCGGCATCATTATGCCGTTTAACAACCGTTCTTTGATCGACCATGTCGGTACCGGTAAAGCCTGGGGATTCGGACGTAAAACTAACAGCTTGTTCATGCTCCCCGGAAGTGTATATGGAAAAAGAAATAATGCAGACCGCTTCCTGCTTCGCGATATCATCATGAACTTCCGCTTTATCGATTATGACAATGCGGATTATGTCGTCTTGATGGGTGTAGATAAGATCTTCAATATGGACCTGCGTCCGATGATCGAACAACACGAAGAGAGCGGTAACGATATCACGATCGCCTTTACGGAAAAGGACGGCAATGAAATCCCATTGGATTGCTGGGTCATCAACCGTTCGTTCCTGGTCGATCTTGCGACCTGGTTCAGCAATCTGGATTTCATGGGGATCAAGCAGATCATTGCTGACCACCTCGGCGATGCCGCTATCGGAGGCTATCGCTTTGGCGGTCATGTCATTACGATCGGCAACATGAGTGATTACCTCAAAGGTAATATTTCTCTTCTGGAAAAAGATGTCCGCATGGAACTCTTTAACCCGGACCACCAGATCTATACGAATGTTCAGGACAGGGCTCCTACATTCTATACGCCTTCTGCAAAGATCAAGAATTCACTCATTGCTGCCGGATGCGTTATTGAAGGAGAAGTTGAAAACAGCGTGATCTTCCGTAGCTCTACGGTGCATAAAGGCGCAAAGATCAAGAACTCCGTACTCATGCAGCACTGCAACGTCGGCGAAGGCGCTTATATTGAAAACTTTATCTGCGATAAGAGAGTCAATATTATGGCGAACTCCCATATCGAGGGAACCGAAGCTGTGCCATACTTTGCAAAGAAAGGACAAATCGTTTGACAAAAATATTATTTACTGCGTTTGAAGCAGATCCGTTTATGAAGACAGGCGGCTTAGGAGATGTTGCAGGCTCACTCCCTGCAGCGGTCTCCTCGTCCGCATTTGATGTACGCGTCGTTCTTCCGAAGCTTTCCGCAATTCCGGAGAAGTATGTGAAGAAGATGGAATTTATTACGACCTTTTCCGTTCCTCTCGGATGGCGGAATCAGTACTGCGGCCTGTTCAGCCTGAAACATAAAGGAATCCTCTATTACTTTTTAGATAACGAATATTATTTTAAACGGAATCAGGTCTATGGAGAATTTGATGACGGTGAACGTGTCGCCTTCTTCTCTAAGGCTGTGCTGGAATGCATCCTGCATCTCGATGGATTTATTCCGGACATCATCCACTGTAACGACTGGCACACTGCGATGGTGCCGGTGTTCTTAAAAGAACAATACATGGCGATTCCGGAATTTACCAACATTAAAACGATCTTTACGATCCACAACCTGAAGTTTCAGGGTAAATATTCAGACTTCGTGATTGGAGATATCTGCGGGCTGTCCCATACACCGGCTGCCGCTCAGCTGATGAGCGATGACCATACAGCAAACTATATGCAAGGCGCCTGCATCTATGCTGACCGTGTGACAACTGTCAGCCCGACCTATGCAGAAGAGATCTGCATGCCATACTACGGAGAAGAGCTGGACTGGCTCTTTAACAAACGCAAAGATTCCCTCGTCGGTATTTTAAACGGTATCGACTATAAAGTTTGGGACCCCGCAAAAGACAAAGAACTCCCGGTCAATTACGATGTGGAAACGCTTGCTAAGAAAAAAGAAGATAAGGCGCTTTTGCAGAAAGAACTGGGATTAAAAGTAGATTCTGAAATCCCGCTCTTTGTGATCATCAGCCGGCTGACAGAGCAGAAAGGCTTAGACCTTGTAAATTACCTGCTTCCGGAATTTCAAAAGCGTGCGATGCAGCTTGCCGTTTTAGGTGTTGGCGATCACGAGTACGAAGAATCCTTCTCCTATTATGCAGGAATCGATCCAGAGAAATTTTCCGCTTCCATCAAATTTGATAACGGACTTTCTCATAGAATGTATGCCGGCGCTGATGTCATGCTGGTGCCGTCCCGTTTTGAACCATGCGGACTCACGCAGATGATCGCAATGAGATATGGGACGCTTCCGCTCGTTCGTGAAACCGGTGGTCTTAAGGATACCGTCCACAGCGACAATGGTTTCTCCTTCCTGACTTTCAATGCCGGCGACATGCTTTATGCTGTCGATTGTGCGCTTGATGTCTGGTACAACCACAGACGCAGATGGACCAACATGCAAAAGACCGCAATGGCAGAAGACTTCTCCTGGAAAGCTTCTGCGAAGGAATATCGGAAGCTGTACAGCGAACTTATGAACTAATTTATAATAAAGGTCAGCGATACACAGAAACTATTTTTCGACTATGGAGGAGTCGCAATTCTTCTTAGGCGGCATGAAAGATTTCCGTGGTACAGGTTTCGGACTTCAAGTCCGGAAAACCTGTAGGAGTAAGGGAGGGATATTCATCAGGAATATCCCGGACGTGCTCCGGCCGAAAAGAAATCTTGAAGGGCGCGTTAGAAGAATAGACGACGGAATCGGAGAAAATAGATTCTGCGTATCGCTGACCTGTATATGAATTATTAAGGAGTGCAATTATGCAGATTTGTCACGATTCCCAGAATATCAGATATCGTCAGCCGTTCGGAGCAGTCACATGCGGCGAGACCGTCACTTTGAATCTGTTTGCTCCGGGCTGTCATGGCGCCTCTGTCCGCCTCTGGCAGGAAGGAAAGGGCGAGACCATGGTTCCGATGAACCAGTCTGCTGCCCTCTTCACCGCAAAAATCGAAATGCCAAAAGAGCCTTGCGTTCTTTGGTATTTTTTTGTTGCAAACTATGGTGACAAGATCATCTGTTACGGAAACAATCCGGAATCTTTAGGCGGCGAGGGCTGCGTCTATGATAACACCCAGCCTCCGTCATTCCAGATTACGGTCTATAATGAATTCGAAATTCCGTCCTGGTATAAAAATGCCTTGGTCTATCAGATCTTTCCGGATCGTTTTGCGCGTGGAGAAGATTACGAGAAACGTAAAGCTGCTGCTGTTCTTCCGGAAGGCTGGCAGGGTGCTTCCCGCTTCTTTGAAGAGGACTGGGACAACCTCCCGCACTATATCAAAGACGCCGAAGGCAATGTCACAAACTGGCAGTTCTTTGGCGGAACACTGAATGGTATCCGTGAGAAGATTCCGTATCTTAAATCATTAGGAGTTACTGCACTCTATTTAAATCCGATATTTAAAGCCGCCTCGAATCACCGTTATGATACGGCTGATTACATGCAGGTTGATCCGTTGCTTGGAGATAATGAGACCTTCCGTCGTTTAGCGAAAGAATGCTTCCGCAATAATATCCGCATTATATTAGACGGTGTCTTCAGCCATACCGGTGCAGACAGCATCTATTTTGATAAGTACCAGAACTACGAAAAGATCGGCAACAGGAAGAAAGGCAATACCTTCGAGAAAACGCAGGGTGCATATGCTCATGAAAATTCCAGATTCAGAAACTGGTACCGTTTCAGAAATGAACACCCGGGCTATGAATGCTGGTGGGGTGTAACGGACCTTCCGAATGTTGAAGAAAATGATCCTTCATACGATATGTTTATCTGCGGTCCGGGAGGCGTGATCGAAAACTGGCTGGGGCTCGGTGCTTCCGGTTTCCGACTGGATGTTGCAGACGAACTTCCGGATACTTTTATAAAGAATATCCATGACTGCTTAAAAGAAGACCCCGATGATCTCCTGATCGGTGAGGTCTGGGAAGATGCCAGCAATAAATACAGCTATGGCCAACTGCGGGAATATTTCGCAGGTGATGAGCTGGATGGAACCATGAACTATCCGTTCCGGGACAATGCGATCGACTATTGTCTCGGAAAAGAGAGCGCGGAAATGTTCTGCCGTAAGATGAAAAGCATGGAAGAGAACTATCCGAAAGAAGCGTTCTACGGTTCTTTGAATCTAATTGGCGGACATGACTGCGAACGTATCCTCTCTGTTCTTGGAAGTTACATGCCGGCAGAAGGAGATCACCACAGAGAAGACGGCCGCTTTATGCCAAAAGGCGCTGCGCTCTATCTGAACGGTGATCAATATGAACAGGCGCGGGCGCGCCTTAAAATGCTCTCTTCTCTGCAGTATGTCATGCCAGGCGTTCCTTGTGTTTATTACGGAGATGAAGTCGGTGTGCAGGGAAGCAAAGACCCCGACAACCGCAGGACTTATCCGTGGGGCCACGAAGACGGAGACCTCCTTTATCACTACCGCATGCTTGGTCTTATCTATGATTCACATCCGTCTTTAAAGGAAGGCGCTTTCGAGATCACACATCGCGACGGTTGCCTGTTTGTGATCCGCTCGAATGAGAAAGAAACGATCCTTACGATCGTGAATCCGACCTATGAGGAAAAATATTTTTCCGAGCCGTTCAAGACATTGTTCAGCAGGATCCATAAAGATAAAAAATTTGTATATGGCTTAGAACTGCTGAAATCGGAAGAAATCTCTGTGACAGAGACATCCTTGGAAGTTGCTGTGAAACCGCTTTCATCGGCAGTGATCCTTTTGAAAGAGGAACGTCCTGCTGCTTTAGAGCTTCCGAAAGCATCCGGTATTTTATGCCACTTTAGTTCCCTTCCGGAAGTATCTTCAGAGGGTTCTGCCGAACCATCACTTCACGCCTCGGCCGCCCTTGGAAAAAGAGGCCGTGCCTTTGTTGACTGGCTCGCCAAAAGTGGTGCTAAACTTTGGCAGCTACTCCCGATTGGCCCGATCGGAGCGGGCTACTCGCCTTACTTCAGCCCCTGCGTCTTTGCAGGAGAGAGCCGTTATATCGACCTGGACGAAATCCCAGAAAAAGCAGGATTTGAAGAGTTCTGTGAGGAGAATTCATATTGGCTGAATGACTGGACGGAATATGCTGCAGAACAAGGGATGACTCCGCTCACTGAATCTTTCGCTTTTGACCAGTACGCTTTCTTTACGCAGCTTGTGAAATTAAAAAAGTATGCAAACAGCAAAGGCATCTCTCTGATTGGAGACCTTCCAATCTATGCAGCTCCAAACAGTGCCGATCTGAAGGCGCATCCGGAATGCTTCCAGTTAGATAAAAACGGACACTTGCTGAATGTCGGCGGTGTCCCTCCGGATTATTTTTCAGAGACCGGACAGTATTGGGCGAACCCGCTTTATAACTGGGAGGCAATGGAAAAAGATCAATTTGAGTGGTGGTATCAGAGGCTACGCCTGTCTTTGAAATACTTTGATTATATCAGGCTGGATCACTTCCGAAGCTTTTCCGAATACTTTGCGATTCCAGAAGGCAAACTTCCAAAGGAAGGCTGCTGGCAGCATGGCCCCGGAATGAAGTTCTTTAAGTGCATGGAAGAACGACTGAAAGACAGCGGCGATCCCGACTCTCTTCCGATCATTGCGGAAGACCTCGGTCTTTTAGACAGCGAGGTTTTCAACCTCCTTAAATTAACAGGATTTCCAGGAATGAACATCTGGCAGTTCAGCCGAGATGAAATGCGTGCAATGAATCCGGAACAGATCCACTCCCGAATCTTTTATTCCGGTACACATGATAATCAGACACTGGTTGGATGGTACCTCAGCCAGTTAGGCATAAACAGCGACTTGAATGAGCAATGTCAATTCAATGAACAGTCGGCACCGGCCAACAGCATGGAAAGCGATGACATTGCTGCATCACGTGCAGAAGCAATGCGTCTGGCAAAAGAGACGCTTCAGGAACTGCTGCACTCGAGTGCACCATGGGTCATCTTCCAGCTGCAGGATGTTTTATATCTGGATGACTCTGCGAGAATGAACGTCCCATCCACCGTCGGCAACAACTGGCTCTGGCACTGTACAGAGACTCTTCCGGATATTGACCTTTCCCGTTGAAACACTCTTATCTGCCGCCAATCATGATATTGACGCCATCACGGATCAAAACACGTATGATTCCGAGCACCACCAAATGCAGCGGATAGTAGATGTAAAAGAACCACTTCATGCCTTTCCACTTTCCGCGTTCGCCGTTATAGGACTTCAGGATCGGAATTGTAAGTGCGGTAAACAGTTGCAAGATCGCATAGATCTTATCAATAAAGAAAAAGAAGACGATGGAATACATGAAGACAAATGCCATCATCCAAAACATCTGCTTGCGGAAATTGCCCCTGTTGGTTCCGATTCCCATGATCGCCAATGTTGCAATGCAGCTCCAATCCGCCGGGAAGCTGATCACACAGAGCCCAATGATCAGCAGCACTTTCCCCCATCCCGGAAGGGACGGCGAATCGCAGACCACGAGAACCAAAAGGCCGCATAGCAACGCCCACATGACTCCGGTTTGATTGAAGATTCCTGTCGTAAACGGAATGAACGGTATGTTCAGTGCAAAGTCATAGGCAAAATGTGATATGACAGCAAAGATAAAAAGCCTTAGGATATATTTCTTGATATCCCGGGTATAATGATATCCCTCGGCGATAAAATACCACATGATCGGCGCGGTGAGCCTTCCGATCACATGAAGCAAAAGGATCCACCACCGGTAGTCATATCCCGGCCAGAGGATCCATGTCACATGATCGATCGTCATTGCGATAATGGCGATCATTTTGATTTGATTTCCGTTTAGTCCCCTATGTTCAGTCATTTCTCATTCCGCCCCTTATCGAAAATCCTATGATGTCAACAGCACATGAAAGCGCAGTGACTGTCCATCATCTGAAGATGCCGTTATTTTTCCGCCATGGGATTCTGCGATGGCCTTTGCCATGGAAAGTCCAATTCCATGTCCTCCGGTCTCGGAATTGCGAGAGGAGTCCAGTCGATAAAAGCGATCGAAAAGAAGATCCAGCTTTTCTTTTTCGACAGTTTCCTTCGTTTGATTCCAGACAGAAAGATGAACCTGCTTTCCGCTCCGCTTTAAAGTCAATCGCACCTCTGTATTTTCCGGCGAATACTTCATCGCATTGTCCATCAAAATATTGATCAGGCGTCTTAGGGATTTATCATTTCCCTTAATAAAAACTGCCGGCTGGATATCAAACGTCAACGTTTTTCCTTCCGCCTGTGCCAGCATCTGATATGCAGATGCTTCTTCTTCGATAAGTTCTGAAAGAGCGAGTTCGCTCTGCGTCTCCATGCTCTTTCCTTCTTCCATCCGGGCCAGGCTAACCAGATCATTTGTAAGGGAAGTCAGACGCTCTGTCTGTTTCTGGATATCTTCAATCCATTCATTGTTTTCATGATCCATTTCCAAAACATCTGCGTCTGCTTTGATGATCGCAAGTGGTGTTTTAATCTCATGTCCGGCATCTGTAATGAAGCGTTTTTGTTTTTCATAGCTTTCCGCCACCGGCTTCGTGATGCGTTTTGAATAAAAGAAGATCACAAAGAAGAATAAGACATATCCAACCGCAGCAGCGATTAAACTGATCATAAGGAAGGTACGGAACGAATCCATCTTGCGTCCGCAATCAAGGAAAGTGATCCTGACTCCATCTTCCTCGTCTGTTTTTACATAAAGATAGTCATCAATAAAACCTTCTTTTTTCCCACCTTCCATGACTTCTGCCGCAAACTCCGCAGCCTCTTCCTGTGAAACCGCCGCAATCCGGTCGATATCAGTTGTCTGAACCGTTCCATCATCCGTTAAGAGCACCGAGAAAAAGCGGGCCTCATAAGGAGTCTCCGGAGACATTCCCGAAGGAAGCTGCGGACCGCCCGGACGAAAGTCATCATCGTCGAAATTATCCTCTGCTTCATAACTCATGTCATCGTCATCGATTGAATTTCCATCTGCGCGCCAGCTATTTACATCTTCCGGAAATCCTTCCTGCATCCCATCCGGTCTCATCATATCTGGGAAGGCGCCTTTATTTTTCGCTAGATATGTTAAGGTGTCGCGCGATTCCCTGAGGACCGCACGATAGTTGACCAGGTTCATTCCAGCTACAACAATTCCAAGCAGTACAAAAACTGCGACCATTGATAATATGATAAATTTTGTCCGCAGTCTTTTGATCATTTTTCTTCCTCTAAATAATATCCCAGATTACGGGATGCTTTGATCTTGACGTTCGCTTTCAGCTTCTCCAGCTTTTTACGAAGATAAGAGATATAGACCCAGACTACATTCATTTCCACTTCCGTCTCATATCCCCAGATATGCTCTAAAAAACGATCCGTGGAAACCAGCTGTCCTTTTCCGGAAAGCAGCATTTCCATCATCTGGAATTCTTTTCCGGCAAGGCGAAGGCTTCCGGAATCGGTGGAAAGTTCAAAGGTCGCACGATCCAGTTTCAAATTCCCAAAGCTCATTGTGGAGTCTGTCTGATGGACCGGTCTCGTGATCGCACGCAGTCTTGCCAGGAGTTCTTTTGTGTCAAACGGCTTCGTCAGATAATCATTTGCACCGCTGTCAAGCCCTAAGACTTTATCATCGATTTCCGATTTGGCTGTCAGCATGATCACGGGAATTTGAATTCCCTCTGCACGGATTTTTTTCAGCACGGTGATGCCGTCCATCTTCGGCATCATGATATCTAAAATAGCAGCGTCATAGTCTCCGGTCTCAATATAGTCCAGAGCATCCTGTCCGTCATAAACGGCATCCACCACATAATTATTCTTTTCCAATATTGCACTTACCGCTTTGGATAAGGATTTTTCATCTTCTGCAAACAGTAGTTTCATCTCTTTCCGCCTTCCATAGATTGTTGATTCGCTCGTTCTATATTAGCATACTTTCTCTACCTTAAACATACTTAAAAAAGGGAGAGCCATTGCTCTCCCATTCAATCGTTACCATAACAGATCATTTCTTCTGCTGCAGATAGAGTTTCTTGAGTTTCTTAAAGGTCTCATCACTGATATAATGCTCTGCCTTGCAGGCATCTTCGATCGCCGTCTCTTTTTTTACACCGATCCCGATCAGCAATTCCGAGATCACCGTGTGTCGTTCATAGACAGCCTCCGCCTTTTTCTTACCCTCTTTGGTAAGCGTGATCTCCCCATTATCTGCCACTGTGATAAAGCCGCTCTCTTTTAAGAGACCCATGGCACGGCTGACAGACGGTTTGGAATAACCGAGTTCTTTTGCAACATCAATAGAGTGCACATTTTCTTTTTTCTGTGACAATAACAAGATCGTCTCTAAATACATCTCACCGGATTCTTGTATAGCCATAACAGTCCTAAACCTTCCTTAAAATTCTTTTATAAAAATATCATAAACGGCCCTATCATTCAAGTTCTTCAAGCTCATACTCACTCCTGGTAAAGGAGCCGTCCGATAAATCCGGACGGCTCTTTGAGGGGAACAAAATTTGTTGAATTAGTGATCAATATTTTCCATATTTGTCAACTGCGTTTCTCCATGCGTGCATGTTCTCAGGAGATGCAAAATCCAAGGCAACCGTATTTGTCATAATATATCCGCCGCCCGGAGCTAAGATGTCCATGGACGCTTTGACTTCATCTTCGACGTCCTGCGGAGTTTTGTGCATCAGAGTGCTGGTCTTCATGCCCATTGCGATGCAGGCAGTATCTCCGAGTTTCTTCTTTGCTTCTACCATATCGACATCCTCGAAGCAGTAGATCACTTTGCCCGGCTGAACGTTCTTGATGATATCCAGACGAGTGTGATATTTGCCCTCGCAGAAGACGACCGGTGTGAGGTCTGCTGCCACCAAAGCATCAATGCATCTCTTAAGAGACGGCCAGTAATGCTTTTCATAATTATCAACTGACATAAAGTTATCAACGCCGCAGTGAAGCGGAATGAACACATAGTTCTGATGTGCCATCTTTGCAGTCTGGATCGCTGCAGGAATCGTTACATCGCCCCAACGATCAAGTGCTTCATCAACCAGCTCCGGATCTGTCGTAATATCCATACAAAGTTCCATAAGGCCACGGACATTATCTGCGAAATCATCGAACGGACAGCAAAGGACGCTGCTTCCGAAGGTTGGATATCCGTTCTGCACGCAGAACATTTCTGCTGCGACTCCGCCTTCCATATATTTTCCGACTTCTGCACCGGTTGCGAGGATCGAGTTCAGCGCACCCTGTACCGGCGGAAGGCCAAACGGCATAAAGCTTAAAACTGCATGTCCACAGATGGCATATGGATTGATCATGCCAAGTGCTCCAAGACTTTTATATTTCTGTGGAAGCACTTTACGGATAATATAGAGGGTCGGATCCTTAAAGAACTCGTCCCAGTCATCATCGCCTAAAAAGCTCTTATCCACATACTGATAAGCAGTGTTATCCGGAAGATTCCAATATTCTCCCGGCCAACGGCACTGGTTGCTTCCGATCGTCTCCATTGCTTTGGAAGGGAACATGACCGGTGTCCAGACAAGATCCGGATCATAATCCTTCAGATACTGTTCCATAGACGGGATGATCGTCGTGCAGTCTTCCATCCAGTCTTTTACTGTGATCTTATTATAGTGATAAACGTAGAAATTGTTCATGCTCGGCATAAACGGGACGCGGTCCGGCTCCTGAAGCGCAGTTGCTTTTCCGACACGCATTGCCCTCTGGATCAGTTCCGGTGATGGCTGAAATCCGCCTTCCGGTGCTCCGCCCTGGTTGTTCATGTTCTGCTCGCTCATATTTTCCCCTTTCTCCTGTTAAATAAATATATCATTTGCATAATAAACCTGAATCTATCTGCATTATATAGAAGGCAGTTCTCGTCCAACATAGGCGATTTGTGAAAAAATTCAAATCTTTCAAAAGTTTTACTTTGTGCAATTCGCACAATGTGATACAATCATAGCGATAAGGTTTTCCTTGTAAAACTACATGTATCAGAAAGTCCAGATCAATGAAAGTCAGTATGCACATCGTTAAAAAATGGCTCGGCAAATATTCGCCGGAAGCCCATATTTTAAAGGGAGATCAGGAGATCATCGGTGTCCGTTACTTCACCGACGATGCTCCTTTAAAAAAAGAATTCCTATATATCGGTCACAACAAGGATTTCATCGAGACGGACCGCCGCGGCGTTATTTGTGCAAATAGTGGAGATATTATCCTGCTGAACACAGATGATATCTATGAAGTCTTTAACGAAATGCAGGAAATGCTCGAGTTCTACAACGAGTGGGAAATGCAGATCATGCGGCTGATCGAAGAAAACGCTTCCGTTAACAGTATCCTGGAAGCAACGATGCATATGCTCGGTTACGGCCTGGTCCTGACAGATGCCAGCCATTTTATGCTAGGCGAAGTGCGGATGGACAACAAAGACCGCTCATACCGTCTTCCCGGCGGACGACTTTCCGATGATACGATCACTTATATCAATCAGGTTCTTCAGGAACACGTTCATGACCGTCTCCCCTTCCCCGGTCCTCGAGATGATGAGCTGGACCTTGTCAGAAACTTCTTTGACGGCGATGTCGTGATCGGCTGGCTGGTCGTATTGGATATTGAAAATGAAGCGAACCCGGAGGCATTAAATCAATTAACGGAATCCTTCTGCCGTCTTTTGGAATTTTGGTTCCGGATCAACAAAGATTCTCTCCGCCTTTCCAATCAGGCCGGTGTTTTTTCCGATATCTTAGAAGGCAAGGAAACCGATGAGGATCGGATCTTATCCAGGATCAACGGCATTGGCTGGGCAGGCGCTCCTGAGATGCAGCTTGCGAAAATTGATTTCAGCGAAGAGAACTTGTTTAACCGTTCTTATCTGCTCCGCACGATTCCCTCCACCTTTGCAGGAAGCTATGTATTCCGTTTTCAGGATGAATTGTTAATGATCATCAACCATTCTTATCCAAGAAAAGATAACTCCGCCAGACGGCTGATGGATGAATTATCTGATTTTGCGGTCCGCTATCGTGCCAGCATCGGCCTAAGCTATCCTTTTCGGGATGCCCAGAATCTTTTGAACTATTACGAGCAGGCAAATATTGCCCTGCAGTTCGGTGGCGGTGAGCCCGGAAAGGTCTATACTTGCGAAGACCATGCTGCAGCCTATATCAAATCCTTACTGCGAAAAAATCTGAGAACTGATATTTCTCACCAGGCACTTGATATCTTATCCGCTCACGACGAAAAGAAAGGGACGGACTACTACCACACTTTAGGCGCCTATCTGCTTATGAACTGCGATCAGACGCGCACTGCAGAATATCTGCACATTCACAGAAACTCACTGATCTACCGCATCAACCGGATTCAGGAATTGCTGGACATTGACCTGAACGACGATAATCTTCGCCTTTACATTTTAATGTCCTATTTCATCCGGGAAGATGATTTCGGCATGCAATAAAAGAAAGACGATTAAAAGCATCAAACAGGAGAAACCTATGCAGTTAGAAGAAAAGAAAGTCGAATATATAGAACTGATCTATGATCTGGTTTTCGTCTATTTTATCGGACGGAACAACGAGATCCTTCATCATGTGGAAGGCGGTTTCTTCACTTTCGGAATGTTTCTGAACTACCTTCTTGGAATCCTTGTCATTTTACAGGTCTGGTACTTCAGTACGCTGTACATTAACAGATACGGTGACAATTCCTATCACAACACGTTCGGTCTCTTCATCAATATGTACCTGATCTACTATATGGCAAACGGAACCCGCGTTGACTGGGCGGATTACTATACCCGCTACAACGTAGCGTGGGCTTTGATCCTGATCAACCTGGCGGTCCAGTACTTTTTCCAGATGAAAAGGGCCAGGTGCGAAAAGCCCTGGGAACTCCCCTTCCTAAAGCGCCACATCCTGCTCCTTTGCATACAGGCAGCCATCATTCTGGTCTCGATCCCGTTTTATAACCTGCTGCATTTCCCGCTTTCGTGGATCTCCATTATTGCGGGCTTCGTCTTTATTCTGCTCACCCGGAATGTGGATGCTGTCCTGCCGGTCAACTTTGAACACCTGACGGAACGTGTCATGCTCTTCGTTGTCTTTACCTTCGGCGAGATGATCATCAGCATCGCCGTCTACTTTGATGGTCCCTTTAATTTCAGCACCTTCTATTTTTCACTGATGGCACTTTTGATCGTCGCAGGGCTCTTCTTAAGTTACGGCTATCTGTATAATCACATCATCGACCGTCAGCTGATCACAACCGGTTCCGCCTATATGCTCCTGCACGTCGTTTTGCTTGTGGCACTTTGCAATATCACCGCAGCACTGGTTTATATGCGGGAGGCAGACGTAAATACAATTCCGAAAAATATTATGCTCGTCGGATCCTTCCTGCTCTACTTTGTTTTCCTGCTGCTTTTGGGATACTTTTCAAAAGAATGCGAGCGTCTACACAAGAAAACTCTGATTCTATTAATTCTGGCAGCTGTGCTCTTTGTGGTCATAATGTTCTTTTTCTACAACAATCCATATATCAGCATCGCTGCTTCCGTATTATTTATTTACGGCATCTATTTACTTTTGGTATTGAATCATAAAAAGTCATGCGAGGAAAGCAAATGAAAACGAAGTTAGAACAGTTTAAATCCTATCAGCCAAAACTGATCGGCGAAGATCAGTTTTTCAAGGCAGCCGTATGCATATCGCTGATTGAAAACGGAGACGATTATGACATCCTGTTTGAAGTGCGCTCCACAAAGATTCCGGATCAGCCGGGAGATGTCTGTCTTCCGGGAGGCGCTGTGGAGGAAGGCGAAAGCTATGAAGAAGCTGCAATCCGCGAAACCTGCGAAGAGCTGCTGATAAAGCCTGAACAGGTCGAGATCATCGGTCCGTCTGATATCATGCACGTCCGAAACACGATGATCTATCCCTATGTCGGAATTATTCACGATTATCATAATACCTTCAGTGAGAGAGAGGTCGCAGAAGTCTTTCGGGTTCCCCTCCAATTCTTTAAAGAGGCAGAACCGGATCGTTATATGGTGGATGCTGTTGCACAACCAGATGAGGACTTCCCCTATCATTTGATTCAGGGCGGCCGCAATTATAAATGGCGCCTGATGCACACAGAAGAATTATTTTTCCAGTATGAAGGTCATGTGATCTGGGGCCTGACCGCCCGCATGATCAATGCCTTTCTGAAGTTACTCTAAAGTAAAAAACGGCGATGCTTCTTGAAAGTCATCGCCGTTTCCAATTTCTATTTTTTATATCCGATATTGTTCTAACCTTCCAATATCCGCCCGGTGACAGCTGGCCTTGAGATAGGTCCCTTCTGCTCTGTAATCCTGCTCGATGATCTGCGCGTGTTCCATCAGGAACGCTGTCAGGTTTCCTTTATCGTAAGGGATCAAAAACTCCGCCACGATATAGTCCCCATAGACCCGCTCCAGAATCGTTTCAACCAACAGGTCGATTGAACTGTCTTCCTTTGCAGAAATAAAGACACTTCCACAAATATTTCCAGAGCTGTTCTGCGTTGCTGCTCCTCTGACAGGATATTCATGGTTCTTATGCAGATGCGCATCTTCTGTTAATTCAAACACATCCCATGCACCCTGCTCTTTCTCTGCACACAGATCCACTTTGTTATAGACCATCAGCATCGGTATGTGCCCTGCATCCAGCCCGGCAATTGTTTCCACCGTTGTCCGCACATGATCCTTGTACTGTTCATCGGAATAATCCACCACATGAATCAAAAGGTCCGCATCCTTTACTTCTTCCAGAGTCGATTTAAATGCTTCGACTAGTCCGGTCGGAAGTTTTCGGATAAAGCCGACCGTATCTGACAGAAGAAAATCCCGGTTGCCTCCGGTCTCGATCTTTCTCACTGTCGTATCCAGTGTTGCAAAGAGCATGTCTGCTTCAAACACTTTTTTCTCTGTGTTCCCCTGGTACCGGTCCACCAAGGCATTCATGATCGTGGACTTTCCGGCATTGGTATAACCAACGAGCGCTGCAAGGGGAAGCCTCGACTTTAGCCGTGCCTTTCTCTGTGTCGCCCTCTCTTTTTCCACTTCCTTCAGTTCTCTTGAAAGTTCGCTGATTCGGGTATCGATCCGTCTGCGGTCGAGTTCCAGTTTTTTCTCGCCGGCACCTCTCGAGCTCATAGAACCAGAAGTTCCTCCCTGACGGGTCAATGCTTTTCGCATTCCGATCAGACGGGGTTTTAAATACTTCAGTCTTGCAAGCTCTACCTGCAACTTTGCCTCCCTGGTCCGTGCACGCAGCTGGAAGATTTCAAGGATCAGAGAAGTTCTGTCCATAACTGGAAGATCCAGTCCGTCCTGAAGATTCCGAAGCTGTGATGGTGACAATGTGTCATTAAAGATGACGAGATCCGCCTCGTGAAGCACTGCCTGCTCCTTGAGTTCTTCTAATTTTCCGGGACCGATATAAAGAGCGCTGTTTGTCCTGTCAAGCTGCTGCATGACAGAGGTAACAGGCTCCATAAAGCAGGCTCTGCAAAGCTCTTCCAGTTCTTCCATGGAATGCATAAAATCTTCCATTGACCCTGAAGAGCGAACGCCCGACTCATAGACTCCGGCCAGTATGACTTTTTCTTTTTCTTCTAAATTCATCGTTCACCATAAAGCAGGCAGATGATGATTTCATCTGCCCGACATGTTAAATCGTATGATCAAACAATTCTGTGCTCAGGTATCTCTCCCCGGTATCAGGAAGGACCGTCAGCACACGTTTTCCCTTTCCTAAGATTCTTGCCATCCGAAGCGCAACGCTGACGTTGGTTCCGCTCGAGATGCCGCAAAGAATCCCTTCCTTTTTTACGAGATTACGGGTCGTGATCAGCGCCTCATCGTCAGTCACGATGGCGATATCCGAATAGACACTCCGATCCAGGATCGGAGGGATCAGGCCATCGCCGATTCCCATCTGCACATGCGAGCCGATCGAACCGCCTTTTAAAATCGCCGCATGTTCCGGCTCTGCAACCCAGATCATAATATTGGGATTTGCTTTTTTCAGCACTTGTCCGATGCCGGTGATCGTGCCGCCTGTTCCAAAGCCGGAGCAGAATCCGTCAATCGGTCCGTCGACCTGCTCTAAAATTTCTCTTGCCGTGCCCCTATAGTGTGCCTCGAGATTATTTGGATTCGAGAACTGGTCCGGCACAAACACCTTTGGATCAGATGCTTTCATCTCCTGTGCTTTCGCAATACATTTTTCCATGCACTCGCCGATATTATCGTTGTCATGGATCAGGATCAACTCTGCCCCATACTGCTTGATCAGGAGGCGTCTTTCCTCACTGACGGAATCAGGCATGATGATGATCACTCGGTAGCCCTTCACTGCTCCGACCAGAGAAAGTCCGATTCCCTGGTTTCCACTGGTCGGCTCCACAATAATGGAGTCCGGATGAAGTTCTCCACTCTCTTCCGCCGCTTTGATCATCTGCAGAGCTGTTCTCGTTTTAATAGAGCCGCCCACATTCATGCCTTCGTATTTTACAAGCACTTCCGCATCTTCCGGCCCTGTCATATGATTCAGGCGGATGATCGGAGTATTGCCTACAGCATCTAATACATTGTCAAAAATCATTGATTTTCCCCTTTGTTCTAATCGTCGTTTAAAATCAGTAAAAGATATTTTACATGATAACGTGACATTCGGAAACTGTTTTTTGTATTTCCTATTCAAGAAAAAAAGAGTATCATCAATGTCAGAAAAAGAAAAGAAGGAGCCGGTTTTATGTTTTATTATCTGTTTGCGCCAATGCTGATGTTCAACTATGTCCTGATCATTGCAGCCGTCGTTCCTGCAGTTGCCCTTTTAATCTGGACATATAAAAGAGACCGCCTGGAAAAGGAAAGTCCCCGTCTTTTATTGAGACTGGTGATCGCAGGCGTTCTCTCTTCTTTGATTGCCTTGGTGCTGGAGCGTGTATTCAGTTGGATCTTAGATTCTACTGTTCCGCAAAGCTCCGCGGCCTATAATATTATTCTTTATTTCATTATCGTTGCTTTTGCTGAAGAAGGCTCAAAGTTTTTCATGCTCTGGCTCAGGTCATGGAAAAACCCGGAATTTAACTGCTTATATGATGGCGTCGTCTATGCAGTCTTTGTTTCTTTAGGATTCGCCATCTGGGAAAATATCAGCTATGTTCTAAGCTATGGTTTTGGCACGGCATTGGTCCGCGCCGTTACAGCCATTCCGGGCCATGCCTGCTTTGGTGTCTTTATGGGAATCTTCTATGCCTATGCCAGAAAGGTTTACAATCAAGGACAAAAACCTCTCTCCGTTTTCCTTCGCATTCTCGCTATCATCATTCCGGCTTTAATTCACGGAACGTATGATTATATTGCGACCATGCAGACGGAAGGCAGTACCTGGTACTTTGTCATTTTCATTGCCGTACTATTTGTCATCTCGTTCCTTCTTGTCTGGCAGACATCCAAAAAAGACCAGCGGATCTCACGATAATTATTTGTTCAGTTCCGGAACCGGGAGCGGATCAAGCCAGCTGCAAAGACCGCCGCGGATCTCTTTAATCTTTTCTTTGTTCTCCTGAACTGCTTTGTATGGTGCGCGCTGTTTTTCATGAACGATATCCTCATCCGGATTGTCGTTCAGGCGGCATGCTTCTGCTCCGCCATCCCATTTCATGTACGGTGTTCCGTCTTCTTTGAATGCGATATCACCTTTGATATTGCAGACCGGACAGCGGAAACGTTTGCCTTCTAACTGGATCACGTCACCATGGCAGACCGGGCAAAGCTCCGGATTGTCTTCAATACCTCTATAGAGTTCTTCTTCCGGATGTGCAATGGCATCTGCCATACGTCCGCCAAGTGTTGCTGCTCTTGCAATCGAATCTTCCTTAAGTGCCATGTAGCCGGAAGGTGCGCAGAACTGAACGACCATCTGGTCTACGAGGTTCATCTGGCTTCCGCAGAATTCTACTGCCGTAAAGTTCAGCATCGGTTTGATCAGGTTCGTCATATCACTTCCGCCGACAGCGATCGTTGCGCAGTAAGTATGCTGCTGTCCTGCGATCTCATGATGCTTCGCAAAGTTTTTAGAATGAAGTCTGTTAAGCAGAACCAAAAGACTTCCCGGGATCGTCAGGTTGTAGATCGGAGTTGAAATAATGATTCCGTCTGCATCTTTGATCTTGTCTACGATGTAAGAGAGGTGGTCACTGTTTTCTTTATAAATGCAGAAATAACCGCTCTCCGGGAAACGTCCATTCGGCCAGTTATCAGAGTTTGAGCAAAGCTCGCATCCTGTACACTGCTGAATGTAATGATCCTGCAGTCTTAAATACTCGACCTCAGATCCTTTTTCTTTTGCTTCTTTCAATGCGCTCATCAAGAGCATTTCTGAATTTCCATTCTTTCTTCCACAGCTAATTCCTAAAATTTTCATTTTTTATTTCTCCTAATCAAATTATTTATACGGTTGCTCTCAGGATGTACATACCATCCCCGTTTGTTGTGATATAAATATATCCTCTGTCATCGACCACAACATCTTCTGTAACTGCCATCACCGGTCCCGGGAGAAACGGGTGTTTTTCATTCGCCGGGTTCGGAGGAATGAAGTATGCGATCTCTTTTATGTAGTACGGATCGGAAACATCATAGACTCTCAAGCCTGCTCCGAAATAGCAGCAATAAACTCTGTCGCCGCGTTTTTCAATGCCTTCTTTTCCCGGCATCGGCTCATGAATGTTATGAGGACCGAATGGCCCCTGTACGCCGAGATAGGCCTCGTTAAAGTTTCTGAACGGGAATCCCTCCGGTACTTCCGGATACGGAAATTCTGCAACCAGAGTCGGGCGGGATGGATCCCGGACATCGATCATATGCAGATTGTTCATCGGCTGTGCGACAAAGTTCTTTTTCAGTTCTTCCGGATCAAAGGTATGGAAACGCTCGCCTTCATTTGTTGCAACAACAAAAGGCTGTCCCGGTAGTTTCATGACCGTATGCGTTCTTGCTCCTGCAAGCCCACCGGAAAACGCCGGCATCAAAGGCAGTCTTCCAAGGCACATCGGCCTGGTCGGATCGGAAACGTCGAGCGTTACAACGCCAGCTCCTGAGTAGCCACAATAAGCAATTCCATCCACAACGAACGGAGGACCGTGCAGCCAGCCTTTATCCATAAAGGAAGGAACGTGTGCTGCGCCGGGATCAAAGGTTCTTCCCGGATAGCCGTCAGCGTACTGTTCCGGCAGCCACCATCTTCCGACCTCCTTCGGATTCCTTGGATCCTCCAGATCAATGATTCGAAGGATCAGTCCTTCAAATCCTCTTGCATCGCTCGAAAGGTAAGCATATCTACCGCCGTCATACATAAAACGGTGAACGCCCATGGCAAACGGAACGCCATTATCCCAGTAGCTTAAGAATTCCGGATGTGCCGGGTCTTCTTTGATGCTGTAGATACTGATTCCATTCAAGGCTTTATGTTTTTCCGGATCGATCGGTGGGCGTTCCATGAATGCCGGTCCGCTTCCGGAACAGTGTGCAACGATCATCAGATCATTTGCCACCTGGATCTTCGGATTGTCTGTCGTCGGATACGTCTCTTCATCCGCCGGTGCAAAATGATTTAAAAGCTCCGGTTTGGAAGGATCCGAAACATCCCAGATCCCGACTTCATTTCTCATCGTCGCATAAAGATAATACTTGTCGTCATTGATCTTATAGATCTGCGGCTGTCCTCCTCCCGGAAGGCCTCTGTCCGAATCAAATGCAATAACTTCCATATTCTTGATGTATCCCTGATTTGTTTCGCTTCTAGCATAAAAAGGAAGTGCCATAGTCTACTTACTCCTTTCTCAATTTCAAAGGCACAGTTTGTCCGTGCCTATTTTTACCTGTACACATTGTATTCATTTTCCGCTCCTTTGTACTTGGTTCTAAAAACAAATTCCATTCAATTTTTTTGTCTTTTCAGCCGAATGCCTTCTTTCGGCCTTGTGATATTCTTATGCTGAACTAATATGAACCACCGTGGCCTGTATATCTTATTCCATCAGGTCACAAATGAAGCCAACACAGGAAAGCGAGGAAGCAATGTATAACGAAGAAAAATACGGCAAACTGCGCTGTCAGCACGCCGGCATGCATGTGCGCAGCATTGAAGAGACCGTTGCATGGTACAAAGATGTATTGGGTTTTGAAGAAGTACCCTCCCCGGATTCTTCTGTATTTAAGGGTTGTTTTCCGGACAGTGTTCTGATCAAGCAAGGGGATTTTTATTTGGAGCTTTACGAGGTTCCGGATGCGAAAGACTTTGACTGGATCAATGTGGAATATAACGTAGGCGTGAAGCACCTTAGCTTTTCCGTACCAAATCTGGGAGAGTTTATGGAGGACTTAAGAGCTCGCGGCGATGTGGAGATTTTAGTCGACAATGAATATAGTGAAGAGATCTGCCACGTTCCGGGAGGTGACAATGCCGTTTATATTTTAGACAACAACGGCATCCTGATCGAACTCAGCAAAGTTCACAGCAGGGGATAAAGGAGGATTACGATGGAAGTAAACAGAGCTTATTATGTCGATAAGGAAAACCCGATCACCGGGACCTATAAATGCTGTATGAAGCAGGAATTTCACGGCGGTGTGAACCGGAAATACGGAAACCTTACTTTAAGAGCCTTAAAGGACGGCCGTCTTTCCGGAAAGATGTTCCCTACCATGTTCTGGCTGGATTCCTCCTTTTCTTTTGGGAGCTACGATGGAGAGAACTTTGCGTTCACAGTAAACTGGGCAACTCCCTGCCAGCAGTTTTCCATGGAAGTCAAAGGAAAAGTCGAAGGGGACAAAGTGACTGGCGAAGTCCACTCCCCGATGGGAGAGTATGTGCTCGAAGGAACCAGGATTTAAGCCCTTGTGCGGCTGAATCAATCTAGATAAAGGAGATCTGGAATTATGGATATGAACAAACTGATGCGTCCGAAAAGCCTTGTGGTTGTCGGCGCAAGCGATAAAGTTGGAATGGTCGGCGGTGCAACCAAAAGCAGTATCAAAGGTGCGAACGCAGACCACGTGTATTATATCAACCCGAAAAGAGATGAGGTCAACGGACGTAAGTGTTACCATGCACTTTCCGAGCTTCCGGAAGTTCCGGAATGTATGCTCCTTTGCACCCCGGCAAAAACAATTGCCGGCTACTTAGAAGAAGGCGGAAAAATGGGGATTGGCGCAGCAGTCGTCCTTGCCAGCGGGTTCTCCGAAGAACGCAGCGCAGAAGCCCAGGCTCTTTCCGATGAAGTCAAGGCAATCTGTCTG
>JAZQCK010000073.1:0-12836 GCA_045546255.1 Lachnospiraceae bacterium | reverse complement strand
CCTTTTGCAAAGACCGTACCACCGCGGTCGCCGCCATCCGGTCCCATGTCCAGGATATAATCTGCAACCTTAATTACTTCGAGGTTGTGCTCGATGACGACAACCGAGTTGCCTCCTTCGGAGAGCCTCCTTAAGATCTCGACCAGTTTATGCACATCCGCAAAGTGAAGGCCCGTTGTCGGTTCATCTAAAATATACATCGTCTTTCCGGTTGGTCTGCGGGAAAGCTCTGTTGCCAGTTTCACACGCTGTGCCTCTCCGCCGGAAAGCGTCGTGGAAGACTGTCCCAGTTTAATATAGGAAAGGCCGACTTCATCCAGCGTTTTGATCTTCTGATAAATACGCGGAACGTTCTTGAAGAATTCAAGCGCCTCTTCCACCGTCATGTTCAAAACATCGTAAATGCTCTTTCCTTTATATTTAACATCCAGCGTCTCGCGGTTATAACGCATGCCGTGGCAGGTGTCGCACTTCACATAGACATCCGGAAGGAAATGCATTTCAATCTTGATGATACCGTCGCCGGCACAGGCTTCGCATCTTCCGCCTTTGACGTTAAAACTGAAACGTCCTTTATTATAGCCACGCACCTTTGCATCCGTAGTTTGGGCAAAAAGGTCACGAATCAGGTCAAAGACGCCGGTATAAGTCGCAGGGTTTGATCGTGGCGTTCTTCCGATCGGGCTCTGGTCAATGCAGATGACTTTATCGAGCTGATCAACGCCAACGATTTCTTTATGTTTTCCGGCAACCGTATGTGCACGGTTTAGCTGTTTTGCCAGGCTCTTATATAAGATTTCATTCACCAGAGAGGATTTTCCGGAACCGGAAACACCGGTCACAGCCGTCATGACACCAAGCGGGAACTTCACATTGATGTTCTTCAGGTTGTTTTCTCTTGCGCCCTTCACCTCGATCCAGCCGGTCGGCTTTCTGCGCTCAGAAGGAACCGGGATCTTAATGCGTCCGCTTAAGTAATCACCCGTTACGGACTTCTTGCATTTCATGATGTCCTTCGCAGTTCCGACAGCGACGACTTGTCCACCGTGCTCGCCGGCACCAGGCCCAATATCCACAATGCAGTCCGCCTGACGCATGGTATCTTCATCATGCTCAACCACGATCAAGGTGTTTCCAAGATCACGCAGTTTTTTGAGCGTTGCAAGCAGTTTATTGTTATCTTTCTGATGCAGACCGATGCTTGGCTCATCTAAGATATAAAGGACGCCGGTCAGTCCGGAGCCGATCTGGGTTGCCAGGCGGATACGCTGCGCCTCGCCGCCTGAAAGGCTCGCCGCATAACGGGTCATCGTGAGGTAATCCAGGCCGACATCCAGGAGGAAGCCCAAGCGGGAATTTACCTCTTTTAAGATCGGACCTGCAATCTCCTGCTGCATCTTATTTAATTTCACTTTTTCAAAGAACGTCTTGGACTCGCGGATCGTCATATCCGAAACATCAAAGATACTCTTTCCGCCAACAGTCACTGCAAGGCTTAACGGATTCAGTCTCTTTCCGCCGCATTCATCGCAGGGGCTGATGCGCATATAATTTTCATACTCCTGTTTGAAGGAGTCTGAGCTTTCGCGATATCTTCTGTTCAGGTTATCTAAAAGGCCTTCAAAGACCATTGGATAGACACCGCTTCCGCGCTGTCCGGTATAGTGAACTTTCACTGACACACTGTCACCACCCCAAAGCATGTCCTTGACCTTTTTGGAATACTCTTTGAACGGTGTGTCCAGACTGAATTTATGTTTCTCTGCCAATGCTTCCAAAACAGCATGGGTAAAACTTCCGTCTTTTCCAGAGCTTGCCCAGCCCGGTGCAATGATCGCACCCTGATTGATGCTTAAGTTTTCATCCGGGATGACCAGTTCTCTGTCAAACTCCATCTTATATCCAATGCCGGCACAGGCAGGGCAGGCACCGAACGGATTATTGAACGAAAAGTTTCTCGGCTCAATATCGCCAATGCTGATGCCACAGTCCGGGCAGGCAAAACTGCTGGAAAAATGGATCTCGTTATTTTCGTCGACAGGAAGGGCCTTCTCGCCCTTCGCTGGCTTAACGGCGCCTTCCGGCCAGGAAACGACCTCGACTGTCATAAGACCATCCGCCTGATGCAGGATATTTTCAATGGAATCCACCAGTCGGGATTCGATGCCTTCTTTTACAACGATACGGTCGACAACGATATCGATATTATGCTTGATATTTTTTTCCAGCTTGATCTCTTCATCAAGGTCGTAGACGATGCCGTCGATGCGGGCACGCACATAGCCGGATTTTTTGGCAGACTCCAAGAGCTTCACGTGTTCGCCTTTTCGTCCGCGGACAACCGGCGCAAGCAGCTGAAGACGCGTTCCTTCCGGGAGTTCCAAAATCGCATCTGCCATTTGGTCGACAGTCTGTTTGGTAATCTCTCTTCCGCAATTCGGACAATGCGGAATTCCGACGCGCGCGTATAAAAGACGCAGGTAGTCGTGGATCTCCGTCACGGTACCAACCGTAGAACGGGGGTTGCGGTTTGTCGCTTTCTGGTCAATGGAGATTGCAGGTGACAGACCGTCAATGGATTCCACCTTCGGTTTTTCCATCTGCCCTAAGAACTGCCGCGCATAAGATGAGAGCGACTCCATATATCGCCGCTGCCCCTCTGCGTAGATCGTATCAAACGCAAGGGAGGATTTTCCCGAGCCCGAAAGCCCGGTAAACACCACCATCTCATTTCTCGGGATCTCGAGATCAATATGTTTCAGATTGTTCTCGGACGCCCCTTTGATCTTGATATATTTTTGTTCTTTTGCTGCCATATCGTTTCTTTCTTGGAGACAGGGGACGGTTCTCTGTCTCTTTTTTCTTCTTCTATTTTGGAGACAGAGAACCGTCCCCTGTCTCCCTCTTTATGAATGATATTCTCTTCTTCGTTTTAAATTCTTGCTTCGCGGTTTTCTGGTCTTTCCGCCGGTCGCATCGTCTAAGTGTTTTTTGAGTTCGAGCATCTGATCCCTCAAATCTGCTGCCGTCTCGAAATCCAGGTCTGCTGCCGCACGGCGCATCTGTTTTTCGATCTTGTCGATCATCTTGCGGATCTCCTCAGCGCTCATCGACTCCGGTTCTTTTTCCAGTTTCATCGAAGCTTTTTCTGCTTCTTTCGTGATGCTGATCAGATCACGGACCGCTTTCTTGATGCTGGTCGGGGTGATGCCATGTTCTTCATTGTAGGCCTGCTGGATGGCGCGCCTTCTTGCGGTCTCATCCATTGCTGCTTTCATGGAGCCGGTCACAACATCAGCATACATGATAACGTGGCCTTCCGCATTTCTGCTCGCACGGCCGATCGTCTGGATCAGCGAAGTCTCGCTTCGAAGGAAGCCTTCCTTATCCGCATCTAAGATCGCAACGAGCGAGATCTCCGGAATATCGAGGCCCTCTCTTAAAAGGTTGATTCCGACAAGGACATCAAACACATCAAGGCGCATCTCACGGATGATCTCCGTCCGCTCAAGCGCTGCAATATCCGAATGCAGATAGCGCACACGTACACCTGCATCCTTCAGGAAATCCGTCAGGTCCTCCGCCATCTTCTTGGTTAGCGTCGTGACCAGGACCTTGTTTCCTTTTTCAGTTTCTTTATTGATCTCCGAGAGCAGGTCGTCGATCTGTCCTTCGACCGGACGGACGGATACTTCCGGATCCAAAAGTCCTGTCGGGCGGATGATCTGCTCCGTTCGGAAGAGTTCGTGTTCCGCTTCGTATTTTCCGGGCGTTGCCGACACAAAGAGCATCTGATCAATTTTGCTTTCAAACTCTTCAAACTTCAGTGGACGGTTATCCAGCGCGGACGGAAGACGGAAGCCAAAGTCCACCAACGTCTGCTTTCTGGAACGGTCGCCGTTATACATCGCCCCGATCTGCGGCACGGTCATGTGGGACTCGTCCACAATGATCAGGAAATCATCCTTATAGAAATCGATCAGCGTAGCCGGCGGAACTCCCGGGGCAAGCCCGGTGAGGTGACGGGAATAGTTTTCGATTCCGGAACAGATGCCGGTCTCCCGCATCATTTCCATGTCAAAGTTCGTTCGTTCCATGATCCGCTGCGCCTCGAGCAGTTTATCTTCGCTCTTAAACCATGCGTAGCGCTCTTCGAGTTCCTTGGCAATTCCTTTGAGGGCCGTCTCCATCCGGTCCGGCGGGACAACATAGTAGGATGCCGGCAGGATCGCCACATGTTCCATGCGGGCTTTGATCTCACCCGTCAGGATATCGATCTTCGTGATCCGGTCGATCTCATCTCCGAAAAA
The DNA here is from genome assembly GCA_045546255.1 of Lachnospiraceae bacterium. GTDB lineage: Bacteria > Bacillota > Clostridia > Lachnospirales > Lachnospiraceae > RGIG5612. Next base: position 8,526 of record JAZQCK010000073.1, on the reverse strand, counting down.
CTCAATGCGGATCGCATAATTGTCTGTCATGACCGGGATGATCTCGATGACATCCCCGCGCACACGGAAGGTGCCGCGCTGAAAGTCCATATCATTACGGTCATACTGAATGCTGATCAGTTCCTTAATGACATCATCCCGTTCCTTCCGCATCCCGGGCCGAAGAGAAACGCACATCCGTGCATACTCTTCCGGATCACCGATGCCATAAATACAAGAAACGGAAGCAATGATGATGACATCCTTTCGCTCGACCAGTGAGGTGGTCGCCGAATGGCGGAGACGGTCGATCTCATCATTGATCGATGCATCTTTTTCAATATAAGTATCCGTCGAAGGCACATACGCCTCCGGCTGGTAATAATCATAGTAGGAAATAAAGTATTCCACCGCATTATTCGGAAAGAACTCTTTAAATTCGCTGTAGAGCTGGGCGGCCAGCGTTTTATTATGGGCAATGACCAGGGTCGGTTTATTGAGGGCCTGGATAATATTGGCCATAGTAAATGTTTTGCCGGAACCGGTCGCTCCGAGCAGAGTCTGGAACTGGTTGCCTTCTTTAAAGCCTTTGACTAGTTCTTCGATCGCACGGGGCTGATCCCCCGTCGGTTTATATTCTGAGACTAATTCAAAATGATCCATGTATCTCTCCAAAATTCAGGTCTATCTGTTTCATTATAAACATTCGAATGAACCTGTCTATCGAAAAATGAGCGCACAAAACAGACAAACATTTGTTCGCATTTTATCATGTATATGGGGGTTTGGCAAGAATCTGCTATTCCTCTTCTTCCGGAGTCAGATCAAGAATCTGATCTGCAAGCGTTTCCGGCAGTTCCGTTTCATGTGTTGCAATGATCAGGGTCTTTCCATTCTGTTTCAGTTCTTTGAAGAAGCTCTTCATCCATTCGATCGTCCGCCGGTCCATTCCGGCAAAGGGCTCATCTAAAATAAGGACTTCCGGATTGAGAGCCATGACCGCAGCAAAGGCGACCCGTTTTTTCTGACCGCCGCTTAAGTGATAAGGCGCCTTGCCTGCTAAGTCACCAATCTGAAAGATCTGCATGCAATCCTTCACCCTGAGGTCAACCTCATCCTCGGAAAGCCCCATCTGTCTCGGCCCGAATGCAATCTCATCATAAACAGTCGCATTAAACAACATCAGGTCTGGATTTTGGAACAGATAGCCGATGCGTTTATGAAAGCGTTTCGCATTGGCATTGTGTTTCAGATACTCTTTTGTGATCTCAACTCCATCAAAGCGGTAGCTCCCGCTCTCTGGAAAAGACAGCCCGTTCAGAATACGAAAGATCGTGGTTTTTCCGGAACCATTATCTCCGCACAGGATCAGACAGCCGCCTTTTTCGACCTGCAAAGAGAAGTCTTTCAGCACTGCAGCTTCTTCTGGAGAATATGAAAATGTGATATGGTCCAGTTCCAAAAACATGTATTACAGTCCTTTATAATCGTCGGTAAATCCCCGGCACTGCATTGCCTCATACATCTGCTGGCTCATCTCCGTAGAGCGGACAAAGGTGACTCCCATAATGCCGCCGACTGACTGGTATTTTTTCTTATTTTTCCCGACAGATCGCAAAGAACATGCAGTTAACAGGCCTTCGATCAGACTACCAAGAAGCACCAGATATTTCAAGGTGATATCCAGGATAAAAACAAACACGCCCGGGATATGGAGTTTCCGGAGTGCCGTCGTAATATGATTCCATTGGGTGGTCTGGTTGAAAACATTGACCAGGCCGACGCAGACAAACACTTTGCCCACAACGATCAGATGGTTCCATCTTCCGAGCGGATGAAGCAAAATGGCCGGAAGCATGAGAATAAAAGTGAAAAGGGCCGCTAGCAATGCGCTTTTTAAGACAGAAGCCAAAGTCTTTGCAGGAAGCGTGCACAGGAGAACGAAATAAAAAGCTGCGAAGGCCAACAGGACCAGCCGGTTCTGCACTACGGAAATTGCGATGATCAACGCAAGCAGCAAAAGAAACTTGGGAAGCGCTAGATTACGCTTCCCTTTTTCCTGTCCTGTCTGCGTCTTCAGTCTGGAGAGAATTCTCCCCATGGCGCGAAGTGTCTTTAAGATAAAACGGCTTCCTCCTGAAGGCAGATCATCCCGATCTTCTGTTTTCATCCATTCAGGCATCACTTTTCTTAACTCTTCCCTTCAATGGAATCGAAAGCAGTTTGAAAATAATGATCAACAGTGCTACGCCGATGATGGCCGATAAGATATATGCCAGGACCTCGCCAACTCCTCCGAGTGTGTAGTCCGGCATTGGCGAGTTGAAGACCCAGCCGTTTGCAAGCCCTTCCGGCGTATAGCCAAGTGCCGTCCCGTTTGTCACAATTCCGGCGATCTCATCTGCTCCCCATTCACCCCAGGCAGTTCCGGCTGCCAGGAGTCCCAAAGGAGTTGCTACGATGAGCACACCCATGAGGATATAGAGCGGTATCGGCTTTTTCTTTTCCCCTTCTGTCTTCACATTTTTCACCGGATAGTAGCATAGATCCGGAGAGGTTTTTCTGACAAAGGCGAACACCGCAACCGTAAACGCAGCTTCCACGAAGCCGGCAACCAAAAGGTGCGGGATCATCATGGCCGGGATCGCAATCCCCAGTCCGTACGGACAATACAGCGCATTTCCGAGGCTGTCCGTAAACAAGAGCGGCTGAACCCCGAATTCAATGGCAGCAAGAAATGCGGCTGCATTGATTCCTAAGTAGGATCCCACCGCAGCTCCCAGATAATGGAATCCGCTTCCGGCTTTTTCTTCCCCGCCGGCAAGTTTTATGATCAGTTTATACACAAAGAATCCAACATAAGGAAGAACGAATGCCATATTAAAGCAATTGGCTCCGAACGCAAGGATTCCACCATCCCCGAAGATCACCGCCTGCAAAAGCAAGGCGACGGACACGGCTAAACAGGCGGCATCCGGACCGAAAAGCAAAGCGATCAACGTTCCTCCGACTGCATGTCCTGTCGTTCCTCCGACCAACGGGACATTAAACATCATACTGAGGAAAGAGAACGCAGCTCCAACACCGATCAATGGAAGCTTTTCCTTCGGCATTTCTTTTTTTACTTTAATAACCGCGTGCACCCATACCGGAACCATCGCGGCTCCCATAACGGCACAGGATGCAGGGGAAAGATAATTCTCAGGAATGTGCATGGTTTTTCTCCTTTAATATTATTTGAGTATAATTTTACTAAAAAACCCTCTCCTCACAAGCGGGGGAGGGGGTTCTGTATTGAAGTAGCATAGCAGTTTGTCAAAGCGCCAAAAAATTCAGATAAACTTTTGCACCGCCTTTTGAAATTCCTCAACTGCCTCGGTATCTCCATCTTCGATCGCATGCGTAATACAATGCGTCATGTGCTCATTGATAATCGCCTTTCCAAGATTGCGAAGCGCCGCGTTCACTGCAGAAAGCTGCATTAAAACATCCGCACAGTCTTCGTCATTTTCCATCATAACTTTGACATGCTGCAAATGCCCGATCGCCTTGGCGATTCGGTTCAGCTGTTTCTTCTTTTCTTCCGGAGAATGGTAATGCCCATGCTCATGATGGTGCTGCGTTTTACTCATTTTTATCCTGCTTTCTTCTTTGTACTATTATTTATCCTCTTTAGTATAACAGAAGCGGCCTGAAAATCCACAGCAAGCAGGAACTAAGGTTGGTAATACCGAGGGGATTATGATATAGTATCCGTGGTTTGAAAACGGATGGCGCATTGCGCGACCATCACGACCAGGGAGATTTTATTATATGAAGAAAATTCTGCTTACCGGCGGCGGAACTGCCGGACATGTTACTCCAAATATTGCCCTTCTTCCTTATCTGAAGGATGCGGGATTTGAAATCGAGTATATGGGTTCCTATAACGGAATTGAAAAAACATTGATCGAGGCGCAGGGCATTCCGTATTACGGGATCTCCTCCGGAAAACTCCGCAGATACTTAGATGTTAAGAACCTGACGGATCCGGTCCGCATCTTAAAAGGTCTCAGAGAAGCAAAGAAATATATGAAGGAACAGAAACCGGACATTGTCTTTTCCAAGGGCGGCTTCGTTTCCGTTCCAGTCATCTTCGCGGCGGCGTCTGCCGGTATTCCGGTCGTAATCCACGAATCGGATCTGACCCCTGGACTTGCCAATAAGCTTTCGATTCCGAAGGCTGCGAAGATCTGTTATAACTTCCCGGAAACCGAACAGTATCTTCCGGAAGGAAAATCGGTCCACACCGGTCTTCCTGTCCGCCGTCAGCTTTTAGATGGCGATCCGAAAAAAGGCTATGCATTCTGCGGCTTTTCAGAAGATAAACCGATCGTCATGGTCATCGGCGGAAGCTTAGGCGCTGCATCGATCAATGAAGCCGTGCGAGAGGCACTTCCGCAGCTTCTGGAAAAATTCCATGTGGCGCATATCTGCGGCAAAGGAAAGACCGATCCTTCCTTAGACGGAACCCCAGGCTACAAGCAGTTTGAATATGTCAGCAATACGTTGCCGGATCTCTTTGCGGCAGCAGATGTGATCGTATCCCGTGCCGGCGCGAACGTGATCTATGAAATCGTAGCTCTTAAAAAGCCGTCGATCCTGATCCCGCTTGGAACCGATGCCAGCCGGGGCGACCAGATCCTAAACGCAAACTCCTTCAAGCGCCGCGGCTTTGCAGAAGTCCTGCGCGAAGAAGAACTGACTAAGGTTTCTCTCTATACAGATATCGTGGAAGTCAGCCATAACCGCAAAGCTTATATCGATGCAATGAACGCAGAGAAAAAAGAAGACTCCGCAAGACTGGTAACCAATGTAATACTCGAGGTTTTAGAAGAAAGTAAAAACGACTAAACAGAAAGGCTGTAATTCATCATGGACAACTCTGGACTGACCCCCGTCAAATCAAACCCGAAGGCACTGATCCCGATTCTGGTATTTCTGGTGCTGTATTTGGGAAATGGTATCTTTTTTGAATATATCAAACCACAGGAAGGACAAATGGGATTCTATGTAGTCTCCGTTGTCCTTGCTTTTTCCATTGCGCTGATCGTGGCATTCCTTCAAAACCGCAAACGGACATTTGAAGAAAAGGTCCGCAGCTGTGCGAAAGGAATCGGCGATGACAATATCACGATCATGCTGTTTATCTTTTTAGCTGCCGGAGCCTTCAGCGGAATCGCAAGCGAAGCCGGCGGCGCTGCCAGCACTGCGAACTTACTGCTCAGCATCATCCCCGGAAGATTTGCAATCCCGGGTCTCTTCCTGATCGCTTGTCTGATCTCCATGGCAATGGGAACCAGCGTCGGAACCATCTCCGTCCTGGCTCCAATCGCCTGCGCAGTCTCTCAAAACGGGGATCTTCCGCTAGCTCTCAGCGTCGGCATTGTTGTTGGCGGAGCCATGTTTGGTGACAACCTGTCATTTATTTCCGACACTACGATTGCCGCAACAAAAACGCAGGGTGTTGAGATGAAGGATAAATTCCGCACAAACATCAAAGTTGCTCTTCCTGCCGCGATCATCACCATGATCATTCTGATCGTCTATGCGATTACGAGCGGCGGTGCCGCAATCGGAACCTTTGACTTTAACATTTGGCAGGCCATTCCATACTTTATTGTTTTGATCCTCTCGGTCTGCGGCGTAAATGTATTTATCGTTCTGCTGATCGGTATCGCTATGTTTATCGGCGTCGGAATCGCAACCGGCTCTCTGACCTATGTCACTGCGTTATCTTCCATGGGAGACGGTATGAGCGGAATGTTCGAGACCATGATCGTTACGATCCTCGTAGCCTCTATCGCAGCACTGATGAAAGAGAATGGTGGATTCGAAGCGGTTCTGAACCTGATCCGGAAAACCGCGAAAGGGAAAAAAGGTGGCATGTTCGGTATCGCCATTCTGACAGCCTTCATGGATATTGCAACGGCAAACAATACGGTTGCGATCGTCATTGCAGCACCGCTTGCAAAAGACATCAGCAAAGAGTATGGCGTGGAGCCAAAGAAAACCGCATCCCTCTTGGATACCTGCTCCTGCATCATGCAGGGAATCATCCCTTATGGAGCCCAGCTTTTAGTCGCTGCCGGAATTGCAAAGATCACCAGTATGACCCTGATCCCTTATTTGTTCTACCCGTTCCTTCTGATCATCTTTGTGGTGCTTTCGATCGTATTTGAAAAGAAGAAAGTTTCCTAATTAGGAAACTTTCTTCAGGACACTTTCCTTGAGTATTCCGACGGCTTCTAAGATATCCGTCACCTTCGAGACTGGAATGATTTCGATCTTATCTTTAACTTCCTGTGCCACTTCCCGAAGATCATCCTTATTGGCTTCCGGGATAAAAACTTTGGTCACTCCGGCCCGCTCTGCTGCCATCAGTTTTTCCGGGAGGCCGCCGATCGGCGTGACTGCACCCCTTAAGGCAACTTCACCGGTCATTGCAATATGAGGGTCTACAACATGTCCTGTAAGAAGAGAAGCCAGCGCCGTTGTCAGTGTAACGCCTGCAGACGGACCATCCTTCGGAACCGCACCCGCCGGCACATGGATATGCAGATCTTTTTCCTGCAGCACCTCCGCCTCTTTCGGGAAGAGGGATTTTACGAGACTCAATGCGATCTTTGCAGACTCCTGCATGACATCTCCAAGCTGACCCGTGATCGTCAGATTCCCCTTTCCCTCAGTAAGCAGTGTCTCGATATAAAGGATCTCACCGCCCACCGGTGTCCATGCAAGCCCCGTTACAACTCCTTCTTTCGGATCCGGAAGTACTTCATTATGCTGCATCGGCCGGTTTTCCATTTCTTCTTTTACAACTTCTGGTGTTACGATCACCTTCTCTTCCGGATGCTCTGAAACCTTAACAGCCAGGATTCGGCACAGAGTGTCAATATGTTTACGCAGACCTCTGACGCCGGCTTCCATCGTATAATCAGAAATCAGACTTTCCAGTGCGGCATCTTCAATTTCCATCTGCTCTTTGGAAACACCCATGCTCTCCATCGATTTCGGAACGAGGTGATTTTTCGCAATCTGCAGTTTTTCAAGTGGCGTATATCCGGTAAACTGGATCACCTCCATACGATTTAAAAGAGGCTCCGGAATGGTATCCGTCGTATTCGCCGTGCAGATAAACAAAACATCCGAAAGGTCATACGGAACATTCATGTAGTGATCTGTGAACGTGTTATTCTGCTCTGGGTCCAAGACCTCAAGCAATGCACTCGCCGGACTTCCATTGTACGATGCTGACAGTTTGTCAACTTCATCAAGTACCATGACCGGATTAGAGACGCCGCTCTTTTGGATACCGTCCATGATCCGTCCCGGCATTGCTCCGATATAGGTCCTTCTGTGTCCGCGGATATCGGATTCATCGTGCACGCCGCCAAGGCTTACGCGCACATACTCTCTGCCCAGTGCTCTGGCAATACTCTTTCCGATACTGGTCTTTCCGGTTCCCGGCGCACCAACAAATAAAAGGATCGAGCCGGACTGCTGTTTCTTTAAGTTCATAACAGCGATCTGCTGGATGATCCGGTCTTTGACTTTCTTCAAGCCATAATGATCTTCGTCCAAGATGTTCCGCGCCGCTTCTAAATCGATATGTTCCGGATCTTCCTTTTTCCAGGAAAGGCTGGTCACAAAATCCAGGTAATCGTAAAGGATCCCGGACTCCACACTTTCCTTGCCTTCCTGTTTCAGACGGTTCAGCACTTTTTCTGCTTCTTTGCGGGCAGTTTCATTCATTCCGGAGTCTGCGATCTTCTGCGCAAACTTCTGCACATCCGTCACGTTCTCCGGATGCATCTCATCCAGTTCTTTCTGCAAATGTTCGATCTGACGTTTGATTGCGGATTCGCGATACATCTGCTGATACTCTTTCTGCTGGGAGCTTACGGCTTCGTTCGTAATCCTGCCGACTTCCAGGAAATCATACAGCACTTTTTCAATCAATTCGGTCCGCTTCTCCACACTATCTTCTGCAAGGATCTCGTATCGTTCTTCATTCGAGATCTTGATCCATGGCGAAAGCATACAGGCAGCCATTCCGATGGACTTCACCTGGTCGATATAATAATCCGCCGCATCCGCCCACTGGAAACCGGACGCATAATCCCGCATCTCCTGCAGGATATTCTTGAGTTTTTCTTTCTCGATCTCGTCATCCAGATCCTGAATGTCATTTCGTCTGCTGATCTCGAGCTGGATCGTACGGTCTGGATTAAATTCCACGCTGGCAAGATTCACTCGATAGCGCGTATCAACAACGGCGTAGCCCTGCGGATCGATTTCCGTGATCACTCCGGCAAGCCCGATCGGATAAAAACTGTCTTCTGTCAACTCATGAAATTTCTGGTTTTCTTTTGTGACGATCAGGATGATCTTTTCGTTCACCGAAATACCTTTGCTGCCGGCACTTTTTCTAAGCTCGTCCGTCTGAAAATACAGCGTCGCATCCGGTGTTAATATCATATTGTGAACAGGTACTACTAACATCTG
>JAZQCK010000072.1:0-17344 GCA_045546255.1 Lachnospiraceae bacterium | reverse complement strand
TCCTGCATCTCTGTCCGGTCTGCCCCATCTTCGAACTCCACATAAAAGCTCAAAGAACAAGATCCGTCATCCGGCGGAAGTTCCTTCACAAAGTCCGCATACATCTGATTCAGCTCTTCATCCGTAAGTTGAACATTATTCTCTATCTGCACATCATTGATGTCATAATCCATCAAAATAGCAGTGATCATATCCGCATCTTTTGTCGTTGTCTTAATCGTATATTTTGTCCAGATCATTGTTTTCTCCTTAAAAAGCCAAACCGTTATCAATTTCCAGGATGTTTAAAGCTGGTCTTCTGAGTATCCCTTATCTTCTGTATACAGAAAGACCATTTGCATTTTATCATATCTCACGCATTTACACGAAGAATCTTTTCATTATTGTCTCATATTGAACAACTTCTCTATAGAGACTATGTTCTATAGTCTCTATATGCTCATCTTCTGTATAGAGACATATTTCCCGGCTGGTTTGTTAAAAAAACTGTCTCATACAGGGCAACTTGTCTATAGAGACTATGCTCCATAGTCTCTATATGCTTATCTTCTGTATAGAGACATATTTCCCGGCTGATTTGTTAAAAAAGCTGTCTCATACAGGGCAACTTGTCTATAGAGACTATGCCCTATAGTCTCTATATGCATTTCTTCCGTATAGAGACATATTTCCCTGCTTATTTGTTAAAAAAGTCGTCTCATATAGAACAGTTCTCAAAATAGAGACATATTAATTTATAATTGAGTTAATTTGAATTTACAAATAGCAAACTATGTACAGATAACAAAACACCGGGCATCAAATGCTGCCCGGTGCTGAAAGCTAATTCGGTGTTTCAATCTTAAATGATTATTTTTTCGGATACATAATCTCGTCGAATTTTTTCAAGGCTTCTTTCTGTTTGGAGTTCATCTTCTCCGGAACCTTGACGACAAGGGTCGTGTACTGATCGCCTCGTTTGGACGGGTCTCTTAAGGATGGAACGCCTTTTCCTTTCAGTCGGATACGGGTGTCGGTCTGTGTTCCTGCTTTGATCGGGAACAGAACGTCGCCGTCAATGGTCTTGATCTTAACATCTCCGCCGAGAGCCGCCTCCGTAAAGGTGATGGACGCTGTTGAGAAGAGGTTCATGCCGTCACGCACGAAGATCGGATGACGCGCAACGATGACTTCGACAAGGAGATCGCCTCTGGAGCCGCCGTTGGTTCCCGGCTCGCCCATGCCTGCGATACGGATGCTTTGTCCGGAATCGATTCCGGCAGGGATTGTAACAGAGATTTTTTTCTTTGTATTCTTATAGCCGTTGCCTCTGCAGGTCGGGCATTTTTCTTTTACAACTTTTCCGGAGCCGCCGCACTCGTTGCAGACACCGACTTCTCTCATGACGCCAAAGAGGCTCTGCCTTTGACGTACGACCTGACCGCTTCCGCCACAGGTTGTACAGGTCTCAGGGCTGGTTCCCGGTTTTGCACCAGTTCCATGGCAGGTCTCGCACTCTTCTTTGTAGTTGATCTCAACCTGTTTTTCACAGCCGAAAACAGCTTCTTCAAATGCGATCCGGACCGTCGTTCCAACATTACGGCCTTTCATCGGTCCATTGTATGCCTGGCTGCGTCCGCCAAAGCCGGAGGATCTTCCTCCCATGCCGCCGAACAGATCGCCAAAGATATCGCCAAAGCCGAATCCGCGAAGGATATCATCTACGTTCATGTTCTGGTAGTTGAATCCACCGCCGCCGGCACCGCCATCGAATGCAGCATGTCCAAACTGGTCATACTGTTTTCTCTTGGTCTCATCACTCAAAACGCCGTACGCTTCAGAAGCTTCTTTGAATTTTGCTTCCGCTTCTTTATCGCCCGGGTTCATATCCGGATGGTATTTCTTCGCCAGCTTTCTGTATGCTTTTTTGATCTCATCCTGAGTCGCTGTTTTTTCTACACCCAGGACCTCATAATAATCTCTCTTGTCCGCCATTGTTTTTCCTTTGATTGTATTATTATCTTGCTATCAACTAGTCTGCCGTACAGGGAAGTTATATATTTGATTCCGATTCCCTCGTCTTTTCTTCTAAGGATTCTGTTCGGTATTTTCTCATGACCGGAGCATTCGAAAAATATCCCTGATGGATATTTTTCTCAGTACTCCTATGGTTTTTCCGGTCTGGTAGACCGAAAACCATGTCATGGAAAATCCCTCTCACAATCCAAGAAGAAATACGACTCGTCCATAGTCACAAATATATATCTTCCCTGTACAACAGACAGCTGTTATCAATCCTAAAATACCCACACGGGATCCGGCTTTAAAAGCCGAATCCCAGTAGATACATCTAATTAGATTTCTTTAAAGTCGCCGTCAACGACATCGCCTTCCGGTGACGGGTTCGGATCCTGCTCCGGCTGTCCGCCTGCAAATCCGCCGCCCATGTTTGGTCCGGCCTGGCCTGCCTGGCTCTGTGCCTGCTCATACATCTTTGTGAAAAGCTTCTGGCTGCTTGCAAGCAGTTTTTCTTTAGCAGATTTGATGGAGGATACCTGCTCCGGTGTCAGTTCAACGGAAGGATCAGTTCCAAGGAGAGCTTTCAGTGTGCTCAGGTCAGATTCCACTTCTGCCTTGTCTGTCGGATCCAGTTTGTCTCCTGCATCATTCATAGCTTTTTCTACCTGCATTGCCAGGGAGTCAGCTTCGTTTCTTGTATCAACAGCTTCCTTACGAGCCTTATCCTGTGCTTCGAATTCTGCTGCTTCTTTGACAGCTTTGTTGATCTCATCATCGCTCATGTTAGAGCCGGATGTGATCGTGATGTGCTGCTCTTTTCCAGTTCCAAGATCTTTTGCACTTACGTTAACGATACCGTTTGCATCGATATCGAAAGTAACTTCGATCTGCGGGATTCCACGCGGAGCCGGTGCGATTCCGTCCAGACGGAACTGACCTAAGGTCTTGTTGTCTCTTGCGAACTCACGCTCACCCTGTACAACGTGGATATCAACTGCGCTCTGGTTATCTGCTGCCGTTGAGAAGATCTGACTCTTCTTTGTCGGGATCGTTGTATTTCTCTCAATCAGCTTCGTAGCAACTCCGCCTAAGGTCTCAATGGAAAGTGACAGCGGGGTAACATCCAGAAGAAGGACATCGCCTGCACCTGCATCGCCTGCAAGTTTACCGCCCTGGATCGCTGCACCGATTGCAACGCACTCATCCGGGTTCAAAGTCTTAGAAGGCTCCTGACCTGTCAGCTGCTGAACTTTTGCCTGAACTGCCGGGATACGTGTGGATCCACCGACAAGAAGAACTTTGCCAAGCTCGCCTGCGGTAAGACCTGCATCACGAAGTGCCTGCTGTACAGGACCTGCTGTTGCTTCTACTAAGTCATGTGTCAGTTCATCAAATTTTGCTCTTGTAAGGTCCATATCAAGGTGTTTCGGGCCTTCTGCAGTTGCAGTGATGAACGGCAGGTTGATGTTCGTTGTTGTTGCAGAAGAAAGTTCTTTCTTTGCTTTTTCTGCTGCTTCACGAAGTCTCTGAAGCGCCATCTTATCTGTGCTTAAGTCAATGCCTTCCTGGGACTTGAACTGCTGGATCAGGTAATCGGTGACTCTCTGGTCGAAGTCATCGCCGCCGAGTCTGTTGTTACCAGCTGTTGCAAGAACTTCGATAACGCCGTCGCCGATCTCGATGATGGAAACATCGAAGGTGCCGCCGCCAAGGTCGTAAACCATGATCTTCTGCTCTGCTTCGTTATCCAGGCCGTATGCAAGTGCTGCTGCCGTCGGCTCGTTGATGATACGCTCAACCTTAAGGCCTGCGATCTTACCTGCATCTTTGGTTGCCTGTCTCTGTGCATCGTTGAAGTATGCCGGAACAGTGATGACTGCTTCGTCAACTTTTTCGCCGAGGTGAGCTTCTGCGTCAGCTTTCAGTTTCTGAAGGACCATTGCAGAGATCTCCTGCGGAGAATAGGTTTTTCCGTCAATGTTGACTCTGTAGTCTGAGCCCATCTCTCTTTTGATGGAAGAGATCGTGTTGTCAGCATTGGTAACAGCCTGACGTTTTGCCGGCTCTCCGACTAATCTCTCGCCGTTCTTTGTGAAAGCGACTACGGACGGGGTTGTGCGGACGCCTTCCGCGTTTGCGATAACGACCGGTTTTCCACCTTCCATAACAGCTACACATGAGTTTGTTGTTCCTAAATCAATACCAATAATTTTTGCCATTTTATTTTCCTCCTTAGATGGGCCTTTCTTGTCCCGATAAATTCTTATATTCTTTCGTGCTTAGCACGGAATCTTTAGTGCGTTCTCTGTGGTAAACTAGCCTTCGGCTAGTTAGCTACTTTTACCATGCTGTATCTTACAACATGTTCTTTATACATATAGCCTTTCTGGAATTCCTCGATAACGATGTTGTCGCCGGCCTCTTCATCGTCCACGTGCATCACTGCATTATGGAAATTCGGATCAAATTCCTTTCCGACCGCCTCGATCGGCGTAACACCAAGGTCTTCCAGCACTTTTACAAACTGCTTATGGATCATTTCCATTCCTTCTGCAAAGGCAGATGCTTCCTTATCATCCGGAACGTTCTTTAAAGCAAGTTCAAAATTATCCAATACCGGAAGGATCTTTTCGACGACATCTTTTGCACCCATGTCATAACGGGCTGCTTTTTCTTTGTCTGTCCTCTTGCGGAAATTATCAAACTCCGCAAACAGTCTTTGATACTTCTCAACAGCTTCTGCCAGTTTTCCGTCCGCTTCTTCCAGCACTTCGCCTTCTACAGCTTCTGTATCATCTGCATCAGCTGCTTCCTCGCCGACCTCTTCTGCTTTAGAAGTTTCTGCATTCTGTGCATCTTCTACTGTTTCAGTCTCTTCTACGACTTCGTTTTCGCTTCCTTCTGCTTCCATCTCTTCCTGGGCTTCTTTGACCCATTTGAGTTCTCTTTCTTTAGCCAAGTCTGTTGCCGCCTTTCTGTTTCATTCTATTTTTCAGGCTTCCGGAACTGCTTATCCAGATTTCCTGTCACGTTCTTTAATGCATCCATGACCTTTTCGTAATCCATACGCTTCGGTCCGATGATTCCGACCTTGCCGTAAACGCCTTTTTCAAATTCATAGGTCGCGGTTACAACTGCGCAGTCTTCCATGGAGCTGACCGAAGTTTCCTGTCCGATGTAGACCTGGATTCCGGTGTTTTCCTCTCCGTTCTCTCCGGAGGTATCTGCAAGCAAGCCGGTCAGAAGTTCTTTTTCCTCTAACGTTCCGATCAGGCCGCTGGCCTTACTGGTATCGGAAAGCTCCGGATATTTGAAAATGTTCGTTGCGCCGCTCGTGAAGATCTGGATTCCGTCTGCGCTTCCGATCGCTGCTGCAATCGCGTTGATGATCTCGGACACCAGCGCTCCGAGTTCACCTGCAGAATCCGCCATATTCGCTGCCATATCAAAGTTGATCTCTCGTAAGGTTTTTCCATTCAGTTCATTATTGAAAAGAATATTTAACTTCAATAAGGTTTCCGGATCGATCTCCTGATCTACTTTGATCATTTCGTTCTTTACGATGTTGCCTTCCAAAACAACTGTCGTCAGCAGTTTTTGCGGATCAACGAGCGTCAGCTGAACGAATTTCAAACGGTTCTTATTGGTCTGCGGCATGCTGATCATCGACGTGTAATTCGTGTTGTTGGCCAGCATTTTTGCCATGTCTTTCAGCACTTCTTCGATCCGGTCAATACGGCTGTCAATCGCTTCTGCTTCTAAAGCCTGTGCTTCTCGTTCTGCCTGCGCTTCTTTCTCCAAAGCCGCCTGCTTTTCTGAAAGCATGTCATCGACATATAAGCGGTATCCGGCATCTGTCGGGATACGTCCTGCTGAGGTGTGCGGCTGGAAAATATATCCCATTTCCTCGAGATCCGCCATCTCATTACGGATCGTAGCGGAACTTAAATTCAGGTCCGTATACTTGGAGATCGTTCTGGAACCAACCGGTTCTCCCGTCTCCAGATAGTTTTTAATGATTGCCTGAAGTATCTTCTTTTTTCTTGCATCCAGTTCCATAAGACCCTCCGGTAGCTTCCTTTCCATTTGCCTCTTCCGGATTGTTAGCACTCAAATTAATAGAGTGCTAACATCTGTTGTTATATTAGCACTATAACACAATAGTGTCAACAAAATTTCCAGCTAATTTTTGTGAAATTGATGTGAAATTACAAGAGGTCCGGACGACGTTTTTTCGTCCGCTCAATTGATTGGCTTCTGCGCCATTTTAAGATTTCTGCATGATTGCCGGACAGCAGTACTTCCGGGACTTTGCGTCCCATAAACTCTTCCGGTCTTGTATATTGCGGGTACTCTAAGAGGGTGATGCCTGCCTCTGACGCCAGCCCACTTTCTTCTCCATCCTGCTCTGTTTGTGCTTTCTTCCCGCTGCTTCTATTCAGCAGATCGCCGTACACTTCTCTTCTTGCCCGCTTTGTCATCTCCTGCTCCGGATAGACTTCCGAAAAGCTTTCATCAACACCCGATTCTTCATTGGAAAGAACGCCCGGCACCATACGACTGATAGCATCGGTCATCACCATCGCCGGGAGTTCGCCTCCGGTTAGGACATAATCGCCGATCGAGACTTCTTCCGCCCCGATGATATCTAAAACACGCTGGTCCACGCCCTCATAATGTCCGCAGAGGATGATCAGGTCTTCTTCCTTTGCCAGCTCTTTTGCCATCTTCTGATCAAAGACGGCACCCGCCGGCGAGGTATATAAAACGCGCGGCTTTTTAAAGCGCATTGCCTGAAAGTCCGGATCTAACAGGGCATCGTCGAAACTCAGCCCTCTGTCTTTTGCAAAGGCTGTGATCTTTCCTGCAGCGATTCCCGCAAGCACATCGTTATAGGCATCATAAATAGGCTGACACTGCATGACCATTCCTGCTCCGCCGCCATAAGGAGCATCATCCACATGGCCATGTTTATCCTCTGTGAAATCGCGAATGTTGACCGCGTGTACGGAAATGAGGCCGGCTTCTGCTGCCCGCCCGATAATGCTCGTATTCAGTCCGGAAGTGATCATCCCCGGAAACAATGTCAGGATGTGAAAATTCATACTTTTAAATCAACCCCGGAAGCAGATGCACCAGAATGCATCCTTTCTCAATATCCACTTCTTTGATGCAGTCCTTGATGACCGGAATCAATAACTCTTTTTTTCCAGCTTCCACGATATATACATCGTTTGCCCCTGTTTGGAGAACATCTTTGACTGTTCCAATGCAGCGGTCTGCATCAATTGTGATTGAAGCATCCGCCTCTTTCAATACCGGAACGCTTTCTTCATCCAGGAACACTCTGCATCCGATCAGATCGGCGATATAGTATTCGCCTTCTTCTAATGGCTGGGCATCCTCGCGGTAGATCATGACATCTGCCTGGCGGAATTTCCCGGCATCTTCCGGATTTTCAAAACATGCAAAATGCACGATCGCCATGTTCTTAAAGAACTTGACGCCCGTGATTTCGGTTTCAATTTCTTCTTTTTTATTTCGGAGAATCACCCTTTTTACTTCTTTGAATCGTTCCGGAGAATCCGTCGTCGGAAAGACTTTGACTTCTCCTCTGATCCCGTGCGGCTGGGTGATCACGCCGATTCTTAAAAACTGTTCCATAATTCGAAAACAAAAGCATCCCTGCTCTTTGAGCGTTCTTACACGGTCAAATAACAAGGATGCGACTGATGATTATTCTACGATATCGACAACGACTTTCTGTCCTTTTTTCGTAGCCGCTGTTTTTACTACCGTGCGAATCGACTTAGCTATGCGGCCCTTTTTGCCGATTACTTTTCCCATGTCACCCTTTGCGACATGGAGCTCTAAAACGATGGTCCCATCGTCTTCAGTATTCTGCACAACAAGAACTTCTTCCGGTGAATCAACAAGAGCCTTAGCGATAACTTCTACTAATTCCTTCATCCTTCACCTCTTTCTATTTTGCAATGCCCTCGCCTTTGAAAAGTTTTGCAACGACATCTGTCGGCTGTGCACCGTTCTTAAGCCATTTCTCAGCTGCTTCTTTATCAATCTTAACAGCGCTCGGCTCCTGGTTCGGATCATAGGTTCCGATCTCTTCGATGAATCTTCCATCACGCGGAGAACGGCTGTCTGCTACAACGATTCTGTAAAAAGGTGCTTTTTTCTTTCCCATTCTTCTTAATCTGATTTTTACTGCCATTTTGTTTTTCCTCTTTTCTTAAAACTTTGATTGTTTTGTTTTTTTATTTATACGGCTTTGCCGTTTTTCACTTAGAATAACCCTTTCATGCCTTTCATTCCGCCGAGCATTCCGCCAAGTCCTCTGCCGCGTTTTCCACCGCCCATGAGACCATTGATTCCGCCCATCTGCTTCATCGCTTTCTTCGCCTGCTCAAACTGCTTGACCAGACGGTTGACTTCAGCGATGTCGACTCCGGCGCCCCTTGCAATACGGTTCTTTCTGGACGGGTTTAAGAGTTTCGGGTTTCTGCGCTCTTTCTTCGTCATGGAATTAATGATCGCTTCTACCCTCATCAGTTTGCTGTCATCTAGGACCAATCCATTCGTATTGACACCCGGCATCATCTTTAAGATTTCCGCAAGTCCGCCCATCTTTCTCATCTGCTGCATCGACATCAGATAGTCTTCAAAGTTGAGTTCGTTCCTCTTCATGCGGGCAGCCATATCCATGGCCTGCTCTTCATCCAGTGTATTCTCCGCTTTTTCGATCAGAGAAAGGACATCGCCCATGCCGAGGATTCTTCCGGCCATACGGTCCGGATAGAACTGCTCCAAGTCAGACAGTTTCTCGCCCATGCCGGCGTAGATAATGGGAACTCCTGTAACCGCTCTGACAGATAACGCAGCACCGCCTCTGGAATCACCATCCAGTTTTGTTAAAATCACGCCATCGACTCCGATACGCTCGTTGAATCCCTTTGCGATGTTAACAGCATCCTGACCGGTCATTGCATCAACGACGAGGATTGTCTGTGTGACGTCGATTGTATTCTTGATGCTCTCAAGCTCTGCCATCATGTCCTCATCGATTTGCAGACGTCCTGCGGTATCGACGATGATCACGTTATTATTATTTGCAGCCGCATGCTCCATTGCTGCTTTTGCAATATCAGCGGCTTTTTTATCCGTTCCCTGCTCAAAGACCGGAACTCCGACTTTTTCTGCATTGATCTTCAACTGATCCACAGCTGCCGGACGGTAGATATCGCAGGCTACAAGCAATGGACGTTTGCCCTGCTCCTTGAGCTTTCCTGCAAGCTTTGCTGCGGTCGTCGTTTTACCGGAACCCTGAAGACCTGCCATCATGATGACCGTCTTAGCCATTCCCGGAAGGAGCTTGAGCTCTGCAGGCTCGCCACCCATCAGGGACGTCAGTTCCTCGTTGACGATCTTAATGACCATCTGCCCCGGCGTTAAACTCTTCATGACGTCTTCGCCGACAGCCCGTTCCTTGACGGAAGCTACGAACTGCTTAACGACTTTGAAGTTAACGTCGGCCTCTAACAGCGCCATCTTAACTTCTTTTAACGCCAGATCAACGTCCGCTTCCGTAAGGCGTCCTTTGCCCCGGAGCTTTTTAAATACATTCTGTAATTTATCTGATAAGCTTTCAAATGCCATTTAGCGTTTGCCTTTCAATGATAATCGCGTGATAGATATGCTTTACTAAGATCACAAAATCTCGAGAATCTCTTCCGCGGTTCTTTTTGCCTGGTCCAAGCTTTCACTTTCCTGGATCTTCTGCACTTCCTCTTTGATATGAAGAAATTTCTCAAGCAGGTGGAGCTTACTTTCATATTCTTCCAGCGTTTTCGTGGCCCTCTTGATCAGGTCATGAACGCCTTGGCGGCTGATACCGGAGCTTTCCGCCAACTCCGCCAGCGAAAGGTTTTCCAGCACATAGCCTTCATAAATATCTTTTTGATGCTCTGTCAGCAGGTCCCCGTAGAAATCATATAACAAAGACTGCTCCACAATTCTTTCCATAGCTTTGCCATATTACTATACCCGCCATGCAATGTCAAGTATTTTTACTTGACATTATCCACTCTTGAGAAAGCGCCCGAATTGTAATAGAATGAATCATAACTATAGGAAAAGATATTTTAGGGTGAGATCATGAAAAAAATCGTTAAATTTCTTCCGGCCATTATATCGGCATGTCTGATCGTCGTGATCTGCGGCGTTTTAGTATCGCTGACTTCCTGCGGTGAATCAACACCGAAAGAAGCATCTGTTGTGAAATACGCTGCATCAGATACGACCGAAGTGACTGTCTATGAGCTGAAAGAAAATGAGGAAACAAAAGAAAAGGAAGCCTCAGTTGCATTCACGATCCCGAGAGGATCGGCCGTCAACGTATTCCCTACCCCGGAAGTCGTTGCTGAGACAAACTATCTTCGGATGGAAGAAGAGCCGCAGACTGCTGATACAGACGAGGAACCTCCGGTTCACTACATGTTGGAAGCCGACTTGGTGGACTCTCAGGATGCAACTGTTCTCGAGACGGCTTGTTTTGTAAGAACGCCTGTAACGGTTTATGAAAACCCTGATACTCCGGACATCGCTTCCTTCTTTAAGAAAGGCACCCCTTTGGAGATCACCGGTTTTGATACGCTCCGCGAAGATGGAACCGTTGAAATGTACAAAGTAAAATCCGGCGAGACGGAGGGTTTTGTCTTCAGTAAGTATCTGGTCAAGACGCAGGAAGAGGCCGATGCGGTCAACACCGAATACTATGATCTGAATAAAGATAAGATCTATGATTCCGAGCTTTACTGCGGTCCTCCGACAGCAATGGATTATTTCCCTTATGATAAATCCTTTGATACCGATAAGGTGATGCCGGCAGAGGCAAAAACGTTATACATGAATGCCGGAACGATCGACGTGATCGACACCTATATTGATTGCGCAAAGGAGATCGGTTGCAATGCTTTCGTTATCGATATCAAGGACGGCTCTCTCGCATATCACGCAGACGTAGCAAAGGAATACTCCCCGACTTCTTTTGAAAAGTCATATCATGATGTCGCCGATTACAAAGCGGCTGTTGACAAAGTAAAAGCTGCAGGTATTTGGACGATCGGTCGTATCGTGGTCTTCAATGACGAACAGTTTGCAGCTGACAATCCGGATGAATGTATCTATAACAACGGAGTCAATCAGGAGTGGCCAACGGCTTACTCCCGACTTGCCTGGGAATACAACGTGAAGCTTGCAGTCTCCGCGGTCGAGGAAATGGGCTTTGACGAAATTCAGTTCGACTATGTCCGCTTCCCGGAAGACACCTTCTTCCTTTCAAGAGACGGCGGCGCTGATTTCAAGAACACCTATGGAGAAGAAAAGGCGGAAGCAATCCAGAATTTCTGCTTCTATGCGGCAGATCAGATTCATAAAGCAGGCGCATACTTCTCTGTCGATGTCTTTGGCGAATGTTCCAACGGATATGTAACCGCATATGGTCAGTACTGGCCGGCAATCTCCATGATCGTTGATGCGATCAGCTCTATGCCATACGTTGATCATTTCGGACGTGATGTTGACACATGGTCAGATTCCTACACCACCGTCTATAACTGGGCAGTGCATGCAGCAGAAGCACAGACGATCACACCGAACCCGGCTGTCGCCAGAACCTGGCTGACCTGCTACGACGTTCCACACTGGGATCCGGTCATCTCTGCAGACTCGAACTTCCTGGGACAGCAGATTCAGGCGCTTTGGGATGCTGGAATCGGAGAAGGCGGATTCATCACATGGAATGCGGCATCCAGTGTCGGAAAATACTACGATGTCGGCGGTGCATTCTCCCGCGACTATACGGCGAACTAAAGAATGCCTAACGCAAAGGACCTGCACACCGCAGGTCCTTTTTTGATGGAGTTATTCGGGATAAAAAAAGACTTCCAAAAGAATTAATCTTTGGAAGTCTGATACGTTGATCATATGATAGCTGTCAGTCTAACGGATTTCCCTCTACGTCAAACAGCGGGAGTTTTTCCAGGAAGATTATGTCATCACGCTCCGCAGCTTCTCCTTCTGCGAGGATCGCCATGCGTCCTACAACGATGCCGCCTGCCTCATTGACCAGTTTTTCTACTGCAGCAAGAGACTCACCTGTCGAAATTACATCATCTAAGATCAGGATACGTTTTCCTTTCATCTTCTTCGCATCTGCGCCGTCCATATAAAGTTTCTGCGTTGCCGCAGTCGTGATGGATTTCACTTCCGTTTCAAAGACGCCGTCCATATAAAGTTTCGCCGCTTTACGAACAAGGAAATAATCATTGCGTCCGCTCTGCTTTGCCATCTCATGGATCAGAGGGATTGCTTTTGCTTCCGGGGCAACCATGTAGTCAAACTCCGGTGCTTTTTTCAAAAGCTCAGCAGCGCAGGCACAGGTCAGCTCCACATCACCGAAGATAACAAAGCCCGCAATCACGAGTGTATCAGATGCTTTGCAAAGAGGAAGTTCTCTTTTGCATCCTGCGATCGTCATAGGATATCTTGTTTTCATGTCACTTCTCCTTAATATTTAGTCTTCGTCAAACTCGACATCGATCAGCTGGGAATGAGACACCAGTTCTTTGACCCAGGACGCCGTCGACGTATCAATGCTCCATTTCAAAACGGAGCAAGGAAGAACGCAAGTGTTCGTACGGTCAAAATCAATTTCACCCAATAAAGTGTCCACATTCAAACTCTTAGCCGCAGAAACAATCGAATCCGCATCGAGTGCCATTGCAAGTTTTACTGATGCGATTGCGATTTCTACACTGCTATGTTTAAAAGCTAATAGTTCCGAACTGGAAGATAAGAACGTATCTTCCCACCAGAGCCCGAGCTCGCCTGCATTCTCATCCGTCAGTGAGGAATCAAATGGATAAGACTTGTCCCAGCAGCTGACGGTGTAAAACTCTTTCATTTCCAGATTACGCGCAATATCTGCGATTTCACCGGTAAAGAGCTGATCATCGATCAGCACGCTCATCTGAGGCGAAATGCCTTTTACTGCGTCGTTATTCCATGCTTTTGTAAAGTCTGCAGGGCTCATATAGAAAACCACAGCTTCTACCTTTGCACCTGCTAGAGCCTTCGCTGCATTCCCAAAATCAAGTGAATCGTTATCAACCAGATCTGGTGTCGAAACTTTCAGACCATTTTCAGCACCAAAGCCACTCAGTGCGTTAGCAAACTCCTCTGCACCTTCACTATCAACTGCAAGCAATCCAACGGAGCCGATCCCCTGCTCTTCCCAAAGGTCTGCAAGTGCTGCAATACGGGAAGTATCATCGTAGGAACAGTTAAAGCTATAAGAGAACGGTCCTGCCGCAAGCCATGCTTCGTTTTCCGCGTTCACAGAAAAGAACGGGATCTGTGCTTTTTCACAGACAGATGCTGCTGCAACCGCGGTCAAAGTTCCACTGCTGCAGATCATGAGGTCTACATGTTCTTCTTCAATCAGCTGTTCAGCTGCCTCTTTCGTGCCAGCCTCCGTTGACTTCGAATCTGCAACAACGAAGCGGATCTTCAGCTTTCTTTGAAGCGTATCAATGTAAATGCCGCCGCTCTCATTGATTGCAGCAACCGCCGCTTCTTCTGTTTCCAGCGTACCCTCGCCAAAAGAAGCAAGGTCTCCCGTCAATGGGCAGACACAGCCGATCGTAATAAAGTTTTTCTGCGTCGCATAAGTGCCGCTCTGTCCGCATCCGGCCAAAACCGCTACTTGAAGCGTGGCAATCATAATGATTGCCACTATCTTTTTAATGTTCAATAATTTTTTCATAGACGATTACTGTAATTCTGAAATCACTTTTATGGCGTCATCAATCTTATCATTCTTGATGAAGTCAAATCTGCCTTCATCAGAAAGTTCTGTCAGTTCCGGCATGATCGGCATCTTGCCGAGAACCGGAAGGTTCATAGCAGCTGCCAGAGAATCGATGTGGCTTTCACCAAAGACTTTGATCTTCTTTCCGCAGTCCGGGCATTCAAGATAGCTGTAGTTTTCGATGATTCCAAGGACCGGAACATTCATCTCCTCTGCCATGTTATAAGCCTTCTTCACGATCATCGTAACCAGATCCTGAGGGCTTGTTACGATCACGATACCATCCAGCGGAATGGACTGAAATACCGTCAGCGGTACATCGCCGGTTCCAGGAGGCATATCAACCAGTAAGTAATCAAGCTCGCCCCAGATAACATCGGTCCAGAACTGTTTTACAACGCCTGCAAGGACCGGGCCTCTCCAGATAACCGGATCCTCTTCGTTTTCAAGAAGCATATTGATGCTCATGATGCGGACGCCGCCGGCGGTCTCTTTCGGATAGATTCCGTTCATGTCGCCTTCTGCCTGTCCGTGAACACCAAACATCTTCTGAATGGATGGTCCGGTAAGGTCTGCATCCAGAATACCTACTTTATATCCTCTCTTGGAAAGCTCAACTGCAAGGCTGCCCGTAACAAAAGATTTTCCTACGCCGCCTTTTCCGCTGACAATACCAATAACTTTTTTAATATCGCTAAAACGGTTTGCCTCTTCTAAAAAGCTCTTCGGGCCACCATTTGCGCTCGGACAGGAACCTGCACTTGCACAGCTTGCACATGCTTCCGGTGCACAACCTTCTTCAGGTAAATTTTTCTCATCTGCCATGATTATTATATCCTCCCACTAATTTGCTAAACTCGCTATGCTCGTTTACCGTTCTCGCGCAATGTCCGCTCGAGCAAGCTCGGCGTCCGCTACGCTCACTTCGCTAATTCTACCATTATCTTGTTGCTTCGTGCAATGAATTTTGACATTTCTTCCGGGGTCAGAGGCTCGTTACCGAGTTTCGCCAGATCATAGAGCTGTTCCAGCATCATATCTGCGTTTTCATTCGCCTCATCTCCGGTATGTTCCAGAACATACTGCACCAGTTCGTGGTTGTTATTCAGGACAAGCGTTCCCGGTGATTTAAACTGGTCCATGCCAGGCTGATCCATGCCCATCATACCCATCTGCATCATCATATCTTCCATACGCTTCTGCTCTTCGGAAACAGTCAGAACGGATGCCGTATCAATATTCTTCAGATTCTGCAGCTTGACTTCGATCTTGTCATTGCCTTTCAGCGTTCTGAGTCGCTCCTGGATCTTTTCTGCTTTCTCATCCAACTCTGCCTGATCTTTTTTCGAGGTTCTCTTGGTAAATGCTTTATCCAGGTTGGTGTCGATGCGAAGGAACTTCACTCCTTCATTCTTCATCTCAAGCTGCTGGATATATGCAGAGTCAATCACGTGCTCTAAGTAGACCGCATCAATCTTTGCCTTCTTAAACATCTCGATATACTGGCCTTGCTGATGTCTGTCAGAAATATAGAAGATTGTGTTTTCATGCTTTTCTTTGTTCTCTTCCAGCGCTTCCTTGAACGTCAGATATTTATCATCGAGATTTTTAAACAGAACATAGTCATTCATCTTCTCTGCAAACTTCTGATCACGCAGGCAGCCGAACTTGATGAACGGGCTGATGTCGTCCCAGTATTTCTCATACTCTTCTTTCTCGACCTTGTACATGCCGCTCAGCTTATCAGCGACTTTCTTTGTAATGTAGTCAGAAATCTTCGTTACAAAACCGTCATTCTGGAGCGCGCTTCTGGACACATTCAGCGGCAGATCCGGACAGTCGATCACGCCTTTTAAAAGCATTAAGAATTCCGGAATGACTTCTTTAATATTATCTGCTATGAATACCTGGTTATTATACAGTTTGATCGTACCTTCCAATGTATCATAGCTGTTGTTCAGCTGCGGGAAGTAAAGGATGCCCTTTAAGTTGAACGGATAGTCCATGTTCAAATGGATCCAGAACAACGGCTCTTTGTAATCATTAAAGACTTTGCGGTAGAAATCGATATAGTCGTCTTTGGAGCACTCGTTCGGATGTTTGGTCCACAGCGGATGCGGGTCATTTAATGGCTTCGGAGCCTCTTCTTCCTTTGTCTCTTCCCCTTCTTTTGCTTCCGTCTCCGGTTTTGCCTTGCCGATCGTATCTGTATTTACAAAGTAGATCTCCTCAGGCATGAAGCTGCAGTATTTATTAATGACTTCTTTGACTCTGTACTCGTTGCTGTATTCATAGCAGTTCTCATTCAGATAGAGCGTCACTTCCGTTCCGACATTCTCTTTATCGGAGTCGCTCATCTCAAACTCTGTTCCGCCATCACACTCCCAGTGAACGGCCTTTGCTCCATCCTGATAGGACAGGGTATCGATCGTGACCTTATCTGCAACCATGAAAGCCGAATAAAAGCCCAGGCCAAAGTGTCCGATGATCTGGTCATCATTTGCCTTATCTTTATACTTTTCAAGGAAATCCGTTGCACCGCTGAATGCGATGTTATTGATATACTCTTTCACTTCATCTGCGGTCATACCAATACCATTATCGATGAAGGTTAAGGTTTTCTTTGTCGGGTTGGCTACGACCTGGATTTCAAAGTGGTTATCTTCCGGGAACTGATACTCTCCCATAACCTCAAGTTTTCTGAGTTTGGTGATCGCATCACATCCATTCGAGATCATCTCTCTCATGAAGATATCCTGATCGTTATACAGCCATTTCTTTATGATTGGGAATATATTCTCGCTACTGATCGATAAGCTTCCCTTTTCTGTTGCCATGTTTATCACTCCTTTTGTCTATACTCTCAGCCTTCCAAATGAGATGGTAGATCGTCATATCTGCGACCTACCATCTTAAGTGTCAGATCTTTTAAATGTATTTTAGCACTCTTCATTCGAGAGTGCTAGTAATATTTTGTGAAACTTGTGTTAATTCATTGCAATAAATATAAAAGAGGAAGTCAGAACCTTATTCCAACTTCCTCTTTTCACGCTTTCATGTACATTCTATTTATTATCAGCTTCCTGAATTCGAATAAGAAATCTGCTCATCTGATCATCCCAGGCATATTCAAGACTCTTGTCCATCGTAAATTCTTTCATGGATGTTCCCGTTGTACAAACAAGCTTTCCATCCTGAAAATTGACATTTAAGAAAAGCGCATTCACCTGAACAGGCTCATAATCCAGTCCTGCACTGTCTAAGAAGCTAAGGACTGTCTCTGAAGGCATCATAAAGACAATTTTAAAGCGCAGCGGAACCTTCTGTCCCTTGATGATCTCGTAGCAAAGAGGACGCAGCTTTTTCCAGAAAATGGTACCTTCCTGATTCTCCGGAAGCGCAAGTTCTGCTTCTCCCATGAATTCCCGGTTGATATGACCATCAATCGTGATATTCGTGATC
>JAZQCK010000071.1:0-67542 GCA_045546255.1 Lachnospiraceae bacterium | reverse complement strand
GCATCATCATCCATGATCCAGACCAGATCATATCCTAATTCCACACTTCTGCGCATACCGTAGTTAAAGCCACCGGCACCTCCGAGGTTCGCTCCGGTATTTTCATAGAGGAACTGAAAGGGAGCATCGCCGGAAAGAGCTTCTTTATGAGCGAGCGCCCAATCTTCCGTATCATCGGTGCTGGCGTTGTTGACCAGCAGAATGTCACAAGGGACAGTCTGTGCCTCCAGGGCTGAGACGACCTTTTTTAAAAGATCAAGACGGTTATAAGTTACGATGGCAGCTAGTATTTTTTTCAAGTGATTTTTCTCCTAAGCTTTAATAGAACATATGAGGGAACGAAATCCTATTAGGGATTCGGCGTGTCAACCGGAGCATCTGTTGCTGGGTCCGTAACCGGTTCTACAGGCTCGGGTACCGGTTCATCTGGATTTGGATTTACCGGTTCCTCTCCGCCACCCTCAGCCGGTGCAGGAGTTGTTTCAGCCGGTGCAGGAGTCGTCTCCGGTGCTGCTGTGGTAATCACTTCGCCATAGATCGCGTTGATCACGTCTGCGCCAAAGCCTTCAACGTCATAGTAGTTGTTCCAGTCGACAGGATCCGGCACCGTCAGATAACTATAGTCATCATCCGGCTGCATCTGCAGGGCAGTGACTTTTTTTCCGGCATAGAAATCTCTCAGCATCTGCCTTACATATTCGACAGACTGCTTATATGGCATAACGACTGAAAGAACCTGCGGTTTATAAGTGTAGCAGGCCTGTGCCATGATCGCACCTTCTGCCTGTGCCATGGTGATCTCCCATTTTGGATTATCGGAAATCTGCTTTTTGATCAGCTCCATGATCCGGTTCTGAGGCATGTTGGTAGAGCAGTTCTTTTCCACGGCACTCAGCAGGTTGTTATATGTTGCAAGAGAGTTGGACTTTAAGATCTTATCGATCATAAGGCCGATGAATTCTTCCTGATGCTTGCCTCTTGCAAAATCTCCGCCTGCAAAGGAGTTGCGTTCTCTTACATAATGCAGGGAATGGAGTCCGTCCAGCTCCAAAGTTCCGGCTGGGAAGTAAAAGCCGTCATTGGACGTAAATTCCTGTTCATTTTCAATCGTGATACCGCCGACGGCATCTACGATCTCAATAAAGGAAGTGAAGTTCAGCCAGACATAGTAGTTGATGTCGCATTCATAAAGCGTCTCTAAGGTTTTGATCTGCGCCTCCATGCCGTAGTAGCCGGAATGACTGAGTTTGTCACGTTCGCCCTCCGTGTACCCCGGGAATTCGACATAAAAATCTCTCGGGGTACTGATCATTAAGACCTGGTTGCTCTGCGGATTGACACAGATCAGGATATTAACATCGGTCATGCCGTCAAACTCTAAGTCGCCATATTCATCATTGCCGCTGACATAGACAATAAACGGATCGATCGCGACGTCGACATCCTTGCTTTCGGTTTTCTTAACATTGTTATCGACCTTATCGAGGAAACTCTGAACACGGATCAGCCCGATATCAGCAACCAGAATGATCAAACACAAAATAATTGAAACAATTTTGCCGGCAATATGCGTGGATTTGTTCTGCTGAACAATATAGGCAAGAATGGCAAACACAAGCAGGAGTATGATGGCGATCGCAAGCCAAACACCGGACAGAATCCCAAGCAGCGAAAGAGTGATGATCGCAACAATGCTTAAGATACACTGCACTCCGACGATGATCATTCCGACTTTCTTCCAGGTTGGCCATTCGGAAATACTATTTTTAATTCGGACGAAAATAGATTCTTTCATAGTGAAATATTATAGCATGACAGAGCATAGGTTGAAAATGATTTCTGACGGATGAAGAAACAAAAAGGGAAGCTTATGAAAAGCTCCCCTTCTGGTACAAATAACGAGTGATTCTTATTCCGGGGAAAAGGAATCTTTTCCCACTCCGCAGACCGGGCATACCCAGTCAGCAGGAACGTCTTCCCACGCTGTTCCCGGTTCAATTCCGTTATCCGGATCACCTAATACAGGATCATAGGTATAACCGCAGGTATCACAAGTGTATTTCATAAGTGTCTCCTTCCCTAAATGGTTGAGGTTGTTTAATGGAAATATCTCTGAAGCAGTCCTTCGAAAGCTCTTCCGTGTCTAGCCTCGTCGCGTCCAATCTCATGAACGATATCATGAATCGGGTCGAGGCCAAGCTCTTTTGCCTTCTTTGCAAGATCAGCTCTTCCCTGAGTTGCACCATTTTCCGCGTCAGCTCTCATTTCAAGGTTTTTCTTTGTGGAATCAGTCAGAACTTCTCCAAGCAGCTCTGCGAACATTGCTGCATGTTCAGCTTCTTCATATGCTGCTTTTTCCCAGTATAAACCGATTTCCGGATAGCCTTCTCTCATAGCAACTCTTGCCATAGCAAGATACATACCTACTTCAGAGCATTCGCCGTTAAACATGTCGCGAAGTCCCTGCTTGATCTCTTCCGGAGCCGTCTGTGCTACGCCTACCACGTGCTCACAAGCCCATGTTTTGCCGCCACCCATCTGTTCGAAATTCTCTTTTCCTGCTTTGCATACCGGGCACTGCTCTGGAGGTGTATCTCCTTCATGTACGTAACCACATACTTTACAAATCCACTTCATAATCTAAAATCCTCCTTGATTTAGTTTCGAAATTCATTTTGAATTCTTCAATTATTATACTTTGCACTTGAGGAAATCTCAAGGAAATTCCCTGCCTATCAGGCTGAATAATTGTGAAATCTTTGTTACCTTCCAGCTGCTTACTCTTTCTTTCTTTTTATACTGCGATATGGTATAATCGCCTCCATGAAAACGCTTGTGATATTAGCCGGTGGAAAAAGCACCCGAATGGGGAAAGACAAAATCTTTCTCCATCTTCATGATAACGAAACTTTTCTGGGAAAATTATATCGGGAAGCCACCCTTTTTTTTGAAAAAGTGATCATATCTGCTGGCAGCGAAGAGCATGCGGAAAAAATCAGGCAGCTCCTTCCGGCTGCTGAAATCGTTCCGGATCAGTATTCTGAAAAAGGCCCAATGGGCGGTATTGTTTCGGTTTATGAAAGGAGCGGAACAGAATGCTTTGCCGTGGTTCCTGCGGATGTTCCGAAAGCGGATATGGCTGTTTTATCGTTTTTCTATGATCAGTGTGAAACGAACGCTGTGGTGTTACGAAATGGAGATAAGCTGGAGCCATTGATTGGAGCCTACGGGAAAAGTGTTCTTCAGAAAATGAAGCAGCTGGTCAATGAAGGGAACTACAGGATCAGGCTCGCATTTGGGGAAAATACAAAATACTATTCCTGCACAGATTTAGCGGCAAGGTTTTCTGATAAAACGGAGTTGGAATTGGAAAACGCGTTCCGGAATATCAATACGGAGCAGGAATATAAGGAATTAATCAAATGATGAATGTAGCGGTTATTTTACCCGTCTTGAATCCGGATGAGAAGTTCGCGGCCTTTGTCCGCAAATTAATCGACTCCGGATATAAAAATATCATAACGGTGAACGACGGCAGTGCTCCGGAGTATGTCCACTTTTTTGACGAAGCAAATGTATATCCTGAGGTTACTGTTTTAACGCATGAAGTGAATAAAGGAAAGGGCGCAGGCCTGAAAACCGCCTTTCGTTACCTGCATGAAAACCGGCCGGATATCGAAGTCGGAATCACTTGTGACGGGGATGGACAGCATACAACGGAGTCGATGCAGGATTGTCTGGATGCCTATAAAAAGCATCCGGGTACGGTGATCATCGGAGGCCGTGATTTTGACAGCGAAAATATTCCTCCAAGAAGCCGTTTTGGAAACAAAGTTTCCAGTGTGATCTATCGTTTCGCCTGCGGCATCAAATTAAAAGATACACAGACAGGTCTTCGTGTGATCCCTGCGGAATGTTTTGAAGCATTTTCTGAGCTGAAGGGCGACCGCTATGAGTATGAGACCCATATGCTCATCGAGATCGTAAATCGCAAGATTCCATATCTGGAAGTTCCGATTGAAACGATCTATATTGACGATAACGAGTCCTCCCATTTCAATCCGTTGAAAGACTCGGCGAAAATCTATGTCGTCGTTTTAAAATACTTTTTTAAATTCATCCTCAGCTCCATTACTTCCTGGGTCGTGGATATCGGGGTCTACTGGATCACGATGGCGATCTGCGGAGCTGTTTGGAATCTGAAGGATTCAATCGGGGAAGCATCTTCACTTGCATGGGCGCTGATTCATCATTCCTGGAATTTAAACATCGCCGCGGTTTTGATTGCAACCCTGACCTCGCGCGTAATCTCATCTATCGTCAACTATGCGATCAACCGGAAGGTGGTCTTCAAAGATTCTGCAAATGTCAGAAAGACCGCTACCAAGTATTTTATTCTTGCAATCTGCCAGATGATCCTTTCGTTCCTTCTGGTTGACCTTTTTGCAAACGGACTGCTGCATGTGACCGGATTCTTAAACGTTGTGATCAAATGCGTTGTAGATATGTGTCTGTTTGTTTTCAGTTACGGAATACAGAGAAAATGGGTTTTTAAGGATAAGCGCTAAATGAAACATGTCTTAAGAGTCTTATTTATCATCGGTATTTTTCTAGGAACGTTTGTCCTCGCTGTCTTAGGAGCGTTGACGATTGTTATGAAAGGCCCATCCACAAAGGCAGCTGAGATCATGACAATGTCCCTTAGGGAGACCAGTGCACTGTACTGGATCCCGAATCTCTATTTCTCAAAAGACCGGATCCAGGAGATTGTTGATAATAATACAGTCAAAGAAATCAGCGAAGCGACAGATACTTCACTGGTCGATGTGGGCGGCAGTGGAAATACAGAAGGCGCAGATATCGAGACCTTTGAAATTTCCGGCTCCACTTATATTGGAGATGTCATGCTGATCAAGGATCCTTCCCGTATTTTTATTGGAAATAAAGGACCATATGACGGAAGCGCCGGGGATACGGTCGACCATATCGCAGAACGCTATGGTGCGGTGGCAGGAATCAACGGAGGCGGCTTCTATGATCCGAATGGTAATGGAAACGGAGGAACGCCGGACGGCTTTGTCATTTCAGAAGGTGAGTTTTTATTTGGCGATCGGAATACACCGTACGCATCCATTGGATTTACGCAGGATCATAAGATGATCCTTGGAAACTTTACGGGGCAGGAAGCCATTGATATGGGACTGAGAGACTGTGTCTGCGTACAGACCGGCTATGCCCCGGTCCTTATCGTAAACGGAAATGAACAGGAAGTCTCCGGTGCAGGCGGCGGATTAAATCCGCGTACTGCCATTGGTCAGAGAGCGGATGGAACGATCATCTTTGTCACCGTCGATGGACGGCAGGCCAATTCCCTCGGAGCAACTTTTTCTGATATGATCAAGATCATGAGCGATTATGGTGCTGTCAATGCAGCGTCTTTGGATGGCGGCTCCTCCACACAGATGGTCTATAACGGAAAATTCTTAAATACACCTTATGCTTTGAGCGGCCCGAGGATCGTACCAAACGCATTTCTCGTGAGGTAGGCGCATGGCACAGAGACGACCGCATGGAGATCCACAGCTTAATAAAAGAGAAGCGTCGGCTTCTGCATGGCGAGCAGGGGTCTTAGAACAGGAGCATGAACAGAGGAAAGACGGCAGCAGACGAAGGGATCTGTTAGACGAGTTTTCCGCTGAGCGCTTCTATTCAGAACAGAAAAATCCTGCAAAAAGAGAACGTTCCACTAGTTTAAAGGAGTATGAAGAACTTCGAAAACGTTCTGCCGAGCGCATCCGTATGGAACAGGAACGCCGTACCGCCGAAGAACGCGCAAAAGTGGAAAAGAAGGCGAATCCAATTAAAACCATTCCACAGCGATCTTTGGACAGACAGAGTGAACCCCGTGTGCAGAGACTAAAGTCTCAGCGGGAGAAAATGCCGGAATCGAAAAATAAGCCGCGGCAGATGTCGGAAGGAGATCTTCAGAATGTCTTGCAGCAGGTTCGTAAAGAACGCAGGGAAAAACAGCTCTATGAAGAACTGCGGCAGCAGCGCAAGGCGCCAGAGAAACAGCGGGCAGAGCGCAGGCAGGCAGAGCAGAGAAGAAAGCCGCAGCCTGAAAGCGATGAGAAAGCAACAGCTGTCCGGAAACAGAGCTCTCTGGTAAGAAAGCGAACGGAAGAACAGGATCTTGAGACGCGCCGTGCAGAATATAGAAGGCGCCAGAAAGAACATGAGGCCTGGAGAGCAGAGCAACGCAGTAAAGCGCAGCAGGCCGCTCGTAGAAGAGCAGCTTCTGAAGAAGAACTTCAAGAAAAAGCAGCAGCTGAGCGAAGATCTGCTCAAAGACAGGCAGCGCGAAAGCCTAAGGCAAAGCAAGTTCCCCAACGGAAAGCAAAAAAACAAAAGAAAGTCTTTACGAAAGGCTTTAAAAAAGGGTTCCTCATTGCGTGGGGCGCTTTTGTACTGATCCTGATCGTCGCCATGGCGATTCTCTGGTCTTTCTTAAACCGATACGAAAAAGGCCTTCCGGAACATGCGATGAGCGAGATCGTTGAAGATCTGCAGAGCGGAGAATTGGATTCGCTGCATCTTGTAACGGATGAGGAAGTGGATATCAGTGATCCGTCCATCTTCGGTGCAACAGATACTGTGGCAAGTTTTCTGCAAAGAAAGAATGAAGAAAACACACTGCGCTATGTGAAAGTCAATGCAGAAAGCACGGAGAATGAAAATGTATATATGATTCGTTCAGGGGATGAAAATCTTTTGAAGGTCTATCTGACCAGACCAGCTGATGGAAAAAAACGCAGCTGGGAAGAGAAGAAGACGATGCTGGCTTCCGATTCCTTGAAAGTCAGGGAACTGCTCGCACAGATTCCATCCTCCGCCTCACTTCAGATCAACGGGAAGACCGTTGAGCGCTCCTTTATTTCAGAATCCGGCAGCCGTATTCAGTTGCTTGTAAAGTTGATGGATGAAGGTTTTATCGGCGAAATGCCGACAGTCGATACATATACGGTCAGAGGTATTTTTGCCTCACCGGAAGTTGTCATGGTGAATGAAAGCGGAGCAGCTTCTTCCTGCACGTTGATCGGCGAAGTCTATACAGCCGGCTTCGATGCAGATGATGCCTTCGTACAGGAACAGACGGAACGCGTCATGAGTCTTTTTGAACCATATGCGCTATACTTCTCTGGTGACGCTGGTAAGGAAGCAGTGGCCAGAGTCATGCTGGATAATTCGCCGGCAGCTGACAATGCTCTGGCAGCAGACGTTTCCTGGATGCAGGAACATGACGGCATCCAGCTGAGCGAACAGAGCGTCAGCAATATCAAGAAATACTCGGATGACTGTTACTCCTGTGATATCCATTTTAAGCAGGATATCATGAGAGGAGGCGAGTCTGTCCGTACCTGGGATACCAATATGACCTGGATCATGGTGAAAGATGGGGACTATTATCTGGCAGATCTGTTGACGAAAACGGCAGAAGACTGATTTCGATCATGTCTCCGAAAGACAGAGTATATGATAAAACGCTGAGATCAAATTGCATTTAGAAATGAGCAGAAGAGAGAATCAAACAACTGATAAAAAGAAAGGAGGGTTCCGGCCGGGAATCCTCCTGATCATTTTAGTAATTATCATTGCTGCAGTGGCGGCAGTACTTTTTTTGATTCCAAAGAAAGAAACCCCAAAAGAGGTAAAACCACGTCTTGAAGCACCTGCAATAGCATCGTCTGTTACAGTAGGGTCTACAGGAGATATTCTGATCCATTCCCCAATCTTCCGGGCAGCAGATATCGGTGGCGGCAATTATGATTTCAGTCGCGATTTTGCGCTGGTTGCTCCCTATTATCAGGCACCTGACATCATGGTTGCAAATCTTGAAGTGACATGTGCCGGAGAAGAGGAAGGGTATAAAAGCTATCCAATCTTTAATTGTCCGGATAATATTGTAACGTCACTTTCAGCTGCGGGAGTGGATATCTGTCTTACCGCAAATAACCATGCGAATGATTCCGGAAAAGACGGGATCCTCCGGACCTTGGATATAATTAAGGCAAACGGGATGGAGTATACCGGTACAAGGCAGAGCACTGATGAGCACTATATCATTACCAAAATGGTGAATGGAATCAAACTTGGCTTTGTCTGTTACACCTATGATACCCGAGAGATCACAGATTGGCAGAAATCATTAAACGGCCTGCCGTTATATGATGGAGCAGATGAATTGGTCAACAGCTTTTGTTACAGTGACCTTGAGGAACTCTATTCTTCGGTTCAAAGCGATTTGGATCAGATGAAGATGCTTGGCGTGGAGGCAAATATTTTTTATATCCACTGGGGAGATGAATACCGGGATGATCCGAATGAAGATCAGCAGGCTATCGCAAAACGGCTCTGTGAAATGGGTGTTGATGTGATCATCGGCGGACATCCGCATGTGATCGAACGTTACGAAACTTTAACCAGCAGCACTGGTCATAAAATGCTCTGCCTCTATTCTATGGGCAATGAGATTTCGAACCAACGGGCGGATCTAATGGAAGAGGATGATAACCGCGGATATACAGAAGATGGTCTGATCTTTAATGTGACCTTCTCAAAATTTAATAATGGAAAAGTGAAGGTCACAGGTTTGGAACTGATTCCTACCTGGGTGGACCTTACAAATGATGGACAGGGTACCGTCTATTCCGTCGTTGCGCTCGATAGCGAAAAGACCCCTTCTCAGTGGGGCGCAAGTTCACAAGGGGCGGCGATTGCATCCTACAACCGTACAATGGGAAGGGTCGGAGCGGAATATAACCGCTTCCGCGAAAGCCTCCGGCTTACTGCAGACCCGGAAGGTTTCTAAGATTAATCACCAATCAAATCATCATTTGATGCAAATACCACAGCGGTAAAGGCTGTGGTATTTTTTTGGAAAGAAAGTATCAAAAAAATACAAGATTTCCAAAAGATTTGATTGCGCTATTGTTTGCCTTCAAGTACAATAAAGGCAGTTGGTTGTCGACAAGTTGACAAATCTTGAAAATCCGTTTTTTCAGGAGGGATAAAGTAATATGAATAAGATGATCATGAGTGGAAACGAGGCGGTTGCCCGCGGCTTTTATGAAGGCGGCGGACACTTTGCTGCGGCTTATCCGGGCACGCCGAGTACAGAGATTTTAGAGAATATCGGAGGCTTATATAAAGATGATATTTACAGTGAGTGGTCTCCGAATGAAAAGGTGGCTGCTGAGGCTGCTTCCGGTGCAAGTATCGGGGGCATGAGGTCTATCTGCACCTTTAAGCACGTTGGCATGAACGTTGCGGCTGACCCGATCTTTACGATGGGTTACTGCGGTGTCAATGGCGCGCTGGTGTTTGTAACGGCAGATGATCCGGCTTGTCACAGTTCCCAGAACGAGCAGGATAACCGTCTGTATGCACCGCACGCAAAGCTGGCCATGGTTGAGCCTTCGGACTCCCAGGAATGCAAGGACTTTATGATCAAAGCCATGGAGCTTTCCGAAGAATATGATGTTCCGGTGCTTTTCAGAATGACGACCCGCGTCTGCCATTCCAAGAGCGTCGTAGAACTTGGCGAAAGACAGAACGTTCCGGTGAAGCAGTATGAAGGAAATGCGGCAAAGTATTCCATGCTTCCGGTCAATGCGAAAAAACGACACATCGTCCGCGAGGATCTTCTTGCAAAAATGGAAGAGTATTCGAATTCTTCCGAGCTAAACCGGGTGGAAGAAGTTCCTGGGGCAAAGATTGGAATCATCACTTCCGGTATTTCCTATCAATATGTGAAAGATGTTTTCGGCGATACGGCCAGTGTCTTGAAGTTGGGGCTTACGAACCCGCTTCCGAGAAAACTGATGGCTGACTTCGCTGCAAAATATGAGACGTTATATATCGTTGAAGAAGGCGAACCATATCTTGAAAACACAGTGAAGGCGTTGGGATTCACCAATGCGATCGGAAAAGACAAACTGACGATCCAGGGTGAGTTTAATACAAAAGTGGTTCGTGACTCTTTGCTTGGCGCATCGGATGAATTCCGCTATCAGGTAGAGCAGGTCAATGTTCCTGCCCGTCCGCCGGTCCTTTGTGCCGGATGTCCTCACAGAGGCTTCTATTTTGCTTTAAGCAAGATGCGCGATAAATTCGTATCTTTAGGCGATATCGGCTGCTACGCACTTGCGATCAATCCGCCATTAAATGGATTTGATACCTGCATCTGCATGGGCAGCGGTTTCTCCTCTCTGGTCGGTTTATCCCGTGCATTGAAAGCACAGGGAGATAACAGAAAGGCAATCGGCGAACTTGGAGACTCCACCTTCTTCCATTCAGGCCTCACTTCCCTGATCGATATCGTCGCTTCGGAATCCAATGTCGTTGCCTGCATCTTGGATAACTCCATCACAGCGATGACAGGACATCAGCAAAATCCGGGAACGACGAAGAACCTGATGGGTTATGAGTCACCTGCCATCGATATTGAAAGTGTTGTCCGTTCTCTTGGAATCGATGATGATCACCTGCGCGTCTTTGATCCGGTTGATCAGGAAGCAGCAAAAGAAGCATTGGAAGCAGCGCTTGCCGCTGAAGGCCCATTTGTGATCATCACAAAACGTCCGTGCGTCCTGATCAAGGAAGTGCAGAAAGCGAATGCCGGAAAGCATGTTCAGATGAATCCGGACAAATGCGTTGGCTGCAGACAGTGTATGAAGATTGCCTGCCCGTCGATCGCATTTGATGAAGAGAATAAAAAAGCTTATATTGCTGATCCGGCAAATTGCAATCAGTGCGGACTCTGCATGCAGCAGTGCAAATTTGAAGCGATCGAGAAAGTAGGTGAGTAAAATGACGAAGGCAATTATTTTAGTCGGTGTCGGAGGACAGGGCACCATCACAACGTCAACCATCCTTTCGAAGGGCTTAATTGAAAAAGGCTACGATGTCAAGATGAGCGAGATCCACGGAATGAGCCAGAGAGGCGGCACTGTGGTCACGCAGATCAAATACGGTGATAAAGTATATTCCCCAATCGTTGGAGAAGGTGAGGCAGATCTGATCGTTTCCTTTGAGAAGATCGAAGCGGTCCGCACCATTTCCTACTTAAAAGAAGGAGGAACCGTGATCACGGATACGAGAGAGATCCTTCCAATGCCGGTGCTCACAGGAGCCGCCGAGTATCCGAAGGATGCGATTGAGGAACTGAAAAAAGTAGTTCCAAATGTCCAGGTCGTTGAAGCTTATAAAGTTGCGGAAGAACTTGGAAACGTAAAGGCGCAGAACATCGTTCTTCTCGGAGCGCTGGTGAAACAGTTAGGCCTTGATGATGTGGATTGGAAAGCATTAGTTGCGACAAATGTTCCGGCAAAACTGGTGGACTTAAACCTCGCAGCTTTTGAAAAAGGATACCAGATGTAATATGTGCATAATTAGCTAAACGCTATGCAAATATAGAAAAAGTAAAACTTTAAAAGACAGTTTTAAGAAACAGGAGGAAGTAACATGGCAAAGAAAATACTGAGCACAGTAGCAGCGTCAAGATTTGACAAGTATGATATCCATTTCCCGGAGGATTGGGATGTCAAATATCTGGATGTTCCGTATACGGACGAGCAGATGATCGAAGCATTAAAAGACAGAGAATACCTTCTCGTAGGAGCGATCCATCCGGTCAGCGCTGAAGTGATCAAGGCAAATCCGCAGCTGAAACTGATCCAGTCTGAAGGTGTAGGGTTTGATAAGATCGATTTTAATTGCGCAAAGGAAATGGGCATTCCGGTTTGCAACAACCGGGGCGCAAATGCTAATGGTGTAGCAGAGCACACAATCGCGTTAATGCTTGCCGCTTATCGCCGTATTGCATTAAACGACAAGAGAGTAAAGTGCAAAGATGAAGATTATAATACGGTTAAAAGCGAAGGCCTCGCTATGGGAATCCATGAAATCGCCGGAAAGCACATTGGTTTTGTCGGCATGGGCGCGATCGCAAAAGAAGCAGTCAGAAAACTCCAGCCGTGGCATGTAAAGATCAGCTACTATGATACCTTCCGTCCGACTCCGGAACAGGAAAAAGAACTGGGTATCGAGTATATGGAATTTGATGATCTTTGCAAAGCTTGCGATGTAATTTCCATGCATGTTCCGGTATTCCCGGAGACTGTTGGTATGCTTGGCGAGAAGCAGTTCAAAGAAATGAAAAACACAGCAATCGTTATTAACACCGCACGCGGCGAGATCATTAATGACGAGGCACTCGCACACGCACTTGAGACTGGTGAGATCGCACACGCCGCTCTTGACGTTATCGCTCCGGAACCACCGGCAAAAGATCATGTGCTTCTCAGCATGAGCAAAGAAGGAATGGATCGTCTCACGATTACTCCGCACGTTGGCGGTATGACGGACGAAGCATTTATCACAATGCTTACAGTCGCAATTAAGAATGCAGAAGCAGTGGAAGCTGGCGAGGAGCCTGTTAATATCGTAAACAAATAAACAGGAGGCAGTATGGAAAAATTACTAATCATGAACCCGGGTTCAACATCCACCAAGATTGCAGTTTATGATGATGAAACACCGGTATTTGTTGAAAGCATCGCACATTCCACGGAAGAACTGGCACAGTTTGACGAGATTAAAGACCAGTATGAGTTTCGCCGGGATATGATCCTGGATTCTCTTGAGAAACATGGTGTGAAACTCGAAGAACTTACCGCAATCGTTAGCCGTTGTGGTCTGCTTCCTCCAATTGAGGCAGGTGCATATAAAGTAAACGAGGATATGGTTTGGCAGCTGCAGAACAATCCGCAGAATAACCATCCATCAAACCTCGGTGCGCCGATTGCTTACGCTCTTTCTACTCAGCTTGGAATCCCGGCATATGTTTATGACGGAATTACAGTTGATGAAATGATCCCGCTGACAAAGATCACCGGTTTCAAAGAAATGCGCAGAAAGGCATTGGGACATAACCTGAACATGAGAGCGGCTGCGAAAAAATGGGAGAAAGAAACAGGAAATGCTTATGACAAGTCCAACCTTCTGATCTCTCACCTTGGAGGCGGTATCTCCGTGGCACTTCATTCCCAGGGACGCATCATCGATTTCGTTAGTGATGAAGAAGGTCCGTTCTCTCCGGAAAGAACCGGTGGGCTTCCGCTGTTCCAGGTCGTTGACATGGCATTCAGCGGTGAGTATGACCAGAAATCTATGATGAAAAAGATCAAGGGACAGGGCGGTTTGAATTCTCATCTGGGAACTAATGATTCCCGTGAAGTTGAGAAGATGATCGCTGATGGTGATGAGCATGCAAAACTGGTCTATGAGGCAATGGCCCTTGGCGTAGCAAAACATCTTTGCGCTTGTGCTGCTACTTGCTGTGGACAGGTCGATGCGATTATCCTCACCGGCGGAATTGCTCATTCTGAAATGTTTACAAAGATGGTTTCCGACAGGGTTAAATTCATTGCACCGGTCGTTATCTATCCGGGTGAAAATGAAATGGACTCCCTGGCATTCGGATGCCTTCGCGTATTAAGAGGCGAGGAGAAAGCAAAAGACTTCGTAAAAGTAGAAGGAAAGCTGTAGGAAAGCCATGAATATGCAAAGAAGCAGGAAGGTCATAACGAGTGAAAAAA
Organism: Lachnospiraceae bacterium; assembly: GCA_045546255.1. Lineage (GTDB taxonomy): Bacteria > Bacillota > Clostridia > Lachnospirales > Lachnospiraceae > RGIG5612. The sequence continues at coordinate 53,884 of JAZQCK010000071.1, read as the reverse complement.
TCGTGAATGATCTGCTGAAAAAAATTGAAAGTCTGAAATACATGCCCGGCGAATTGATCAGCGAGGGTGATCTTTGCGCAGCTTATGATACGACCAGACACACGGTCCGAGGCGCACTTGCCATTTTAAAGGAACGCGGCTTCGTGGATGTGTTTCCGCAGAGAGGAACCTTCGTGTCGCTCATTGATCTGGAGTTTATCAATGATGTTCTTTATCTTCGTGAAGCCATTGAACAGGAAACTGTCCGGAGGATCATTGAAAAAGAGGACAATTCCAAACTGATCAAAAGCCTGAAGGATTGTCTGGAAAAGCAAAAGGCGATCAAAGATTACAAAGCAGATCCGAACGCCTTTTATAAGCTGGATGATGAATTTCATAATCTGCTTCTTGCAGCGGTTGGAAGACCCCACCTTCCAAATCTTTATGAAGATGCATTTATGCATGTTCGGAGATGGAGAAACATGGAGGTCGGAACCTTAGAACGAATTGGGGATCTTCCAAAAGAGCATGAGCAGATCATCGAAGCGATTGAAAAGCGGGATGCAAAAGCCGCACGTGATGTGATCAATCATCACATCGACTCCGTAGGCCGCTACGGAAATGAAATGAAGAAAAAGTATCCGGAATTCTTTATCTGATTCCGGAAGCTTTTCCTGATAGTGTTGTTCAGGCTGTTTCGAAAAAAGAGTAAGCCGAATAGCACAGGTAACTTTAGTGTTTAGTTGAAAGTAATGAGAGGTTAACATGGGATATAAAATCTTTACCTTAAGTCCTGGTTCTACCAGCACAAAGCTCGCTGTATTTGATGGAGAAGAAAGACTCTTTAAGGCAAACGTACAGCACGACACAGAAAAATTAAAAACCTTTGCAAGAGTATCTGATCAGCTTCCATACAGAGTTGAAACGATCATGGAAGAGCTGAAAAACAACAATATCGATATCAAAGATATGGATGCGTTTGCAGCATACTCCGGAGGACTTGAATCCACAACAACAGGTATCTTCCCTGTAAATGCAAAAATCCTGGACGATTGCTCATCAGGAAGACTGATGGAGCATCCGGCAATCCTTGGTGCGCAGATCATCAATGCCTTTGCTGTAGAGACAGGAAAACCGGCATATCTGGTAAATCCGCCAGATGCAGATGAATTTGATGATGTCTCCAGAATTTCCGGTATCAAGGGAATCCACAGAGAGTCCCACATCCACGTTCTGAACCAGAAAGAAGTGGCTCTTCGTGCAGCAGCTCAGCTTGGAAAGAAATATGATGAGTGCAACTTCATCGTTTGCCACGTTGGCGGCGGATTAAGTATTGCAGCTCACAAGCAGGGCAAGATCGTTGACGGAAACGATGTTCTTAACGGCGACGGACCGATCTCCCCGAACCGTTCCGGATATGTTCCGCTTCTTCCGGTTATCAAAATGTGCTATTCCGGAAAATACACTCTGGATGAGATGAAGGCAAAAGTTTCCAAGACCGGCGGTCTCTTAGGACTTGTCGGAACAGATAACATGCTTGAGATCAAAGACCGCATCGCAAATGGCGACCAATGGGCAGAGCTGATCTACAGAGCATTTGCTTATAACCTTGCAAAATATATCGGCTCTTATGCATGTGTTCTGGAAGGAAAAGTGGACGGCATCGTTATGACCGGTGGTGTTTCCAATGACAAAGACTTCATTGAGAACGTTAGAAAATATGCAGGATGGATCGGCGAGATCATCGTTATGGCAGGCGATTTTGAAATGGAAGCTTTAGCAAGCGGTGCGATCCGTGCATTAAACGGCGAAGAAGAACTCCTTGAGTATACCGGAGAGCCGGTATGGACCAAGTTCGATTTTGAACCGGAAGACTAATGCGCTAAAACGCAGAGCCATACCAGAAGACTCACAACCTAATTTTCCGTATAATCAATTGAGAAGGGACCGTCTTGGACGGCCCCTTCTTTTAAAATAAGTATTGTAAGACAAGTGGTTTTTTGTTATTATTTTACTTTAGTAATTCTTGAATACTTTAATACAGCAGAGAGGCAAAGACATGCAGAAAAAAATCGGATTTGATAATGACAAGTACTTGAAAATGCAATCAGAGCATATCCGCGAAAGGATCGCTCAATTCGATAATAAACTCTATCTGGAGTTTGGCGGAAAACTATATGACGATATGCATGCAAGCCGCGTGCTTCCTGGCTTTGAGCAGGACAGTAAACTTCAAATGCTTCTTACGATGGCAGATCAGGCAGAAATGGTCATGGTCGTCAGCGCAGAAGATATTGAACATAATAAGGTCAGAGAAGATCTTGGTATAACATATGATAATGACGTGCTCCGTTTGATCGAGGAGTACCGGAATAAAGGTTTATTTGTCAGCAGTGTCGTCATTACGAAATATGCCGGCCAGCACGGAATTTCCAATTTTGAAAAACGGCTGATTAAAAACGATCTGAAAGTCTATCATCATTATTTGATCCCTGGTTATCCGGCCAACATGGAACTGGTGTTAAGTGATGACGGATACGGAAAAAATGATTATATCGAAACGAGCAGACCGCTCATTGTCGTCACCGCTCCGGGACCGGGCTCCGGAAAAATGAGCACCTGCCTTTCCCAGCTGTACCATGAGCATAAGAGAGGACTGAATGCCGGATATGCAAAATTCGAGACCTTCCCAATCTGGAATTTGTCATTGGATCATCCGGTAAACCTGGCATATGAAGCAGCAACAGCGGATCTCAATGATATCAACATGATCGATCCGTTCCATTTAAAAGCATATGGGGAAACAACGGTCAATTATAACCGGGATGTTGAGATTTTCCCTGTGCTGAATGCCATGTTTGAAACAATCTACGGAAAGAGCCCGTATGCTTCACCGACAGATATGGGTGTGAATATGGCAGGCAACTGCATTATTGATGATGAAGTTTGCCGTGAAGCTTCCAAACAGGAAATTATCTGTCGTTACTTTAAAGCACTTGCAGGAGTGGCGGAAGGAAAGAAGGACCTTGAGGAAGTCAATAAGATCAAAGTGCTGATGAGTCAGCTGGAACTGGATGTGAATGACCGCAAGGTCGTAAAAGCGGCAAGAGAGCGTGAACAAGAAACGGGAGATGTCGCTACGGCAATTGAACTGAATGATGGGACAGTGATCACCGGTAAAACGGGAGATCTGCTTGGCCCAACGGCTGCATGTTTGATCAATGCACTGAAATATCTGGCTGGAGTGGAAGATGAGATTAAAATCCTTTCTCCGGAGTCGATCGCGCCGATTCAGACGCTGAAGACGCAGTATCTTGGAAGTAGGAACCCAAGACTCCATCCGGACGAAGTTTTGATTGCTTTATCCATCGCATCTGCATCGGATGCAAGAGCAGGATATGCGATGGCGCAACTACCAAAGATCAAAGGATGTCCGGTCCATACAACGGCCAGACTTTCCGCCATTGACAGGAGAACGATCAGAAGACTCGGCTGTGAGCTTACCTATGAGCCGAAGGATATATAGAAAGAGAGATAGAAACAATGAATAATACGGTTTGGATCGTAGTCGCATTTGTGATCTACATTGCGCTTATGGTTGTCATCGGAGCATTCTATTCCAAGAGGACAAATAATGCGGATGACTATTTCCTGGGAAGCCGTGGCCTTGGAGGCTGGGTCGGTGCAATGAGTGCGCAGGCTTCCGACATGAGCGGATGGCTCTTGATGGGACTTCCGGGTTCTATTTATCTTCTTGGTACCGGAGAAATCTGGGTCTCTTTAGGACTGCTCCTTGGAACCTTTGCGAACTGGATGATCGTTGCAGGTCGTTTAAGAAGATATACGATCCGCGCAAACAACTCCATGACGCTTCCGGAGTATTTCAGCAACCGGTTCCACGACGAAAAGAAGGTCTTGCTTCTTGTTTCTTCTATTGTTATTGTTATCTTCTTCTTAGTCTATACTGCTTCTGCACTTTCTGCAGGTGCAAAATTATTTAATGTTGTTTTTGGAATCGAATACCGGATCGCACTGCTGATCGGAACGGTCGTTATTCTTGCCTATACGTATCTGGGTGGATTTATGGCGGTCTGTACGACGGACTTTATTCAGGGCATGCTGATGCTTGCCATGGTCCTTGCGGTTCCAATCATCTTGTTAACTGTGATCGAACCGGGTACAGTCATGTCTACGTTAACTGCTTCCGGCGTAGAAGGTGGAGCAGAGAACTTCCTGAATCCGTTTACTTCCGGCTCCGGTTCTGTGAGCGTAGTAACGATCATCTCGGGACTTGCATGGGGCCTTGGATACTGCGGTATGCCGCACATCCTGGTCCGCTTTATGGCAATCAAATCTGAGAAAGAATTGAATAAGTCAAAGGTGATCGCAAACGTTTGGAATGTGATCTCCCTTACAATGGTTTCTGTATTGGCAATCCTTGCAAGAGTCTATCTCTTTCCGAAAGTTGGCGTATTAGAAGATAAAGAGAACGTTGTTATTATGGTTGTGAAAGAACTGTTTACGAATCAGTTCGCGCTTCCTTTCATTGCAGGTATCCTGCTTTGTGCAATCCTTGCAGCGATCATGTCAACTGCGGATTCACAGCTGCTGGTCACAGCATCCGCTGTTTCAAAAGATATTTATGCGGATGTGATTAAGAAAGGGAAGAATCCGAATGACAAAAAAGTCCTTTGGCTTTCCCGTATCGTCGTTATTGTGGTAGCTGCGATCGCATTCTTTATTGCCTGGGATCCGAACAGCTCCATTATGACACTGGTCAGTGATGCATGGGCAGGTTTCGGTTCCGCCTTCGGACCGGTCGTTGTCTTATCGCTCTTCTGGAAGAAGACGAACAGAGCCGGTGCCTTAAGCGGTATCATTGCAGGTGCACTGACGGTCATTATCTGGGATTATATTCCGATTATCAGTGGTCAGACGATCGGCGAGGCAACTGGTCTTTACTCTCTGGTTGTCGGCTTCATTGTCGGACTCATTGCAGTGGTCATCGGAACGAAAGCCGGAAAACCTGCAACGCCGGAGATGATCCAGGAGTTTGAAGATGTGAAGAATAAGAATGTAGCTGAGGCATAAAGCTTACAGGATAAGCAAAAGTGCCGCTGAAATACAAAATCTGTATCAAAAAACAATAACATGTAAGATTTTCTTGTCTTGGTACTGAAAACGTCAATAACTCACAAGAAAAAGGGTATAATTCTATCGAATTATACCCTTTATTATATTTAAAATAGCTGTTTTCTTGTTGGCTGCAGTATGAAGCCTAGTACATTCAAGAAAATTCGAATCATTTCTTGTGAGCAACTGGCTTTATTAGAGGCGAAACAAGAAAATCAGGAATTCCTCCTAAACCATCTGCCGGCTGCGCCACAAGGAAGGATGGAGCCGCTCGCTGTAACTGGAAGACCTACCTCATCTGCTTCTACAGTTCCGCCACGTCCGGGCTTAATGACTGCATCTAAGAGGTATTTCAACACCGCCGGCTGTAAACCGGTTGTATAGGAATTCAGTAAAAAGAAGAGAGCATCTTTTTTCAGGATCTGGCTGCATAAATGGAGCAGTTCAAAAATACTGTCTTCCATCTTCCAAATCTCACCTTTCGGTCCTCTGCCGTAAGATGGCGGATCCATGATGATCGCATCGTATTGGTTTTCACGGCGAATCTCCCGCTCGACGAATTTCTTGCAGTCATCCACCAGCCACCTGGTATTTTCTTCCGGAACGCCGGAATCCTTGGCATTTTCTTTGGCCCATTGAACCATGCCCTTTGAAGCATCTACATGTGTAACATGTGCTCCGGCTTTTGCCGCGGCAATTGTTGCACCTCCGGTATAGGCAAAGAGATTTAATACTTTAACGGTTCTTTTTTTCGTCTCTTCTTCAATCAAAGCAGAGAACCAGTCCCAGTTTGCTGCCTGTTCCGGAAATAGCCCGGTATGTTTGAAACTGAACGGTTTCAGGTTGAAAGTCAAAACTGCGTCAGACTTTTTCAGCGGGAGGGTATAGTGGATCTGCCACTGCTTTGGCAGATCAAAAAATTCCCATTCGCCGCCGCCTTTACTAGAACGGTGATAATGAGCATTCAGCTTTTTCCATTCCGGCGCAGCTTTTTTTGTATTCCAGATCACCTGCGGATCCGGTCTTAAAAGGATATAGTCTCCCCAGCGTTCCAGCTTTTCTCCGGAGGAGGAGTCGATTACTTCGTAGTCTTTCCAGTTATTTGCAAGAAACATGGTTTTTCTCCTGTCGTGAAATCGCTATAACCTTATCACAGAATGCGGTTAAAAAAAAGAAAGAATCTGAAATGCAGATAGCAAATAATTGGTGAAAGTGAAATGCTTTTATGAGATAATAATTTCTACAGAAGTACTATTGAATGAAAATAAATAATAGCTGACAGGCGCGCCTGTTACTTTAGAAGTGAAAGAGGTAGCAATATGGAGAACAGACCAATTGGTAGAGAAAAAAGAGTCGTAAGTGGAGGCGGAGGCGTTAAGCGAAGCGGAAACGGACTTGGAAAAACGGTGTCAAACAGAAATGTTCAAAAATCAGATAAGGTGGCTGATAAAGCTGTGAAAGGTTTTTTGGGCGGATTGTTCGGCAGGAAAAAATAAGGTTGATCAGACTAACAGCAGGTAAGCAATATGAATGAGAATAATAACAATAATCGAAAAATGGGTAACTCCAAGATCAGGTTGATCTTGATCGCAATCGTGGTCATCATTGTGATCGTGCTTTTATTCAGCTGCGTCGGAAAAGGCTGTGGCGGACGAGGAGATGGAGGCGGCACGAGCGTCACTTCAAATGGCGGTTATTCCTTCACTGATCCGGAAAGCAGTATTGCTCATTTTACAAGCAATTACTACACAGGTTCCGGCACATCGAATAGTGGAAGCCTCGATACTTCGGTGGCATCGGGTGTTCCGGAAAAGAGAACCGAGATTTTAGGAGGCGGTGAAGATATCGTCACCCTTATGGTCTATATCTGCGGATCGGATCTGGAGTCCGGCGGCGGTGCTGCAACGATGGATATTAAGGAGATGCTGAATGGCGGTGTGGGTGATAATGTGAACCTGATCATCTACACAGGCGGCACGACACAGTGGCAGAACCGTCAGATGAGCAGCAGTGTAAACCAAATCTATCAGATAAAAGGGAACAGCTTATATCTTCTTGAGAAGAATGCCGGAAATAAGAGCATGACAGACCCGGCGACCTTGTCTGAGTTTATCAGATACTGCAATGTCAATTTCCCGGCCAACCGTAACATGCTGATCCTTTGGGATCATGGCGGTGGCTCTGTGACTGGCTATGGATCTGATGAAAAATTTGCTTATAACGGACCGATGGATCTGGCAGGAATCCGCACCGCTTTGAAAGATGGCGGCGTGGCTTTCGACTTTGTCGGTTTTGATGCCTGCCTGATGGCAACCGTTGAGACGGGACTTGCGATCAGTGATTATTCCGATTATCTGATCGGATCAGAAGAAACGGAATCCGGATATGGCTGGTATTATACGAACTGGCTGAAGCAGCTGAGTAATAACACTTCGATTTCCACGGTTGAGCTTGGAAAGACGATCGTAGATGACTTTATCAGCTATTCTTCACAGGCAGGACAAGGCTGGGCAGGAACACAGTCGGTTGTGGATCTGGCGGAGCTTTCCTATACGGTTCCGGATAAGCTGGAAGCATTTGCATCTTCAACGACAGCCATGATCGAGAGTGACAGTTCCAGCGGAAGTTATAAAAATGTCTCTCAGGCGAGAGGGCGTGCAAGGAGCTTTGGAGAGTCTGTCGGCGTGGATCAGGTGGATCTGGTTGATTTTGCAGAACGCCTCGGAACCGATGACGGAAAAAAACTGGCAGATGCAGTGCGCAGTGCTGTGAAATACAATAACACCACGCGCGACATGTCAAGCTCTTATGGATTATCCATTTATTTCCCGTATACAAACTCGAGATATGTAAAAAATGTGGAGTCCATCTATAACAAGATCGGTATCTCATCCGAATATACCAGATGTGTACAGACTTATGCAGCGGTAGAACTTTCCGGACAATATATCTCTGGTGGTTCCGGAAACCCGTTCAACTCCCTTTATGGAATTTTTGGAAGCGGAGACTATGGAGACAGCTATTATAATGGCAACTCCAGTGGAAGCAGTTATTCCTCTTCCAGTATTTATGATATGCTCGGCGGATTGCTGGGTGGAGACATGGGAGGCTTTTCCTCTGATTATAGTTCTTCTGACTTCAGCTTCTTCCGCAGCAATATTGATCTGAATAAGATTTCTGATTATCTGGCTAAGAATCAGTTTGACGAGACTGCGTTGGAATGGAAGAAGAATTCCAAAGGCGAGCCGGTCATCCAGCTGACAGAAGAACAGTGGGATCTGGTAAGCAGTATTGATCTCAATATGTTCTATGATGACGGCGAAGGCCTGATCGATCTGGGATCTGACAATGTCCTTAACTTTGATGATAAGGGCAATCTGGTCGGAACAACAGACCGCACCTGGCTTACGATCGATGGCCACTACATGTCTTACTACTATGACGGGATGACAGTGGACGGCGATAAATATGTGATCAAAGGACATGCGCCGGTTCTTTATAATGACCAGACGGCAGATCTGATCCTTTACTTTACGGAAGAACAGCCGTATGGCTATATTGCCGGAGTCAGACTGACAACAGAAGAGGAATCTGCAAACGTTGGTAAACTTCTTGCATCTGTAGCAGAGGGCGAAGCGGTCGACCTTGAAGCAGGTGAGGATGTAACGCTTGTTGATGCAGTGAAGGAAGGAGACAAGATTGAATTCCTGGCAGACTTCTATGACTATAAGGGCAACTTCCTGGATCAGTATGTCTTAGGTGATGCATGGGTCGTCGGAGCAGAAGAACCTGTGATCGCCAATATGGATGTCGGGGAAGGCAATGTCCTTGCGATGTACCGCTTTACCGATATCTATAATAAGGAATACTGGACAGGCGTATTTCCGGAAGAATAATCTTTAATAGAATCCTGAAAAAAAGCGGCTATACCATCTGGTATAGCCGCTTCGTTTTGTTCAAACTAAAACGCTTAGTGCTCTTCTTCCTGAGATTCTGCTTCTTCCACGATGCGCTCGAACTCGGCAGCAACGCGGTCGAACTGTGCATCATCTTCGATATCTAAGAATTCAAACTCACCGTTATCGAATTCGTTGTACACATATAAGAAGACCTCGTCATTATCCTCTTCGACCGGGATCAGAGCAATATAATCCTGCTCTTCAAAGTCAAAGATGAAAAGCGGTTCGACAAGAATATCTTCCCCATCTTCGAATTCCAGTGTGATCTGAGGCACATCCTCCGGATTAAATTTGTCTGTCATGTTCATCCTCCTGTTAGTCTGCCAAAACGGCAGGTTTATGGGTTGTGTTTGCTTTCCATACATGCACGTACATCAGTCAAAGCAACGCCGTATTCATGCTAGTATTGTAAAGGATAAGAGCGGATTTGTATATCATTTTATGGGCTTTTATGCTAATATTTTCCTGTTATGAGCGCGTTGATTATTACCATGATCAAAATCGTCGTGGCAATGGCCGTCGGTTTTCTTCTCTATAAACTTCACATACTGAATGATGCCGTAAATAAAGGACTTTCCGGGCTTATCGTGCACGTGACTTCCCCTTGTCTGGTTTTTATCAGCATTATCTCAATGGACGGAAGCCAGATCCATAATGCATTGATGCTTCTCTGGATCGGTTTTGCTGTTTATGCTGCGCTCGCCCTCATCGCGTTTATTGTCGTAAAGATCTTGAAAGTTCCGAACGCAGCCAGCGGAGTTTATCAGGCTGCTGTGATCTTTGGTAATGTTGGATTTCTGGGGCTGCCTTTGGCGGAATCTTTATTTGGTCCAGTGGGGCTTTTTTATATGGCGCTCTTAAACATCCATCTGAATCTGATCGCCTACAGTTACGGCTTTTTCCTGATTTCCCGAAACAGCAAAAGCGGATTTCGTTTTTCTCCGAAATCCTTGATCAATGCCGGAATTGTCAGTGTGCTTCTTGCGATGGTGATCTTCTTTCTGCAGATCCCGATCCCGGAGTATGTTACAGAACCGATCAGTTTTGTAGGAAGCATCACGTCACCCTTAGCCATGGTCGTGATCGGAAGCACTGCGGCAGCGAACTCATTAAAAGTTGTCTTCTCGCATAAAAAGCTCTATATTCTCGCAGCAATTAAGCTGCTGATACTTCCGATTCTTACTTTCTTTATTTTAAGATTGGCTTTAGGAAATGGAATGATGACTCAGGTGATCACGATGTATGTAGGAATGCCGACTGCTGCGATCGTCGGTATGTTTGCAGTGGCATACGATTCCGACGCGGAAACCGCGACAAGTGCGAGTGCGATGATGAACATTTTCTGCATTATCACGATCCCGATCATTTATCTTGTCATGATGTATCTATAGTGAGACTTTGTAAACATAAAGGCGAAGATTGTTGGTAGTTTTTTTGTATTGTACATATTATAATACAGTTCAGTGACAGCTTGAGCTTCAAGGGCAATGGCTGGAGAAGGAAAATATAAAATAGCAAATAATATGGAGGATGACAAAACCATGAGTGAGTATAAGGTTTTAGCAGTAAACCCGGGTTCAACTTCTACGAAGGTTGCAGTTTTTAGAGGAGAAGAAAAACTGTTTTCCGCAAATGTAGAGCATGCAGCAGAAGATCTTGCAAAATTCAAAGAAGTATCTGATCAGTTAGAGTTCCGTTTCAACATGATCAAAGATATGCTGAAAGAGCAGAATATTGATCTGACAGATCTGGACGCTGTTGTAGGACGTGGCGGCGGACTGATGTCCTGCGCAGGCGGTGTCTATGGAGTCAATGAGACTCTGTTCGATCACGCTGTCCGCGGAGCAAACGGTGTTCAGCATCCGGCTCAGTTAGGACCGCAGATTGCAAAATCTTTTGCAGATGAATATGGATGCCCGGCATTTGTAGTTAACCCGCCGGATACAGATGAGGCAATTCCGGAAGCAAGACTTACAGGTATCAAAGGCGTTTTAAAGCCAATGCATGTTCATGCGCTGAATCAGAAAGAAACTGCAATTGTTCATTCCAAGAAGATGGGCGTGAAATATGAAGACTGCAACTATATTGTTTGCCATATTGGTGGCGGAACATCCATCGCAGCTCATCAGAAGGGCAAAATGATCGACGGAAATGATATTGTTGGTGGTGATGGCCCGATGACTCCGACCCGTTCTGGAAGTATTACAGTTGCAAACCTTGTGGATTATATTTTCGACAACGGACTTGATAAGAAAGCTGCAAAAGCTCTTGCAACAAAGACCGGTGGTTTTATCAGCCTGCTTGGTACAAATGACGCAAGAGAAGTTTCCAATATGGCAAAAGAAGGAAATAAATTTGCCGAGCTTGTATGGAACACGATGATCTATCAGTGCATCAAACAGATTGGTGCCATGGCAGCAGCTATGCATGGAAAGGTTGATGCGATCCTGATGGGCGGCGGAATGGTTCATAATGAAGAACTGGTTGCTAAGATCACAGAAGCATGCAGCTTCATCGCTCCGGTTTATGCATACCCAGGTGAATTCGAGATGGAAGCTATGGCAAACGGTGCTGCTCGTGTTCTTGATGGCGAAGAAGAGCTTAAGACCTACACAGGTGAACTGACATATAATGTAAAAGATTTTTTGGGTGAGTGATCACTCTTGAATAAGGCTGATTAGAGGGGGATGAGCGGCTGTGAGTAATCACAGCCGCTCATTTTTGTATAAAAGTGAAAATGGACAGATTCCAATCGTCCATCGTCTGGTCTATAATGTAGACAATAAACGAAAAGAGGTTACGCATAATGAAATATGATTTTACTACAGTTCCGGACCGAAAGGGGAAAGATGCGATAGCTGTTGATATTCCTTCACTGAATGGTTTTGAAATCGACAAAATATTGAAAGCTGGATTCGACCGAATCCCGATGTGGGTTGCAGACATGAACTTTGTAGTTCCTGCCTGTATTACTGACAAGGTGTCAGGAAGATTAGCCCATCCTTCATTTGGCTATTTTTCTATCCGGGATGAGTATTATGACAGTATTATTAACTGGCATAAAAGCAGACATGGGATTACAGATATAACCAAGGAGCAGATCGGATACGAAAACGGTCTGCTTGGTGGTGTTGTCAGTGCTATGAAGGTTTTGCTTCCAGAAGGCGGAAAAGTTCTTCTGCATACACCGGCATATATCGGCTTTACACATGTTCTGAAAGATAATCATTATGAGATCATCGGAAGTGAATTGATAAAAGATACGAATGGCGTCTGGAGAATGGACTTTGAAGACATGGAAAAGAAGATCTGTGAAGAACAGATCAAAGTGGGGGTCTTCTGTTCTCCGCACAACCCAAGTGGCAGAGTCTGGAGCAGGGAAGAACTGGAAACGGCTGCTGCGCTTTTCGAGAAATACGGAGTGACCGTTATCAGCGATGAGATATGGTCTGACTTGGTTTTATTTGGTAACGAGCATATTCCATTTGCTTCTGTCTCGCCATATGCTCACGAACACACCATTGAGCTTTATGCACCGTCTAAGACCTTTAATCTTGCCGGGCTGATTGGCTCTTATCACGTGATCTACAATCCGGAACTGAAAAGGAAGATTGAAACTTATGAAAATGAGACCAGCTATAATCACCTGAATGTCCTGTCCATGTATGCTTTGATCGGAGCCTATAGCGAGGAAGGATCTGAATGGGTGGATGAACTTGTTGACGTACTGTCAGAAAATGTTAATTATGCACTTTCGCAGCTGAGCAGGATTACCGGAGTTTCTGTGGAAAAACCGGAAGGAACCTATATGCTCTTTTTAGACTGCGAGGGGTACTGCAAAGAGAAGGGGATAACGCTGGATGATCTTTTAAAGAAGGGGATGGAAGTCGGCGTTCTCTGGCAGGATGGCCGTCCCTTTGGAGGAGAATACACGATCCGATTGAACCTGGCATCTCCAAAGAGCCGTATTGAAGAAGCCTTTAATCGTCTGAATGAATTTGTTTGGTGAGGAGCTTTTGAATAATGACAGAAAAAGAAAAACAAAAAAACTGTGAAGAGTTTTGGAATCGCGATGAAGAAATATCAAATGCAAAACTCAGGGCAAGGCAGCTTTCGCAAAAGCTGAATTCCATTCCCGTTGATGATGTGGCAGAGATCAACCGGCTTGTATCCGAGCTGTTTGCAGAATGCGGGAAAGACCTTGTCATGAAACCGCCATTTTACTGCGATTTCGGATACAATATCTTCGCAGGAGAAAGCGTACTGATCAATTATAACTGTGTCTTTCTGGATGCAGCGCCGATCACGATTGGTGACAATTGTTTCATCGGCCCAATGTGCGGTCTCTATACGGTTAATCATCCGCTGGATCCGGAACGCAGAAATGAGGGCTATGTCTATGGAAGGCCGATCACGCTTGGTAAAAACGTCTGGCTTGGCGGAGGATGCACCATCCTTTCAGGTGTAACGATTGGAGATAACTCTGTTATCGGAGCCGGTTCAGTTGTAACAAAAGATATTCCCGCAAATGTGATTGCGGCAGGAAATCCTGCAAAAATCATCCGGCAGTTGTAGGACTTAGTTCAATTGGAAGAATCAGTAGAAAAGAATTCCTATCGAAAAGGAAGATATCCGGGGATTATCAACTTCAAGTTGATAATCCCCAATTTTTTTTGAATTCTCACGGACAGATTACTATCGTATACTTTAGCCATAGAAAAAGGTATAAAACATAATTCATTGTAGTAAAACGATTTACGAGGAGGAATCATATGTTAACAGAACGCGAGAATATGGAAATCTGCTGGAACCACGAAGAGCCGGAATGGGTGCCGATGATCAACACCGCTGCCCAGATGATCATTACTCCGGAAATCAATGACAGACCTTTGTTCATGGATGGTGCAGACTGGTCAGGCCTGGAGTGGGAATTAGATAAAGAGAACCCGCTGCTTATGACACATGTTAAGCCGGGCGGAGAACGTTTTGATGATATTACAGAATGGAAAGATTATCTGCAGTTTCCGGATTACAGAGGAACGCTTGACTGGAAAGCAATGGGCGAGCGTACCAAAATGATGTGGTCTAAGAAGGATGAACTTCAGGGATATTATGTTGGCAACGTTGGCGCGTTCGAGAGAATCTGTGCAGAGATGGGACACGTCAATGGCTTGATGGCTCCATATGATGATGAAGAAGCTTATGCAGATTTTGTAAATGCGTATGCTGACTGGAGAATCTCACTGTTTGAGCCAATGAAAGAGTACATGGACATTGACTTCGTTATGATGCATGATGATTGGGGAAATGAGAAATCCCTGTTTATGTCTCCGGAAATGTGGAGACAGTTCTACAAAGAGCCGGAGCGCAGAATGATCGAGGCTTGCCATGATCTCGGAATGAAATATATGCATCATAGCTGTGGCTATGTTACGGATATCGTCGGTGATTTTGTTGAGATTGGTATGGACAGCTGGCATTCTGTACAGCCGAACAATGACCTTCATATGCTGAAGCAGACCTATGGTGACAAGATCGTCTTCGCTGGCTGTGTATCTCCAAAAGCGACAGACAGAGATGACAGTACAGAAGAAGAAATCCGTGCAGAAGTCAGACGAGTGATTGATGATCTCGGAAGAGGCGGCGGATTGATGGCATCTTCTGCAGTTATGTTCTCCGTTGTTCCTGGCGTTGACGGCATCATTGATGACGAAGGAAAAAAATATGGTAATTATGCTGAACTTAATAAAGCAAACAAGTGGACAGCATAAAGAATAAATAACATAATTAACGTATCAATTATTTAGGAGGTAATTATTATGGATGGAAAATGGGAATTTACTGTACACACTTACATGGGCGATATGAAGTCAATCATGGAGTTTGCAGTAGCTGACGGCGTTCTTACTGGAACCGGAACAGACGGCAGTAATGGTGCAAGCGCGCCGGTAGATAACGGCAAATTTGATGGAAAGAACTTTTCTTATCAGATTACGATCAAGACCAATGTTGGAGAAATGACAAATACCCTTGAAGGTGTTGTCGATGGTGATACCGTCACCGGAAAATCCTCTAATGCAATGGGATCATTTGATGTAACCGGTGTTCGTATCTAATTATAGTACATGAACCAAGTTAAGAAACGGCTGTCGTATGTGAATTCATGCGGCGGCCGTTATCTTTATTCACCACTGTTTCATTCTGAAATCTTAAACGTCAGAATATGAATTGGTCTTTATGCTTCTTAATAAAGGAAAAGATTTTTTTGACATCCGGGTTTTTATTGGAAAGCTTATAGCTGCACATCGTCCGGTAATTAAAAGCATCATCCTTCGGGAGATCATAATAGACAAAGCGGCTGTACTGCATATCATTGAATGCCATAGGGAATACGGCAAAGCCTTTTCCTTTCTGCATCTCTAACAGCATCGTGTCAAAATCCGGAACCATGATGCGGTCCTTTGTTTTTACTTTCCCATAAAAACTGTTGAATTCATATGGGCCGTGCTTGGCCAAAAGGATGATCGTATTCTGCGCCATATCCTCTTCCGTGATTTCTGCTTTTCCGCCTTTTACCCAGGGGTGTTTTGGGGAAACCACGATCTGGGCAGGAGTCGTTTTAAAAACAATATGGCTGCAGCCGGTCCAGTCTTCAAAATCATGTGCGTTGGTGAAGACCAGATCTACCTCTCCGTCTTTCAGTTGATCCCGGAGGCCATCCATGTTGTTCGTGGAGATTTCAAAATCAATGTCATCAAATTCAGCAATCAGAGCATTAATGATGCGATTCATAAATTCATTTCGGGGAAGCGCAGCAAAGAAGCTGATCCGAACATGCTTATGCTTTTTGGCAATTGCCTCTTCAACAGCTGCCAGAGTGAGGTCGTACTGGGCTTTCAGGTTTTGGAACTGGTTCTTGCACATGATGCCGTCTTCGGTCAGTTCTACAGAGCGGGTCGTGCGGTTAAACAATCTCGTGCCAAGTTCTTCCTCCAGAATGTTGATCTGTTTGGTGAGCGCCTGGGAAGAAATGCAAAGCTCTTTCGCAGCCTTCGCATAGTTCAGTTTATCTGCCAATACTAAAAAATATTCGATCCTTCGAAATTCCATGTTCTCCCCCTTAATATAAAGAAGATAATATGATTGTAAACTTGTAGTTACTAATTTGCAAATTTTTATGCAATTAGTGCAAACGTGGGGGTGTAGATTCGGCCGGACAAACATAACCCGGCCGAAGCTACCCCCCTTGTTTGTATATAATTGAAAAAAGTTAAAAAAGTTCTTGCATTTTATAAATACATATAGTATTCTATCAAGGCTGCGACGCGAAAGCGCTGATCTTTAAAGTTGCTGCAGAACAAGCAGGTAATTTAAAGGGAGCAAATGCCGGATGGATCCGGCGAGGCGTCAGATGTACACCACGGTCCGTCAATAGAGGCGGAGACAACGTGAGATCACGAAGGATGCAGCACACAAAAGAAGCCGGTCAGTTTTGATTTTTTCAAAGCGCCGAAGGCGGGGCTAAATGCCTGCGAGCGGTTGGATGCGGCGGAGTATAAAAGAATTGGCTGTATTACTATGCCAATTTTTTATGCGAAAAACGTGACACACACGGGAGAGTGTACAGGAACAAAAAATCAAAAAAGAAAGGACAAAGAAACATGGCAAATCAGGTAATGAGAATCACACTCAAAGCTTATGATCACAAACTGATCGATCAGTCAGCTGCAAAGATCATCGAGACTGTAAAGAAAAACGGATCTCAGGTAAGTGGACCGGTTCCGCTTCCGACAAAAAAGGAAGTTATCACTATCTTAAGAGCGGTTCATAAATACAAAGATTCCCGTGAGCAGTTCGAGCAGAGAACTCATAAGAGACTCATCGATGTAATCGCTCCGACCCAGAAGACAATGGAAGCTCTTTCCAAACTGGATATGCCGGCAGGCGTTTATGTCAACATCAAAATGAAAGAACAGTAAATCTGTTCACTTTAAAAGCAGTAAAACAGCGTACTGTATCTAGTATGAACACTCAGGTGTTCCGCTGTAGTATAACAGGAGGTTAATAATAATGAAGAAAGCGATTTTAGCAACCAAAATCGGTATGACTCAGGTCTTCAACGAAGACGGCGTCTTAACACCGGTTACAGTTCTTCAGGCAGGACCTTGTGTCGTAACTCAGGTCAAGACTGAAGAGAACGACGGCTATGCAGCTGTTCAGGTAGGTTTTATGGACAAGAGAGAAACTCTTGTAAACATGCCGGACAGAGGTAAGTTTGACAAAGCAGACATTCCTTATAAGAGATTCGTAAGAGAATTCCGTTTTGAGAATGCTGCAGACTACAACGTAAAAGACGAAATCAAGGCAGACATTTTTGAAGCTGGCGACAAGATCGATGTCAGCGCCATCTCCAAAGGTAAAGGTTTCCAGGGTGCGATCAAGAGATTCGGCCAGCACAGAGGACCTATGAAGCATGGTTCCAAATACCACAGACATGCAGGTTCTAACGGCAGCGCATCTGATCCGTCCAGAGTATTCAAAGGAAAACATATGCCTGGTCAGATGGGAGCAAAAAGAGTTACTATCCAGAACCTTGAAGTCGTAAGAGTTGATGTCGATGACAATTTGATCCTGGTCAAAGGTGCTGTACCGGGACCGAAGAAAGCTTTAGTAGTAGTACGTGAAGCAGTCAAGGCTTAACGATGAAGGGAAAGGAGGAAATTCAGATGTCAAAAGTATCTGTTTACAATATGAAAGGCCAGCCGGTTGGCGATATCGAATTAAAGGCTGAGATCTTTGACGCACCGATCAATGAGCATCTTCTGCATCAGGCAGTTGTTGCACAGCTCGCAAACAAGCGTCAGGGCACACAGAGTGCAAAGACTCGTTCCGAAGTATCCGGCGGTGGAAGAAAACCTTGGAGACAGAAGGGAACAGGACATGCTCGTCAGGGTTCCATCAGAGCTCCGCAGTGGACAGGCGGCGGCGTTGTATTCGCACCGAAGCCACGTGATTACGAAATCAGATTAAACAAAAAGGAAAAGAGAATCGCTCTGAAGTCCGCATTAGCATCCAGAGTTCAGGAAGAGAAATTCTTCGTTATCGATGAACTCAAGGTTGATGAGATCAAGACCAAGACTATGGTTGAGCTCTTAAACGGACTGAACGTAAAGAAAGCGCTTATCGTTTTAAACAGCAATGATCAGAACGTTATTCTTTCCGCAAGAAACATTCCTGATGTTCAGACTGCACTGACAAACACGATCAACGTATTCGACATTCTCAAATATGATGCATTCGTTGTTGATAAGGCAGCCTTAGAGACGATTGAGGAGGTGTATGAATAATGGCAGATATTAAATACTATGATGTGATCTTAAGACCGGTCATTTCAGAAAAAAGCATGAATCAGATGGCTGATAAGAAATACACTTTCTTAGTTCATGTGGATGCAAACAAAGCTCAGATCAAAGAAGCTGTTGAGAAAATGTTCGACGGAGTGAAAGTTGCGAAGGTTAACACCATGAACAACCATCCGAAGACAAGAAGACGCGGACGTATCGTTGGAAAAACTGCAGAAAGCAAAAAAGCGATCGTTCAGCTTACAGCAGACAGCAAAGATATTGAGATTTTCGAAGGTCTGTAAAATATAAAAGACCAATTATACGCAGGACAAGCGTGATATCAAACCAAAAGTTGAAAGGAGAATAAAATGGGAATTAAAACATTTAACCCATATACACCTTCCAGAAGACAGATGACAGCCCTTGACAAGAAGGAGATCACAAAGAAAACACCTGAGAAATCCCTTCTGAATGTCAGCAAGAAAAACGCTGGACGTAACAACCAGGGTAAGATCACTGTAAGACATCAGGGTGGTGGAACAAGAAGACAGTACAGAATCATTGACTTCAAGAGAAATAAGGATGGTATCCCTGCAAAAGTCGCAGGAATCGAATACGATCCGAACAGAACAGCTAACATTGCACTGCTGCACTATGCAGATGGCGAAAAGGCATACATCATCGCACCGGTTGGTTTAACAGACGGAATGGTCGTTATGAACGGACCGGAAGCAGAAGTAAAAGTCGGAAACTGCCTTCCGCTTGAGAACATTCCGGTAGGTACAGAGATCCACAACATTGAGCTCTACCCGGGAAAAGGCGGACAGCTGGTAAGAAGCGCAGGAAACTCCGCACAGCTCATGGCAAAAGAAGGAAAGTACGCAACACTTCGTCTTCCTTCAGGCGAAATGAGAATGGTTCCGATCATCTGCAGAGCTACCGTAGGACAGGTTGGTAACATTGAGCACGGACTTGTAAATTACGGTAAAGCAGGCCGCAAGAGAAACATGGGTATCAGACCTACAGTACGTGGTTCCGTTATGAACCCGAACGACCATCCGCATGGTGGTGGTGAAGGTAAGACTGGTATCGGACGTCCGGGTCCTTGCACACCTTGGGGCAAGCCGGCACTGGGACTTAAGACCAGAAAGAAGAACAAGCAGTCTAACAAACTCATCATCCGTCGCCGCGATGGACGTAACATGAAGTAAGGAGGATACCATGGCAAGATCATTAAAAAAAGGCCCTTTTGCAGACGAAAGTTTGCTTAAGAAAATAGACGCAATGAACGCAAGCGATGACAAAAGCGTTATCAAGACCTGGTCACGCCGCTCTACGATCTTCCCAAGTTTCGTAGGACACACCATCGCCGTTCATGATGGCAGAAGACATGTTCCGGTATATGTAACAGAAGATATGGTTGGACATAAACTCGGCGAGTTCGTAGCAACCAGAACTTACAGGGGACATGGCAAGGACGAGAAGAAGTCCAGATAAGCAAAATTTCGAAAGGAGGTTTGATCCATGGCAAAGGGACATAGATCACAAATTAAAAGAGAAAGAAATGCGAATAAGGATACCAGACCATCAGCTAAGCTTTCATTTGCAAGAATCTCTACCACCAAGGCATGCTATGTACTTGATGCGATCAGAGGTAAAAATGTAAATGACGCCCTGGGTCTCCTTGCATATAACCCTAGAAAAGGATCCACGATCATTGAGAAGCTTTTAAAGAGCGCAATCGCAAATGCTCAGAACAACAATGGTATGAATCCGGAAGATCTTTATATTGCTGAATGCTATGCAAATAAAGGACCTACAATGAAACGTATTAGACCTAGAGCACAGGGTAGAGCTTACAGAATCGAAAAGAGACTGAGCCACATCACGATCGTGCTCGACGAAAGATAGGAGGCTATATGGGACAGAAAGTTAATCCTCATGGATTGAGAGTAGGAGTTATCAAAAACTGGGATTCAATGTGGTATGCAGAAGAAGACTTCGCTGACAACCTGGTTGAAGATTACCAGATCAGAAAATTCCTGAAAAACAAATTATATAATGCAGGAATCGCAAAAATCGAGATCGAAAGAGCTTCTGATAAGCTTCTGAAAGTTAAGATCCACGCTGCTAAGCCGGGCGTTATCATCGGTAAAGGCGGAGCTGAGATCGAGAAAGTTAAGAAGCAGGTGAAAAAGCTCATCGGCAAAGATGCGATCCTCGACATCGTTGAAGTTAAGAGAGCGGACAAAGATGCTCAGCTCGTTGCAGAGAACATTGCACAGCAGCTCGAAAACCGTGTCTCCTTCAGAAGAGCTATGAAGAGTGCTATGAGCCGTTCCTTAAAGGCAGGCGCACTTGGAATCAAAGCTTCTTGCTCCGGACGTTTAGGTGGAGCAGATATGGCTCGTACAGAGTTCTATTCAGAAGGCACAATTCCACTTCAGACACTGCGCGCAGATATCGACTATGGTTTTGCAGAAGCAGATACCACCTACGGAAAAGTTGGTGTTAAGGTCTGGATCTACAAAGGAGAAGTGCTTCCGGTAAAAGAGACCGGGGAAGGGAGCGATAAATAATGTTAATGCCAAAAAGAGTTAAACATCGTAAACAGTTCCGCGGCTCCATGAAAGGTAAAGCACTGAGAGGCAATAAGCTTGCTTACGGTGAGTTCGGTATCGTGGCTTTGGAGCCGGGCTGGATCACATCCAACCAGATCGAGGCTGCCCGTGTTGCTATGACAAGATACGTAAAACGTGGCGGTCGTGTTTGGATCAAAATTTTCCCTGACAAACCTGTTACAGCAAAACCTGCTGAAACACGTATGGGTTCAGGTAAAGGTGCTCTTGAGTACTGGGTAGCAGTTGTTAAGCCGGGACGCGTAATGTTCGAGATCGGCGGCGTGTCCGAAAGCCTTGCAAGAGAAGCTCTGCGCCTCGCAACACACAAGTTGCCTGTAAAGTGCAAAGTCGTTTCCAAGGCAGATCTGGAAGGCGGTGAATCAAGTGAAAACGAATAAATACTTAGAAGATTTAAGAACTAAATCAGCAGCTGAATTACAGGACGAATTAGTTGCAGCAAAGAAAGAGCTTTTCAACTTAAGATTCCAGAACGCAACAAACCAGCTGGAAAACACCGGCAGAATCAAAGAAGTCAGAAGAAACATTGCAAGAATTCAGACTGTGATCACACAGAAGTCTGGCTCTGCCGAATAAGAAGGGGGTAAGTTAGCGTGGAAAGAAATTTAAGAAAAACCCGTACGGGTAAAGTGTTAAGCAATAAGATGGATAAAACCATCGTCGTCGCTGTTGTAGATAACGTAAAACATCCGTTATACAAGAAGATCATCAAAAGAACTTACAAACTGAAAGCTCATGATGAGAACAACGAGTGCAACATTGGCGATACAGTTAAGGTAATGGAAACAAGACCTCTTTCCAAAGACAAAAGATGGAGACTGGTCGAGATTATCGAAAAGGCGAAATAAGTAGAAAGGAGAATTGTTATGATTCAACAGGAAAGCAGACTGAAAGTTGCCGATAACACAGGTGCTAAAGAAATCCTTTGCATAAGAGTTCTTGGTGGTTCTACAAGAAAGTATGCCAATATCGGTGATATTATCGTCGCTACAGTCAAAGACGCAAACCCGGGCGGCGTAGTAAAGAAGGGTGATGTTGTTAAAGCTGTGGTAGTGCGTACCAAAAAGGGAGCACGCCGTAAAGACGGTTCCTATATCAAATTCGAGGAAAATGCTGCCGTAATCATCAGAGACGATAAGACTCCGACAGGAACACGTATCTTCGGACCGGTAGCCAGAGAGCTTAGAGAAAAACATTTCATGAAGATCGTTTCTCTTGCTCCGGAAGTATTGTAGGAGGTAAGGCATGGCAACATTAAAGATTAAAAAAGGTGATACTGTCAGAGTTATTACCGGAAAAGACAAAGATAAAGAAGGCAAGGTACTTGCTGTAGACGCTAAAAAAGGTACTGTCCTGGTTGAAGGCGTAAACATGATCAAGAAACATGTGAAGCCGGGAAGAACCAGCCAGGAAGGCGGCATCATTACTCAGGAAGGACCTATCCACATTTCCAACGTAATGTACGTTCATAAAGGACAGGCAACCAGAATCGGTTTCCACGTAGAAGACGGAAAGAAAGTACGTTACGCAAAATCCGCTAACGAAGCGATTGATTAATTAAGGAAAGGAGGTCCGGAAAGTTGAGTAGACTGAAAGATATTTATAATTCTGAAATCGTAGATGCTATGATGAAGAAGTTTGAATACAAAAACATTATGCAGGTGCCGAAGATCGATAAGATCGTGATCAACATGGGTGTTGGCGAAGCAAAAGATAATGCAAAGGCATTAGAGTCCGCAGTCAACGACATGCAGATCATCACAGGTCAGAAGGCTGTTACAACAAAAGCCAAAAAGTCAGTCGCAAACTTCAAAGTTCGTGAAGGCATGCAGATCGGATGCAAAACAACTTTAAGAGGAGAGAAGATGTACAACTTCCTCGACAGACTTATCAACCTGGCATTACCTCGTGTACGTGACTTCAGAGGTGTTAATCCTAACGCATTTGATGGCAGAGGTAACTATGCACTCGGCATTAGAGAGCAGCTGATTTTCCCGGAGATCGAATATGACAAGATCGACAAAGTAAGAGGTATGGACGTTATCATCGTTACAACAGCTCATACCGATGAAGAAGCAAGGGAGTTGCTCACATTGTTCAATATGCCGTTTGCAAAGCAGTAATTGCTAAATTAAAGGAGGATAACAATGGCTAAAACAGCTATGAAAATCAAACAGCAGCGGAAAGCAAAGTTTTCCACTCAGGAATATAACAGATGCAGAATCTGTGGCCGCCCGCATGCATATTTAAGAAAATACGGAATCTGCAGAATCTGCTTCCGTGAACTTGCATACAAAGGCCAGATCCCTGGCGTAAGAAAAGCAAGCTGGTAAAAGTTACATTTTAGTGAAGGAGGAAATCAATTATGACAATGAGCGATCCTATTGCTGATATGCTTACAAGAATCCGTAACGCAAATACAGCGAAACATGACTCTGTAGATGTTCCGTCATCTAAAATGAAGCTTGCTATTGCTAAAATTTTGTTAGATGAAGGATATATTGAGAAATACGAGATCGTGAAAGACGGAAACTTCGATGTGATCCGCATCACGCTTAAGTATGGCAAAGACAAGAACGAAAAGATCATCACAGGCTTAAAGAGAATCTCCAAACCGGGACTTCGCGTTTATGCCGGAAAAGATGAGCTTCCGAGAGTTCTCGGCGGACTTGGAATCGCTATCATCTCCACGAACAACGGAGTTATCACAGACAAAGAAGCACGTAAATTAAATGTAGGTGGAGAAGTTTTAGCATTCGTGTGGTAGAGTTGCGAGGAGAGTAAAGGCATCGAGCGTGCTTGCACAGCGAGATGGATTTATTCGACGAGCAGCAGTCCACGGAATACGAAGAGCCCAAAGGGCTCGGGAGTATGAAGTGGACTGAGGATGCGAGAGCAGCAAAGCTGCGCAGCATCCGTACTCTTCCAAAACCAAAATAAGTAAACTAGTTATTTACCGTTGCAAATACCTGTGTTAAACCACCACAAGGTAGATACGGAAAAAGAAAAGGAGGACACGGCATGTCACGAGTTGGAAAAATGCCTATCGCTATCCCGGCAGGAGTAACTGTTGAAATAGCAGAAAATAATGTAGTGACAGTAAAAGGACCGAAAGGAGAACTCACAAGAGCACTCCCGAAGGAAATGACGATCAAAAAAGAGGGTGAAGAAGTCATCATCGAAAGACCGAATGATCTTAAGAAGAACAAAGCTCTTCACGGCCTCACAAGAGCCCTGATCAACAACATGGTTATCGGTGTTAACGTCGGATTCGAAAAAACACTCGAGATCAACGGTGTTGGTTACAGAGCTGCTAAACAGGGTAATGTACTGAACCTTTCTCTTGGATATTCTCATCCTGTTGAGTATCCGGAACCGGAAGGAATTACCATCGAAGTTCCTGATCAGTTAAAGATCGTAGTTAAGGGAATCAGCAAAGAAAAAGTCGGACAGTGCGCTGCAGAGATCAGAGGTTTCAGACCGCCGGAGCCATATAAGGGCAAAGGTATCAAGTATGCAGACGAGTACATCAGACGTAAAGTTGGTAAGACAGGTAAGTAAGCCGGTAAAGGAGCGTGAAAGAGAATGATCAGTAAAAAATCAAGAACTCAGATTCGTGAGAAAAAACATATGAAAATCCGCAATCGCTTCAAAGGCACCGCTGAAAGACCTCGTCTTGCGGTATACAGAAGCAATATGCACATGTATGCGCAGATCATCGATGATAATGCACATACAACCCTGGTTTCTGCATCTACAGTACAGAAAGATGTAAAAGCAGAATTAGAGAAAACAAACGATGTAGCAGCTGCTGCATACCTTGGCAAAGTAATCGCTGAGAGAGCAAAAGAAAAAGGCATCACCACTGTTGTATTCGACAGAGGAGGCTACATCTATCATGGTAAAGTTAAGGCATTGGCAGACGCAGCCAGAGAAGCCGGACTGGAATTTTAGAAGGGAGGATGCGCAAGATGAGAAACAGAGATGAAGTACGCGCAGCTGGTGAAGCTCCTGAATTCGAAGAAAAGGTAGTAACCATCAAGCGTGTTACCAAAGTTGTTAAGGGCGGACGTAACTTCAAATTCACGGCACTGGTTGTTGTTGGAAATGGAAAAGGACGTGTAGGCGTCGGCCTTGGAAAAGCAATCGAAATTCCGGAAGCAATCCGCAAAGGAAAAGAGGATGCAATGAAGAATCTTGTTACGATTCCTGTTGATGAGACAGCCAGCATCCCTCATGATATCATCGGAAACTACGGCGGAGCATCTGTTCTGCTGAAGAAAGCTCCGGAAGGTACCGGCGTTATCGCAGGTGGTCCTGCGCGTAACGTACTTGAGCTTGCAGGTGTGAAAAACATCCGTGCGAAATCTTTAGGCTCCAATAATAAGCAGAACGTCGTTCTTGCGATTATGGAAGGTCTGAAACAGCTGAAGACACCGGAAGAAGTTGCAAGACTTCGCGGAAAAACTGTAGAAGAGATCACAGCATAATAGGAGGATAAGAAAATGGCAGATAAAAAAATCAAAGTTACATTAGTCAAATCTCCTATTGGTGCAATCCCGAAACAGAGAGCAACCGTTGAAGCTTTGGGACTTCGCAAAGTAAACCACACAGTGGAACTTCCGGACAACGAAGCAGTTCGTGGAATGATTTGGCACGTAAAACACTTAGTAAAGGTTGAAGAAGCATAAAGGAGGTCACAAAAGTGAATTTATCAAATTTACACCCTGCTGAGGGATCAAAACACAGCAATAACTTCCGCAGAGGCCGTGGCCATGCTTCTGGAAACGGTAAAACTGCAGGAAAAGGACATAAAGGACAGAAGGCTCGTTCCGGAAGCCCGAGAATCGGTTTCGAAGGTGGCCAGATGCCTTTATTCCGTAGAATTCCTAAGAGAGGATTCACAAACAGAAACAGCAAAGATATCGTAGCAATCAATGTTGGAATGCTTGACCGCTTCGAAGACGGCGCTGAAGTTACGATTGAATCCCTCATGGATATCGGCATTATCAAACATCCGCGCGATGGCGTTAAGATTTTAGGTAATGGAGAAATCACAAAGAAATTAAATGTTAAGGTAACTGCTTTCAGCGAGTCTGCAAAGGCAAAGATTGAAGCAGCTGGCGGAACATGTGAGGTAGAGTAAATGTTCAAAACGATCGTACAGGCATTCAAAGTAAAAGAAATCCGTAAAAGAATTCTCTTTACGGTTGTAATGCTGATCATTGTTCGAATCGGTTGTCAGTTGCCGCTTCCGGGTACGGATGCAGCAGTTATTAAAGAGGTGCTTGGAGGACTTTCATCCGGAGCATTCGGATTTTTCGATGCACTTACCGGATCCTCCTTCTCATCTTTCTCCGTGTTTGCGTTAAACATCACGGTATACATTACAGCGTCAATCATCATTCAGCTTCTTACGATCGCGATTCCAAAATTGGAAGAGCTTCAGAAAGAAGGAGAGGATGGAAGACAGAAAATTGCAAAAATCACGCGTTATCTCACAGTAGGTCTCGCATTGGTCGAAAGTATTGCCATGGTCGTCGGTTTCGGCAACCAGGGCATTTTCGGTTCTCTTACCGGAGGACTTTATGTGTGGACTATGATCTGTGACATCCTGATTCTGACTGCAGGTGCAACCATCATTATGTGGATGGGCGAGCAGATCACTGAGAAAGGAATCGGAAATGGTATTTCCATTATCCTTCTGATCAACATCGTATCTACGATGCCGAACGATTTCTCAAATCTGTATCAGCAGTTTGTAAAGGGAGCAAGCAGTGTCGGTATGGCAGTGCTCGCAGCGCTGATCATCATTGCAGTTGTTGTATTTGTTGTTGCATTCATCGTTTACCTGAATGACGGCGAGAGAAGAATTGCTGTTCAGTATTCGCAGAAAATGGTTGGCAGAAAGTCCTATGGCGGACAGTCTTCACACATTCCGCTGAAGGTCAATACTGCCGGCGTTATCCCGATCATCTTTGCAGCTTCTCTGTTCCAGTTCCCGGTCATCATTGCAAACTTTGCAACCGGATATAAACCGGGCACATGGACGAGATTCTTCATGTCCAGTTACTGGTGCAACCCGAACTATCCGATCTATTCCCTCGGACTGATCCTGTATATTGCATTGATCATCTTCTTTGCATATTTCTATACACAGATCACATTCAATCCGACGGAAGTTTCTAACAACATCAAGAAACAGGGTGGATTTGTACCGGGAATCAGACCTGGAAAACCGACAGAAGAGTATTTCAAGAAAGTTCTGAAATATCTGATCTTCATCGGCGCAGTCGGACTCATCATTATCGCGATCATCCCGATGATCATCTCCGGTGTGTTTAACGCACAGCTTTCCTTTGCAGGAACATCTATGATCATCGTTGTCGGCGTTATCTTAGAGACTGCTAAGAAACTCGAGTCAATGCTGCTCGTCAGAAATTATTCAGGATTCTTGGCGAAATAGAACGCGGAAAGGCATTACAATGAAAATTATTATGTTAGGTGCCCCGGGAGCAGGAAAGGGCACACAGGCAAAATTGATCGCTGATAAATATCAGATCCCGCATATTTCAACGGGCGATATTTTCAGAGCAAATATCAAAGAAGGTACAGAGCTTGGCATGAAGGCAAAATCCTTTATGGATGCCGGCGGACTTGTACCGGATGAACTGGTTATCGATCTTGTCGTTGACAGACTGACATGGGAAGATGCAAAGAACGGCTATGTTCTTGACGGATTTCCGAGAACGATCCCACAGGCAGAGGCTTTAACAAAAGCTCTTTCTGAAAAAGGCGATAGAATCGATGCAGCAATTGATATCGATGTTCCGGATGAGAACATCATTAACCGGATGGGCGGTAGAAGAGCATGTGTATCATGCGGCGCTACATACCATATCGTCAGCATTCCGCCGAAGGTAGAAGGAAAATGCGACAAGTGCGGAGCAGACCTGATCCTTCGTGACGACGATAAGCCGGAAACAGTAAAGAACAGACTGGCAGTCTACCACGAGCAGACACAGCCGCTGATTGATTACTATAAGGCTGAAGGCGTATTAAAGGAAGTTGACGGAACAGTTGACAGGAACGATGTGTTTAATGCAATTGTTCAAATTTTAGGAGCATAAGAGATGGCAGGAATCACAATCAAATCCAATCGTGAAATTGAACTTATGAGAGAGGCAGGAAAACTTTTAAGAGACGTGCATTTTCGTCTTGCAGAAGAACTGGCTCCGGGGATCTCCACATTGGATATTGATAAGTTATGTGAAGAACTGATCCGTAAAACGGACTCCATTCCATCCTTTCTGAACTATGAGGGATACCCTGCATCGGTGTGTGTATCTATCAATGATGAGGTAGTGCATGGTATCCCAAAAGCAGACAGGATCATTCAGGATGGAGATATCGTAAGTCTTGATATCGGACTGATCCATAATGGATGGCAGAGCGATGCTGCAAGAACCCATGCAGTCGGAGCTGTCTCTCAGGAAGCACTTGATCTGATCAAGGTTACGGAAGAAAGTTTTTTCGAAGGCATCAAATATGCAGTAGCAGGAAATCATTTGCACGACATATCCAATGCGATCGGAAACTACTGCATCGACAGAGGGTATGGCGTTGTATATGACCTGGTCGGCCACGGAATAGGTCGCGAAATGCATGAACCGCCGCAGATCCCGAACTTCCCACAGAAGAGAAAAGGGGTTCTGCTGTGTGCAGGAATGACTCTGGCAATCGAGCCGATGATCAATATCGGCCGCGGCGATGTAAAATTCATGGATGACGGATGGACCTGTAAGACAGAAGACGGATCGTTATCCGCACACTATGAAAACACGATACTGGTAACGGACGGAGAGCCGGAGATACTCTCACTTTAGGAGGTAAATATGTCTAAAGCAGATGTAATTGAAATCGAAGGAAAAGTCATCGAGAAATTACCGAACGCAATGTTTCAGGTGGAGCTTGAGAACGGACATACCGTTTTAGCTCATATCAGTGGTAAGCTTCGTATGAACTATATCCGCATACTTCCGGGTGATAAAGTCACTTTGGAGATGTCCCCTTATGATCTTACCAAGGGAAGAATTATCTGGAGAGACAAATAATTAAAATTGTTCTTGCACCTGAGATTCGTTTGTGATACTATGGTAGCCGGTCTTCGCGCTAAAAGGGCCTCAAAATGGTGCCTATTAGCGCATCAATGTGCGTTTACAGCGCACGGAACTGGAAAGGAGTGTTTGACATGAAGGTAAGAGCATCAGTTAAACCGATTTGTGAAAAGTGCAAAGTTATTAAAAGAAAAGGCAAGATCAGAATCATCTGTGAGAACCCGAAACATAAACAGGTTCAGGGTTAAGTTGCCTAAATATTTAACGGAGGTAGAATAAATGGCTCGTATTTCGGGAATTGATTTACCAAAAGACAAACGTGTAGAAATCGGATTGACTTATATCTACGGCATTGGCAGACCGAGCGCAACGAAAATCGTTGAAGCTGCCGGCGTAGATCCGGATACACGCGTAAAAGACCTGACGGACGAAGAAGTTAAGAAACTCAGCGAAGTCATCGAAGGTCAGTTTACCGTCGAAGGTGAATTAAGAAGAGAAGTCGCTATGAACATCAAGCGTCTTCAGGAGATTGGATGCTACAGAGGCATCCGTCACCGTAAAGGCCTGCCGGTTCGTGGTCAGAAAACCAAGACCAACGCAAGAACCCGCAAAGGTCCTAAGAGAACTGTAGCAAACAAGAAGAAATAACAAGTAATCCCGAAAACTTGATCCTTTATATATAGAAGGAGTGCGCCTTTCGCGCACATAAGTGAACGGGAACCAACCATAAGGGAGGTTAGTTTAGAAAATGGCAGCAAAAAAAGTTACGAAAAAAGTGACAAAAAAGCGCGTTAAGAAAAACGTTGAACGAGGACAGGCGCATATCCAGGCATCCTTTAACAATACCATTGTTACTTTAACTGATACTCAGGGAAATGCTTTAAGCTGGGCAAGCGCCGGTGGTCTGGGTTTTAGAGGTTCAAGGAAATCTACACCTTATGCAGCTCAAATGGCAGCTGAAACTGCAACAAAAGCAGCTTTAGTACACGGACTGAAATACGTTGATGTTTTTGTAAAGGGACCTGGTTCAGGAAGAGAAGCAGCTATCCGCGCTCTTCAGGCAAATGGTCTTCAGGTAACAAGTATCAGTGACGTTACACCGGTTCCACATAACGGTTGCCGTCCGCCAAAACGTAGAAGAGTCTGATTAGGAGGTGCAATTAAATGGCAGTTAATAGAGTTCCTGTTCTTAAAAGATGCAGATCACTTGGACTGGATCCAATCTATTTAGGAATTGATAAAAAGTCTAAAAGAGGCGCTGCAAACGGCAGACGTCCTGGAAAGAAAAGTGAATATGCTCTTCAGCTGAGAGAAAAGCAGAAAGCAAAATTTATTTATGGCGTATTAGAGAAACCTTTCCACAATTATTATGTGAAAGCAAAACAGATGAAGGGCCAGACTGGTGAAAATCTGATGGTTCTTCTTGAGAGACGACTGGACAACGTTGTTTTCCGTGCTGGTTTCGCAAGAACCCGTCGTGAAGCAAGACAGATCGTTGATCACAAGCAGCTTCTTGTAAACGGTAAAGGAATTAACATTCCGTCCTACCTGATCAAAGCCGGCGATGTGATCGAACTGAAAGAGAAAGTCAGAAGCTCTGCAAGATATCAGCAGATCGCAGAAGTAACTGCAGGCAGACTGGTTCCGGCATGGCTTGAGGCTGATCTTGAGAACTTCAAAGTTGAAGTAAAAGAATTACCAAAGAGAGAGGATATCGACGTTCCTGTAGACGAGATGCTTATTGTCGAGTTGTATTCTAAGTAATAAGGAGGGACCATGTTCGAATTTGAAAAACCTAATATTGAGGTTGCTGAAATCTCAGAAGATAACAAATACGGCAGATTCACTTTAGAGCCGCTGGAAAGAGGATATGGAACAACTCTTGGAAACTCTTTAAGAAGAATCATGCTCTCTTCCCTTCCGGGCGCAGCAGTCAGCCAGGTGAAGATCGCAGGCGTGCTTCATGAGTTCACAACGATTCCGGGTGTCAAAGAAGACGTTACAGAGATCGTAATGAACATTAAAGAGCTGGCAATTAGAAACAACAGCCAGACAAACGAGCCGAAGATCGCTTATATCGATTTCTCCGGTGAGGGCGTTGTAACTGCAGGAGATATCCATGTGGATCAGGACGTTGAGATCATGAATCCTGATCTGGTGATCGCAACATTAGACTCCAGTGACAGCAAGCTGTACATGGAGCTTACGATCACAAAAGGCAGAGGCTATGTAGATGCTGAGAAGAATACGGTTGATAATTCCGCTGTTGGAGTGATCCCGATCGATTCTATCTATACACCGGTAGAGCGTGTCAACATTCAGATTGAAAACACACGTGTCGGTCAGATCACAGACTATGACAAGCTGACGATCGAAGTATTCACAAACGGAGCACTTGCTCCGGATGAAGCAATCAGCCTGGCAGCAAAAGTTCTTTCAGAGCACTTGAATCTCTTCATCAATCTTTCTGAAAATGCAAAGACCGCTGAGGTCATGATCGAGAAAGAAGAAGATGACAAAGAGAAAGTTCTTGAAATGAACATCGACGAGCTGGAACTTTCCGTTCGTTCTTACAACTGCTTGAAGAGAGCTTCTATCAATACTGTAGAAGAGTTAATTAATAAGACTCCGGAAGAAATGATGAAAGTTCGTAACCTTGGACGTAAGTCCTTAGACGAAGTTTTCGCAAAACTGAAGGAGTTAGGATTAGAGCTTAAGAGCTCAAATGAAGAATAACTAAAGGAGGCAAAGGTTATGGCCGGATATAGAAAATTATCTAGAAACGCCGCTCAGAGAAAGGCTTTAATCCGTAACCAGGTTACTGCACTGATCAATAATGGAAAGATCGTGACAACTGAAGCAAAAGCTAAAGAAATCCGTAAAGCTACGGAGCATCTGATCGCTCTTGCAGTCAGAGAGAAAGATAATTTCGAAGAAGTAACCGTAAAAGCAAAAGTTGCCCGCAAGGACAAAGACGGCAAACGTGTAAAAGAGACGAAAGATGGAAAGAAAGTCACTGTTTTTGATGAAGTTGACAAGACCATCAAGAAGGATGCTCCTTCCCGTCTTGCAGCAAGAAGACAGATGCTGAAAGTCCTTTATCCTGTAAAACAGGTTCCGACAAAGGCAGCTGGAAAGAAACGCGGTACGGTAGAAGTTGACCTTGTTGCAAAACTTTTTGATGAGATCGCTCCGAAGTATGCAAACCGTAATGGTGGCTATACAAGAATCGTAAAGATCGGACAGAGAAAAGGCGATGCAGCAATGGAAGTACTGATCGAGCTTGTGTAAGTATAATAAAAAAGGTGTTTAAGCTTTTTGAGAGGTCGGAATTATCTGACCTCTTTTTTTGCGCGAAGCGAGTCCAGCGGCTTTGCGAAGCAGATTGCTTTTTTAACACTGTGTCAATAGTTGATTTACATATAGAAACCGTCAAAAATCGAGAAAATGGAATATGATACAAAAGAATGAAAAATGTTGCTTTTCAATCGGTTTTCGGAATATTGTTGACTGCTCAACACCTTTTTTAGTTGTGTCTAAACTGTGAAAATGATATAATCCTCCTTGTAAATATTTTCTGAAAAAATTTTTTGAAGAAAAGGAGAGGTTTATTATGCAACAAAAGAAAAGTTATAACTTTGGCGCACGTGGCTGGCTGCTCATCCTCTGGGTTGCCACAGGTATGTTTTCCTACGTTGTAGCTGGTAACTATCCGCTTAACATTATGTCGAACGCACCGCAGTATGGTCCTGCGACAACACTGTCTATGGTCTACACAGGTGCTTCCATCGTAGGAATCATCGTACAGGTTATCTTTTCCAGCAAAGTAAGAAACTGGAAAAAGTTATCTGTTATTTTAGGTATTGTTACTATTGTATTCATGGTTTTAGAGATGGTTGTTCCGGCAGGAACAGATCATGCAAGTGTTCTTTGGATCATCTGCTTCGGTGTTGCAACTGCTATCTCTGCTCTATATGGTACATGGGCACTGTCCGTTCTTGTTGGTGTTTGGTTCCCGAGAAGAAAAGGAACAGTAATGGGTATCATTACTTTTGCTTTCCCGATTGGTAATGCACTTCTTGGCGGATTTGCCGGAAAATTCCTTCCGCTGGCATTTGGCGGAGATAACATGGCAGCTCTGAAATCCTTATGGCCATATTTTGCTGTTGTTGTTATCGGTTTCATTATCGGTTGTGCAACCATCAAAGAGTTCCCAGAGCAGGTTGGTGCTTATCGTGATAACGACAAGAGCATTACCCCGGAAATTGCTCAGAAGATGATGATGGAAGAGATCGAAAACAGAAAGACCACAGTTTGGAAAACAGGCCACACTCTGGCTTCTCCGGACTTCTGGTTCATTTCTATCCCGATGGGCTTACTGCTCATGTTTGCAGTTGGTGCAATGACTCAGTCCATGGCAATTATTTCCTCTCAGGGAAGTGCTTATGACTGGACAGGCGGATACAACGGCGTTATGTACTGGATCGCTGGATTTGGTATCATCGGTTCCTATGTATTCGGTCTGATCGATACAAAGATGGGTACAAGATTTGCGGTTCTTCTTTCCCACATCTGCATGCTCATCTCCGGTATCCTCGGAATGCTCAAAAACCCGACAGCAATGTTCATTGCTTTGATTCTTTTAGCAATGTTCATGGGTGCTTCTTCCAACTACACTGTTTCTGCAGCAGTACAGTATTGGAGAATTGAGGACTTCCCGAGTGTATTCTCAGTTGTTAACCCGGTCGCAAACTTCATCAACGCATTTGGACCGACCATCGTTGCAGCGCTGATCGCTTCCAAACTGGGCGTAACCGGCGTATTCATGGTAACTGGTATCGCAGCTATCATTTCTATCATTTGCTGCTTACTGTTCAAACCTGCACGTGTTAAAGCTTACGACGATAAATACAGAGCTGCAGCAGGCAAACCGCTTGATGACGTTCTGGTTGGACGTAAATAATTTACGCGTAAAGATTAAAAATAAACCAATAATTTTTCAGAAAATGAAGTGCAGGAGAACCGAAAGGTTCTCCTGTTTTTTCTTGCCCTTGTTAATAGAAACTGTTAAAATATCTCACTGTATGAAGTAAAAAGGCAGGGTCAGTTTATGTCTGATATGAACAACTCAAAATGTCCTTATTGTGGCAGCAGCCTGCTGCAGGAAGAAGACGGATACCGCTGCAGGTTTTGCAAGAGCTTTTTTCCATTTGAAGCAGAAGAAGTTGCTGCGCAGGATGATACAAAAGGACTTTCTCAATTAAAGCAGCAAGTCACTGTCCATGCAGACAGCGAAGCGAAAAAAGAGCAGACGGATGAGGATAAAGCGTTTGCACGACTAAAAGCTAGAAATGAATTGATCGGCATCGCAACCGCATTTGCGAGTTGTCCTTTTATGGCCTTGTCTAAAACGATGCGCATGCCGTTACTTATGATTCCGGGGTTTGTCCTTTGGGCCTTTGCAGCAGGCTTTACCGCCTATCAGGTATATAAAGCGAAGAAGATGGGAAAGAAAGCTGCATGGGGCAGGATTCTTGGACTGCTGATCGTTGCCATTCTTATGGTGATCTTTATACATCCGGTTGGAGAATAGATGGATATAATCAAAGCGGAGAAAATTTCATACAGCTATCCGGTCTTTGAAGACACGGACCTTACGGAAGAGGAGAAGCAGGCGAAAAAAGCTGATCAGGAAGCAAGCAAAGCCTTAGAGGATCTCTCTCTTACTGTTCGTCCCGGACAGTTTATCTGTATCTTAGGACATAACGGGTCCGGAAAATCCACGTTTGCAAAACACCTGAACGCGCTGATCACGCCATCCGAAGGAACGCTTTGGATCGATGGTATGGACTCCAAAGATGAAGAAAAGCTTTGGGAGATCAGACGTACTGTTGGAATGGTCTTTCAGAATCCGGATAACCAGATCATCGGCTCGATCGTAGACGAGGAAGTCGCCTTTGGCCTTGAAAACATCGGGGCATCGACTGAGGAGATTCGAAAGGGCGTCTATTGGGCTCTGGATGAAGTTAATATGCGTGAGTATGCAAAGGTGTCTCCGAATAAGCTTTCCGGTGGTCAGAAACAGCGTGTCGCTGTCGCTGGCGTGTTAGCCATGAACCCGAAATGTATCGTTCTTGATGAGTCTACGGCAATGCTGGATCCAAAAGGCCGAAAAGAAGTTATGGATACCGTTAAAAAGCTGAATCAGGATGATGGTATTACGATCATTTCTATTACGCACTATATGGAAGAGGCCTTAGAAGCGGATTACATCTTTGTTATGGAAGCCGGGCATTTGAAGATGCAGGGAACTCCGAAAGAGATCTTCTCACAGGAAGAAGAGATTGAAAAGCTGGGTCTTAAACTCCCTCAGATCTGTCAGCTTGCGAAAGCGTTAAGAGACAAAGGTATGGAGATCCCACTGGGGATCACATCAGAAGAGGAACTGCGGGAAGCAATTAATAAAATTTCGTTAAACGTTACTAAATAGATGATTATCAAATTAGATCATGTTAGCTACATATATAATCCGGAAACCGTAGAAAAGGTCGTAGCGGTCAATGATGTCAATCTGGAGATTGGCGGAAACACACTAACGGCGATCATCGGAAGTACGGGATCGGGAAAGTCCACGCTGATCCAGATGCTGAATGGGCTTTTAAAACCGACCAAGGGAACAATCTCCTATGATGGGGAAGTCATCTATATAGAAGGTAAAGAAACCAAGGCGCAGAAAAAGCGCATCCGCGATTTAAGATGCAAAGTCGGTCTGGTCTTTCAGTATCCGGAATATCAGCTCTTTGACGAGACCGTTTTAAAAGATGTCTGCTACGGGCCGAAGAACCAAGGACTCACACAAGAAGAAGCAGAACAGAGGGCATATAAAGCCTTGGAAGAGGTCCATATGCCGGAGCATTCGATTTTGAAATCACCGTTTGATCTTTCCGGTGGTCAGAAACGAAGAGCTGCAATCGCCGGTGTTTTAGCGATGGAGCCGGAAGTGCTGATCCTGGATGAGCCGACCGCAGGTCTTGACCCCAAAGGAAAAACAGAAATCTTAAATCTGCTTAAGAAATATCAGAGAGAAAAAGAAACGACCGTTATCCTGGTCTCTCACAGTATGGAAGAAGTTGCCCAGTATGCAGACCGTGTGATCGCGATGCATAAGAGCAATGTGATCTTAGATGGAACGACGCATGAAGTCTTTTCACACCGCGAAGAATTAGAAAGCATCGGCCTTGGAGTTCCGGAAGTGCAAGCCTTTACGGAAAGCATTGGGATCAAAGGTGCCATTACAGTAGAAGAAGCAGCAGAAGCGATTCTTGTTTCTGCGAAAAAATAAGAAGGAAGCATGTTCAGAGATATTACCATCGGACAATTTTATCCAGTCACATCAATCATTAATAAACTCGATCCAAGAGTGAAACTTCTTGGGGTCGTTGTTTATATTGCTTCCGTTTTTATCATCAATAATATTTTCGGCCTTTTGTTTATCATTGCGGCACTGGGTGTTTTGATCTATCTTTCCAAAGTTCCGCTGAAACATATTTTAAAGGGTTTGAAGTTTGTCTGGGTTCTTGTGATCGTTGCCATCTTCTTTAACCTGTTTTTCAGCGAAGGCGATATCATTTGGAGATGGTGGATTTTTCATATGAGCCGTCAGGGAATTCTGCGGGCAGCTTTCTTTGCAATCCGATTGATCTGTGTCATTGTAGGATCATCGATGCTGACTTATACCACGACACCGACCAATCTTACGGCCGGGCTAGAAAAAGTCTTTCAGCCGTTAAATAAGATCCATTTCCCGGGCCATGAGATCGCGATGATGATGAGTATCGCACTCCGCTTTATCCCGATCCTTTCCGAGGAAGTCAATAAGATCATGAAAGCCCAGCTTGCAAGGGGTGCGGATTTTGATACTGGCGGAATCCTTGTAAAAGCAAAGGGAATGGTTCCGATTATGGTGCCGCTTTTTATCTCTGCATTCCGACGCGCCTCAGAACTTGCAACAGCAATGGAATCCCGCTGTTATTCCGGCGGAGAAGGGCGGACGAAAATGTATCCGCTTAAGTATCATAAAAGAGATATGATTGCCTATATTGTGCTTTTGTTGTTCTTGCTGGCATCTATCGGACTTCGGATCTTAATGTCCCGCTTTGTGACAATTGGAGCAATTTAAGATATTTGCTATAAGCGGATCTGTGATATACACAGGTCCGTCTTTGAATAAGAAAGAAGGTTTCTATGACTTCAACGCAGATTCAGTATTTTCTGGAGGTCGCCAATAGTGAAAGTTATACGAAAGCTGCAGAAAAACTGTATGTATCCCACCAGGTCTTGAGCACGCAGATCAAAGCCTTGGAAAAAGAATTGAAGATCGAGCTGATCGACCGCAGCAATAAGCGAAGGATCTGTCTTACAGATGCGGGCAGAGTTTTTCTTGACGCGTGCAAAGAAATGCAGGGAATCTTTGACAGAGCAGTTCTTCAGGCCCGGAAACTGCATGAGGCAGATAATAACTCACTTGTTGTTGGAATTCAGGATATGCGTTTTGTCCGAAGCTATGTGGTTCCGTTGATCAGGAAACTTCAGGATCAAGAAGATGCATTCAATTTGGAATACCGCCTCGGAAGTCCGACAGAAATGTTTTCTATGCTGGATGCGGGCGAAGTCGATATGCTATTCATGATCTCTTCGGATGTCAGTTCGGATCATAAATACCATCGGGCCGTTATACGTAAGGAGGCTCTGCATTTAGTAGCTGCGATGTCAAAGAACCATCCGCTGGCCAAGAAAAAAACACTGAAGATTTCTGATCTGAAAAATGAGACGATTTTAATGATAGGGGAAAGCTATTCAGGTGAAGCAGCTGAAAGGTTTCGAAAAGATCTGGAAGAGATTCAGCTTCAGCCGAAAAAAATCAAGTATTTCAATGGACCGAGAGCAATCAATATTGCAGTGGAAACAGAGGAAGGAGTAGCGCTCCTGTTTGATGAACTTTTAGAAGAGGCCAGGGATCAGATCAAGACTTTTCCAATTCACCTAACGAATGCGGCTCATACCGATATGCTGCTGGTTTGGAAAGATCCAAAACATGAAAAAGCAGCCCAATACATGATCGAATTAGAAGAAAAATGAGTTATTTGGATAAGCCAATCTGTGCTGATACTTTCTGAATGAATATACAAATAGAAAGATTATTGAGCATTTGCAATAAAAACATTGCAAATGCTCTTTTTTTAGTTGATTGTTCCTAATATGTACATTTAGTAAAATACATCTGTAAACGTTTGAGGTTTAACAAATAAGAAAAGGAGAGGTTTAATATGGAACAACCAAAAGTTAGAGGCTTTGGCTTCAGAGGAACAATGTTGATGATCTATCAGTTCCTTGCGTTTGCAATGTACTGTGTTATCAACAATATTGGACAGAATCTGTACCCGACACTGAACGGCAGTGCCTGGAACGGAACTCTGGTTTCCACCATTTATCTGGTTGCAAGTTTGGCTGCTATCGTACTGCAGCTGATCGTTGGCCAGAAGATTGCAAATTCTGGTCATTTGAAAGGCACATCTATTGTACTGCTGTCCTTAGCAGGCGTATTTGCAATCGGTATGGCAACACTTCATTTTAGTGAGGCTGTATGGCTGATCGTTTGGGGTCTTGCTGTATTCTGCAGCGTTGTTGGCGCTACCTTCGTTGTATCAACAATCGTTGGACAGTGGTTCCCGAGAAGAAAAGGAACCGTTATGGGTGTTGCAACCCTTGCATTCCCGATCATTAACGGTATTGCACTTACAATCTTTGGTAACATGCTCGGATCTACCGGTGGCAATCAGCTCCTTTGCTGGCTTCCATGGCTCATCATGGATGTCGTCGGAATCCTGATCTGTGTAATCTTTATTAAAGAGTATCCGGAGCAGTGTGGTGCATATCCGGACAATGACAAGAGCATGACTCCGGAGATGGCACATCAGATGCTTGCTGCACAGCAGGAAGCAAAGAAAAACTCCGTATGGACAGTAAAGAATATTCTACGCACACCTGGTTTTTGGATCATTGTTATTCCGCAGGGTATCCTTCTGATTGGTTCTGTCGGTGTTATGACACAGGTCATTCCGATCCTCGGTTCCTATGGCGAGCAGTTTGTCATTGGCGGCGTTGCGCCGACTTCATTAGGAACGATCACGCTGCTGATCTTTGCTGCAGTGGGCTGTGTCGGAAGCTGGGTTATGGGTCTTATTGATACCAAATTCGGTACAAGAGTTGCACTGATCATTTCCTGCATCCTGATGCTTCTCAGCGGTATCCTTTGCGTATTCCACATTCTTCCGCTGTTCTATGTTGGTTTTGCATTCCTTCAGATTTTCCTGGGTGCATCTTCCAACTTTACCGTTTCGGCAGCAGCGCAGTATTGGAGAAGAGAGGACTTTCCGTCTGCGTTCACTATGATCAATGCAGTTGCAAACCTCATCTGCGCATTTGGTCCGTTGATCGTTGCAGGTTTAAGTGCGGCAACAGGTGGATTTACCGTTGTTTGGATTGTTCTTTCTGCACTGGGTCTTATCGGTACAATCCTTATGCTTATCTTCCATCCGCAGATGATCCTCAATAAAGATAAGCAATATCGTAAAGAAGCCGGACTTCCGGAAGAAGGTCTTACCAAATCTGCAGCTGAAATGATGGGAGAGAAATAATATGAAAGTATTTGGTATTTGCTGTGGCCGTAAAGGTGGTAACACTGAAATCATGATGCAGGATGTCTTTGCAGGCGTAAAATCCGTTTGTCCTGATGCGAACTGCAGCTTCGTAAATCTTCAGGATGCTGAAATCAAAGCCTGCATTGGCTGCGAGACTTGTATGGCAAAAAAATTGCAGGGAGACTTTGAATTCCGCTGCGTACATGGCGTTGATAAAGACCATTTCCATTTCATCGAAATGCAGATGAGAGAGGCAGATGCCATCATAGTTTCTGCTCCAGCTTATAACCTGATTCCGCCTGGAATCATGATCAAGTTCTTAAACAAGATGCATGCTTCTGGTGACTACCGTCATGTGACACAGGGCGTAGATATCTGTAAAGTCGGCGCATGTTTCTCTATTGGAGGAACTGACTGGACTGATTACATTCCGAATCTAATGCGTATGATTACGATGGAACTTGTCGGAGTCTATGACGGTGTTGTGGATGCAGTTCACTTTGACTTCCAAACTGCAAAACAGGCAGTCCTTTTGGATGAAGATGTTCTTGCCAGAATGCGCAAGATGGGTGAGAACGTAGCGAAGGCAGTACAGTATAAACAGGAGACCGGTAAGAATGCTCCTTATGAAGGAACAGAAGGTATCTGTGCATACTGCCACAGCAATCTGCTTCGTATCAATCCGGATGGAACAGCTTATTGCCCGCAGTGTAACGTGCAGGCAACTGTAACTGTCGAAGATGGCAAAGTGAAGGTCTCCTTCACCGAAGAAGCGCTTGAAAAGAGCCGCTGGGCCCCATATGGGCAGGATCTGCATATGAGAAATATCGGCATCGGCCACAAGAAGGCAGCAGAAGGTGCTGAAAAAATCAAACAGATGTATAACGAAAGCTATAAAGATAAAATCGCGGAGAGCAGACTTAGCTTTCCGGAATTGAAATAAACTTTCGTTTGCATAATAAACCTCGAACAGCGATACCCTGGAAGCTTATCCGGGGTATCGTTTTGTTTATAGGATCTCGTCATCTAAGTAATCAACCGCTTCCCCATAAATATCATGGATATCATCCAGTTTCAGTTTTAATCCATTAGATTTTTCATTTTCGGAAAAGAGAACAAGGGTATCTGTAAGCGGGTCGATTCGCTTTACGATTCCTTTTACTTCCTCATAAGAGCCGCCGGATTTTTTCTCATCCGGCACAAAGATAGTAAAGGAAAGTGTAGGGTGATTCCCGGATTCCAGCATATCAGAGATTACTTTAATTTTTGCATTCAGACGTTTTAGATTCTGTGCCATTTTAAGGCCCGTTTCCCTGGCTTCT
This sequence comes from Lachnospiraceae bacterium, assembly GCA_045546255.1. Lineage (GTDB taxonomy): Bacteria > Bacillota > Clostridia > Lachnospirales > Lachnospiraceae > RGIG5612. The sequence goes on along the minus strand of JAZQCK010000071.1, from coordinate 12,691 downwards.
TCTGTGATCATATCATCATAGCCTGTGAGTGCAGCGAAAGGAGCAAACTGTGCGGCGCGGTCATAAAGACTCATGTGCGGATGCACAGAAGACTGATGGTGGGGCAGATCTATGATATCGCCATATAAGATACGTGCATCGTTCACTGCGTTTCCTCCTGATCATTTTCGTTGGCCGTATGTTTTGGTTTCATTTCATCTTCGCTTCCGGCCCTGTGGCCTCCAATTTGGTTGTTTCTCAGTTTGGTCGTTGCGCCTTCCGTTAGGTTCATACCTTTTAGCACAGCATTTTTTCCGAATTTCTGCTGAAGCGCAAGCGTGGCTTTCTGAAGTCTTTTTTCTCTTTCATCAGCAGCGTCCTCTTCGGCACGTCTTTTTTCTTTGACGGCAAAATCTTCGAAAAAGCTAAGCTGCTCAGGCTCTTCCGGTGGGATGCTGTTTTCCGGAATGAGGTTTACAGCAGCAATCGTAACTCTCCTTACCAAGAGATCCGGGTCGACAATGTTGTCATAAAGTTCTGTCATTAGCTCGCGGATCCGTTTGGTAGAGCTGGTCCAGCGGTCTAAGTTTCCGGTTCCGTGGGCATACTTTGGCGCCGGGCGTCCGTAGTAGTCAACGGACACGGGACCTTTATATCTTTTTCCTGTTGTCGTCACACGAAAGGTGGAGTCCTTCGCAGTTCTTCCCTGATGCTCGTATTGAATGGAGGTTCGGTCGTAGTTGATCGTGAGCACCATCTTTTTTGTGACCAGGCCCTTCCTTACCAGATCCAGAACGAGAAGTTCGGTCATCTCTTTCACGATCAGACGGGCTTTTTCAAAGGGGTAGGGCTCCATCAGAACCTGCCCGGAAGAAAGCGAATTTGTTTGCGGGCGGTAGGATTTGATTGTTTTTATTTCTGTCGGCTCCCAGCCCCAGGCATGGTCGATCAAAAGCTCTGCGTTGATGCCAAGCGCATTATAGAGAGCATCTTCATTTTTTATGCTTAAGCGGGCAATGTCACCCATCGTGTAGCAGCCAAGAGCCGCCATTCGTCTCGCAATCCCGGGCCCTACCCGCCAAAAATCCGTCAGCGGGGTGTGACACCAAAGCTTTTCCCTGTAGCTTTGTTCCGAAAGTTCCGCGATCCGGACGCCGTCTTTATCTGCCGGCACATGCTTTGCAACGATATCCATTGCGATCTTTGCAAGGTAGAGATTGGAACCGATTCCGGCAGTAGCCGTGATCCCGGTCGTATATAAGACCTCCCGGATCATTGTAATTGCCAGTTCATGTGCACTCATCCGGTATGTATTCAGATAAGTTGTCACATCAATAAAACACTCATCAATGGAATAGACGTGGATATCTTCTGCAGAGACAAATTTCAGATAAATGGAAAAGATTTTGGTACTGATTTCTTCATAGAGCCGCATGCGGGGCGGGGCAACGATATAGGAAAGTTCTAAGGATGGATCAGCAGCCAGAGCCTCTGCATCAAACGAAGAAGAGACAAAGTGATAGCGCCCTTTTTCATCGCGCGGCAAGAGGCCAAGCGCTTTCGCCTTTTGAAAGCGTTCATGGTTGATCTCTTTTACTTTCTGTATGACTTCAAAAAGGCGGGCTCTTCCGGAAATGCCATAGGCTTTCAATGAAGGAGAGACCGCAAGACAGATTGTTTTTTCTGTACGAGAATCATCCGCAACAACAAGATTGGTTGTCAGCGGATCATATTTTCTGTCACTGGCTTCGACAGACGCATAATAAGATTTTAGATCAATCGCGATGATTGTTCGTTCCACGGTTTTTATTATACCTCATACTCCTCGAAAAACCATCGTCCGAAGGTGCTTGCAAAACGTTTGTCTGAGCGTTCGAAAAACAAAAGCCGTTTTTCGCCTCCGATCACAATTGTATAGCAGTCTCCCGGAAGGCCTCGTTCGATACAGGTGGAAGGACGGAAATCCTGCACCTTTTCGATCTCTGAAACTCTGCCGTTATCCCATATTATTTTTTTCGGCTGCATAAAGCCGGTATTATCGAAAACGGAAAGGACTTTGACATAGGTCCGTCTTCTCCTCGCATCCATTTTAAGTCTGCCTCCTTTTACGAAAAGCGAACAAGTGTTCGTTTTCTGGAGTATAGCACATTCTTTAAAAGGTGACAAGGGGACGGTTCTTTTGTCACCTTTTTTATGGTATGATGAATGGGCTATGAAACGGATCAAATTAATAATTTCATATGATGGAACGAATTATGTCGGCTGGCAGGTACAGAAGAATGGGCTTGCGGTAGAAGAAGTGATCAATAAACACTTGTCTAAACTACTGAAAGAAGAGATCACGATCATAGGGGCAAGCCGGACAGATTCCGGCGTTCATGCGTTGGGAAATGTTGCCATCTTTGATACGAATACCCGAATTCCGGCCGAAAAAATTGCGTTGGCATTAAACCAGTCTTTGCCGGATGATATCAAGATCGTAAAAAGCGAGGAGGTTTCGGCAGAGTTCCATCCGCGCTATACGGACTGTGCAAAGACCTATCAATACAATATCTTAAACAGTCGGGTGAATCTGCCGCTGCATCGCCTTTATACTGACTATGTTTATTATGAGCTGGATGTGGGAAAAATGAGGAGGGCAGCTGAATATCTGATCGGCGAGCATGACTTTAAAGCCTTTTCATCTTCCGGCGGTCAGCAAAAAAGCACGATTCGGACGATCCATTCGATTGACCTGGAATATGAATATCTGGAGACAAAGAACCGTCCCCTGTCTCCCGGAGATTTCCGCCCGAAGCTTGTTCATATTACGATCACGGGAAATGGCTTTCTTTACAACATGGTCCGGATCATCGCAGGGACGCTGGAAAAGGTTGGCATGGGCATCTATCCACCGGAACATGTAAAAGAAATTTTAGACAGCTGTGACAGACGTCTTTCGGCACCGAAGGCACCGGCAAGAGGTTTAACGTTGCTTAGAATTGACTACCCGGGAAGGTGACAAAAGAACAGCCCAGGCTGCCTTCTCGCCCTGACGTGCTCACCTTGCCGTCTCCTTGTCACCCAGGCTGTCATCGAATAAAAAAATACTGCTTAAATAAATTGCTTAATTTCCATTCCTATGTTAGAATACACAATTGCGTAAGTGGATGTGCTTTCGAAACTTTTTCTGTGCATAGACTGCTTACCGCAAAAGCTTCGAAAGCACATAAAGAACCCCAAGGAGGAACAGTTTTAAATGAACGTAAATGTTGAAAAATTAGAAAAAAGCTTAGCTAAGATCACTGCTACAGTGGAAGCTGATAAAGTTGAAGAAGCGATCACAAGAGCATATCACAAGATCAAAAATCAGGTTTCTATGCCTGGTTTCAGAAAAGGTAAAGTTCCGCAGAAGATGATCGAAAAAACATACGGCGTAGAAGTATTCTATGAGGATGCTGCAAACTTCCTGATCTCCGATACCTATCCGGATGTTTATGATGAGGCCATGAAAGAAGTTGAGATCGTATCTCAGCCGTCTGTTGATGATATCGATATCGAAAGAGGAAAAGACTTTACTTATGTTGTAACAGTTGCTACAAAGCCGGAAGTTACCTTAGGTGAGTATAAAGGAATCGAGTACACTGCAACAGACCTTACAGTTACCGATGAGGAAGTTGATCAGGATATCGAAAGAACAAGAGAACTGAACAGCCGCCGCGTTCCGGTGGAAGGACGTCCGGCACAGATGGGCGATATTGCAGACATCGACTTTGACGGTTATGTTGACGACAAGCAGTTTGACGGCGGAAAAGCAGAAGGCTATACGATCACTTTAGGTTCTCATTCCTTCATTGATACCTTTGAAGATCAGATCTGCGGACATAACATCGGCGATGAATTCGATGTTAACGTTACTTTCCCGGAAGACTATCATGCAGAAGAACTGAAAGGAAAACCGGCTGTCTTCAAGTGCAAACTGAATGACCTCAAAGCAAAAGAACTTCCGGAACTGGATGATGAATTTGCAGCAGAAGTATCCGAGTTTGAAACTTTAGAAGAGTATAAGGCGGACATCAGAAAAGGCATCGAAGACAGAAAGAAAGAATCTGCCAAAGCAGATGCAGAGCGTGAGATCATCAAAAAGATCGCAGACAATGCACAGATGGATGTTGCAGAGCTGATGATCGATGCGCAGGCTCGTCAGAGCGCAGATGACTTTGCATACAGAATGGAAAGCCAGGGAATCAGCATGGATCAGTACCTGCAGCTCGTAGGACAGACTCCGGAAAAATTCATGGCTGATATCCGTCCGCACGCACTTCAGACCATCAGAGAAAGACTGGTTCTTGAAGAAATCGCAAAAGTAGAAAATATCGAAGTAACTGACGAAGATGTGGAAGCTGAGATTAAGAAGATGGCTGATATGTACGGCATGGACATCGAGAAAGCAAAAGAGCTCCTTTCCGATAAAGAAAAGGACGGTATGAAAACTGACATTGCCGTATCCAAGGCAGCAGACTTTGTTTATGAGAACGGTGTTGCAGTAGAAAAACCTGCTGAAGAAGAAAAAACTGAAGAGGCTCCGGCAGAAGAAGCTGCAGAATAATCCGATCATAAAACAAGAGCATAACGCAATCATAAGGCCTGCTATTTATAAAAAGGCTGATTATACATAAAGGCCGGGATTACCGGCTTTTATGCATCGAAGAAGTTTGAAACAGGAGGTAACAAATGAGTTTAGTTCCAACAGTAATTGAAGATACCAGCAGAGGCGAAAGAGCCTATGATATTTATTCCAGACTTTTAAAAGAGAGAATCGTTTTCTTAAGCGAGGAGGTCAATGATGTAACAGCTAGCCTTGTTGTTGCACAGCTTCTGTTCTTAGAGAGCGAAGATCCGAACAAGGATATTCATTTCTATATCAACAGCCCGGGTGGCTCTGTGACAGCAGGAATGGCAATTTACGACACAATGCAGTATGTAAAGTGTGATGTGTCTACGACCTGCATCGGTATGGCAGCCAGCATGGGCGCATTCCTTCTTGCAGGCGGCACAAAAGGAAAACGTTTCGCACTTCCGAATGCGGAGATCATGATCCATCAGCCGTCCGGCGGTGCACAGGGTCAGGCATCTGATATTAAGATCAATGCAGATCATATCTTAAAGATCCGTGATAACCTGAACAGACTCCTTTCTGAGAATACTGGAAAGCCGCTCGAGACGATTGAGGCTGATACAGAACGTGATAACTGGCTCAGCGCTACGGAAGCAAAAGAATATGGCCTAATCGATGCTGTAATTGAAAACCACGAGGCTTAATCTATGGCAACAAGAAGAAACGGAAATTATGATATTCCGCAGTGCTCCTTTTGCGGGAGGACGCCGGAGGAGGTAGGCGAGCAGCTGATTGCAAGCCCGTCTGGTTCTGCCTATATCTGTCCGGACTGTGTCATGACTTGTGCGGACATTTATGACATGAACTTTGTTCCACAGACGTCCTCACAGAAGAAAAAACGGAAATCATCTAAAGAATTAGATATCAAGCTGCATAAGCCGAAAGAGATCAAAGCCTTTCTGGATGAGTATGTCATCGGACAGGACGAGGCAAAAAAAGTCCTCTCCGTACAGGTTTATAATCATTACAAACGCGTCCTTTCCAGGGACCAGCTGGATGTGGAACTGCAAAAGAGCAATATCCTAATGCTGGGCCCGACTGGCTCCGGAAAAACATTTCTGGCTCAGACGTTGGCGAAAATCTTAAATGTTCCGTTTGCGATTGCAGATGCAACGACGCTGACGGAAGCTGGTTATGTCGGTGAGGATGTGGAAAACATCCTGCTGAAACTGATCCAGGCAGCAGATTATGATATTGAAAAAGCAGAGTACGGAATCGTCTATATCGATGAGATCGATAAGATCACAAAGAAGAGCGAGAACGTTTCCATCACAAGAGATGTATCCGGTGAAGGCGTTCAGCAGGCACTCCTTAAAATCTTAGAGGGTACCGAAGCGTCCGTTCCTCCGCAGGGCGGAAGAAAACACCCGAATCAGGATATGCTTCACATCGATACAACGAATATCCTCTTTATCTGTGGCGGTGCATTTGCAGGTCTTGAAAAGATCATTGAGTCCAGAGTTGACAAAAAGGGCATGGGCTTTGGAGCTGAGATTTTCTCCGATTCCAGAGAAGAAATCGACGATCTCTTCCAGACCGTTATGCCGCAGGATTTGATCAAGTACGGTATCATTCCTGAATTTGTCGGACGTGTTCCAGTGGTCGTTGCGTTGAGATCTTTGACGGAAGAAGACCTGGTGAGGATCCTGAAGGAGCCAAAGAATGCGCTGATCAAACAGTATGAAGCCCTCTTCAAACTGGATAATGTTGATCTGGAATTTAAAGAGGATGCAGTCAGAGAAGTTGCGAAGAAAGCCTTAGACCGCAAGATCGGAGCGCGAGGACTTCGCAGTATTATGGAAGATATTATGATGGATAAGATGTACGAGATACCGTCAGATTCATCAATTAAGAAATTTACAGTGACAAAAGATATGGTGAAATAGTTCACCTTAGAAGGAGGGACCTACTATCAAACTTATAATCTTAGGCGGATTCTTAGGATCCGGAAAAACAAGCGTATTAATCCCGCTGGCAAAAGAGATGATCGAAGCGGAAGGCGGAGCTGACGGCAGCACAAAAGTTGCCATCATTGAAAATGAGATTGGTCAGGTCGGTATCGATACTGCCTTTACAGAGGATACCGGACTTTATACTACCGAACTCTTTAATGGCTGTGTCTGCTGCAGCATTGCAGGATCCTTAATGGATTCCCTTGCACAGATGGAAGAAAAGATGCATCCGGAATGGGTCATCTTAGAGACAACAGGCCTTGCACGTCCGGGCGATGTCGCAGCTCAGCTTCATGAGTATTATGACGAAGATATGAGCATCACGATCTTTAATATCTTAGACTCCAGACGCTGGCTGAAGCTGGTTCCTGTTGTAGGAACACTGATCGATGATCAGGTTGAAGCAGCTGATTATGTTCTGATGAACAAGATTGATGCAACAGATGCGGAGACACTGGATAAAGTCGAAGCAGGCGTGAAAGAAAAGACAAATGCGAAGATCTATCGCATCTCTGCTGTCAATGATCAGGAAGGCACCGCTAAGGTTTGCAGAGAGATCATTGCGGAAATCAAGAACAAGTAGGAGGGCATACACATGAGTGAAGAAAAACGCCCGGAAGAGATAGAAGAAGTTACCGAGCATCCGGAAGATTGTACCTGTGGCTGCCATGACCATGATCACGAAGGACATGAGCATCATCATCACCATCATGATCATGAGGGCCATGACCATCATCACCATCATCATGATCATGAAGGACATGAACACCATCACCACCACGATGATGACTGCGGCTGTCATGACCATCACCATGAGCATGATCACGACCATCACCATCATGATTTCCACGAGCATGATCATCATGACCACGACCATGGACATACGTATGAAGTGGCTGGTTATAAAATCGTTGAAACACACAAGCATGAAGGCGCTACGATCTGCTCCTTTGAGAAAGATCTCGTAAAACCGGTTGCTGAAGTGAAAGCCGCAATGGAAAAAGCGATCAATGAACTTGAAAGCTGGCTGGATAGCGAAGGCGCACTGATCGGACATGTAAAAGGCTATATCCGTGAAGCAGGACCTGTTACCACCTTCTCAACGACAGGTAATGGTCTGAACGTAGAAGCGCATGAAGGCGGCGGACTTGCAGTCGGATTTGCGGCCATCGTTTTCGGACCGGAAGAGGAAGTTTTAAAAGATAAAGTCATTGAAATCTTTGAACAAGTCTAATGGTTTCATCTTTTAGGATAAGCCTGCAACAATAAGAAATGTAAAACAAATGGGCATGTGATCATGCCCATTTTGTATGTGAATTAAAATCCGTATGCAGGTGTATTTACTGATTGATTATCCACATGAATCCTTATTTGTCAGAAGAGATGATCTCTGAGATCAGATTCAAGATATCATCGCGTCCCTGTTTTGTCTCTGCGGAAAATGGAATCAGAGGGACCTCGCCGTTTTTAAACCCTAATCCCTCGCGGATGATCTTAAGCTGCTTTGGAAGCTGGTTGCGTTTGATCTTATCTGCTTTGGTCGCAATAACGACTGGAAGAGCAGGGCTGGCTTTGATCCATTCAAACATCTCCTTATCACTGGACTTCACTTCGTGGCGGATATCGACCAAAAGAAAGACGGCCTTCAGCGTTTTAGAATTCATGAGGTAGTTATCGATCATCTTTCCCCATTTCGCCTGTGCTTCTTTCGACACCTTCGCAAAACCGTAACCAGGGAGATCCACAAAGAACAATTCCTTATTAACATTATAAAAGTTGATTGTTTGAGTCTTGCCTGGCTGCGATGAGGTCCGCGCCAGTTTTTTTCGATTTAAGAGGCCGTTGATCAAAGAGGATTTCCCAACATTGGAACGGCCTGCAAAAGCAACCTCCGGCAGAGTAGATGCCGGAAGCTGGCTCGTTGGTCCTAATACAGTTTCAAGTTCAACACTTTTAATGATCATATTATTGGAGCAGCGATTTCATGATCACTGCATACAGTTCTTCGGAATAACCGCGCCAGTTGCTGCAGATGCGGGAAGCTTCTTCTTCACTCGGAACGGAGATATTGATCTCATATAAGAGAGAACGGCCTTCCATGACCTGACAATGTGCGATGAAGTCTCCGTTTGTATGTCGATAGTAATCTGCCTGTGTTCCGACTTCGTTTTTCAGAGCGTACTTGTTTTCCTCCAAGTAGGAGTTGATATCCTCCAGAGCACCTTTCGGAATCTGGTTTTTAAAGAAGGTCAGTGATTCGTATCCTTCCGGCGTAATGCTGTAATAGGAAGTGTTTCGAATCGTCACTTTTTCCACGAACTTGGAAGCGACCAGATCGGAAAGTGTCTGCTGGATATTAAAATAATCGGTATATTCTTTTGAAATAAAAAAGCTGGAAAGCTGTGAATTCGTAAGCTGAGAATCCAAACGATTCAGCATATAGAGGATCATCAGCTTATATATCGTATTGGAATCTGTAATCATAAAAAATCCCCATTCTTATTGTTTTTCTCGGAATTTTAGGGTAGCACATAAACCTTGCTTTTTCAATTTTTTTTGTTTATAATCCAGTTTAAGCCGATTTATGTTCTGCATAAAAGGCACTCTAAATTTCTAATGATTCAAAATTATTCCCAAAGAGTAACAAGAACTTATTTGAAAACTGTATATAGATTGAAAGGAATTTTATGAGGAAAAAATTAGAGAGTCTTCCGGTCGTTCAGCTGAGAGAGATTGCGAAAACGAATGGGATCAAAGGCGCTTCATCCATGAAGAAAGCTGATGTGATCGAAGCGATCTTAATGATGTCGGAAGAGAAGAAACGGGAAGAAGAAACCGGTATGACAAAAGAGGAGGAAAACAAACTCGATTCCGGGAAAGTTGCGAACGGAATCCTGGAAGTCCTTCCTGATGGCTACGGTTTTATTCGTTGCGACAACTACCTGCCTGGCGAAGATGATGTCTATGTATCTCCGTCCCAGATCAAACGTTTTGGTTTAAAGACCGGAGACATTCTTCTCGGCAAGGTGCGCGTTAAAACGCAGAATGAAAAGTTTGGAGCGCTTCTTCACTTAGACCGCATCAATGGGTTTCTTCCAAGCGAAGCGGCAAAGCGCAGAAACTTTGAAGACCTGACCCCGATCTTCCCGGACGAGAGAATGGGACTTGAAACATCTGAAAAGAATCTGGCGATGCGGATCTTTGACCTGGTCTCTCCGATCGGCAAAGGACAAAGGGGCATGATCGTATCTCCTCCGAAAGCAGGTAAGACAACGCTGCTCAAAGGCGTCGCACGGTCTATCCTGACGAACAACCCGGAAGTCCATATTCTGATCCTTTTGATCGATGAGCGACCAGAGGAAGTCACTGACATCAAGGAGGCAATCGTCGGAGATAATGTGGAAGTAATCTATTCCACCTTCGATGAACTGCCGGATCATCATAAGAGAGTTTCGGAAATGGTGATTGAACGTGCAAAGCGTCTGGTCGAGCATGGAGAAGACGTTATCATCCTTTTAGACAGTATCACAAGACTTGCAAGAGCTTATAACCTCTTAGTCCCGCCGAGCGGAAGAACCCTTTCCGGCGGTCTTGACCCGGCAGCTCTTCATATGCCGAAACGCTTCTTCGGTGCTGCAAGAAATATCCGTGAAGGCGGAAGTCTTACGATCCTTGCAACGGCCCTTGTCGATACCGGAAGCAAGATGGATGATGTCATCTACGAGGAATTTAAAGGAACCGGCAACATGGAACTGATCCTCGATAGAAAACTCCAGGAAAAGAGAATCTTCCCGGCGATCGATATCGCAAAGAGCGGAACAAGACGAGAGGATCTGCTGTTAAATCAGGAAGAGCAGGAGGCTGTCTATATCATTCGCAAAGCGACCGGCGGCTTAAGGGCTGATGAGGCGACAGAGAAGATCTTAGATCTTTTTGCACGCACCCGGTCGAACGATGAATTTGTCAATATGATCCGTAAGATCAAACTGATGTAAAATTGCTGCCGAAAAGCTTTATAAGAAGCAGCTTTCCCTTGTGAAAACTTCCTGAAAAGATGAAAAATACTGCTTGCGGGGATATATTGGCTGTGATATACTAGCAAGGCTGCAAAGCAAATACAGATTCGAAGAGTTAAAAGTTTTTCGAACAAGAAATAGGAGAAAGAACGATGAGAGAAGGAATTCATCCAAATTATTATCAGGCTACAGTAACATGCAACTGCGGCAACACTTTCACAACTGGTTCTACGAAAGAAGATATCCACGTGGAAGTATGTGCAAAATGCCATCCGTTTTACACAGGACAGCAGAAGGCTGCACAGGCTCGCGGTCGTGTTGAGATGTTCAACAAGAAGTATAACTTAAACAAATAGCCAAAAGGGACTTAAGATTGAGAAGTCTTCTTTGCGTATGCAGAGATTATTTCTCAATCTTGTTTTTTATTATGAAGAAAAAAGGCAGATCATCGAATATCGGCGGACAGGCAGTCATTGAAGGCGTTATGATGCGCCATGACGAAGACGTTGCCGTTGCTGTCCGCAGACCCGACGGTGAAATTGAAGTCGGGAAAAGTAAATATGAAAATCTGACAAAGAAGGCCAAGGTCCTCGGATGGCCGATCATCCGCGGTGTTGTTTCCTTTATCAGTTCTCTTGTGCTGGGAATTAAAACGCTGACGTTTTCCGCAAGCTTTTATGAGGACGATATCGAAAAAGAAAACGGCAAACTGGACAAGACGATCGATTCGACATTCAAGTCCAAAGGTGAGAGCGCGGTGATGGTCTTTACCATTGTGTTTGCGCTGATCATTGCCATCGCTTTGTTTATTGTTTTGCCGTATGTTGTCTCTGCGCTGATCTTAAAGTTTACGAACATCACCTCCAGTGCACTGCTTGCAGTCATCGAGGGCGTGATCAAACTGGCGATCTTTATCGGCTACATTGCACTGATCTCCCGCATGAAGGATATCAAACGCACCTTCATGTATCACGGAGCAGAACATAAATGCATTAACTGTATTGAAAGCGGTCTTCCGCTGAATGTGGAAAACGTTATGAAATCTTCCAAAGAGCACAGAAGATGCGGAACCAGTTTCATCTTCTTTGTTCTTTTTATCAGTATCATCTTCTTTATTTTTATCCGAGTTGATACGGTATGGCTGCGCCTTCTGATCCGGCTTCTACTGATCCCGGTGATCGCAGGAGTTTCCTTTGAATTTATTAAATGGGCAGGAAACTCTAACAGCAAAGCAGCCTATGTGCTTTCAAGACCGGGCATGTGGATGCAGGGTTTGACAACAAAGGAACCGACAGAAGATATGGTGGAAGTCGGCATTGCATCGGTGGAAGCAGTCTTTGACTGGAAAGCCTATCAGGAAGGAATCGACGATCTTTTCGAAACCGAAGAGATTGTGATCGATACAGAGGAAAAAACGATTGAAGATGTCATCGCTGCTCCAACGGAAGAACCGGAACATCCGGAAAAAGCGGATGAAGAGACAATGTCATGGTTGTAAAAGAAGCGCTTGCTTTTGGCATCTCCCGTTTAACGGAAGTGGGGATTACTGATGCAAAAACAGATAGTTTTCTTTTTCTGGAAGCCGCGGCGGGGATTGACCGGACACAGTATCTTTTAAATCCTGAGCGGAGCATGGCAGAGGAAGAAGAGCAGTGTTTTCGTGAGTGGATCGAAAGACGATGCCTGCATGAGCCGGCGCAGTATATCCTTGGAACCACGGAGTTTTACGGACTTCCGTTTTATGTCAATGAAAATGTTCTGATCCCAAGGCAGGATACGGAAATCCTGGTGGAAGAAGCAGTGAAACGCTTGCCGGAAGAAGGAACGCTTTTGGATCTTTGCACGGGAAGCGGAGCCATTGCAGTTGCCGTTAAGCATGCGAGAGAAGATGCTCGTGTTATGGCAATTGATATCTCAGATGATGCACTGGCAGTTGCAAAGAGAAATGCCGAAGATAATCACTGCGAAATTGATTTCCTTCGGTCGGATCTTTTTGAAGCATTGAAAGAAGGAACCAGCTTCGATTTGGTCGCATCCAATCCGCCTTATGTCAGTGACAGTGAATATGAAACGCTGATGCCGGAAGT